>CAVQAL010000006.1:0-383207 GCA_963710575.1 uncultured delta proteobacterium | reverse complement strand
GCTACGCAGAAATTGAAAGCAAAGTTTGTCGGAGAAGGGCTCCGAAGAACCTGGAGTCAGTTTTTATTGCGGCGGAACAAGGCGATGCTGTCCTGTTTATAGATGGGCTGACTCTTTGCTTTCCAGAAGGCTTACTAACGTTATACAGGGGTCAGAACAGGCCATCAACTCAATGAGGAGCCAACTGCTGCTGATATTAGAGCGCATGACAGGTATCGTAATATTTTCAACCAATCTCATAGAAAATTATGATTACGCGTTCATGGGGCGTGTAAAACACATATTTTTCCCCATGCCCAACAAGGAAGCACGAAAGCAAATATGGGAAACTCACTTGCCCAATCGTTGCCGGTATCAGCCGATATTCAAACAGAGTTGCTTGCTGAAAGATTTTCGGAGTTTTCCGGTCGGGATATCAAGAACTCCGTGATTGATGCAGCCGTTCTTGCGGCATCAGCAGAAAAAAATACGATAACAATGGAAGATTTTAACAATGCAGCGGAATATGTTAAATCATCTCAAAAGCATTTGAATGGGTTTAGCTATAACAATTCGGCAAAGCTTTCAGACGAAGAAAAAGAAAAAATCAAGAAGGCGGCGGAAAAGGGCGACGACTATATAGTTATAAAGGAGTAAAATAGATATTCGGAGGTGTGCTGTGAAGACATTGATCTTTTTACCAATAATCATCGTATTTGGAATGACTTTTAATATGTTAGAAGAGGGTATAAAGGCCGACAATATATCTCAATTTAAGACCTTGTTGCTAATCAGTTTTATTTCGTTCTGTCTATTCTATTATTGTAAGTGGATTTCAGCCAGGGCTGCCAAGACCGAGGGACTAGTACACCCCGGATTTTATACATGCGTTGGACAAGGCCGTGACTGTAAACAAGCTGAAAAAGATAGCATATTACTTTATATTATTTTATTTTGGGATCATGAGCATTATCAATCTCAATCCCGAATCGTTTAAGTAATCTCAAATACTAGTCAAGTTAAAGGAGCTGCATATGAATGAATCTTCATCTTCCATAGCACTTAATCTCTTATTAGATGCTACGAGCAATCCTAAAAGTAATCTAGAACAGAATATTCATGAATATGTGGAGGGATTAAAAAAACAAATATTCAGAGGCACTTCCCTGAATGAAGAAGACAGGGAATACCTGGAGAAGTTGCTGGGCATCAACAACATGCAGAGCAAGGGCATAATCGGAATATTATTTCTTTTATTATTCATCGTAGGACCTTTACTTGGCGCTATTTTGGGAACTATTGTTTGGATAATATTGTGCTTCTACAACAAACCGCAATATTTACTTGTGTTAGAATACACATTTGCAGGGCTCAATTTCTGCTTCTTAATTGCTGTAGCTAAATACGATATTAGTCGATGTAATATTCAGCTATACAGTGTTGCGGAAAATAAAATACTAACTAAATTACCGCTGGTCGGGAAATTGTTTAATGCTGGTGAAGGTGAAATAACAGGGAAAGCTGATATCTTTGCGTTGGAAAAAGCAAGAAAAAAGACTAAATCAATAGATACCATATCGTTAGATGACTTATAGAATAAATATCATAATGTGAGGATAATACTATGGACCCATTAACATTAGCTTTGATAGCTTTTGCTGTTGCATCATTCATTGCTATTGCGATGTTAACTCTTGATACACTTAAAGATTGGTTTCGACAGAAGAATATTCAGGCAACCAAGAGCGAGGTTGGCTTCATTTATCAAAGAAAGATGGTAGAGGGAAATGTCAAGGTATTACAGGGAATACTCAATAAGGCAGCCGATACTGTTACCAGTAGTCAAGGCTATGATGCGAAAAAACTTGAAGACAAAGTAGAAAAAACGCTAGCTGGCAGGGAAATTGTATTAACGTCATAAGTAAGATAATGGAAACTGATACTATAGGAGAATGGTATGTTAAATATCAGTAATTTGTTAGGCTTAGTGAGGAAAGGTATTGATACTGTTGACCAAGTAAAGTCTTTGCATAGTGATCTGCAGAGTTCAGATATAGTTGGAGATGTAAAAAAAGCAGCAGACTTAATTTACAAAAAATTAAATGATTTTTTGTTACCGGATGAAATGAAGTATGACAGGTTCACTTATGAAGATATGATCAAGTACTTCGTACAGTTTCGACCTAAGGCTGGTTATGTTAAAGGCATCTTTCTTCTTGCAGAACAACGAGCGGGCAAAATAATAGCCTATCAGTTTTTTGTTGATCAAGATGATAATATTATAGACAAGGGTAATAATGAACTCCACGGAAGAAAATTGTTTTTGACAGAAATGGACCAAGAACTTTTAAATGTTCTTGGCGGGATCAGATGTTTTGATTGTCGAATAGAAATATATGATAAAAATAGATTCAATCGTCTATGTTAACTGAAGGAGGGAACAATGCCTGACGACAACCGTGTATTCACCGCCAGTCGGTTGACTTCGGGAAACCGGCTTTTCCCCGTGCGTATTGAAGTAAATCAAAACCGGGTTACGCGGATTAAACCGCGACTCTTTGGTTCCAATGAAGAAAGCATTGCAATCCCTAAAGTGGCTTCGGTCAATATCCAAACGGGTTTAATATG
The DNA here is from genome assembly GCA_963710575.1 of uncultured delta proteobacterium. Classification (GTDB taxonomy): domain Bacteria; phylum Desulfobacterota; class Syntrophia; order Syntrophales; family Smithellaceae; genus Smithella. Next base: position 380,600 of record CAVQAL010000006.1, on the reverse strand, counting down.
GTCCAACATCCGAATTGATTCGGCGGGAGGAAGCAACCCCATTGTGAGCCATGGGCATCGTAAAGACGACGCAAGAGCCATTCGTGATCTTATTGAACGACTCCAGCAAAACCTGCGGGCATCGTAGAGGTCTAACGCCTAAGTGTCACAGTCGTTGAATTTAGAGAGTGGCTCTGCATTGATAAGATCAAATGGTAATCTTCACCTTAATCACAAATAGAAACTCGTTGATAAGTGAACTAAATAACCCACTCATTCCATAACCTTTTCAAGCCAGTTTATCACTCATGGTATAAACTCAGCAAAGCGAAAATCGGCCTCAATATTGGAATGATTCTAACCTGATAAAAACCTAAAACAGATAGTCCCGGAAACTTTTCAATTGAAAAATACGCAGGAGTCTGCGCTTTTTTAAATCCAGCATATTGATTAAGAAGAAGCAGGAAGGTTTAATGTGATATTTTCCAAGCATGCCCTATCATATCCGCCATACCACTTGCTCCAATATGTTTTCGTGATGGCAACCATTTTGAACCATATCATGAACTTGATTCAGCGTGGCTCTTAGCCTATCAATCAAATCACTTTTTTTGGTGATGTCGATGGCTGCATCGTGAAAGAGGCTGTTCATTTCATTTAACTGATACTTTGTATGATCCAGTTCTTTGCGGAGTGTATCATTTTCTTCCCGCAGATCTTTTATTTCCTTCTCAGACCTTTCATTATTCAACACCATTTTTGCAGCATCAGCGAGATCACTTGGTTCTTGAAATGATAAGGAAGTGTCAACATCGGCTGCCGGCTTTGCAGAATTCATCTTGTTCTTGCCTCTTGCCTCTGATGGGTTTTTCAATTTAATTATGTCATAATTAAATTGTTCGCAGCCAGGAGATTGTTGATACGCCTCTATAACCTTTTGAGGTTCTATCGTCAGGTTTCTTGCAATATGACTCCATGACATGACAAAATTTCCCTTCAAAAGTATTTCAACGTGTTCTTTTGAATATTGTCTTGCAAACCTGCAGGATTTGACCAGAGTATCCCGACCTATGCCTGTTGCCTGGGCAATTCTTTCCAGTTCATTTGTCCCATATTTCCCTTTGTAAAATGCATTGATGGATCTGCCTATTTCCCAATAGCCGCTGATTGAAAAAGTCTGCACATGGGTATGTATATTTGTTGCATACGCTATAAGTGCTTCCTCGGATTCAGGTTCATAATTGCCGGCAAGTATTTCTGTGGTGCTGACCTGGGGAATAACCTGGGTTTTTGAATTACCATCAACATGATTAATTGTCTCATCGGGTAATGAATGATCAATGTCAATGAATTGTGTGTATTGTTCTAAGTCTGGTTGAATCATCTGGTTTAAATTATCTGTCTGCATAGTCTATTCCTCCTTATTAGGCTCTATCAATAGGTTTACCGATGTATGTAATGTTCTTTTTCTCATGGTTGTTTCTCCTTTTTTACCTTTCCCATTACAAATATGGATGGACAAGAATCATTGCCCGTTTTTACGTCCAACAAAATCCAGCCATACTTGAGATATACTTCAACATCAGCAGCAGAGAATAATTCTGCGGTTTCATAAATATCATTCTGTTTCATATCTTTTCTCCTTTTTAATAATTGTTTTTTTCCTGTTTAACTTTTCTTGTAATGCATCCCTGATATAATCAGAGAACCCAATATTCCCCTGGTCTGTTACAGCTTTGATTTGATCGAACATCTCAATGGACAGCACCACAGAGATTGGTCTGGTAAAAAGTTTTTGTTTCATAATCTTTCCTCCTTTCCTAAAATGATTTTATAAATTTCTTATTCCTATATTTATTTGTTCTAGAAAATTTTGAGATGAGTAGTCAGTTTGTTTCTGAGAATGGATAACTATAAAACGCATTGGGGTGCGCTTTGGAAACAAACTGATGTGATAAAGATAATTTGTTATAAAAACCAAGAACGGCTGATTTTGGCCATGAATCAAGGAATGAGATTAATTGGTTGCAGTGGTGATTTTTATAGTTTGAGAATCTTTGCAGTTAGTAATTGGGGCTAATGAAACCAATTAATGCGGATATGCTCTCTTTCAACTGATATTCGTTGAGGTTAAATTGTTAAAATGCTTGTGTGGCGGGAATTTGTTACACCTACAAACAAATAGATTTATAAAACCGGAAAAACTGAAGATTACGAATTCAAAGAGTGTACGACACCGCGTCAGCGGCGGTGGCCGTGTAGTCCCCCGGAAAAATTAAATGAAACCAATAAACGGCTGGAAGCTTCAAATTGAAGATATTTTTAAAACCTAATATCCTTTAATTTTTATTTATATGCCCCGCCCCCGCAGGGGGCAGGGTTTTAACACCTATATGGTTTTTCTACTGCGTGTTTACAATGAGGAAATACCAGTTGTTTGAATCGCTGTCTACCTTCGTCGCTGTACCCACACAAAATGTCCCATCGTTCGACATTTGCCCATTGTATTTTGAAATTTCCGTCGTGGTTACAGTGCCTGATGAAGTGATGGAGGCGGTGCCCCCGCTATCAGGAGTATAACCGCTCATACTGGACGTCGCGTTGCTATAGGTATAGACGCCGCTGCTGGTCATTGTTTGGGTTTGAGCAACCCAGAAAGCGTCGGGGGTGTTCATGTAGTCGGGGGAGTTTGTGAAGTCGACGTCTGCAATAAAATGCTGGGTCCATGTTCCGGCGGGCAAATAGCCTGCAGTGTAAGTCTGTCCGGTAATTTGGGTGATTATCAAGTCAAAGGTGACTCCATCTAATTCTGTTTCTGTTCCCACAATCGTTTTCTTATCGGCTGATAGAAATCCGTTGTAAGACGCGTCGTTTCCGTTTCCGCTTCCAGTTAAAGTGACGACCCCATTGCTATCCACCGATAGTTTTCCCTGGGGTCCCGTGCCATTATTAACACCTCCTTTTGAATCGGCCTCACTGGTAAGGGTAACATTACCACTCGCGTCGGTAGTTCCCGCCCCATAGACCCATTCTGGGTCTCCAGTGGTACTAGTCATTAACTGATGGACAACGAACGATTTGTTCTGTAAGTCGGCACTGCTGTATGTAGTTCCTGGCACTACTTTTTGTACAATCTGCAACCCAGCATTGGTTGTATAGCTGCTGCCGGTGTGGTTGGACGTTCCTGCGATGAAATTCTTATTCGCTGTCATCGTCATTGCCAAATTGGGTGCTGCTCCGGTGCCACTTGCAGTTATTACGCCGTTTGAATTAACTGTCCAAACTACCTGTCCTGCTGTTGGGCAAGTAGTGCTTCCTGTGCTGTCAAGACAATTCGTACCGATTAAATTGCCCGAAGAATCGATCGTTCCGGTGGCATAGTTCCATTTGCTCGTGCTGCCTGCCCACAGGGAATGCATAACCCATGTTCCCGTTAGATCAGCTTGGGTGATCGTGCCAGTCGGCGTATGAGAGTACGCGATCGTCAGGGCGGTATTGAAGCCTGTAATAGGTGTGGCAGTAGATGCATCCCCCAGCAGATTTGTGTATGGGACACCGGCATTGGTCATGGCCGTTGACAGTGCAGTCAGCATGTCGTCGTTAACATTCCCAGAAGTAGGCGTGAAGGTCGTGGTGATCGGGTTGTTGGCACTAAGCTGGGTTAGTCCGCTCAGGAGGGTGGTGTTCAAGTTGGTGAGCGCCGTGTTCACTTGGGTTTGGGTGATAGAGGCCAACTGTGCAGGATTTGAGCTTAATCCGGCAAACCATGTGCTGGGGGTTGTTGTACCCACCAGATTGGCAACAAGCAGATCGGTGAGCGGTGTGACATTCACGGTGCCTGCGGAGATGGCAATCGAGTTGTAGTTCGTCGTGTTCGCCACCGCGTTGATTGTGCCACCACTCACCTCCACCGCACAAGGGAAAGTTTCTCCGGAGAAAGTGACTTGCCAAGTACCACCCGTGTCTGTGGTCGTGGAGAGAGGGTTACCTGCCGTGCAAATAACGCTGATGTTTCCGCCGACAATCGGAGTACCCACCGCCGCAACACCGCCCAGGGTGCTGGTAGGTAGAGTGCTGCTACTACCACCGCTACTGCACGAGGTTAGAAAGACTATCACAAAAAATATTAATACAATACCCAGCAAACATTTAATGCTTTTCATCCATTTCTCCTTTTCACGTTTATTAGTCCACACAGAAACTTCGTTTTATTGCTTCTTGAAATTCGTTTCTGGTAACTCAAAAAATAAATTTGTACGGTGGAAATTAGAACTTAATCTTGGAACATAATCTAAAAAGTGCATTAATACATTTAGAGAAATTTAATTCACAAAGAATGAATGGGGGGAGATTTAATTTAAATAGAATTGATGACGACATGAATCGAATTCCCTTTTTTAATTTAATTACAGGAAAACTAATCAAAAACAATCAAAGCCACAGTAAAAGACTACGATTTCCTACATGATTCTTAACCGGTTTGTCAATAAGTAAAAAATTTATTATATTATTGCCATTATGAATGGTGTTTATTAACATTTGTAATGTTGAATATTTTTTCGAGACAGCAATGTGTGGAGTTCAGGAAGCAACAAATAAACACTTCTACTAAGGAATATCATTTTAAAACCTGCATGCTTCAACCAGTTATCGTTAAATTGGCAAGGTCATTTCTGCCTCCATCTCCTTATATAAGGCAGAACAGATCTATCTCCCACGTTAGCCAGAGAAGTTATGGGATGGTGTTGCTGGGATATATCCAGAACAGAAATACGCAGGAGTCTGCGTTTTTTATAACTCAGCATAAACATCAACGCCCCAAACCGTTCCGAGAGTCATTTTTTATTGTCCCTCCCCTTATTATAAGCAACAGAAGTTCTCTTGTTTAAGAAGACTTAGGCAGTTATTAGAGGATGCTGTATGGATATAACCAGCAATAGCAGCAGACCATACCCTTTCTTAATATATTATTAGAGGCTATTTCCTCCCTCTCCCAAAAGAAAGAGAAGACTTCTATTTATAGAATAACTCTTGAATAACTTTTGATTAACAAATTTACATTTAGAAATTTATTTCCCCAATGAACTGAATATCTTCGGGATGGATTAACCAGATTAACTAAATTCTGTAACTTTATAAGAGTATATTTATAAATATTATATTTATTATTATTTCATTATTTTTGGGAATAGTTGTATATTCTAGTTAATCTTGTTAATCTTTACTGGAACCATTTAATCTGTTTAGTTTTTCATTTTTACTTGCATCGAACTTGTTAATGTTTTCTTAATCATATGTTATTCAATATAAAATATTGATAGTGATTTCTTCTTCTTTTGGGGAGGGGAAAGAAATCAATTCCCCATCCCCAATAAACAATTGTTACTTTAAATTTATCTTTACATTAAAGATACAAACCTTATTGCCATGTCTGGTGGAACTTTTTATTTTATAGCCCATATCAATAAGCATTTTCTTGAAATAGTTTTTATCCTGTAAGTCTGTCTTTTCTTCACGTTGGCAGTATGCTTTATAAAATTCATACGTTTCGTTGAAGACAATAACATCTTTAGGATCTTTTGATTTCACAAAATATTTCTTTTCAAAAGAACTGATGCTGTCACTATTAATTTCATCCCGATATTCTTGCTTCGACATCTTCATGGTTGCGGATTCGCTTAGGGCAAATTTCTTATCTTTCAGCTTATTGTAACCTTCCAATGCCCAGTTGAAAATACCGGAGAGTTCACTGACTAGCTTCTCTTCCAGTTGGCGGTCCATGTCCTCTTCAGTAAAGCGTCTGTTGAACTTCAATACCCATATCCTTCTCCACATCCCATGAGATTGGTCAGAGATCACAGGCGGTTTATTCATGGCCAGAAAGTGCTTGGCAAATGGCCTGAATTTCATGGGCTCCTTATACAATCCTCTTCCCGTAATCCAGTCTCCGGCAGTTGCAGCCTTTACCGCGTCAGTATTGATGCATTTCCCTTGAGGAGTCTCGCCGGAGATATTGATCATTTTCTGGAAGAGCTCCAGGACATAATATTCATTGGACAAAGCATTGAAGCTGACATTGGATGTGTTTTCCCTGCCGATGAGATTGGCAATGGTGTTGATGAAAACCGATTTTCCATTACTGCCGCCACCGACAAGAAAGAATGCTGCTGGAGTAGGCAACGATTTATGAAATGCATAGCCGACAGCCTCCTGGACGAAATCTATCTTTTCCTGATTATCCTCGAATATTTCCTTGAGAAACCGAATGAATCGGGGACATGTTGCGGCTGGATCATAATTATAAGGCAGCAGATTAGTCGTAAAGATATCGCGGGAATGTTCAATCAGTTCTCCGGCATCAAGATCATATAAACCGTTTTGCAGGGTAAGATATTTGACCTGGTTGATTCTTGCATTATCACTATCGACCAAAGCATCTCCGATTGCATAATGAATCAGTTCATTCAAATTCGACTTGCTGAAAAGATGCCTGTATGCAGCCAATTCGTTTTGACAAAGATTGTTCAGGGTTTTTTCCGTGCACTGTTCATAGCATTTCCCGTTGTATTTGAAGAAAGCAACCTCCTGGTCGAGAATCTTTATCATATATTTTTTCACCATGTATTCTTCAAAATTCAGGCTCTTTAAATGATAGCCTTTATCTGTCTTGGAAATGGAGCCTGATATAAACAGCGGGTTTTGCATTTCCTCTTCCGTCAGATTGGACATCTCTTTTGCCTTCTGGATGTTATGATTCAAATAATCATCTGGCGACGAATGTTCCCGATACTTAACGCCAATGGGATACGACTGGAATATCTGCCTGATTTCATTTTCACCAAGGCCTTTACTAACCAATAATAGTATTACCGCCATATCCGCTTCGCTACGTGTTGAATAAGAACCATCATTACCGTGTTTGATAAGATTCTTTATCTTTTCTGAAACAGGCAGAGCGTCAATATCAATGGTATTATTTATTGGGTTTTGAGCAGGTTCTTTAACATCAGTTAATGAAGCAGGCTGTCTCTCAGCTTTGGCCTTAGTTTTCACTGGTTCTTCTTTCAAGGTTGCCACCAATTCACTGAAATCATCGAGTGAGTAAGTCAGGTCACTCAGCAAAAAGATATCAACTGGTCTGGGATTCTCCGGTTGTTTAAAATTAAAAGTTCCTGGAACACGTAATACTCGCGATAAATCATGAGTGCCAGAATCGCCGTTGAGAGCCTTTGTCAGTGCTTTGTTAACATTTTCCAATGCGACTATTCCGTAATCTGATACACATAATGGAGTTTTTAAAACCCAGTAGCAATGGAAGCCACCACCGGAATGAATAATAATGGATGGGTGGAGATAAAAACCATCAACTACATCAAATGCCTCTTTAAAATTTTTAAATTCCGTTTCTTTTTTATGGCCAAGACTGCCGTAATCAATCTCTGCGTGAAAGGAAGATAGATAATGAACATTTTCTTTTTTCCCTTGTTGGCCGGTTCTGGGATTCACGCCGAAATAAACATCAATCCCCTGAGCGCAAAGATTGATAGCTAATTTGGCCGCGGCATGTGAAGAGTTGAAAAAATAACCTTTTGCCATAGGTTTAAAAGTTCTGATTTCAATTTCACCCGCCCCTTGATTTAATGAGCTATTAAACATAGTATGAATAAATGCAGCTGCCACGTTTATTGGTTCTTCTTCTGAAAAATTAGATTGATAATATGTCATTATTTGTTTCCTCCTTCAATACACTTGTTATATTCGTTGTTGTCTAATGCCCTTTCTGATGCCAATCTGACCCACTCACCCATGGAAATATTTTTCGCGTCGGTGATTTCTTTGATCTTGAAATAAATCTCTTCGGAAAAGGCTACGGTTAACGCTTTGGTAAAACATGCTGTCTTCATCTTTTTCTCTCCTTCTAAGGAATATGGAATTTAAAGGAAAATTATCCTTCATTATTATTGTTCTGGGTTGAAGGACAGATCAGTGCGGGATTGTTTCTTGCGGTTGAACTGAATAAAAAAAGAGGCTCAAATCCCGGTGAGAAAAATGAGCCTCTTTTATTCATATATCTGCCGTTATAAACACATCCGAATTCTATTTTGACTCTGGAGTGTAGTCTTGAAAAATCTCCTCTATGTGATGCATCAGTTTTAACTGCTGTTCGCGTATTTCCGAGGCATAATTAATTTTTGCCTTTGTTGAGCCTTCAACAAAATCTGCAACAGGTGTATTATGAAGCTGAATGTCAATGTGATAAGGTATTCCTGATTTCCATTTTACTTCCATTTTGTATCCAGAGTAACCTCTTACGAGTTCTTCTTTATGCTTGATTACAAGTCGAGTGACCTCTTCTATTTGGACTTCCATTATTTCTATTCTCATGAAGAGTCCTTTCTCCGTCCATATTGGCACTGCTAATAAAGGGATTGATCCATGATACTGATCACTAATCAATTGACTTTCATAACATTTTATTTTTGTCTCCGCCATAAATGCCGCGTAATAATTGTCCCATATACTGCTCTCTAATTCTATGCGAGGATTGATTTTTCTTCGTTCTTTATATGACATTAATCCCTGAGGTGATCTTAAACCGAAGCGGAGGTTCATATTGTTTACCTCGTCGCATTCGCAATCAATATCCACAAGAACCGAATATATATTGTTTGTGATGTGGGACATCTCCGAAAGGAGATCTGATAGTGCTTCTTTTTCGATATTAAATTCAGGTTCATGTATATTTGGAATATCATCACAATACAAGATTACTATTCCTTCACAGTCTTCTTCCGAACAGTACAAGGCATCAAGAAGATCCACCGCTTTGGGGGCAGTTAATGTAATGTCTAGAACCCATTTTTCATTCAATCCAGTCTTTATTTCCCGAAGTATAACAATCAGTCTTTGTCGATTGGTTCCCAAATCAGTTACTGCGTCTACAGAAACAAAATCATGCGTCTTTTTGTTTTTAAACATTTTTTTGGTTATTGCTTCCCGCCTTGCATTGAATCGATGAGAGTTTTTAAAATTTCTAGTCCAGGTAACAGCTTTCATAATTCTCATAAGTACCTTAGGTTTTTTGAAATACTCTTTCCAATCAGGCCCGAGATATTCTGTAACAGAAAGCTTTTTGTTAGATTCAGAGCTTTTACTTGCATCGCTTTTAATAATTTGATTTTCTTTATCTTCATTTTTCATGATATTTTCCCTCCTAATATTTTTTTGTTTTGAAAATAGAAAAGGGACCATCTCTTTATTGAGAGGTCCCTTTTATTTTTTGATTCTTTTAATTATTGAATTACCGTACAATTATCAAATCAACCCATAGTTCATCACACTCCTTTCTAAATAAACAAAGAGGCTCAAATCCCGTGAGAGAAATGAGCCTCTTTTTCAGACAGTTAAGAGGTTAACAGATTACGGAAGGTTATTACTACCACCCATATGTGATCCCTGTTTCTCATACCAATTATCAACAGCAGAAATATTGACCACAACCGGAACCTCTTTCAGGTAATGCTGGCCTGCGTCAGTCATGGACTTGCGCATGAGTTGAATTGCTGCGTCTGTTTTCATAATAGGTGCTTCCATAATGATCTCTCTGTGGATACAACCAATGATTTTTATCCCAGTATTTTTAATCCTCTCGTGAAGAATGCATAATGCTCTCTTCAGTATATCCGCAGTTGTTCCCTGTATCGTTGTTTTCAGAAGGTCTGTGGTATTCATGTAATAGCTGTCCCAGACCCTTCTGCGATTGCCCAATGTTCTCGTTTCACCATATGATTGAGAATCGAAATCCTCATGCCACTGGGCAATTCCTTGATAAGCTGAAAAGAATACACTTCTATACTTCTCTGCCCGTTGCGGAAGAATAGTAAGACCGTAGTTATCAAGAAAAAATTTAATTAATTTTTTTTCTCCCATATTGTAAATGAGCCCATAGTTTACAGCTTTCGCAGTTAAACATTCATCCTTGTTAACATAATCCATTGTCTTATACGTTATCAGCGACGCAGTCAGTTTATGAAGATCGTCTCCCTTTTGATATGCATCAACCATGAGTTTATCATGACTGATTTCCGCTACAATTCTCAATTCAATTTGAGAGTAATCGGCAATAATAAGCTTATAACCGTCATCCGGAATAAAACATGATCTAAATTCCTCTGTTCTTGGTATTGCATGAAGGTTCGGGTCAGAACAGGAAAGACGACCATTAGGTGCACCTATTTGTGAATACTTGGGATATAGTCTGCCTGTATTGGGGTCGATTCTTGTCCAGAAGGGCTGCGGCGAGCGACCTGTAGTATTTAAACTTTTTATAAATTTGATAATCCCATAAGTAAAGATATGGAAAGATGTGGGGCTGAAGTGTTCCCCGCCTTGTATCTTTTACCTTGACCCCTTTTTTGATGAGCTCTTCCTTTACTTTTTTATGACTGTTTAGATTGACATCTCCCAAATACTGACGCGGTATTTTTGCAAAAAAATCTTGCTGTTCAGTAAACTTCTGCAGCATATCCTTTAATTTTTCCCCATCGACCCTGATCCCGTTCCTCTCCATTCCAGCAACAGCCCGGATACATTCAAATTCCAAGGTTGCTGTGTCCAGCAAATCATTTTCCATTAGCTGGCAAAGGATGACTTCATATAGTTTCAGAAGTATCTCTACTTCTTTATCGACGGGAATTAAGACAGAGTCTATGGTCATGGATGTTCCGAGGTATTGTGTGATAATGCTATTAATAGTCAAATTTTTCTCTCTATCACCGGCTCGCAGGATTTTGTCCATCAACATGACATCATAAATTGGACCGTTAATTTCGAAGCCAGCTGCATGAAAGAAATTCAGCGCCTTCTTGGCATCGAAAAAGACCTTTGCTGTGTGATCTTCCAGCAATTGCTTGAGCGTGATTATATCTTCCGGTTTGGACTTGATCATGTCAAACAAGATAGCGGGATGATTGGATACGCATATTGCTACGGACGTGAGTTTGTCTTTCAGGGCATCTTTCCCTGTGATAGCCATACTTATACAAAGGATGTTCACTTGGGTTGTCGTATTGATTGATTCCATCCGCTCGTTCAAAATGTTCAAGCCGGTATCTTTGACACATTTTATCATATCATCGAATATTTTTTTATCTTTGGAACTAAAATCTGACATTGTTAAACCTCCATTTATGAGAATATCTTGTTCTCAATTTTAAAGCGGCCACCGGGTATGAGTCGCTGTTTTGTTAGTTGTTAACGGGAAATAAAAAAGGGACTCTCCATCCGGAAAAAGCCCCTTTTACCCAAACTTGCTCAAATTGTATTTTTATTAAATTATAATTAAATCAGCTCATATTTCATCACCTTCCTTTTAAAACGTAGACCCCTGTGCCATATTGATGATAAGGGGCCAGTAAATAACCTGACCCCACTTCCGCAATTATAATTTTGAATTACTCTTTATATCATTATCATCTCATATTCTTAATACCCCCTTTCTCAAGAAACGCAGGAACCTGCGCTTTTTATCACTATTAAAAATAAAAAAAGGCTCAAATTCCCGTGAGAGCCCCTTTTTTTGAAAAATTAATTTTACATATAGTTTTGATGTTTATCTTACTGTCACACTTTGGGTGATCTTATACTTGCTGTTAGAAACCATTTCTTTTTCACTTTTTTTGTACATCTCTATTATCTTGGGGATGTCAACAGCCGAAGAAAGCGTGGCCATTTTTTGACCTTTAGATGTCCTAACAGAAAACAATGCCAGTCCATTTTTTTCAAATAGCTCACATCTCATCACCTTACTATTCTCAATGAATTCAAATTCCATTATAGGCGGTTTACTTTCAAAAAGATTTCTGAGAGATTCGGCGGCCATCTGATGAACTGTATTGTCATTATATTTCTCATCGACTTTTGTGGATAGAGCCAAAGGGATATCGCGAAGCAATTTGGTATTAAATGCATTTGAAAAAGTGATAATAGAATATTCGTTGCTTACATGATCCGAACTGAAACCGTCCAAATTGATAAACAGGCCACTTTGTTCAAAAGCTTTTCCTACCATGAGTACACGGTCACCAGACCATGATTCAACAATTATGAGTGATCCATCTTGCTTCATTACTCGTTTCAAGCTCGCAGCTATTTTCTTCAATTCCTCATTCCGCTGAATACCCTCTTTACTTTTGGAATAATTATCCCAGCTTGTACTGATAAAACTGGGGAGATTCAATTTGTCTAAAACATTGAGAACTCTCGATAAGACAACAACGTCGTAATGCTGATCGGAAATATTGGGGAGATCAGGAAGGATCGAGTCAATAAAGCTAACCCTATCAGCACCGATTTCCTTTGCCCACTGTGAACCTACATTCGAATACTTGTCTGCAATTGTAATTTCACTATTTCCCCATATTTGAGCCATATAAAAGGCCAGCAATCCTGTCCCACCACCTACGTCCAAAATTTTCAAGTCGGGTGACATTGGAAGATCTCTCAGTGCATCAGCTATCCTACAAATTCTATAATATTCGCATCTGTAACTTAATTTGGTTAGGAATATTTGAGAGCATAAATAGTCATAAATATCGTTGACATCCTTCATGCTACAAAACTTTTCGAATTCAGGTTGCCCGAAATGCTTCCGTATTTCTTTTGCAATAAATTGTTTATTTAAATTATGCTCCTCATCGGCAAAAGGCACAATGCCCATTTTTTTTAAGAAGCCTCTCGGCAAAATTATTTCCTTTGACGATTTAGAATTTTCGTCACGTAAATCCTTCTTATTTTTATTTCGTTTTGACATATACAAATTCTCCTTTGATATTATTTTTAGTTTTGAAAAATAAAAAGGGACCATCTCTTTATTGAGAGGCCCCTTTTATTTCCGGGTTATTTAAATTTATTTTTATATTACTCTTTGAATCAGCCCATCTTGCATCACTCTCCTTTCCAAAATACGCAGACTTCTGCGCCATATTGATGACAGGGAAGGGACCCACCCCAGTTAAGAAAATGAGTCCCTTTCACACATCAATCAATTATTGATCACCATGACCACTTAAATACGTTTCTGCCTTCCACACCTGTTTGTGTAACTATTATTTCTGCGGCCGAGAGCGGAAAGACACACTTTTCATTTCCAACAGCCTGTATCACCAGAGTTTCAGCCAGTAACGGAGCCAGCTCTTCCAAGAATTTTACAAATACATCATCATCCGGATCATCTTCATCATTTTTAGGTTTTAGATATAAATATGGCCATTCATATCCCCATATTTCTATACTGCCGTTATTAATCTGGCACTCGAGGCCACGTGAAAAGTCATATTTGTCCAGCAACTTCTGGACTTCTTCTTCCTTATCTTTTTTAATCTTTGCACCGCTGCTAGCGGTTACTCCAAAAAAAGTTCCCATTTTTTTCTCCTTTCTAAAATACGCAGACTCCTGCGCCTATTATTCCAACGCTATCCCGCGCCGGACTCGTTCCTCATTAATCCGCCGTTCCAATTCCGCATAGAATCGGGTATTGACAAGCTGCATATTATAGGCAGCGTCATATCCGCATAGGTCGTGGAACGTCAGACCAAAGGTTTCCTGAAGATATGCATCGAGATCGTTCCGCCATGGATAGGTTACATACTCGTATTTGCCTTCCTCAATATCCTTGACCACTCCGCTGGTATAAATTGAATGCCCCTTGTTTATTCCTGATAAGTGCGGGTTCCAGTATCTGATAAAACCGAATTTACCTACCGTTCCCCAGGAAGAAGTATCGCAACTTGCTATGGGCAGATTGCAGAGCCATTCATACCGGCTGCCGCCAAACCAGTGGATTTTTATATTCGGATTACCTTTTTTAATTCGATAAACGGCATATGCCAGATCGTCGAAGTTCGTGATTTGGCGGGAACCAAGAGCCAGACAATTGTACTTTCCCGAGTCAATGTAATAGTCGATTTCCGAATCGAACAAATTGTGAACCACGGGTATGGGATGCAGACCGGCTCTTTCCATTATTATCTGGTTGACGATATTGTTGACAAATCCCCGGTCAGAAAAGTCGCTGTCAAAATTGAAAACCCGTCGAAAAGGTGGCCTATTGTCTGAATATATGAAATAAGGCCGGCCAGAGTTATATTGGAATTACCTTTTGAAGCGGTCCATGTACCGGAATCCAGAATGATGCTGCCGACCATGTGACGGCACTTGATAAGAATCTCCTCGAAATCCGGTCCCGCATAGGCGAATGACAACAAGATATTTAATAATTCCCTGAAAAGGTCCCAGTAACGCTTTAAAACCCTAGAGCTCATTGATGCCTGACAAACTTTCATCTTATTTCCTCCTCTAAATAAAAAAGCCCCCCGCCATCTAAGACAACAGAAGGCCTAGGTTAAAAGTTACGCAGCCTTTTCCTCATCTTCATTCAAGATTCCCAATTCCTGAATGCTGGTGAGCTTTGCCATTAACATCGCGAAATGTATCACGGTCGATTTTGACGAGTTGGTCTTGGTCATCCATTATGAAATCAACGTCTTGATAAGACGATTAGAAAGATGATTGAAATCTTGCAGCCGTCTTTTCGGGAGTAACATCCATGTCCTCCTTACCGCCGGTCAACATTGATTTCTGGCCAGCAGGGTTTTCGGATTTCCGCCGCAATCCCTTACGTCTTTGAGCCTTTTGATCATTGATTTGTCAATATCAACACCAAGATCAGTGACACCTTTTACTGTGTCGTAATCAATCGTTAAGCCATTGTTTTCTAGCCGCTCATTACTAATTGCCGCATCGATCATGGCTTTGAACTCACTCATGTTAATTTCCATCTTTTCATTAAAAGGAATTTTGTACTTCTTGAGAAGATCACTGATACAATTAGTACCCTTCATTGCTTTGGTGACGGAACACAGCATTTCCAGTCTGTCGACGCCAAGAAAGCTGAAAGGCCAGCAATCAGGCCTGCTTGCCAGGAGCATATATTTCTCACGATTCCTCTTTAGAATGAACGAAAAATTTTCTTCCGCCCAAACAGCCCAAGGTTTCTTGTCGCCACGAATTAATACCTTTAACTTGATGGCAGATTAAACCGATGAATATTGCTCTATCAGCAAAATTCTTGAAAGCTGCATTGATCAATTGATTGGCTTCGGAAGCAATACCTTTAGCTAATTCGATGCCTTCCTGAATAACCTGATCAATATTTACATTCTGACCTTTCTTGGGCTTTTTAATCTTGCCCATCCATTCATTCACTGATTCCTGGTCGTCATCATCAACGCTAACTATGTCGATTTCCTAGAACGACGTACTGTCAATACCCATATATGACCAATATTCAGGTTCGGGCTCTGAGGGTTGAATTATGGTCGGAGCTGGTTGTAGCCTCCGCTTCACTCGTTGGTTTGGGAAGATCATTAACTTCCTCTTTTGTTACATCTAAATTTTTAGACATCTTTAAATTCCTCCTTATTAGAATTTAAGGTTAAGGGTTAAAGGTTTTCGGAAATAAAAAAACCATTCTCGTTTCCAAGAATGGCCAATTAATTTCCGACGCATTCCGCTTATCTTCATTTTTTATGCAATCAAAAGCATCACCGTCCTTTCTTTTTTTGTGTTATTACGAGTTATTATTTTTATAGTTGCCGTACAGCTCAAGTTTTTCCCAAAAACGTTGCTGGTTTACAGACTGAATATGTAACCCAAGATTTATAATGTCCTCATGCGTTAATTTAAAACTTTTTCGTGCTGCTGATCGAATCTCCACTGGAATCTTTACATAACGCTTAAGTTTTTTCCGCGCGGCTTTTGATAAATTTATACTGATGATATTCATAAAATCCTCCTTGTTTGATATGTGATGGCTTTCGGAACTCGCCTAGTAGCTCATTTGTTATTTTCAAAATCATCTCTTCATAGTTGCCTCCTGTTCAGGCTTGTTTGCATGTTCTGGTGAGGTCATGATTTTTCGTGTTTCCATGAAATTAATAACGTCAGTGCGGGAATATCTGATGGACGAGCCGATTTTGTAATATGGAATTCCTCGTCCATTAAAGCGATCGTTTCTCAACGTTGACAGTGCCCGCGAAGTTATCCGGCTGACATCGCGCTCTGTAATGTATATGACCTCATCCATAAAAATTGCCTCCAAACTTATTTGTCTTTATCTGATGAAATATGTATGCCATTTTTAAAATTTGAATAAAAAACAATGCAACAACTTATGTATATGTTTATAATTATTATAATATTATTAAATATAAGTTGTTTTATTGTTATAGAAAATGAGACATTATTTTATGTAATCGCAATAAAAAAACGGTATTCCGTATTTCATATACGGTTTACCGTTTACTAAAACTTACATCAGAATACCACGTTCAGTGGATGGGGATGTAATCTCCCCTCATCCAGTTTATTAATATGCCGCGCCCTGTGGCGGGGGTAATTCACTGATGGTTTATAGTATCCTCGCGATGTAGTTTATAAATGGATAATGGAATTCTGTAAGTCGGATTTTATGGGAGGTGATAACGGAATTGATTAGAATTGATTAGAATTGATTTTGTTGTTGGGAATAGTGTTGGGAATTTAAATATTGAAATAAAAAATGAGCTACAACATTTTTTGCAACTACTTGATATTATTTTGGTAGTCCCACGGGGAGTTGAACCCCGGTTTCCGGCGTGAGAGGCCAGCGTCCTAACCACTAGACGATGGGACCATATTGGCTGGGGAATCAGAATTCAAACCTATGTAGCAGGATTCAGAGCCCTGAGTCCCGCCGCCAGACGATCCCCCAATAGTGTGGAAAGTTGAGGGTGAGTATCTATTCAATTCGACTTTAAAAGTCAAGATGAAAGTGAAGGCCCCTCTGGCGAGAGCCGGAAGCTCCCTGCAATAATGAGATCCAAGTTTCAGTAACAAAGTGCATAACCTGAATAACCTAAGGGTCACGCCGGGTCATCTGCGACTGAGGCTTGCAGGTCGAATTAATGACATTCGCTGAAAATGAGTGAAACGAAATTTGAAGCGCAAATGGAATTGATCCCGCGAAGCAGAGGATAACGCAACCTCCCGCGGGATTGCCGCTGGTTGAAAATACCGTGGCCGCCATGAACTGACCTATTTATTCTGAATTTCAATATAGGCAAGTGCGGCATTGATCCTTTGTATGACCCGTTCCTTGCCCAGAGTTGCCATGACTTCATCAATGCCGGGACTGACGGTTTTTCCCGTCAACGCTACCCGCAGCGGCTGGGCTAGAACTTTGAACTTGATGTCTCGTTCCTGCACAAAAGCCTTGAGGAATTCTTCAAGACCTTCTCTGCTGAAGTTTTGCACCAATGGAATTGCTGCGGCCATCGCTTTTAAATGAGCGGAAACATCAGGCACTAGAAACTTCTTGGCGGCTGGTTCTTCATACTGAATCTCATCGGCAAAGTAGAAACTCGCCGCGTTTGCCAGTTCGATCAGTGTTTTGACGCGCGGCTGCAAATCGGCGATCACTTTTTGCGTGAAAGCGGCATCGACCGTATTGGCGCCGACAGGCCAAAAGAGGTTCATCTCTTCCATCAATCGCTCAGGATTTGCTTCCTTTATATAGTGCGCGTTGAGCCAGATTAATTTTTCGGGATTTAAAACAGCGGGCGATTTGCCGACGGCGGATAAATCGAAGTGCTCAATTAGTTCCTTTGGCGAAAAAATCTCCTGGTCTCCATGCGACCACCCGAGGCGCACCAGATAATTGACGAGCGCTTCCGGCAGGTAACCCATCTCTTTGTAGGCCATAACAGAAGTCGCTCCGTGACGCTTGCTCAGGCGCGCCTTGTCTGATCCCAGAATCATTGGGACGTGGGCGAATTTGGGCACATCAAAACCGAGCGCCTCATACATCAAAATCTGGCGCGGTGTATTGTTGACATGGTCGTCGCCGCGAATGACGTGCGTGATGTTCATGAGTGCATCGTCAATGACAACGGCAAAGTTGTACGTGGGATACCCATCGCCGCGTTCTATAATCAAATCGTCCAACTCATCATTATTGAAACTTATATTACCCTTGATGAGGTCTTCCACAATCGTAATTCCGGTTTGTGCGCCACGAAAGCGGACAACGCTACCGGGAGATTTCTTTAATTTTTTGTCGCGGCAGGTGCCGTCATATTTGGGCTTTTTTCCGGCGGCCAAAGCTGCTTTTCTTTTGGTTTCGAGTTCTTCAGATGTGCAAGTACAATAGTAGGCTTTTCCTTCATTAATCAGTTTTTGCACCATTTCCCGGTGAAGATCAACACGCTGAGCTTGAAAATGGGGCCCTTCATCCCAATCCAGGCCCATCCAAGTCATGGCATCGAGGATGGCCTTGGTGGATTCATCGGTCGAACGTTCTTGGTCGGTATCTTCAATCCTCAGAACAAATTCACCGCCGTAGTGGCGGGTATAAAGCCAGTTAAAAAGAGCTGTTCGCGCCCCACCAATGTGTAAATAGCCTGTTGGTGAAGGTGCAAAGCGGGTTCTGATTTTTTCCATTATTTTCTTTCCCTTATTTTTTGTAGCTTTATAGGGTTGAGATTGGCTTTTTGTCAAGCACCTTAATATTTTGCCAATGTTTTAAAATACTGCAAATCAGAGATAATTTTTATAATACAAAATAAACATAAAATGGGACGCTTATACTAAGTACCTGTCTTGCTATGGCTGCAAAAACTAATGTAGATAATGAAAATAAATTGAGGTTCTCCTGTTGAATCCTTCAGTAAAACAAACAAATTATGCTTGACAAGGAAAGGAATTTATAATTTACTCTTAAGATTAATTAGTTTTGCAAATTTTTATAAGGCAGTACGCTTTCGATGTCTAATTCTTTGAAAATTAACGTAGTTCTTATCCCCGAGGAAGGACAAAATTTCGTTTTTTCCGAAGATGGTGCTTGGTTTAAGGGATGCTTTAAAGATAGCAATAGTCCTGATTTCACTCTGCGCCAGGTTGATGTAAACTGTTTGATAACAAAAACTTCCGGCACTGTTTTTATTAAAGGTAACTTTTCCGCGGTTATTGATATTGACTGCAGCCGTTGCCTGGAGCACACAAGCCTGCCTATTGGCGGCGATTTCGCTTATACGTTAATTCCCGCGAAAGCTGAGACCAGAGAAGATTTAGAACTGACGCCGGAAGAACTGGAAATAAGCTATTATCAGGGCGATTTTATCGATCTTGCGCCTATTATCTGCGAGCAGATAATTTTGCAAATACCGATGAAGGTGCTTTGCAATGAAGAATGTAAAGGTTTATGCCCGCAATGCGGCGTTAATTTGAATACTTCTTCCTGCAATTGCCATTTAAATTTTGTTAATGATCGTATGGCTGTATTAAAAAATTTTAGAGTAAAAAATTAATTATAAAGAAGGATAATTTATGCCAAATCCGGTAAAGAGACATTCCAAAACCAGGCGTAATCAGAGAAGGGCGAATGATTTTTTGAAGTCGCCTTCATTGTCTTTATGCCCGCAATGCAATGAGCCGAAATTGCCTCATCGCGTCTGCCCTACATGTGAAACCTATAAGGGCAGAGAATACAAAAAAGCAGAGAAGAATGCCTAGTGTCATAATTCTGAGAAATATTTTAGGCTGCGCCAGTTCTTTCCAGTTGTAATCCGGATATTTTTTACTAAGGAAAATATCCGATCTTGTCTCTAAATTAAACAATTTTATCTGCGACAAGGGATGGGAGACAATGGAAAACAGGATTTCGCCGGCTTATAAGTAATTGTCGAATTTTACAGGGAAAGAACGCTTTAGACCTTATATAAATAGAAATATTTTCTTAATAAACGCGGAGGAAATATTTTTTTCGTATAAAAGAGCAGATGCTTTTCTCATAGAAAAAAATAAGGAATTATTTTAAAAAAACAGGTAAAAGAAGTACGATTTGATCCAATTTTTATGTAATATATTGACAGAGGAGGATTTTGCATGACGCTAGAAGAAAAAGTCATTAAACTTGTTATGGAACAACTGGATGTAACCAAGGAACAGTGCGTTTTGGAAGCTTCTTTTATTGACGATTTAGGCGCAGACTCTTTGGATATTGTTGAGCTCCTCATGGAGATGGAAGAAGCTTTCGGTGTAGAAATAGCTGATGAAGAGCTGGAAAAAATTAGTACAATTAAAGACGTAATTGATTTTCTTAAGCAAAAAGGCGTCAATTAGTTTAATGTTCAGGATTTTAGCCAATGAAAAGGCGTGTTGTTGTAACAGGTCTTGGGGCGTTGACCCCCTTGGGAAATTCAGTTAGTCAATCATGGGAAGGCGCAATTACGGGTAAGTCAGGCATCGGCCCTATTACCAAGTTTGATTGCAGTTCCTATAAATCCAGAATTGCCGGCGAAATAAAGAATTTCGATCCCCAGCAATTTGTAAGTAAGCAAGAACTCCGCCGCTATGATGATTTCATCCTTTATTCTATTGCGGCTTCAGAAATGGCCATGGCCGATGCTAATTTGACGATCAGCCCTGAATTTTCCGAGCGAACCGGCGTGATAATCGGCTCGGCCATCGGCGGTATCGCTACACTGGAGGAAGAATTAAAAAACCTGTTTAGTGCGAATCCACGTAAAATTTCTCCATTTGCCGTTCCGGCAATTCTTGCTAATCTAGCTTCCGGTCATGTCTCCATACGATTTGGAGCCAAGGGTCCTATAAATTGCGCTGTTACCGCCTGCGCTGCGGGAACATCAGCCATCGGCGACGCTTATAAAACCATTGCCTACGGGGATGCCGATGTAATGATCACTGGCGGTGTCGAAGCTGCGGTAACACAATTGGCCGTAGGCGGTTTTGGCGCAATGCGGGCACTTTCAGTGAAAAACGATGAGCCGCAGAGGGCCAGCCGTCCGTTTGATAAAGATCGTGATGGTTTTGTTATCGGAGAAGGATGCGGTATAATTATTCTGGAAGAATTATCGTTTGCATTAGAAAGAGGCGCGCGTATATACGCGGAACTTGCCGGCTATGGATGCACATCTGACGCTTTTCACATGGCCGCTCCGCCGCCCGGGCATGAAGGCGCCGCCCGCAGTATGAGAGTCGCGATAAAAGACGCCTGTTTGAATCCCGAAGATGTTGATTACATCAACGCCCACGGCACATCGACGCCGCTGAATGATTTATATGAAACTCAGGCCATCAAATTTCTTTTTGGGGAACACGCCCAAAAATTAATGATCAGTTCTACAAAATCCATGACCGGCCACATGCTGGGAGCAACGGGAGGAGTGGAAGCCATTTTTGCGATTAAAGCTTTGCAGGAAGGCATCATTCCGCCCACGATCAATCTGGATAATCCCGGCGAGGGATGTGATCTTGATTACGTGCCTAAAGTTGCCCGGCATAAAGAAATAAATACAGCCATGTCCAATACTTTTGGCTTTGGCGGCGTTAATGCGGTTTTGTTGTTTAAAAAATATAATGACACTCGCTGAAAACGAGCATAGCGAAGTTCGAAGCGCAAGTGGAATTATCCCCTGAGTGAAGCGAATGGGGATTGTGAAATACAGTTGAAAGGGTTGAAGACCACAGATATATAGAAATTCATAGCGAAGGAGAGAACAATTCCCATGTCTTTTTTAGAAAAAGTTGATCCGAAAGTCAGTCAGGCCATTGATTTGGAAACACGCCGGCAGGCGGGAAAAATTGAGCTTATTGCTTCCGAGAATTTTGTCAGTGAAGCAGTTTTGGAAGCACAGGGTTCTGTCATGACCAATAAATATGCCGAAGGATATCCGGGAAAACGTTACTATGGCGGCTGTGAATTTGTCGACATCGTGGAAAGTCTGGCGATTGAACGCTGCAAGCAGCTTTTTGGAGCCGATCATATCAATGTCCAGCCGCACTCCGGCACGCAGGCGAATATGGCCGTTTATTTTGCCGCTGTACAGCCGGGCGATACGATTTTGGGAATGAATTTATCTCACGGCGGACATCTGTCTCATGGAAGCCCGGCCAATTTTTCGGGTAAACTTTATAAGATTGTTCCTTACGGCGTCAGCAAGGATACGGAAACCATTGATTTTGATGAATTGGAAAAATTAGCCAGGGAACATAAACCTAAAATGATTATTGTCGGCGCCAGCGCTTATCCCAGAGTTCTTGATTTTCAAAAGTTCCGGAAAATTGCCGATGAAGTCGGCGCTGTAATCATGGCGGATATCGCCCATATCGCAGGGCTTGTCTGTACGGGATTGCATCCTTCTCCTGTCCCTGTTTGTGAATACGTCACGTCCACAACGCATAAAACTCTGCGCGGGCCCCGCGGCGGTTTGGTCATGTGCAAAGAAGCTTACGCTAAAACACTGAACAGCAGAGTTTTCCCCGGCATGCAGGGCGGGCCTTTAATGCATGTTATCGCCGCCAAGGCTGTTGCTTTTCAGGAAGCGCTTCAGCCGGAATTCAAGGAATATCAGAAACAGATAATTAAAAACGCGCAGGCCATGGCTGATGAACTAAAGAATCAGGGATTCAGGATTGTTTCGGGAGGCACCGACAATCATTTGATGCTGGTTGATTTAACGGCCAAAGGCGTTACAGGAAAAGACGCGCAGGAAGCCCTCGACCGCGCTGCCATAACTGTCAATAAAAACGGTATTCCCTTTGATACCCAGGGACCACAGGTAACGAGCGGAATCAGAATCGGCACTCCCGCAGTAACAACCAGAGGCATGAAGGAAGGCGAAATGCGATTGATTGCTTCTTATATCGCCGATGTAATTAAAAACATCAACAATGAGAAAAACATTCAGGCTGTTGCTGAAAAGATAAAAACTCTTTGTGCTCAGTTCCCTCTTTATCAACGAAGGATTAAAAGCCTGTAAACAAATTCGTGAAAGCGTGAAACTATGGCCATAAAAAAAGTATCTTCAGCTAGTCTGCCGGAGAAAATTAACAAAAGGCCCGACTGGGATACTTATTTTATGGACATTGCCGAACTAGTATCCAAGCGCAGTACTTGCCTCCGGCGTTCTGTAGGATCCGGATTGGTGCGTGATCGCCGGATTCTGGCCACCGGCTATAATGGCGCTCCCTCCAAGCTTCAGCACTGTCTGGATATTGGCTGTCTGCGCGAGCAACTCAAAGTTCCTTCGGGTGAACGTCATGAATTATGCCGCGGACTGCACGCGGAACAAAATGTGATTATTCAGGCCGCCATGCACGGAGTTATTACCAAAGGATCAACACTTTATTGCACTAATCATCCCTGTGTCATCTGTGCTAAAATGATTATCAATGCCGGAATTGTCCGTATCGTTATTCGTGACGGTTATCACGACAAATTAGCCGCGCAGATGCTCAAGGAAGCGGGAATCAGCGTAAAACAACTCTAAAATATAGAAAAAATTAATAAGGTAATCAAAATCATGAAGTGCCCGTTTTGCGGTCATGCGGAAAATAAAGTTATTGATTCGCGAATAAGCAAAGACGGCAAAGCCGTCCGCCGCCGCCGGGAATGTTTGGGTTGTGCGAAGCGCTTTACCACTTATGAATATGTCGAAGATATATTGCCGATGGTCGTAAAAAAAGACGGCCGCCGCGAACAGTTTGACCGGCAGAAAATTATGACCGGCATAAAAAAGGCTTGCGAGAAGCGTCCGATCAGCATGGAGGCTATAGATAAACTTGTTGAAAATGTGGAGCAGGCCTGCCAGGAAGTTCAAGCCGAAGAAATTTCTTCGACACTTATCGGAGAAAAGATAATGAACGAGCTAAAGGCTTTCGACGGCGTTGCCTACGTCCGGTTTGCCTCGGTTTACCGGCAATTCCGCGATGTCGGGGAATTCATGTCCGAACTAAAAGATTTATTGAGTAAGGGTAAAAAATAATGTTTACCGGAATCGTAGAGGGATTAGGAAAGGTAAAACGCCTGACACTGAAGGGCGCCGATGCCGTCTTGGAAATTGAAACCGCAATCGACTTAACAGATGTGTCCATTGGCGATAGTATTGCGATAAACGGAGCTTGTCTTACCGTCACCTCCAAAAATCAACAGAGTTTCAACGCTGATGTTTCCGCCGAAACGCTGTCCAGAACAACCCTCAAGTTTTTACAGGCCGGGCACAAAGTCAATCTGGAAAAATCATTACGGGTCGGAGGTTTCATCGGCGGACATTTTGTTTTAGGCCATATTGATGCTGCCTGTCGAATTTTATCGCAGGCGCAAAAATCCGGTTCACTGATTCTGGCTGTGGAAATTAATGATAATCTATCGCGCTATATTGTGGAAAAAGGATCGGTAGCCCTAGACGGCATCAGTCTTACCGTGAACAAACTTGAAAAAAACAGGTTTTATGTTAATATAATTCCGCATACGGCGGCAAATACTACTTTGCTTACGAAAAAAGAAGGTGATCTGGTCAATATCGAAACTGATGTTCTGGGAAAATATGTGGAAAAATTATTGCAAACTCCCACGGGAATAGATAAGGACTTCCTGGCGCAGCACGGTTTTTTAAATAAAGAAGGATAAATAAGCAATGGCAATCAGTACAATTCAAGAAGCGATAGAAGATATTCAAAACGGAAAAATGGTAATTCTCGTTGATGACGAAGACCGGGAAAATGAAGGTGATCTTTGCATGGCGGCGGAATTTATTTCGCCGGAAACAATCAACTTCATGGCCCGCTATGGCCGCGGGTTGATATGTTTGACGCTCAACGAAGAAATAGCGGACAAACTTCGTCTAAAACAAATGGTTCAAGACAATCAGGCGCGTTTCGGAACAGCGTTTACCGTTTCCATCGAAGCGCGGCACGGCGTTACCACAGGCATCTCCGCCGCCGACAGGGCGGCAACAATTCATGCCGCCGTTAATCCCCTGTCCAAGCCGGAAGATTTAGTCAGCCCGGGACATGTATTTCCGATCCGTGCCAAGCGGGGCGGTGTTCTA
This sequence comes from uncultured delta proteobacterium, assembly GCA_963710575.1. Classification (GTDB taxonomy): domain Bacteria; phylum Desulfobacterota; class Syntrophia; order Syntrophales; family Smithellaceae; genus Smithella. The sequence goes on along the minus strand of CAVQAL010000006.1, from coordinate 355,674 downwards.
GTTCGCACCGGACAGACTGAAGGATCGGTGGATTTATGCCGCATAGCCGGTTTGACGCCGGCCGGTGTAATCTGTGAAATCATGAAAGATGATGGCACAATGGCGCGGATGCCGGATTTGGAAATATTTGCCCATGAACATAATATAAAAATTGTCACCATTGCCGATCTTATTGATTACCGGATGCAAAACGAATCTCTTATCAGAAGAATGGCGGAAGCGACGATTCCTACCAGTTTCGGCGGGGATTATAAAATTATCGTTTACGAAAATGATGCTGATGACTGGCAGCACATTGCTTTGGTTAAAGGTGAAATTAAAGAAGAAGATGAAGTGCTGGTGCGCGTTCATTCGGAATGTCTTACCGGCGATCTTTTTGGCTCCAAAAGATGCGACTGCGGCGATCAACTCCATCGCGCAATGAGAATGGTGGAAAAAGAAGGAAAAGGCGTGATCGTTTATATGCGGCAGGAAGGCCGGGGAATCGGCTTGGTCAACAAAATCAAAGCTTACGCCTTGCAGGAAAAAGGCAAGGATACAGTCGAGGCCAATATCGCCCTTGGATTCAAGGCGGATTTAAGAGATTACGGCATCGGAGCGCAAATCCTTGTTGATCTGGGCGTGCGTAAAATGCGATTATTGACCAATAACCCCAAAAAAATTGTCGGACTTGAAGGTTACGGAATCGAGATCACTCAACGAGTTCCTATTGAAATAGACCCGAATGAAGACAACATAAAGTATATGAAAACAAAACAAAAGAAGATGGGACATCTTTTGAAGATATAGTTAGAGCAAAATTCAAACATAAGGATGGTAATAAACTATGCCGAAAATAATTGAAGGAAAAATTGTCGCCAAGGGAATGAAGTTTGGCATCGTGGCCAGCCGTTTTAACGATTTTATTTGCGGCAGGCTAATTGATGGCGCCATTGACGCGCTGATGAGAGCAGGCGCGGAAGAAAAGGATATCGCTATCTATAAAGTTCCCGGCTCTTTTGAATTGCCGCTCACGGCGAAAAAATTGGCAACAAGCGCTCGCTTTGACGCCATAATTTGTCTGGGCGCCATAATTCGCGGCGCGACTCCGCATTTCGAATATATAAGCGCCGAAGTATCCAAAGGCATTGCCATGGTCGGTCTTGAAACAGAAGTTCCTGTGATTTTCGGTGTGTTGACGACGGATACAATCGAGCAGGCGATTGAACGCGCGGGAACCAAATCGGGAAATAAAGGCGCCGATGCGGCTATGACGGCAATAGAAATGGTTGATTTATTCAAGAAGATTTAAGGTTAAGCTGCCATCATGTTATGGCAAGAATATAAAGAGAGAATGTAGCAGTCTGAAGATGCTCTTTGAGGTTTACTAATTCGATGCGTGGGCGTAGAAAGGCACGGGAAATTGCCTTACAAGTTCTTTACGGTCTTCATTTTGAAAATATTGATGTGCAAAAGGCTTTAGATCTTTTCTGGAGTAATTTTGTTGCTCCCAAAGCGGCTAAAGAATTTGCGGCATTTCTGGTGCAGGGCACATGCGAACACAAGGATGAACTGGATAAGCTTATTGCCGGTTGTTCGGATAACTGGTCGCTGGGGCGGATGTCCAAGGTAGATATAAATATTTTGCGTCTGGCTGTCTTTGAGTTTCTCTACTGTGAGGATATTCCGCCGAAAGTTACTTTGAATGAAGCCGTTGATCTGGGAAAAACTTTTGGTTCGGAAAATTCCGGTTCTTTTATTAACGGTATACTGGACGCGCTTAATCTGAAATTAAACAAAAAAAATGCAACTAACCTTCTCGACAGAAAACCCCGACCTTCCAAAACATAAATGTTTGGCATTGGGTATTTTCGCAGACGAAAAGCCGCCGCGCGGGATTTGCGGTTTTATTGACTGGCGTCTCAACGGCATGATTTCCAGTGAAATTAAACAGGGAAGAATCAACGGAGAATATAAGGAAAAGATTATTATTCCCTTTCCCCAGCGCATTGGCTCGGAAAGGCTGCTTCTTTTCGGCCTGGGAAATAGTTACGATATAAATTACGATAAGATTTATAATGCCGCCTACCTTATCGCGGAAGCCATAGATAGAATGGCTCTGCATAGTTTTGCTTTCGACCTTTGTGGAGAAGGCCGCTCAAGTCTTGTTACCTCTAATATCGTTGAGGCAATGGTCACCGGCATTTTTGATTTTCTATCCGCGGATATAGAAAAGATCGCCAACATGTCCGCCTGTATCGTTGCTTCTCCCGCTCATCTTCAAGAGGTATCGCTGGGCATTCAACAATTCAAGAGTAATGTTGAGGATAAGGGCTCAGTGGTTTTTGGCGAATTAGAAAATAGTTTCGCTTGAGGGACTGTTGAAAAACGCTCACCTGCCGTGTTGCGCTGCAAACCCCATCACTCAACGTATGAAAATATACGCCTCGCGAAGTGGTTCTTGCGCGCCTTGCATTTGAGCATTTTTGAACAGCCCTCCAATAATATTTTTCAACGACCTTCTGATATCTGTAACCATTATTTCTCAACAGTTAAAGACAGACATGCTCTACCTCTTTGCTATTAGATGGAGGCGGATTCAATGCCCCGAAAAAGGTTGTGGGTAATTATTTATACCATTTTGATTTCAAAGGATAACGCGGCGGCAAGGAGGAGGCTCCGCAGGCGTATTACTAATACGTTGAGGAAGCCGACGACGCTGCCAACAAAGTTAGCCAAAGAAAGCGAGATGGTATCAGAAGCAGATCGAGTACATTTCAGTTGCTATATCTGCCGCCTGTTTTACATATTCCTGCAGTTTCCGCGGTGAAATTGTCTGGCCCCAGCGATAGATAACCAGTGAATGCTGAAAGCCCTCGATAGTCCATTTTTCTTTTTGCAGTTTCTGGAAAAATTGAGGATTAGCTTTGGAAAATGTTTGCAATGCCCATTGCTGATTGTCGGAAGATAAGCGAAGCGAGCCCATATCTTTCTCGCGTCCCGGAATTTTCAACTCATCTCCGCAGGTGCGCTGACTGATCACATGCGACCAGTCGGACGGCTTCAATTGGAACTTCGGCATTGTTACCTGCGGATTCTTTGTGATTACCGTGGACTGATAAAACCAGTTTTTTCCAGCCCCGATATAAAGATCGAAAAATCCCGCCTCATATCCGTTAATCTCTCCCCGCAGGATTACAAAATATTTGTTTTTTGTAGGGTTGATCAGCGGAACCAAGACGACCGGCAATATTTCTCCCTGCGCCAGGTGGTGAAATCCAAGCGATTTCCCTGCTTCGATGATGGCTCGCTTTCGCCACTTTTCCCAGAATTGAAGAATTGCTATGGTAATAATAATGAGTCCGATTAATCCCACTTACGGCTATGATGACACCATTTTTCATATATTAATTTCCTCCTGTAACCATTATTTCTCAACAGTCAAAGGCAACCCAACTATTTTCTTTCTCCGTCTTACTTTTTAATGTTCGGGGGTAATTTATCCAGTGCTGTAAAATTTTCAACTTTTGTTATGTTGCCCCTTAAATCACGATAGGTCAGGTGTCCTTTATATTTTACGGTTCGGAAGCCCTTACTGTCAGGCTGAATTTGATTAATTTCTCTCTCGGGGGGATATTCCCGTATGACTTGCGGACCATTCCATTGCCAGTCCTTGGTTTGAATCGCCTTGACGACAGCACTGTATCGTTCATCGCACATTTCCTGAGCTTTATCCTCAAGCGTAAGGTAGGTTCCATTAAGGTTTTGGTCTTTTCCGGTGAGCAAATAATTTTCATACACATATCGGGCATCCATGATGGCATCTCGACAATAGCACGAGATTTGCTTGTCTTGCTTTCCGCGGATCTCGGGTGCTAGAAGACAATGGCTCTCGTCCTTATAGACCATATCCATGGTATTGCTATTTCCGAGTATGCCAGAATATGAAAAGGTGTGCCATACATAGAATGATGACAAATGTAAAACAGAAAACCAGTGGTCTTATAATTATCTCCTTTGTACCTAACAAGTTATTCTAAAGTTTCAGTATATCCTGTCATTTTTATAATTATACAAAAACAGTTGAAAACTCTTATCTCGTCATGGTGTATTTTTGTTCGTCTTTCGGGACGTACCATTTGATGAAATTGTATTCCAGGCCGATGGGCGCGGGCTCAATGCCCCGGAAACGATTGTGGGTGATGACCAGAGCATCGGGAACGTAGAGAAAAGTATAGGGTTGATCTTCCGCGAGGATTTCCTGAAAGCGGTCGTAATATTTTTTTCTTTCCTTTTGGTCGAAGGTGCTGCGTCCTTTTACCAGCATTTCGTCCGCTTCCGGATTATTGTAGGAAATAAAGTTCAGCTCTTCCGGCTTTGTTTTACTGGAATGCCAGACATCATACGCATCGGGATCAAGCGGAATAGTCCAGCCGAGAATCACAGAATCGAAACGGCGTTTGTTGATAAAGTTTGTCACAAATGCCGACCATTCCAGAATTCGGATTTTCACCGTGATGCCAATGTCCGCAAGCTGCCGCTGAATAATTTCCGCGCATTTCTGCCGCGTCTCATTGCCCTGATTGGTGACTATTTCAAAAACGAAGGGCTTGCCATCTTTTTCCAGAACGCCGTCGCTGTTTAGCTTTGTCCAGCCCGCCTCACGCAACAGTTCCCGCGCTTTTTGCGGATCGTAATTGTATTTTTTAACGTTGTCGTTGTAAGCCCAGCTGCCAGGCTTGTAAGGGCCAGTTGCCGGTTTGCCCAGTCCCAGCAGTACGCCGCTAATAATTTCATCTTTATTAATGGCATACGAAATGGCCTGCCGCACCCGCTTGTCGGTAAAAAGCGGATTTTTCAGATTGTAACCAAGGTAGGTGTACGCAAAACTGAGGTAGCGATATTTATTAAAATTATTTTTAAACAAGTTATTTTCCGTCTGCCGTGTGTATTGCAGAGGCGTCAGTCCCATCATGCCGAGGTTCTGGGCGCGCAACTCCAGAAACATCGTGGCGGTGTCGGGAATAATTCGCGTGATCTGTCCATCGATATAGGGACGTCCTTCAAAATAATCGGGATTGGAAACAAGAACGATTTTCTGCCCGGCCACCCATTCCTTAAATTTGTAAGGCCCGGTGCCGATAGGATGGCGCTTGAGCGGGCTTTGGGTGATGTCTTTGCCGGAAAGCAGATGCCGGGGTAAAATCGAACTGCTCCAACTGATCAGGGCCGGAGCAAAGGGTTTATCGTAAGTCACCCGGAAAGTGTAGTTGTCAAGCACTTCCGCCTTTTTTACCGCTCTAAAATCTTCCGCGTAAGCCGTGGGCGTTTTCGGGTCAACGGTAACCTGATAGGTATAGAGAACATCGGCGGCGGTAAACGGCTGGCCGTCGTGCCATTTCACGCCTTTGCGCAGATGAAAAGTAATGACCAAACCTTTTGCAGTTATATCCCACGATTCCGCCAAATTGCCGACAATGTTCATATCCTTGTCGTATTTGACCAAGCCATTGTAAACCATGCCGGCAATTTCGTGAGAAGCCGAATCGGAAGCCAGAAGCGGTATCAGGTTGCTGGCATCGCCGATTTCACCTCTGACCAGAATATCACCGTAAGCTGGCTGTTTGGCTGATAAAGGCTGAGCCTTGTCCGTCGCGGGCTTTTTATCGCAGGCAGTTAAGGATATGATGATCAGAGATAAAAATAATAATCGATGAAATGTGCGCATGAAAGTAAATTAGCGCAGTAATCAAACCATTGCAATAAAATTTTATTAATTGTAAAAATATAAGATTAGTGTAAAAAGATTTTACCCTTGGCAAGCCCCAAAACCCTATTGGGAATTTAATCTTACGCTAAGTGCGCAGAGTTTTGATTTCATCCCGATGCGTTTTGATATCCCGATGCCGCATCGGGACTAAAATTTTACTTCTCCCGCAATACTGCGGGATTATAAAAATTAAGTTTCACTAAAAATTATCGGACTATTTTTATGGTTAGAAAAAAGGGTAATAAATCATTACACGGTTGGACTTTCAAATCATTTATAATGACAGTCACCGGTATTTGGTCTATTTTAGCCGATGCGGTAAAAAATTACAAAAAAAATGGCGATGTCAATCAAGCGGCGGCAATGGCCTTCTATTCAATCCTTTCGACGATTCCTCTTTTTATTCTGACGATTATTGTCGCGGGATATTTCTTCAGTTCATATCCGAATGTTTCAGAATCTATAATAGACGCCATCAGGGAATTTAACCCTTACTTTTCCGAAAAGCTTCTCGCTCAGTTAGGGCAAGTTTATAGGAAAAAACATTTGCTGGGCTGGGCGGGTCTGTTGGGACTGGTAGGTCTTTCGTCAATGATTTTTAATTCCATGGAAACGGCGCTGAATATTATTTTTCGTTCCCGGAAAAAACGGAATTATTTTGTTTCCAAATTGTTGGCGTTCTCGATGATTCCGGCGGGATGGATTATAGGCAGTATCAGTTTGGTAATCAGCTATGTGGCCTCTATGCTGGTAAAGCAATCCGTGGAAATAGCCGAGGGACTCAATATCTCTCTTGGCGCCATGTCGGGAGCGCTGCTGCGGTATGCTGTTCCTTATTTAATCACGGTAATTTTCTTTTATTTCGTCTATCGGATTATCCCCGCAGACAAAATTCGTTCTGCTGTTGCCTTGGCCGGCAGCGCGCTCTTTGCACTGCTTATGGAAATCGCCAAACAATTATTCACCTGGTATATAGCCAACTATACCCGTTACAATATAATCTTTGGCTCTTTGGGAACTATTGTTATCCTGGTTATTTGGGCATTTTATGTCGCCTTGATTTTTTTGTTTTGCGCGGAGCTTATGTCGTCGTATCAGCGACACGATCAGCGGCGGTGAAGATTCCTGCCATTTAATTTTTTTACAGCATCATGCCACTATTTATGGTTTGATCACCACCCTGCAAGCGTTGGCCGCCATGAAAAAAAGAGCCAGGCCGCTGCGAATGCTGTAAAGAAAATGTTAACCTGAAAAGAAACAGGCGAGTTCATAAACACAGTGAAGGCTCGTTGCCCAAAAATCCTTTATTTTTTATCCACGCGAATCAGCATCGCATCGCCCTGCGCATGCCCCGAGCAAATGCCGCAGACGCCCCAGCCGCCGCCGCGCCTCCGCAACTCGTAACCAAGCGTCATGGCAATTCTGGCTCCGGTTGCTCCGATGGGATGGCCGAAAGCAACCGCCCCGCCGTTGATATTCACCTTTTTAAACATCTCTTCCTTAGTCATACCTAGAATCGAACGGCAGCTCACCAGCGCCACTGCGGCAAAAGCTTCGTTGATTTCGATGACATCCATCTGATCAAGTGTCATATCGTTTTGCTCCAGAATTTTTTAATGGCCAAACCCGGCACGGTCGCGATGTCTTTGGTCGGCTGCGATACCTCGGCATAATCAACAATGGTAAAGATAGGCTTAAGACCCAGTTCATCAGCTTTCTCCCTGCTCATCAAAAGGCAGACGTCGCCGCCGTCATTTACTCCGGGGGCATTGCCGGCTGTAACACTTCCCGGCTGGCCGGTAACGGTGCTTAAATGGCCGAACACAGGCGGAAGTTTTGCCAGACCTTCGAGTGTAGTCTCAGGCCGCGGCCCCTCGTCTTTATCAAAAACGATCACTTTTTTGCCCTGCTTTACTTCCACCGGAAAAATTTCATCATCAAGTTTTCCTTCATTCATCGCGCGCACAGCGTTCATCTGCGAATTAAGCGCCCATTCATCTTGTTCCTGCCGGGTAAAGCCGAACTCATCGGCCACTTCCGAGCCGTGAATGGCCATATGCCGGTTGTAGAAGGCGTCCCACAAGCCGTCATAAACCATCGAATCAACGACTCGGCCGTTGGGCAGGGCCATCCTCGCTCCCCAGCGCATATCCGGCAGAACAAAGGGACAATTGCTCATACTCTCCTGACCGCCGGCAATGCAGATATCAGCGCGTCCCAGAAGGATCATTTGAAAAGCCAGATCAATCGTCTTGATGCCGGAAGAGCAGACTTTATTGATGGTAATGGAAGGAACGGATTCCGGCACTCCTGCCAGAATTGTTGCCTGACGCCCCGGTATCTGGCCGCAGCCGGCGGGAACAACCTGCCCCATAAATATATAGTCCACATCCGCAGGCTTTACCCTGCCTTCGGTGCGGCGCAGTACTTCTTTTATCGCCAGAGCGCCCAACTCCATTGCCGAAAAATCTTTGAGCGCTCCGCCGGAACGGCCGTAAGGCGTCCGGCAGGCTTCCACACAAACAACCTCCCGGAATTTTTTATGAGGATTTTTTATTTTTCGCCCCATTGTGCTGAAATCAGGCTTTCTCTCACCGAATTTTGCGATGGGCGCGTTCTTGTAAATCTCCGCTCTTGTTTTTTCCAACTTCTGCGGCACTTTAGCCATAAAAATTCCATCCCCCTTTTACTTTACTTCTGATGATAATTTAGTGGTAAAATTAAACAACTGAAAAAATTCCCGTTTGTTTTTTTACATAGAGTATTTTTAAAGTCAACTGTTTTGATTGAGGAAATTTACAATAAAACCTCCAAAGTCCAATGATAGCTACAGAAAACAATAAGGTTGACGCAGGTAAAATTATATTATACCATTTATAATAAGTTCCAAACTGATAGTTTTCGCCATTGTGACGAAAACTATCAAAAGGTTTGGTATCAGTTAAAGTTAAGGGAGGCAACACCATGTTTGAAGGACTTTTTCAACCTATGCACCTCATATTGATCCTGATTATAGTTTTGATTATCTTTGGTCCAGGAAAACTGCCGGAATTAGGAGCATCAATAGGCAAAGCAATCAAAGGGTTTAAACAAGCAATGAATGAACCGGAGAAAAAATCTGAAGAGGAAACGAAGAAAATCGAAAAATAAAGTAAAGGACGACACGACCTAAGATTCTTCCGCAATGAATAAACGTTTAACTCTCAGAGTTCTTTTCTTACTCCTGTTAATCATATTATCAGTTTATATCTTCATCCACTTTGATCTGTATCTGTTGTTTCAAGACAAACACAAATTACTGAGTTTTATTAATTCATACCACCCTTACGACGAACTCATCTTCATTTTTCTTCAGATTGTACAAGTTGTGGCCGCACCAATTCCTGGAGAACTGACAGGTCTTATCGGCGGTTATCTTTACGGCCCTTTTTGGGGAACTGTTTATTCGACAATCGGACTTACGCTCGGTTCGTGGATTGCTTTCATGCTGGCACGCTTTTTCGGCGAACCGCTTCTGGAAAACGTAGTTAAAAAAGAGGTCTTTGAAAAATTTGATCACTTCATGGAACATCAGGGCATTGGGGTATCTTTAATTCTCTTTCTTGTTCCGGGATTCCCCAAGGATTATTTATGTTACATCATGGGTGTCAGTCTCATTCCCACATGGACATTCATCATAGTTTCCACAACCGGCCGCCTGTTGGGCACCATAATGCTTTCTTTCACCGGGTACTATGCCGGCAATGGACAATATTTCTTTTTAACCTGCCTTGCGGCAGCAGGTATAATTATTCTTATCGTCGTCTATTACTATCACGATAAAATACTCGAACTGTTAAAAAGCAGAAAAAAATAACAGGCAGAATAAATTATTCCATTATTCGACAAATTAAAATTTATCACTAAAATTTTGCTCTCATTAATTTACTTACACCACTTTTAAATCAAAGAGGATATCGAGGCGGCAAGGAGGAGGCGACGAGGCGTATTATATATACGTTGAGGAAACCGACGACGCTGCCAACAAAGATAGCGCTTTGATTTAGAAGTGGTATTAATAGTTTTTATATTTGTCTTTTATCCACTACCCGCGCAATTTTCCCTTTTTGACGCAAAATACTTTTAGACTCAACCAATTTAACCCCGACATTGATGCCGGTTATCGATCCGATACGCTTTTTAAGCGATTCCAGAAAAGACCTCTGCTTTTGCAACTCCAGAGAAAATATTTTATCCGTAACTTCAATGACAACTTCCAGAGAGTCCATCGCTCCGGTTCTTTCCACGACAAGCTGATAAGGTGTTTCACCCTGCGCGATGCTGAAAAGCGCATCCTCGATTTGCGAAGGAAACACATTGACACCTCTGATGATGAGCATATCGTCGGAACGCTGCATTATTTTTTTCATGCGCACCAAAGTTCTGCCGCACTCACACTGAGAATAGTCGAGGCTGGTGAGATCCCCTGTCCGGTAGCGAATCATGGGAAACGCTTCTTTGGTAAGCGTAGTAAGCACCAGTTCACCCGTGCTGCCGGGCGGTAATGCCGCGCCTGTTTCAGGATCAATAATCTCCGGAATGAACGCGTCTTCATAGATATGCAATCCATTCTTGCATGAACATTCGCCTGCAACACCGGGGCCGATTACCTCGGAAAGACCGTAATTGTCGGTCGCGCTCAACAACAGCCTGGTTTCAATTTCGTTGCGCATCTTCTCCGACCATGACTCTCCGCCGAAAAGCCCCACTTTCAACGAAAGCGATTTAGGATTCACGCCCAATTGTTCTATGCGATCCGCCAGAGCAATCGCATAGCTGGGCGTACTGACCAATACCGTCGTTTTATAATCCTGCATAATCATAATTTGCTTTTCAGTGTTTCCGGTGCCCATTGGAATCACCGACGCACCAATGGTTTCCGCGCCATAGTGAACGCCGAAAGCTCCGGTGAAAAGACCGTAACGGAAAGCTATTTGCACTACATCGTCATGAGTTACACCGGCAGCAGTCATAAAACGCGCCACCAGATTAGACCAGATTTTTATATCATTTTTCGTGTAACCCATTACGATCGGTTTGCTGGTGGTTCCCGATGAAGAATGAATACGGACAACTTCCCGCAGAGGCACGGCAAACATACCATAGGGATAGTTGTGATTTAAGTCATCTTTAGTGGTAAGCGGAAGTTTTGTCAAATCCGACAAAGAACAAATATCTTCCGGGATAATACCAAGTTCATTAAATATTTTTCGGTAATGGGTAACATTTTTGTGAACTCTATTGATTGTTGCCTGAAGCCTTTCCAGTTGCAGCTGCTCGAGTTCATCCCGTAACATGCATTCATGATCTTTATCCCAGATATTCATAAAAACCTCCTGGAAAGCTGTTGAAAAACACCCGTCTGCTTCGTTGTGCTACGCCCTTCCCCGGCCTTCGCCGGGGCAAGCTTGTTGCAACGTACGTTAAAAGTACGCTTCACTCCTCAGGCCTTGCACGCCTTGCATCTGGCTATTTTTGAACAGCTTAATAAATTTTTACTCTTTATCTTGTGGAACCTCTTTGCTTGTTCCACCCCACAAAACTTATCTCTCCCATATCTCTTTCTTATCTTTGCCCAAATACGCCCGTTGAACATCTTTATTTTCCAGCAATTCGGCGGCGGTACCTTCTAAAATCAACCGGCCGTTTTCCAGCACATAGCCGCGATTGGCCATCTTCAAGGCTGCCCGCGCATTTTGTTCGACCAGAAGAATTGTCGTTTTTTTCTCCCGGGATAAACTTTCAATAACCCGGAAAATTTCCTGAGCCACCATGGGCGCAAGCCCCATGGAAGGCTCGTCGAGCAGCATCAATTTCGGTCTGGCCATGAACGCCCGTCCTATAGCGAGCATTTGCTGTTCACCGCCCGACAATGTTCCGGCAAGCTGCTTGCGCCGCTCTTTCAGAATAGGAAACAAAGCATAAACCATCTCGCTGGTTTTTTTCACTTCAGCTTTGCCGCCGCCCATTATCTTATGGTGCAGATAAGCGCCTAATTCCAGATTATCCTCCACAGAAAGAGGCTTGAAAACCTGTCTTCCCTCCGGAACCTGGGAAATACCCATCTGGACAATTCTATGCGCAGCAAGATTATTTATAGGAACATTATTAAAAATAATTTGACCACTGCGGGGAGGCACGATTCCGGACAAGGAATTAAGAAGCGTTGTCTTCCCGGCGCCATTAGCGCCAATAAGAGTAACTATCTCTCCTTCCGTTAGATGCAGAGAAACGTTTTTCAACGCCTGCGCCTGGCCGTAATAGGTATTGATGTTTTTTATTTTCAACATAGCGATCTTGTAAAAAGTCCATATACAGCGTTGTGCTGCATCTTTCGTCACTGCGGCGTACGCTAAAAAGTACGCCTCGTTCCTCAATATTTGCACGCCTTGCCTCTGGAACTTTTTACAAAGTCGCTAATTTGCAACTTTTAATTCCATTCTGCGGGAACAATTTTAAATGAATGTTCCCCGGACAAAGGCATCAATCCGATCCTAAATACGCAGAGATCACAGCAGGATTTTCCTGAATCTCCCGCGGAGTTCCTTCCGCCAGTTTTTTCCCCAGATTCAAAACAATGATGGAATCACAAATATCCATCACCAGTTCCATATCATGTTCCACAAGGGTTACTGTTATCCCTGATTCTCTGATCCTGCGAATGAGCAGTGCAAGTTCGGCCGTTTCCCTGCTATTCAAACCAGCCGCAGGCTCGTCCATTAAAATAGCCCTTGGTTCTACGGCCAAAGCCCGGGAAATTTCCAGCAACCTTCCTTTGCCGAAAGGTAAATTACCGGCTTTAACATCCGCCAAATCCGTCAGGCCGGTAAATTCGAGCCACTGCAAGCTCTTTGCTTTAATATATCTTTCTTCCTTTATTTGACCGGGCAGTTTAAAAGCACTGGAAAAAATACCGCTCTTACTCCTGGTGTGGAGACCGACCATAACATTTTCCAGAACTGTCATTTGCCCGAACAGTTCGACATTCTGAAATGTGCGCACCAAGCCAAGTCCGGCAAGCGTCTCCGGCGGGAAAAGCGAAATATTTTTTTCACCCAAATAAACTTCTCCCGCTGTCTGAGCGTAAAGGCCTGTTATGATATTGAACAACGTGGTCTTACCCGCGCCGTTAGGACCGATAACACCGGTTATTGACCCATCGGCCACGGAGAAGGAAACATCCTCCAGTGCGGTCAGGCCGCCGAATATCTTGGTTATGCCGTTAAGTTTGAGCATCGTCGCTGTTCAATCCTTTTATTTTAGCGGCGGTAAATTCCGCTGTTTTTTGAAGACCGCTGATCAGGCCGCCGGGCATGAACATCGTCATTAAAATCAGCATCAATCCGTAAATAACAATATCAAAATCCTGAAAAACGCGCAGAAATTCAGGCAGCATTGTTAAAATTGCCGCGCCCAGAAATGAGCCGTAAATACTGCCCAGTCCGCCGATAACCACCATTGTCAGCAATTCCACGGAAAAATTGAACCCGAAAGATGCCGGAGAAATAAAAGTCATTATATGAGCGTAGAGGCTTCCGGCAACAGCGGAAATAACGGCGGAAACAGTAAAAATCTGCACTTTTAAAATTCGGGCATTAACGCCCATGACGCGGGCGGCCACTTCCGAATCATTAATGGCTCTGAGGGCCCGGCCGATTCGCGATTGGGATAGATTGATTGACAATAACATAACGGCCAGAGTAAACAACCACACCAGATAATAATTATTCAGATCATTGTCAAAAATCAATGAGCCGATATGAAAATTAGGTATGCCGGATAACCCCGATGGACCTCCGGTTAAGCCGACCGTCTCGTTAAAAACAATGTACATGATAATACCGAACCCGAGCGTGGCCATTGCCAGATAATGTCCCTTCAGCTTTAAAATAGGAAAGCCGATGACAAGAGCCAGCACTCCGGCAAAAACAGCCGACAGAATAATAATCAAAAAAGGGTCAACGGGAAATCTCGTCGTGATGATACCGGAAATATATGCCCCCAAGCCGAAGAAGGCGGCATGCCCGAGTGAAATCTGCCCGGCATATCCCAGCAGTAAATTAAGCGCTATGGCCAGCATGGTGTTGATGCCGACGAAAACAAACACATTTAAAAGATAATTTCCTTTTAAAAAAAGAGGCGCCAACAGCACGGATGCCGCAAAAATTAAAAAAATCAGTATTTGTTGTTTTTTATCCGTCATGAAATTTATTCTCAATTCTCAGACCGGAACCATTTCCTGCTTGAAAATACCAAGGCTTGTGGAGTTAAAATCTTTCCGTCTCCTTTTTCTTAAACAATCCTTCCGGCCGAATAAAAAGTATCAGCAATAAAATTATAAAAGCAATGGCATCTTTATAACTGGCAGAGATAAAACCGGCTCCCAGAGATTCCAGTAAACCAAGCAAAAGTCCTCCCAGCACGGTGCTCAAACCGCTGCTCATCCCTCCGATAATTACCGCGCAAAATCCTTTCAGTCCCAGCATGACACCCACATCATAGGAAGTCATGGTCAGCGGAGCGATGATTATTCCGGCCATTGAACCGATAGCTGAACTGATAACAAAGGAAAGTAAAACCATATTCTTAACGTTAATACCGACCAGACCTGCCGCCTGAGGATTGTAAGCACAGGCGCGCATGGCTTTGCCGGCAATGCTGTAATTAAAAAAAATCCTGCTGGCAATAATGATTAAAATAGTTACGACAAAAATCCAAAGGTGTTGAGGAAGAATAGTTGCGCCGGCAAGATAAATCGGGTCGTTGCCTGAAAAAGCGGGCAGAGCATGGGTATCTTTTCCCCAGATAAGCATGGCCGCGCCGCGGATAAAAATACTGGCGCCGATAGTAATAATAATCAGGCTAATCGGCTTCGCATTCTTAAGAGGTCTGATGGCGAGACGTTCAAAAGCAATGCCGACAATTGTCGAAATAAGAATGGCCAGCACTATTGCCGGCACGAGCGGCAGGCTTAAAACGGTAAGAAAAAAAACTGTTAACATTCCGCCGAGCATCACAAACTCGCCTTGCGCAAAATTGATGATGCCGGTGGAGTTGTAAATAATGGCAAAGCCGAAACCAATCAAGGCGTAAATAGCGCCGTTAGAAAGGCCGGATAAGATGTATTGAAATAATTGCCGGGAACTGTCCATTTATAAGTTTAAGTTGCGATTCTTCAATAAACATTAATGCGGCGCAGGCATTACCACCGCCCGCGCCGCTTATACAGTTTGACTAATTTATATCACCAGATTACTTCATTATTTAATCAATTTCCAGTCGCCTTTTTCAATCTTTACCAGAACAAACGCATCACTGGTCAAACCGGCATGATCCTGCGGAGAATAAGTAAATGTCCCGCCAATGCCTGCGAACTTTTTCGTTTTTTCCAGCTGATCACGAATTGCCGCGGACGAAAAAGCTCCCTGTTCTATAGCTGTCTTTAACAGCATAATCGCGTCACAGGCATGGCCGCCAAAATGATCGCCTTCCACCTTATATTTTTCACGATATTTGTTTACATAGTTTATCAGCGCTTTCTTTTGCGGATCGGACTTCGGCAACTGATCGGCAACGATGACTTTTCCTGAAGGAAGAATAATTCCTTCTGCTCCCTCACCGGCGAGTTCAATAAATTTCTTAGAGGAAACGCCATGACTCATAAATAAAGGCAGTTTGATGCCCAGTTGTTTGACGTTTCTGGCGACTTTGGCCGGGCCGGGATTTGTTCCCCAGCAGATAATTGCTTGAGCTTCGCTGTCGCGTATTTTTGTTAACTGAGCCGTCATATCGTCATCTTTCGGACCATAAGTTTCGTCCGAAATTATCTGCATGCCGAATTCTTTGGACTGTAATTTAAGCTGTTCTCTGCCTGAAGAACCGAACCCATCCGAAACAGTAAGTATGGCTATTTTAGAAATTTTTTGCTTCTGCAAATACTTGTAAATTTTCATTACGGCCAGCACGTCGTTTTGCGCTGTTTTAAATACCCATTTTTTTACCGGATCGGTTATTTTAATTCCCGCCGCGCATGAAATCATCGGTATTTCAGCCTTTTCGACCACGGGAATTACAGCCATGCTGTCGCCTGTCGTACTGGGGCCGATAATAGCGACAACTTTATCATCTTTGATGAGTTTGTTGACAGCCTGCACAGCCTTAGTAGCATCACCCTGAGTATCATAGACGATAAGCTCCAGTTTATGCCCTTTTATTCCTCCGGCTTTGTTTATATCTGCCACCATCATTTCCGCCGTATTGCGTTCCGGCTCACCGAGAAACGAAGCAGGCCCGGACACGGAAAATAACGCGCCAATCTTCAGGGGAGGAGCGGCAAAGACTGCTCCGGCCATTAAAACACTAAATAATAAAACAAAAACTATTTTAAAAACATTTTTTGACATACACACCTCCATTTTCAAAATTTAGTAACTTGTATATCCAGAAAAATAAAAAAGCCACGGACTTCTTAATTTCTGCCCGTGGCTTTTAATACGATCTATTTTCGAGTCGTCTCAGCGATGAGCAGATCGAGACAGGGCAATTTAATAATAACAGATGGTGTTCACTATGAAGCTTACCTTGTGGATGCTTCTGCCAATGAATTGCCGCAGACTCCATAATATTTCTGCTAACTTGTAAATCATAGATAAAACTTCATGTCAAACGAAAAATGAAAGGCTTGAAAAACGGTATCATGATGGCTTTTCGTATGGCCATATCCATTTGACATGAGACGCATAAATGCTGTAAGCGGCAAAAACTCCGCTGAGTTTGACTTCCTCCCATTTCGCACGAAGCAGCTGAATGATGACAAATAATGTAAAAATGAATACATTGAGAGGGGAAAACCGCCAAATAGTAACAGCGAGAGCAGTAAGAATTTCTCCCAGATATACAGGATGTCTGATCCAGCGGTAGGGGCCGTTAGTTATTAAGGCACGAGCCTCGACGGTAATACTGAAAGAATAACGTAACGTCCACAAACCCCAGATTGTAAGCGCCGTGGAAGCAGTCATCCAGTAAAAAATGATATAAATAATCAACCAATTACCGCCTATTAAAGGGCTCGGCGGCGATGAAAGAAGAGCAAACGGTAGAATCCCTCCGATCAACGGGATGATAATTTCTTTTAATCCTTGTGATCTCTCTACAGGATCAATCCGAATAGTATAGCTGACGAGAAAAACTACGTAAATAAGTGTTTCCATCACCCATAAAGGCTTTACAAGATAGTAACTGTATAAACTGATGCGGTGAACCAGGAAAATAATGAGAATAACAATAATGCCAATCCGGATTAGCCGGTGCAAAAAATGTGCGGGGAAAAGTTTTTCCATCCAACCGAAAGGATCAAATTCTCTCATTTATTATTGAAACTCCAATTTAATGAGACTCGCTGACTATAGGAAGCGTTAGTCGAATTATCCCTTGTGCAAAGCACATAGGGATCTCCTGCGAAGCGCAGAATTCAATATCCCGCAGTCGGAGAGTGCACTCGCTACAGAATTAAAACATAATTGGTATACGGCTAAGGCTCTTCCAGTTCCGCAGGTGTTTTATCCTCGAGCAGAACTTCGGCAGAGGCGCCGGGCAATATTTCCACGGCGCGCAACTTATTCTGAATGGTTTTTGATTTTTTCCGGGCATCATCCATGGAATTGGTGGCCTGTTCCAGCCGCTTATGCACAGCATCCAAGAGTATCGCCAAATCTGCCAAAGGCCGATTTTACTTCACCCAGCACTTTCCAGACTTCACTGGAACGCTTCTGAATCGCCAGGGAGCGGAAGCCCATTTGCAGGCTGTTTAAAATAGCGGCAAATGTGGTAGGCCCTGTAATGACAATATGGTATTCGCGCTGGAGCATCTGGACCAAAGCAGTCCTGCGAATAACTTCGGCATAAAGGCCTTCGGCAGGCAAAAACATAATCCCGAAATCCGTCGTCTTGGGTGGAGCAATATATTTTTGAGATATATCTTTGGCTGCTTTTTTAATGCTTGCTTCCAGTTGTCTGACTGCATCATCGGCGGCAGTTGTATCCGCCTTTTCCTGCGCGTCCAGCAGCCGCTGATAATCTTCCACCGGAAATTTCGCGTCCACCGGAATCAGGACATGATCTGCCGGCGAATCATCCCTTCCGGGAAGTTTGATGGCAAATTCGACAAGCTCACTGCTGTTTTCTTTAATCTTCACATTCCTGGCGTATTGTTCCGGCGAGAGGATTTCTTCCAGAAGCGCGCCTAATTGCACTTCACCCCAGGTGCCGCGAGTCTTGACATTGGTGAGCACTTTCCTCAAATCACCAACATCCGCAGCCAGATTGCGCATATCACCCAGCCCTTGATGCACCTGTTCCAGCCGTTCGGAGACTTGCTTAAAAGCTTCACCCAATCTTTTTTCCAGTGTGCTGTGCAGCTTTTCATCAACTGTTTCGCGCATGCGGTCAAGTTGACGCGTATTGTCTTCCTGAATTTGCTTTAGTTTTTCATCAACCAACTGACCCACTGCCGTCA
The DNA here is from genome assembly GCA_963710575.1 of uncultured delta proteobacterium. Lineage (GTDB taxonomy): Bacteria > Desulfobacterota > Syntrophia > Syntrophales > Smithellaceae > Smithella. The sequence continues at coordinate 337,372 of CAVQAL010000006.1, read as the reverse complement.
TTTTCTGCTCCACTGAATCACTGAATGATTTAAGTGAGACGGTTAATTCCGCTCTTTCCTGATGGGCGCCGGTTTTTATTTCCTCGCGAAACTTGGCAATCTCATCGCGCACAGAGCGATCTGTTCTTTCTTGAAAATTTTGTAACATATCCAGTTTGTTGATAAGCGGCGCAAGATCAACAGAATCTCTCCCCGCCCGCAGATACAGCACAACAAAACCGATCACCAGCAGGATGAGAATTATTATCATCAGAATTAATTCCATGTTTTCTCCGCAATCAGTTGGATAAAATTTATCGCGCCTTGCCAATATTTTGAAAATGAGTGATGAATATATCGGTTAAAAAGATGGAAGTGTCAAGTAAAATGAGGGCGAACAAAAAGCATGCATAACCGGCAAATCAGAGTATAATGCTTGGAAATATAAGAAAAATGTCTTTGAATGGTAAATTTGAAAATAGCTTCCTAGCGGTGTCAAACTTTTCCATGGCGCCAGAAAATGCCGCCAGTGCGGAACAATAAAAGGATAAGAAATATTTGCGGTAAGGACTTAACAAAAAATTTTGCAGGAGCATAGCGATAGGTTGGATTAACCTAAGCGGCATTTAATTCATTTAAATACTTTGTCGCAAGATCGTTTTTAACATGCTTTAATGATTCAAGACCCTGAATAGCCATATCCTTTAACACAGTGTGTTTTTTCCCTAAGATAGCAATCGCTGTAATTGCCGCATCTTGGGCAGCCGCGCCAACGGGGAGCGTAATAATAGAGCTGTCTGCAATCTTACTGTTAGCAACTGCAGGGTTCTTAAAATCCTCTATGGAAATGATTCCTTTTTGAAATAATAATTCTACGGCCTTTTCAGAAACTATATACCCACTTCTTCCATGAGCGATATTCATGATTTCAGCAAATAATTTGACCAATTTAACATCACTTTCTGCCTCAGCACTTTTATCACGTCGGGCTTCTGCTTGCACTTTCAGTCTGAAATCATTAGAAGCTTGCCAAAACTTGACGGTGACAGCAATAAGTGAGATGAATACAGAAACTGGGATTAACCAATCTTTAACTGATGAGACATCCATATCTAATTTCCCCTTATTCTTTTTTTATTCGCTTAATATAAATCTCAATCGGAGCGTAGCGATTAGCTCAAACGATGTTGGGCAATGCCGTGTGACCTTTAACGTTCTTTGCAGCCACTGGTAAAACCAGTACTGGTAAAAAACTACTTTCTGCCATCTTTATCAGATAGACCGTCCTGTAAAAGCAACCTCAACAAATCCGTTGACATATTCTCTGGAGAAACCTTGTACTCCAGAAGCTTCAACTCACCCTTGGCTATCATACTCCATTCCATAATCTTTGTAATAACCTTGGTCTCAAGATTATCAGAATACTTGTTTGCATTTTTTGCCTTAAGGTTCTCAAAAAAAACTTGATTCACCTCAAGAGTTTTCTTTCCCAAATCTATGCTTACAATAATTGTAATATAGAAAGCAGCTACGTTAGCTTTTTTTGCAAATTTATTGACCTCTTTTGATGACAGTTTTTCGTTGGTTACAAGTTGATAGTAATCGAAAATGACTTCAATATAATCGGAAAGAGCCTTCTTTAGTTCCTGTCTTTCGCCCTGAACAAACTGCCTTGAAAAGGCAGCTGTTTGCTGTTGTGCAATTATATTTTGAGATTTGATTGAGAAGTAGCCGGTTATAAGTGATCCCACCAAAATACCAAGAATAGCACAGCTTCCCGAAATCGCGGCAATTCTAAAGTCGCTATACTTGGATTTCTCATCGGATGGTTTAGTACTTTTTTGGGGGGGTGCTGTCAGCTGCTTCAGTGTTTTTTTCTTTCGCCAGATTATCTTCTTCCATATGCCCTTCCTTGCGATGCCCAACATCGTTGATTAGCCGTGCGGTTTTTTGCGTAGGCTACATTAGCCTTGTTGGGTAAAGTCAGTTTTCTGCCCTTTAGTTGTTACAGCTGCTGTAAGCTCATCTACAAGGTCATGAATCGAACTGATTGCGGTTTCCAATGCAACTACTGTACTGGGCAAATTTAAGTCGCTGAGACTCCTTTTCGCTAAATCGCACTGCACACGGACGGTTGAGAGGGTGATGATATATTGATCTGGAGCAAGCTTCTTTGCAGCAGGTTCTACGTCAGAACCTTTAAGTGTAGATACATAGCACGTCTCAATCCCATTAAGTGCAGTTTCGAGAAGTGCTTTATTTTCTATTGCAGCGGGATTCGCTATAACGCGATATCGCTCTGAGCGAAGGTCATTGTAAATCACCATAAGTCTTGTCCATCCCATACATTCAGAAACTTCAATATCCTGTTTCAGTTTAAGGACTTCGTGACAAATCACTACGTCTTTTGCATTTTGCCAAGAAAACACACCAAAGAATTGACCTATTGGCAGCACTGCTCTCTCTCGTTCGATATGGAATATCCAACTGTGAATTCGAATTTTACGTGTTAGCAAAGAGAGGAACTCGTGTCGTGATATTGGAAGATGTGAGATACTCTCTTCCGCATCAGTCAGATCAATGAATATTGAATCCTGGCGGCGGCTAAAACATGCCTGAAATACAGAACGACCGGAAGGCTGGCGTCTGCAGAACACCGGCTTGATCACTTCCCCCATACCCATCTGATCAATTGCAGATGAAGCTATGCGAAAAGCTTGTTCAACAGAAGTCGATCTATAAAACTCATCCAGGAAGTACTGACTGAAGCTTATTGCGGCTGCATCATTTGTCTCGCCGTCCATGACAATCAGAAATGGAGTTGCTTAAAGCAGTACATCTTTGGCGTTGACAGAAAAGCAGGCGTTAAGAATTACTACGGACATTCTTGGAGCAGCTTCAGAAAGTGTCTTAGACAGGAGTTCCCAAGGTAACGCTTCATGGGTGGATATGTCCTCAAGATACAATCCATTGTCATCTCCATGGCAGGAGAATAGGATAAGTTCATAGTCCTGTTCTCGAAGTGCCATTCCTACATCAATGAGTGATGCAGCGTGTATTCTGCGAATCACTCTCTCTGGGAGTTGATGCTTAACAAGTACCTGTTCTATAGCTTTGTGCTCTTTGTCAAGACGGAGTCGATCAAGCGTATCAGGATTGCTATATACTACAAGGGATTTAGGTATGGCAGTGAACATATCAAATTATCCTTTTCTTTCTGCCCAACAATTAATATATCCTGCTGAATTACAGTTTGAATAAAAATCTGTTCTTTGAATGGCATTTTTTACACAAATATTTATTTAAAATCAAGTAATTATTAATACCAATTCTAAATCAAAGCGCTATTTTTGTTGGCGTCGTTGTCGGCTTCCTCAACGTATCTATAATACGCCTCGTCGCCTCCGCCTAGCCGCCTCAATATCATCTTTGATTTAGAACTGGTATAATGTGGTAAATCTAAGGCAAAAGGATATTATTATTTATACGTTCTGTTCGGCACATATTTGTAAGTTGCTTTATTGCGTTCTTTTGGGTATAAACGCAACGTCTGCTTTATAAGACAAATCAACAGATCGGATAAGTCAAGGTTCAACATGGCGGATAGAATTGAAGTTGGATTTAAAAACGGCATTCGTGACGCGCTGGGTGAAAAGACCAAAAAGCGTATTATCGATAATCTGGCGCTGCCGGTCGAAAGAGTTGCCACCATCGAAATATATACTATCGCAGGTGAGCTAAGCGCCGCCGAATTAGAACAGGCTGCAGCGGGGCCGCTCTCTGATCCGGTTATTCAAGAATTTTCCATCAATAAGCCGCTCGCAAAAAATTTCTATTGGCTCATTGAAGTGGGCTTTCGGCCGGGTGTGACCGATAACGTCGGCAAAACCGCCCGTGAAGCCATTACGCTTTTACTGGGTGAAAATATTGGTTCGCGCAAAGTCAGCGTTTATACGTCCCGCCAGTATTTAATCAGTGGCAAAATATCACAGGCTGATGCGGAAAAAATAGCCTCCGGCCTTTTAGCCAACGATCTCATCGAACGCCATCAGGTCGTAAGCGCAAGTGATTTTAATTTTAACTCTGGCCTTCCCGCTTATATCCCACAGGTACTGGGCAAAGACGAGCCGCAGGTAGCTCAAATCAATCTGGCAAAAGTTGATGCGCCGGGGCTTTTAAAAATCAGCCAGGAAAAACTTCTGGCCCTGAATCTCGAAGAAATGCAGAAGATTCAGGCTTATTATCAGAATCCGGCCGTGATCAAAGCCCGCAAAAAATTCGGCCTTGATGAAAACACAACCGACGTGGAACTGGAATGTCTTGCGCAGACATGGTCGGAACACTGCAAACACAAAATTTTCAACAGCAGGATTGATTATTGCGATGGCCGCAACAAATTAAAAATTGATTCGCTTTTTAAAAAATATATCAAAGGCTCGACGGCCAAAATCCGCAAGGCCAAAGGCAAAAAGGATTTCTGTCTCTCCGTTTTTGTGGATAACGCGGGTGTGATCAAATTCAACAACGACCACAATTTAGTGTTCAAAGTCGAGACGCATAATTCTCCTTCCGCTCTCGACCCCTACGGCGGAGCGCTCACTGGCATTGTCGGCGTCAACCGCGATCCCTTCGGCACAGGTATCGGCGCGAAACTGATCTTCAATACCGACGTGTTTTGCTTTGCTTCGCCCTTTTATAAAAAGAAACTGCCGCCCCGCATTTTGCATCCGCGCCGGATTTACGAAGGCGTGCGCGAAGGCGTGGAACACGGCGGCAACAAAAGCGGCATTCCCACGGTCAACGGCAGCATTGTTTTTGATGAACGGTATTTAGGCAAACCTCTTGTTTACTGCGGCACAGCCGGCATTATGCCCGCAAAGCTTAATGGCAAACCGACCCACGGCAAGGAAATAAAACCCGGCGATGTCATCATCATGACCGGCGGTAGAATCGGCAAAGACGGCATACACGGCGCGACTTTTTCATCCGAAGAGCTGCATGAAGGCTCGCCCGTCACCGCAGTGCAGATCGGCGACCCGATCACCCAAAAGAAAATGACAGACTTTCTGCTGGTCGCCCGCAACCGCGGCTTGTATCGAGCGCTTACAGATAACGGCGCGGGCGGTCTTTCTTCATCAGTTGGCGAGATGGCAACCTATTCCGGTGGCTGCGAAATTGATTTATCGCTGGCACCCTTGAAATACGCAGGCCTTCAGCCCTGGGAAATTCTTGTTTCGGAGGCGCAGGAGCGCATGTCGCTCGCTGTCGATCCGAAAAAAGTAAATGCATTTATGGAACTGGCCCGCAAGATGGGCGTGGAAGCCACGGCTATGGGCAAGTTTACCAAGTCGGGGAAATTTCATGTACGCTACGGCCAAAAGACCGTGGCCTATCTGGATATGGAATTTCTGCACGAAGGCGTGCCGCAAATGAAATTGGCGGCCAAATGGAAGGCACCGAAAAACACGGAACCGACATTTGCCGAACCCTCCAACTTAGGAAATGCATTTATCCGGATGCTTTCACGTCTCAATATCTGCTCCAAGGAAGCGGTTGTGCGTCAGTACGATCATGAAGTTCAGGGCGGCTCTGTGATTAAACCCTTGGTGGGCGCGCAAAACGATGGCCCTTCGGACGCGGGCATTGTGCGTCCGATTCTGGAATCCATGGAAGGCGTCGTGGTGGCGCACGGTATCTGCCCGCGCTATAGCGATATCGACACCTACCATATGACCGCCTGCGCTATCGACGAAGCTGTTCGCAACGCGGTGGCCGTCGGCGCTGATCTGGATCATCTGGCGGGGCTGGATAATTTCTGCTGGTGCGACCCGGTTAAGTCCGCAAAGACGCCCGATGGTGAATATAAGCTCGCGCAACTTGTACGTTCGAACATGGCGATTTACGATTATACCACTGCGTACGGTGTGCCCTGCATCTCCGGCAAAGACAGCATGAAAAACGATTATTCCATCGGCAAAACTAAAATTTCCGTACCGCCGACATTGCTTTATTCGGTCATCGGCAAAATCAAAGATGTGCGCAAAGCAGTGACGATGGATGCCAAACGTCCGCAGGATCTGATTTACGTTATCGGTGAAACTCTTGATGAACTGGGCGGCTCTGAATGGTTTGCTGAGCATGGCGCAATCGGCAACAAAGTGCCGCAGGTGGATGTCAAAAAAGCTATCAAAAAATACCGTGCCCTGCACAAGGCGATCCAGACAGGCCTTGTGGCCTCTTGCCATGACTGCTCCGACGGCGGTTTGGGTGTGGCGCTGATCGAAACGGCGTTTGCCGGGGGCTTCGGCATGAATGTTGATTTGAAGGATGTTCCTTACCACGGTAAGAAGCGCAACGATTATATATTATTTTCGGAGACGGCCAGCCGCTTTGTGGTGACCATCCATCCTAAAGACCAAAGCAAGTTTGAAAAGATCATGGCTGGAAACGTCATTAGTGAAATCGGTTTTGTCGCGAGTGATGGACTCTTCCAGATAATGGGGCTTTCCGGCAAACTGATTATTAAAGAAAAAATCAGCAAACTCAAAGATGCGTGGCAAAAGCCGCTTAATTTTTAGACAGGATTTTATTTATGACCAGTAAGGTAAAAGCGATAGTAATGACCGGCAACGGCACCAACTGTGAAATGGAAATGGCGCACGCCTGCAAACTGGCCGGGGCCGATATGGTCGATATCGTCCATATCAGTGAATTGCTTTACGGAGAGCGGCGCCTGTCTGACTATACTTTTTTGAATCTGCCTGGCGGCTTTTTGGATGGCGATGATCTGGGTTCGGCTAAAGCCGGGGCCAACCGCTTTTTGCACGCGCCCATTTCCGGCGCCAATGAAATGCTCATCGAGGAACTGTTAAAATTTATTGCCGATGGAAAACTCATTCTGGGCGTCTGCAACGGTTTTCAATTAATGGTTAAGCTGGGATTGCTCCCCGCGCTGAATGGCAACTTCACTAAGCAATGCGCTACACTTACCTTTAACGATTCAGGACGTTTTGAAGACCGCTGGGTGTATCTTAAAGCCAACGCAAAAAGCCCCTGTGTTTTCACCAGAGGCATTGACGTTGTCTATTATCCCGTAAGGCATGGAGAAGGCAAGTTTGTTCCGGAAAGCAATGCCGCTTTGGAAGAAATCGAAAATAAAAATTTGTGCGCGTTTCAATACAGCACCGCTGAAGGCGCGCCTACAGTGGACTATCCGGCCAATCCCAACGGTTCAATTCATGCCATTGCCGGTCTGTGTGATGAAACAGGCAGACTCTTTGGTTTGATGCCTCATCCAGAAGCGTTTCTGCACCGCACTAATCATCCCCGCTGGACAAGAGAAACCCTGCCGGAAGAAGGGCAGGGCCTGGCGATTTTCCGCAACGCGATAAATTTCATACGCAGCGCAGAATTTTAATAATAGCGTATGAGATTAATTATTTCTCCGTCTGAAGTTTCTCAATATCCACATGATCGCTGATCATCTTTTCAATCAGAGCAATTTTTTCTTTGTCATCTTTTGTCGGCAACGCTTCCAGCGCATCTATTTGTTTGGCCGTCTGATGGGAATCAAAGGAAACTAAAAGCAAGGGAATGGACATCTTTTCGGCTTTGGCAATAATATTAGATGGCGGCAAAATATCATTTGTCAACACAACCGCTGTCGAATGGCTGTCCAACGCCGCAAGGATCATATCGCTGCGGTCGCCGCTGGTGATAACAATTTTATTCTTCATGTGAAACAGAGGTTCTTTGCAAACAGCACTGACTGAAACCGAACCGATAAAAACATTTTCTACTATGCCGTTTAAGTTATTTTCTCCCGCGATAATTTTGGCAAATAATCGTTCAGCCAGATAGTTCACGGAAAAGAAAGGTAATTCTTTATAATAGGGGATTACGCCCAGCACGTTTACGCCTAATTGCTTTATTCTGGGCAGGTAAATATCATTGAATTCATTTATATTGGCGACTTTATTGATGATGATGCCCCGCAGCGTTACTTTCTCCATTTGGACACGCTTCTTCAAAAAGATAATGTCGTCGAAAATTGTATCCTCATTGCCGCTGACCACTACCAGTAAACCGGCATCTAAATATTGCGCCAAGGAAAGGGCATCCAGATAAACGGATGAGCCGTAGGTGATATCTTTTCCCGCTTCGATAAAAACGATGTCTTTTTCATTGCCGGCATGGGACAAAAGCTCAAATAACTTTTGCCTGGTCATTTCTTCATCCAGCATGGACATAAGCTTGGCAGGATGAAAGCCGATGCTCAAATTTTCGCCGCTTGCTTCCATTCCAAAGATATTGGCTATCAAAGCCGCATCATAATCCCACAACTTCTTTTTACGGTAAATCAATCTTTCACCGAAGGGTTTCATATATCCGGCTTTCTTATTCAATGCTTTAGCCAGGCCGATAATAACGCTGGTTTTACCAGCACCTTGCCGCATTGATGTGACAACTAGCTTATCCATTTATTTCACCTCTCTTCTCTTGAAAGTATTATTCTTACGTCCACGGCCCTTGCGCCCATACCTTGTTCATAAAGGACAAGGGGATTAATTTCAATATCGGAAATTCCTTCACAGTTGCGGATTACCGCCCCGATCTTGATTATCGTATCCACAAGAGCGTTTATATCACGCGTTTTTTCACCGCGTACTCCCAAAAGCAAAGGATAAGAGCGAATCTCTTTGATCATCGCCATTATCTCGCGCCTTCCCAGAGGAGTGGCACGGAAAGAAACATCCTTCATTACCTCCACGTAAATGCCGCCTAAACCAACCATTACAGTCGGGCCGAAAGACCCGTCGATTCTTGCTCCGACAATCATTTCCGTTCCCGGCTGAACCATTTCCGATATTTCCACGCCTTCAATGACCGCGTGGGGTACATGAGCGCGGCAATTGCGCATAATTGCTTCGTAGGCGGAAATTATTTCCTCGTCATTTACCAGATCAAGAGCGATGCCGCCGGCATCACTTTTATGCAAAATATCTTTGGAAACAACTTTCATGACTACAGGGTAACCAATGGCCGCAGCACTTTTGACAGCGCTTTCGATATTCACGGCAATAATGCTTTTAGGAACAGCAATGCCGGTAACCTTCATCACATCCTGCCCTTCGTGTGACAGTAAAAAAGACCGGCCTTCTTTGCGGGCATTGTCAACGATATTGTCAACGGCCGCTGTATCAAATTTAAAATCGGCAACCTCGTCTTCCTTTTCCTCAGCATATCTTTTGTATGAATACATTGCGCCCAGAGCCGCCACGCCCTCATAAACATCATCAAAAACCGGAATATTGTTTCCGGCGCGCTTCTCTGGAATATTCAGCAACTGTTTCACCTCCCAACAAACCAAAGATAATGGGCTTGCCGGCAGCTTTAAATTGCCGGTAGTTTTGTTCCACAGCCATGTCCAGATCTTTATTGCTAAAAAGGGAACTTTCACAAAAAACGCCGATTACGGAATGAATTTCAGGATCATGCAGCGCCGCATTAAAAGCTTTTATGTAATCTTCGGCTTTAGCCTGACCGGTTATATCTATCGGATTTTTTGTCGAGCCGAACTCCGGCGTGGCCGGCGAGAAAATTGTTTTCAGATGATTGAAATCATCATACAGTTTTATATCATACTTTTCGCAGGCGTCAGTGGCCATAACACCGGCACCGCCGCCATTGGTAATGATGACCGTGTTTTCACCCGCCGGCAGGGGATTGTTGGCGAGAAATTTGCTCCACTCAAACGCTTCCGTCATGCTTTCCGCCCGTAGCGCCCCGCATTGCTTGATTACATCATCAAACACGGTATCGGAACCAGCCAGCGATCCTGTGTGCGATGCCGCCGCCATCGCTCCCCGCGTTGACCGTCCGGACTTGATTATGACGACCGGTTTTATTTTAGTGGCGCGCTTAAGTGTTTCAACCAGCCGCTCTCCTTCGTGCACTCCTTCCATATAAATGAGGATAACTTTCGTCCGGTCTTGAGTGATCATGTATTCTATAAGGTCACCTTCATCAACATCGGCTTTATTTCCCACGGAAACAATTGCCGAAAGACCGACATTGCCGACGGTGGCTTGTCCAATCATGGCCAGACCCAGAGCGCCGCTCTGTGTAATAATGCCCAGATTGCCTGAAGGAATAACACTGCCGGCAAAAGTCGCGTTTAACGATACTTCCGCTGTGAAGATGCCGAAAACATTCGGCCCCAGAATGCGCATCCCTTTCTCCCGGGCGGCTTCAACCAGTTTCCTCTCTTCTTCTATCTTGCCTATCTCGGAGAAACCGGAAGTTATCACGATAGCGTATTTAACACCTTTGGTAGCGCATTCTTTTATTGCTTCCAGAACAAATTTTGCGGGAACTGTAATGCAGGCGATATCAATTTCATCCGGGACATCTAAAACACTTTTGTATGTTTTGATGCTTTCAATTTCTCCGCCTTTGGGATTAATCGGAAAAACCTTATTCTTGTAACCGCTTTTAATAATGTTGCTGATTACCGCATTGCCGATTTTGCCCTTATCGCTGGAAGCTCCGATAACGGCAACTGACCGCGGTTCAAATAAATATTTTATATTTTGATCTTTAATCATTTAAATCCGCCTTTGCGGCTATGATCAATGTTAATAACTTATACCATTCGATTTCAAAGGATAACGCGGCGGCAAGGAGGAGGCTCCGCAGGCGTATTAATAATACGTCGAGGAAACCGACGACGCTGCCAACAAAGTTAGCCAAAGAAAGCGAATTGGTATAAAATCTTTTTCACATTGACATCCATCCAGTTCTTCTCTATACAAAATGCAGATTTTTTGCTGACTTCATGAAAATTTAGAGTTCTTAACTTATTAATCAGTATAACATAATTATTTATGGATATAATCATTAATTTTATAGATTTTTTTATTCACTTGGACAAATATCTGCCGGTAATCATCCAAAGTTTTGGTATTTGGGCGTATGTTATTATCTTTTTAGTTATTTTCTGTGAAACCGGCCTCGTGGTTACACCCGTTTTGCCTGGCGATTCTCTTTTATTCGCTTTAGGAGCTTTCGCCGCACAGGGGGCTTTAAATATTGATATTTTATTGATTTCGCTTAGTATTGCCGCTATTACCGGAGATACCGTCAATTATTCGATAGGACATTTTATCGGACCCAAAGTTTTTCATTATGAAGACAGCCGCTTTTTCAAAAAGGAATATCTTATGCGGACGCATCAGTTTTATGAAAAACATGGAGGGAAAACGATCATCATCGCCCAATTCATGCCGATAATCCGCACCTTTGCCCCTTTCGTGGCCGGTGTTGGCGCTATGACTTATTCTAAATTTATTTTGTTTAATGTCACAGGTTGCATCACGTGGGTCTGCCTTTTTCTTCTGGGCGGTTATTTTTTCGGCAATATACCTTCCGTGAAAAGTAACTTTACTATTGTAATTATCGCTATCGTTATTATTTCAATAATGCCGGGCATTTTTGAATACTGGCGGCAGCGAAGGAATGCTTCGAAAGAGAAGAGTTAAAAATGAGGGAAAATATAAGAAGAAAATTAATCGCCGCTGTCGCTGTTCTGGCGCTGATTTTTATGATGACGCCTTCAGTTGATGCCAGAAATATTATCAAAGTCGGTAAAGATATCAACATCGGCAACGATCAGCGGATAAACAATGCAATTGCCATTGCCGGTCAAATAACGGTCAGCGGGCTGGTCGAAAATGATGTTGTGACTGTTGGCGGTTCGGTTGTGCTGACCAGCGAAGCCGTCGTCCGTGGCAACGTTATCTGTCTCGGCGGTGTTGTAGCTCAGGGAAATGGCGCCCAGGTTTACGGCAACATCACGGAAGTGAACTCTTCGAACATTTCCACTGCCGTTGCTTCCGCTTTTTACGGAGATATGGACGCATGGTCATGGCTTGTCGATATTATTTATTTTTGTTTTTTCGTCATGATCTTAATGTTGGCATTATTAATGGCTGTTTTATTTCCCCGCCCATTAAATGCTATTGCTGATTCCATTCAAAGCAATAAAGCAAAATCCTTCTTTTGGGGGTTTCTGGCAACCCTGATGATAGCGCCTTTTTTTATGCTGCTGATGTTTTCGTTTATCGGTATTCCCTTAATGCCGTTGGCTTTTGCTGCCCTATTACTGGCGTTTATGTTTGGATTCATCGGCGTAAGTGCGCTTCTGGGCAATTTCGTTTTGACAAAAATTTTTAACCGGCATAATAAATCTTTAACTCAAGAAACCCTGCTGGGATTGATCTTATTGTGGTTCAGTGGCTGGATACCTTTTTACATTGGCGCGATTATCAAGACTGTTGCCATTACAATTGGCTTTGGCGGAGTTTTTCTGGCCCTTTTTCACCACAGATATCACCATGCACCGCCGCCAATTACTGGCGACCATGTGGAATCTAGCATTGTTTAGATTTTTTATACTGCTGAATTAAAAATAGCGTTAACGAAAATTGAACAATTAAGTTGTCCATCCAGCGATTCTTGCCATCCAGACTGATGCCAACACTGTTTGAACGAGGGCTATTCATAAATATTTCTGCAACGAACTGTATTTTTTTCTAAAAATTGCTTTGCCTCACAGCATCCTTGAGCGTGTCGAGTAAATCGTGTCTGGTCAAATCGGAGTGAATCGGTGTAATCGTTATATAGCCCGCAGCCAGCGCGCCGACATCGGTATCTTTCTGTTTGCGGGCGGATTGAGATTCACCGGCAAACCAGTAATAAATATTTTCTCTGGGGTCTACGCGCTTCTCAAAAGTTTCGACAATATTGCTCTTTCCCTGCCGGACAACCACAACTCCTTTGATTTTTTCACGGGGAATGCATGGGATATTAACATTGATCGCGCTTCCTTGAAGCTGTACTGAATTGCTTAGGATTAACCGGGTCATCTTGCGGGCGAATCTGGCGGCATAGGTGAAATCCGCTTCTTTATGAGTGTCTAGAGAAACAGCTAAAGCGGGAACACCCAGAATGGCTGCTTCGGTTGCGGCGGACACAGTCCCCGAATAAAGAACATTGACACCGGCGTTTCCTCCCCTGTTGATTCCCGAAACAACCATATCCACCGGTTTATCCGATAATTCCTTGATTCCTATTTTAACGCAGTCCGCCGGTGTTCCGCAAACGGCGTATCCCAGGAAATTGGCGTTTTTAGTGGCGCGGCGCACCATCAGGGGACGAAAAATCGTAATAGCGTGTCCTACAGCGCTTTGTTCAATTTCCGGCGCGACAATCAGGCAATCCGCTTCTTTGGAAAGCTCCCGATAGAGCGCGCTTAATCCTTTGGCGTAAATGCCATCATCGTTGGTGAGTAAAAATCGCATAAAACTTTTTCCTTTTCGCCTTATCTTGCTGAACCTATTTTACCTGCTTCAAATTTCCTTTATTAACTTTCAATATAAAAGGAGTCTTTTGAGCAACTCTATCTGAATCAAAATATGTCTGTCCTGTCACACCATCGTAAATTCTCACTTTTTTCAGGGCTGCGACAAATTGCGCGCGTGTTTTAATTTCCATGTCATCCAAAACGTCAATGATTATTCCTGCTGTATCATAAGCCAGCGCTTCAATATTTTCCGGCTCACGGCTATATTTTGCATAATAAGCATCTACAAAGTTGTTTGTTTCCGGATACAAACTATTTGTAAAAAAACTATCAGTAAAAATTGCTTCCTCCAGATATTTCGTGCCATTTTTCAGCAAGTCAGGCGAGTGCCATAAACTTGTACCCAAAAGTTGAAAGCCTTTAACATCATAAAAATCAAGTTGCGAAGTAATCAGTTTTACCCGCGAAGCGGAATCAGGAATAAACAAAACTTCGAAATCAACGGACATTGCGGGTTTATTTTCTGCTTGATCGACACGTTTTTTTTGCGAAGCATTAACAATAATGCCGGTTAATTTGCTGATCTCTTCCTTAAAATCCGTTTGATTTCTGCTGTAGGGAATTGCCTTCTCCACCTTGCCGCCTATACGCATTACTTCCTCACGAAAAATTTTTACCATTTCCTCGCCATAATCATCCTGGGGATATAAGACGGAAAATATTGCGTAATTCAAATCATCAAAGGAATATTTTACCACGGCCCTGATTTGTTGTGTAGGGGTCAGGAAATTCTGGAAGACATATTCGCTTATGGAAGTCACGCCTTCTTTGGGCGTTATTAAAATTAACGGCACTTTCCACTTGTCTGCTTCGCGAGCCGCATCCATGGCTTCCGCTGTGCCGGTAACGGCGATAATCGCCATAACATTTTCAGCATTGGCCAAATGTTCTATGGCCGCTTTTGTTCCTTCCGGCAACCCGCGGGAATCTTCAACAATAACTTTCCATAAAGGTTTCTTTTTTTCATCAAGCATCCCTGTAGCCATAAAAATTGCATCCTGCGCTTTATTTCCCAAGTCAGCATATTGACCGGACAGAGGAAGCACGCATCCTATAGTATTGCGGTTGAGCTTGACAAGCGGAGGTATAATTTCCGGAAGCGCGACCACCGGCGGCTCTTCCGGCATTAATTTTACTTCCGGAGATGGAATCGGAACAGGTTTTTTGGTATCAATTGCCATTGTTGAACAGGAGAGGAGAGAAATAACCAGCAACAAAATAAATATTTTGTCGAAAATACGGTAAAAGTTCATTTTGCCTCCTTGATAATTTTCAACATATAGTTACGGGCGTGTTTAGCCAAATCAGGCCTGTCCAATAAAATAGAGATTTCATTATTATATTTCAAGGCCGCTTGCGTAAGATTGTGGCTGCCCAGAAGAACCAACCGCTCGTCAATGACAATAAGCTTTGTATGTGTTGTTTTGCGCGGTGAATCGAAATAGGCCTTGACACCATCCTCTTCAAGAAGGTGCTTTGTCTGCTGGTTTTCGGCATCAAGCTTATCATCATATCCGCCGGTGTTTTCCAGAATCACGATGACTTTTATTCCTCTTTTCACTGCCCGTGCCAGATGTGCTAAAATTATATCCGGGTAACTATTCTTATGCTCACCGGCTTTAAAAGAAAAGATCGACATGAAGATTTCGCTTTGTGCTTCATCAATGGCCTTCAATAACGCCGGGAAATAATCTTCATTGGTCAAAAGAATCGCCGGACATCCGGCATCTAAATTTTGACCGCGTTTTTCCGCTACAGATACCGGAGAATACGCTGCTGTAATCAAAACGATGCTTCCCAACAATGCAATAGTCATTTTCCTTACGAAAGAAAATCTTTTCATGTTCATCCCTGTTAGCCAAAGACCGGAGGCGCGTCCCGTAAGGAAGCGCATAACAAATAAAAATTTTTACCTTACTTATAGTTACAATCTGCAAGATGGTAACTTACATGCGATTTGGCGTAAGTATTGTATAATATTTTTCAGCTTTGGTCGACATAAAAAAGCCCGAAATGGCGTGCGCCATTTCGGGCTTTTGGGGTTAAATAGTTGTTACTTTACTTCTTCAAAGTCGGCATCGACCACATCGTCATTTTTCTTACCTGACGCTTGTTGCTGATCGCCTGAATGTTGCTGCGCTCCACCGCCGGCTTCCGGCCCACCCTGGCCACCGGCTGTTTTTGCATACATGGCTTCCGCCAATTTATGCGAAACATTCATCAAATCATCCTGAGCTTTCTTGATGGCTTCAATATCATCGCCTTCCAGAGCTTTTTTCGTTTTGGTTATCGCTTCTTCAATTTTGGCCTTTTCCGCAGCATCAACTTTATCGCCAAACTCTTTGACATTTTTCTCCACGCTGTAAACCAGAGAATCGGCGTGATTTCTTGTTTCGATCAATTCTTTGCGGCGCTTGTCTTCTTCCGCGTGCGCCTCTGCTTCGCGGACCAGTTTCTGAATTTCAGCTTCGGATAAACCGCTGGAAGCAGTAATCTTAATGCTCTGTTCCTTGCCTGTGCCCAGATCTTTCGCATTTACATGCACAATTCCGTTGGCATCAATATCAAAGGAAACTTCAATTTGCGGCACGCCGCGCGGCGCGGGTGGAATACCGACCAACTCAAAGCGTCCCAGTGTTCTGTTATCGGGAGCCATCTGGCGTTCGCCCTGCAGAACATGAATGCTCACGGCCGGTTGATTGTCGGCCGCCGTGGAGAAAACCTGACTTTTCTTGCAGGGGATAGTAGTGTTTTTCTCGATGAGTCTGGTCATAACTCCGCCTAAAGTTTCAATACCTAAAGACAGAGGTGTTACATCCAGCAATAAGACGTCTTTGACATCGCCTGCCAGAACACCGCCCTGAATAGCCGCGCCAACGGCCACGACTTCATCCGGATTGACGCCCTTATGCGGCTCCCTGCCGAAAAGTTCTTTGACCTTCTGCTGCACACGCGGCATACGAGTCATACCGCCGACAAGGATGACTTCGTCAATATCCTTCGTTGATAAGTTGGCATCTTTGATTGCTGTCTGACAGGGCCCGACCACTCTATTAATTAACTCTTCCACGAGTGATTCCAGTTTTGCCCGTGAAAGTTTCATATTCATATGTTTCGGACCGGAGGCGTCCGCCGTGACAAACGGCAGATTGATGTCGGTTTCCATAGTCGTGGAAAGCTCCATCTTCGCTTTTTCCGCCGCTTCTTTCAGGCGCTGCAGGGCCATCTTGTCACTGCGCAGATCAATGCCCTGATCCTTCTTGAATTCGGCGACCAGATAATCCATGACACGTTGATCGAAGTCTTCACCGCCCAGATGGGTATCGCCATTGGTGGATTTAACTTCAAAAACGCCGTCACCAAGTTCCAGAATCGAAATATCAAATGTTCCGCCGCCCAGGTCGAAGACGGCAATTTTCTCATCTTTTTTCTTATCCAGACCGTAGGCTAGAGCCGCCGCGGTGGGTTCGTTGATAATACGCAAAACATTCAGGCCGGCAACTTTGCCGGCGTCTTTGGTCGCCTGCCGCTGTGAATCGTTAAAATAGGCAGGAACGGTAATAACCGCATCGGTTACTTTCTCTCCCAGATAATCTTCGGCAGTCTGTTTCATTTTTGTCAGAATCATGGCCGATATTTCGGCGGGTGAATAATTCTTCCCGCGTACGGTAACCTGTGCGTCACCGTTGGTTGCTTCGGTTATTTTATAAGGAATAATTTTTATATCATACTGAACTTCTTTCGATGTATATTTTCTACCGATCAGTCTTTTGACTGCATAAACGGTATTTTCCGAGTTCGTAATCGCCTGTCTTTTGGCCACCTGGCCCACCAGCCGTTCACCATTCTCCGATATGGCCACAATAGACGGCGTTGTGCGGTTGCCTTCCTGATTGGCAATAACGACAGGGTCTCCCCCTTCCATTATGGCTACGCAAGAATTGGTTGTTCCTAAATCAATTCCGATAATCTTTCCCATATCTCTTCCTCCTTATTCTCCTATATCCTCATTTTTTTCACATACATCATTTTCTTTATTTGTCCTTTTACAGACGCAGACCTTTGATGGTCTTAAAAGCCGCCCATTTAGTAAATATCCTCTTTCCATTTCGCTGACGATTTTGTTATCTTCATGTTCGTCGCTTTCCATCTGCATTAAAGCTTCGTGGAAGTTCGGATCAAAATTCAGGCCTGAGGTTTCAATCCTTTCCACACCGTGCTTTTTCAAACAACTTAAAAGCTGTCCCTGAATTAAAGCAACGCCGTCTTTAAAGGCCCGGACATCGCCGGTGTCGTGCTCCAAAGCCCGGTCCAGACTGTCTACAAAAGGTAGAATATCGCGGATGATATCTTCCTTGCCGTACTTGATTATATCGGCTTTCTCTCTTGCTGCCCGTTTTCTGTAATTATCCAGTTCGGCAACTGCACGCAGATACTTATCGTAATTGGCAGCAGCCTCCTTTTCCTTTTCTTCCAACTTTTTATTTAAATCTATTTTTTCTTGAACAGGGTTTTCCGCGGCAACTTTGTCTTCATGATTTTCGCCGAGTTGACCGTGTTTATCAGCATGTTCTTTTTTAAATTTCACCCTTACCTCTGAAAAAAGTTCTTATTATTTTAAATCAGGTTTTTGAAATAATTTTATATCCACTAATTCACAGATAGCATGACCGGCCGTAATATGGGTTTCCTGAATACGAGCGGTACTGGAGGAAGACACATGAATGGAAAAATCAACAATTTTTGAGATGTCTCCCCCGTCCTTGCCGGTGAAAGCAACCGTTATCAATCCCATCTTTTTGGCCATTTCGAGGCCTTTCAAAACGTTGGCGGAATTGCCGCTGGTGCTGATGCCCCAAGCAACATCACCCGGCTGACCTATTGCCCGAATTTGCTTGCTGAATATTTCGGAGAAATCATAATCGTTGCCGATGCTGGTAATAATGGAAGTATCGGTGGTCAGGGCTATAGCGGGAAGAGGCGGCCGTTCGATTACGAAACGGTTCACGAATTCCGCCGCAATATGCTGCGCATCGGCAGCCGAACCACCATTGCCAAAAAGCAGAATTTTATTGCCTGCTTTTAGTGCGGCAGTCAGCGCCTCAATAACACTAGCAAGTTTACTAAGATTTTCATTAATAAAAGTATCTTTAACGCGACTGCTTTCCTTGAATATTTTTATTATGTGATCTTCCATACTTACCTGTCCGGAATCCTTTAAAAATTATGTCCAGCAAAGCGGGTTTAATATATTTACGGGTATATCGCCTGTCAAGGGCAGGAGGCTGAATTTTCTTATCTTTTTAAGGATGATGTTTAATTATTAGCGAGTTAATACTATAAAGACGGGTGGTAGTGTAATTCAGAATATTTTAATTAACTACCAGTTACAATACTTATATTAAAGATATTTCAACTGTTTTTGTTTTTTTAGTTATCCGGAAGAACTTTCAGTGCTTAAGTTATATACGATACAGGTTTAATCCTAGTTATATCCTTCGTCATAAGCAATCATATCCAGATGCAAGGTGGCAATATCTTCAACGTCGAGATTCGGCTCTTCGCTTGATTTAGGCAATTCAACGGTTTTGATATAGCGTCGGCACTTGTTACAAACATCGACCCGATAACGCTCTTCGCCTTCCACTTCAAAATAAGCCAAAGAATGCTGTTCCTCGTTGCCGCAAAACGGACATTTGATCCGGTGAAAATGCCATTTAAAACCGCACTGATGACAAAACAGATACCGCCTTCCCTCTTCTTCGTCCCTGATTTCACCAATTTTCGGTTCTTTGCCGCAAATGGGGCAGTATCCTTCCGACCAGTTCGATTTTTCTACCGTCTCTCCGTATTTTTCAGCAATAATTTCCAGTTCCGGTCTTAAGCTTTCCTCCGTAAAAAGGTCAATCAAGTCAATATTCTCTTCAGATTCTCTACCCACCAGTAATCGTTGAACATCAGCTTCTTCAACTTTGCAGTCAAAAGAAGACCGAATCATTTTTTCCCAATCAAATTGTTTGCTTTTAACTATGTCGATAATATTTTGCGCCACTTCGGGCATTCGTTTTTCAGCAATGGAAATTAGCGAATTAAAATATTCTTTGGGACGCGTTAAATTATACTCTTTTCCCGTAAAATCAATTAAAGGAAGTCCTCCCTCCATTTTTTTAGTGATTAGGCTTTCTTCCACACAAAAAATAGGATCTTTCATGTTATTGCGGTATTCTTCCCGCAAAATTAAAATGTCTGCCATTATATCCAGAAGTTCGGTGTAATGAGGATTGGCTGATTTGTAATCCTCTATTGTTTTTAAAGATTTGCGCAGTGTTGCGGCCATATTTGCTCCTTACAAGAACATGCATCCATGTGTCGGTTAAGCGGTCTATATCTACTTTCCCTGGTATCTTCAAGAGATATTTTCTCTGTGGCTAATATGTTGATTATTTTTAGAAAATCAAGAGCTTACAAAAATAAATTCCGCTGCCAGCTGAGAGTTTTATTTTTTTATTCCGCTATGCTTTGTGCCCGGGATAATTCGTCCATACCTATTTTTAACTTGACAGATATTATCCAATCAAGATGTGCCTTGACAATTGTTACGCCTACAAATCCGCAATTTGATAAAAAAACCGAAGATTATTGGTTGAAAGAGCGTTATCACTTTGGATGAAAATTAGCCTCTATTATAGAACTTAAAATGACAGAGTTTTAAGTTAACATATGGCACATATTGAGCACGAAGGTTATTTTTATGATGATGGGGAATAATTAATTATTGATGGTGAAATTAACAAGAATTTGGTGAGAATCCTCATTATTCTTATCGGCAAGGCTGCTCATATTCATTGTCTAGCCGGTATTTAAAAAATACTTATCATTGATTTTACAGGTTAAATTAATTTTTTATAATGAAGTAAATATAATTATTGTATGTGGCATATAGATTGCTAAATTAAAATAGAAAGTAATGTTAAGACGATTGAGATACTGAGGTGCGCGTATTGAGTCTATTCTGCTGGATGTTGATATAAAAGAAAAACACAGGGTCTTTGTGGTGACTATCACCCTGGAAGACCAAGTGTAAAATGAAAGACTCCAGCTAAAGGACAAGACGGCACAAGCGGTTCTCATTAACCCCTCGCAAGAAAAAAAATTTTCACGAGGGGTTTCTATTTTTCTCATCTCTGACCTATACTTGACTTGACGAAGCATCCAATAATGAGCTATTATCAAAAAAATTAAAGTTGAGTTAGTACACTGAAAATAAAAGGGGGCACTTATGATAACATCAGTGGGAAAGGCAAAAGAAAAATGGTGTCCATTTGATAAAGGACAGGTTTCACCACGAGAAAACTCAGCCGGAACATGTATTGGACCAGAATGTATGATGTGGCGATTTTGGATGCCTCCTCCGGGAACCCAGTCCGCCGAAATAAATTCTTTGACTGTAGAGAAACATGGAAAGCGAGATTTAGATAAAAAAGGTTACTGCGGACTTTCTGGCGTTTATTAACGGGAGAGGAAGCTGGAAATAAAGCCCTCAACTATCACAAGAGGCGGAGTCTATTGGCTCTGCCTCTTGTGTTTTATCAAACTAAGGATTGCCGATTGCAATCTTCAATCCTAGGCAGATATTAGATTTTGACACTTACAGGAAGTTATCGATTATCTTGACATTCACTGTCAGGTCAAGCTCTGTTTAGGGCAGATTAATTCGAGTAACAAACTTTAATACGCCTATAGTGACCTTTAGGTTATGCGCTACGCTTTTGAAATTGGAGTCTCATTGACCACGGGGATCTCTGATACCCTCCGCCTATGGCGAGATCAATTCCATTTACGCTTCAAACTTCACTTCGCTCGTTTTTAGCGAATGTCATTGATAAAACACGAAAGTCATTATGACGAATAGAACCACCAAAATGGGTATGGAGTATTTAAACATATATCCAAAGAAACTGGGCATCTTTACTCCGGCTTCTTCGGCGATAGACTTAACCATGAAATTTGGCGCATTGCCGATGTAGGTATTTGCTCCCATAAAGACTGCTCCGGCCGATATTGCAGCGAGATATGGTATTTTTTCCATTATCAGCCGGGCAACGGCTTGAGCTTCCGGCATTCCCGGATAAAACTTACCTATCTCGCTGTTGAAGAAGGTCAGGTATGTGGGAGCATTATCGAGAAAACTCGAAAGTGCACCTGATGCCCAGAAATAATGCGCCGGAGTGTTTATTGATTTTATTAAGAATGCTAACGCTCCTTTTCCGCCTGCTTTTAGAATCGCCAGCGCCGGGATTATCGTAATAAAAATACCCGCGAATAGATAGGCCACTTCTGATATGGGAACCCAGCTAAACTCATTACCCTGTCTGATTTCCCGCTTGGTGAAGATAAGTGATAAAAATCCCATAATGATCAAGACGGCATCTCTAATTAAATTCTCTGTGGATTGATGAATACCGAAAATATTTACCTCGCCCAACTTGATATTTCCGCTTAACAACACGGCGGCAATGATTACAGCCAGAAAGATAAAATTGTGAGTACCTTTGATTTGTAAGGGTTCCATTTCCTGGTTTTGTAAAACGATTTTATCTTCTTTTTTGTAATAGAATGAATCTAAGATAAAATACATGCCCAGAAGAATAACACTGGCAAAGATCATCTGGGGTAGTAATTTCAATGTCCAGAAAAAGGGAACGCCGTGCAAAAATCCAAGAAATAATGGCGGATCGCCGAGCGGTGTCAGAATCCCGCCGATATTGCTGACCAGAAAAATAAAAAATACTACAGTGTGAACCTTATATTGACGCCAGGCATTGGAACGCAACATTGGTCTGATCATTAACATGGACGCGCCCGTAGTACCGATGAATGATGCCAGAATGGCGCCGATCAGCAGGATAAACGTATTAACACCGGGCGATCCTTTCAACGTCCCTTGGACATAAATACCGCCGGAGACGGTAAATAATGCCCATAGCAGTAAAATAAAAGGAATGTAATCGATGACGATGATCTTTGCTATTTCATGAACAGCGACGACCCGAAAAAAATACAAAAACGGCACGGCGAAAGCCAGAGCCCAAAATGCAGAAACTTTAGGGAAATGATGCTCCCAGAAACGCGGCGCAAATAACGGAATTAATGCTATGGAAAGTAAAATACCGGCAAATGGCAGCACAGACCAGAATGGAAGAAGAGCGCCAATATCGCCGGTCGGTAAATTTGTTGCGGACGTATTGGCAAGACCGGCCGTTGGACTAAGGAATAATGAAATTAATATTATGGATAAAAAGCAGCCAAATCTTTTCTGTAGATTATTTTCAATGTTCCACATGAGTTATTTTAACTTTCAGGGATTATTAAAACGGGCAAATTAATAGCGTCAATAATATTTTCATCAGGACTATCAAAAAACATAGAATATAATCTGCTTCTGTGTTTGTGTTCGGATATTATCAAATCAATAGTATTTTTTTCACAATAGTTCGCAATTTCTTGATCCAAAGCGCCTTTGGAAACGGCATATATGATTTTTTGATTTTCCAGTAATTGGGCAGGGACAACTTCTTTTACTCTTAAGGCTACCGCATCCTCATAATCGTTAGGATGGCGATAACCGGCTTGCAGGTCATTAACATACAGGATATGTATTTTACTTTTAAAAATTTGCGCAAATTCTAAAGCCTTCACTACGGAAGAAACATTTTTTGAATCCAGATCGATTGGATATAAAATATTTTTAAAATTGAGCATATACACCTCCTCAAAATGAGAAATGATTATATATTATCAACAATGTATGTCAATCTTTTATGATTAATAAAGTAACAAAAACACATGGCAATCGTCTGGTGAAAAAATATTCTCCTAGCTTCTCCTGCGGTTAATTACCGCTATTCTGCTTGACAGGTTCTATATTTTTGTTAAAGAAGAAAACATAAACAATAATTTTACCATCATTATTGAAAATAAAAAACAGGAGGATAAATATGGCTTATAATAACATTACCGTTTCAACGAAAGATTTCGTAACTACCGTTACACTGAATCGTCCGCCGATGAACTCTGTAAATCTGGGCATTCGCGAAGAACTGGATCAGCTTGTAACTGAGGTGGAGAAAAGCAAGGATACCAGAGTTGTCATTATTACCGGTTCCGGCGAAAAGGCTTTTTGCGCAGGCATGGATGTTTCGGACATCGCGAACATTGACAAGGGACCCAACGGCAATGATGTTTATAACAGAATCGAACGTTCCACCAAGCCTTTTATCTCAGCTATAAACGGACACGCTCTTGGCGGCGGCTGTGAACTGGCAATGGCCTGCCATTTTCGTTACATGACAGACAATCCTAAAGCCCAGATAGGATGTCCGGAATTGAATCTTGGAATTATCCCCGGTTGGGGCGGTGTACAAAGAATGCCGAAAATAATCGGCAAGTCCAAAGCGTTGGATTTTATTTTTTTCAGCAAGAAAGTCAATGGAGCGGAAGCGCTGGCTCTTGGCCTTGTTGATAAAGTTTGCCCGGCCGCCGATTTAATGAAAGAAGCCATGGACTACGCCATTGCGATTTCCAAGAGACCTCCTCTAGCCGTAAGCGCCGTTCTGGAAGGAATGGCTATTGGATTGGAAAAAGGTCTGGATGCAGGTCTTGTATCTGACAAGAAGTGGATAGAAAAGCTCAAGACGAGCGCTGACGCCGTAGAAGGAATGACTGCGTTCTTTGAAAAACGTCAACCGACATTCAAGGGAGAATAACTCTATCCGGGTTTTTAATAAATTGCGTAACTTTTAAACCTCCGTTCCCCTTTTAAAAGAGAGGGAACGGAGGTTTTTTAATGACACTCGCTAAGAGCAAGTTCCGATGAATCGGAACAAAGCTCGAAGCGTAAGTGGAATTATCCCCGAAGCGAAGCGGAGTGGGATTTGAGACTCGCTGATAATGATGTTTGTCCCAGCCACTTAAAGGTGGCGGCATAATTCGCGCTAAGATTTTCCGATCACTACATTTCGGCGAAGTGCCCTTTGGGTGAAAATCAAGGCTCATTGAAGCGCAAGTGATAGTGAGACTCAAATTTCATAAGTGCAACGTAATGAAATTTACAAGTCGAACTATCCAATAGCCAAAGACTATTGGAAATTATCCCACGTGCGAAGCTAAGTGGGATAATGTATAATAACTAAAACTTATTTCGGGTTCTTCCCCATGATCAGATCATAAACATTGCCAGTGATTCAGCAACACAAGCCGGTTTGTCCTTCCCCTCAATTTCGATTGTGTGGGTGGTGGTCAAAAGAATTCTTCCGGGTTCTTTTTCCTCAATGGCGGAGATAATCATTCGGGAGCGCACCTTCGATCCGACAAGAACAGGATCGATAAATCGTACCTTGTTCAAACCGTAATTTATGACCATTTTCATGCCTTCCGGCAGGTATTTCCCCGAGCTGCTGAACAGAGGAATCAAGGACAGAGTTAAAAATCCGTGCGCGATGGTGCCACCAAAAGGACCATTTTTAGCCTGCTCGACATCCACATGAATCCACTGATGGTCATCCGTGGCATCGGCAAAGCGGTTGACTCTTTCCTGATCAATCAGCACCCAATCACTGGTGCCGTTGTCCTGACCGATCATCTGTTTTAGTTTTTCTAAAGATATCATCTCAAACATTTTTCAAAATCTCCTTTCTTAAGGATTTGCTATTTAATATTCTATTCCAGCGCGATCTTTGATACCTGATTTATAATGGTGCTTCACTTCTTGTACTTCGCTTACTGTATCTGCCAACTTAATTATTTCCGGCGGCGCATAGCGGCCGGTCAAGATGAGGTCAAGTTCTACTGGTTTATTCTTTAATAATTTGATAACTTTCTGCAAATCTATAAGTTTAAAATCCAGCGCCACGTTGATCTCGTCGAGAATGACCATGTCATATTTCCCGCTGCTGATTGCTTTTTGGGCAGCACCCAATCCTTTTTGCGCCAATTCAATATCAACAGCCGCGGGATTATCGCGCATGACAAAGCTATCCAGACCGGACATGCGGATAGTTAAACGGGGAAGATATTTTTCCGCGGCAATAAATTCGCCGTATTTTCTTCCCTTCATAAATTGCAGAACAAAAACCTTATAACCCTGCCCGATGGCGCGCAGAGCCTGGCCGAAAGCGGCGGTCGTTTTTCCCTTGCCGTTGCCGGTAATTACCATCACCAACCCCTTTGCTGTTTTTATGGCAGACTTTTTCACGGCTGGAGATTTTCTTTGCGGGATCGTTTTGGCAACAGGTGACTTTTTGTCTTTTGTGATTTTCATTTTTTGTCCTGCTCTTTAAAAAAACGTTTAGTAATTTCTTCCGCCACGGAATAAGGATCGGCTTTCCTGCTTTTTATCTTTTCGGCAAAATGTTCCAATGCACCGCTGATGGTAAGCGATTCAAAAACCGGTTCCAGCAGGCAGGCAGCGAGCGCGTCCTTTATTTCCGCCATCGCTTTGCGGTGCATCCTTTCTGTGAGTTTGCCGCTTTGCTGGAGATAAATATGATGTTCTGCTATCTTTTGAGTAAGCGTCGCGGTATCTTCGATAAAGGTATCAGGCTTAAAAGCATCGCCAACCATCACAATGGGCGGCTTCCAACCGTCGGCGGTTTTAGACGATAAATTGAGCATTGAAGTCAATTCCGTTTGCAATTGTTTGGCGCCGAGGCGATTTGCTTTGTTGATGACGAAAATATCGGCTATTTCCATCAATCCTGCCTTCATCGTTTGAATTTCATCGCCCATTCCGGGAACAAGAACAACTGCAACGCTATGTGCGTGATTGATGATGTCAATTTCCTGCTGGCCGATGCCGACGGTTTCGACAATAATTATATTTTTGCCCATTGCTTCCATGACGTGAATGGCATCGCCCGCGGCCTGAGACAGGCCTCCCAGCGCGCCGCGTGTGGCAAGCGACCGGACAAATACTCCGGGATCTTCGGCATGACGCTGCATGCGTATTCTATCACCCAGAATCGCGCCGCCGGTAAAAGGGCTTGTCGGATCAACGGCCAGCACGCCGATGGTTTTATTTTGTTTTCGCAGTTCGGTGATCAGCGCGTCAGTCAAGGTGCTCTTGCCCGCACCCGGCGCGCCGGTTATCCCAATAATGAATGATTTGCCGGTGTGGGCGTAAAGTTTTTTGATTTTAGCTTTGGCTTCGGGGATTTTATCTTCAATATCCCTGATGAGGCGAGAGGCGGAGCGGACATCGCCTGCGCAAATTTTTTTTATAGTAGAATCCATATTAGGTGGCCGTTTTCAGAGATTTTTTAGTGCGGTTTTATATTTGTTTTAATCCATTCCACAATGGAATCCAGGGATGCGCCGGGAGTAAAAATAGCTTTAATGCCGGAATCGTAAAGCATTGGAAAATCCTGTTCGGGAATAATTCCGCCTCCGATGACGGCAATATCCTCAGCGTCTTTTTCGCGTAAAATTTCCACAACCCGCGGGAAAAGCACGCGGTGAGCGCCGGAAAGACAGCTCAAACCCACTAAATCAACATCTTCCTGAATAGCGGCGGCCGCGATTTGTTCAGGCGTTTGATGACAGCCCGTGTAAACAACTTCAAATCCGGCATCGCGAAAACAACGCGCAAGAATACGGGCGCCGCGGTCATGGCCATCCAGCCCCGGTTTGGCAACCATCACACGAATTTTTCTTTCCGGCATATACTTGTCTCCTTGAAAAGGTTAATATTAAAACTTTAATGCTTTATCCCTCGTCGCTGCGCTCCTGGGATAGTTCGTCCAACAAATTTCAGCGCGCTTCGCTTGCAATACTTGAGTCTCATCCCGACAGCTTCCGCTGCGGGATAATTCCACTTACGCTTCAGACTTCGCAGTGCTCGTCTTCAGCGAGTGTCATTAATACAACCCCGGGTCTCTGTACTCTCCATAAACATCCCGGTAGACGTCGCATATTTCCTGCAAGGTAGCCAGATTTTTTACCGCTTCGATGCAGTGCGGCATTACATTTTCACCTTTTTTACAGGCATTTTTAATATTATCCAGCGACTTTTTGGCGGTGCGGTTATCGCGTCTGCGGCGCACATCCTTGAGCCTTTTAATTTGCTCTTCGCCCACCTTTTCATCAATGTCAACAAGCGGAATCAGATGTGTGGCTTCTGTTGCATATTTGTTCACCCCGACCATGATCTTCTCGCCTGCATCCAACTGTCTTTGAAACTTATAAGCAGCTTCGGATATTTCCATCTGCGGGAAACCTTTTTCAATAGCTGTAACCATACCACCCATCCCATCAATCTTATGAATATACTCCCATGCTTTTTCTTCCATTTCGTTGGTGAGAGACTCGATAAAGTAGGAACCGGCCAGCGGATCAATGGTATTAGCCACTCCCGTTTCTTCGGCTAATATCTGCTGCGTGCGCAGAGCAATTTCTACGGCATGCTCGGAAGGCAGGCAGAGAACTTCATCCAGCGAATTAGTGTGCAACGATTGTGTGCCGCCGAGTACCGCTGCCAGGGCTTGCACCGTTGTGCGCACAACGTTGTTGTATGGTTGCTGTGCCGTCAGCGAACATCCGGCCGTTTGCGTGTGAAAACGCAGCCACAAGGAGCGGGGATCTTTGGCATGGAAGCGGTCGCGCATAATTTTTGCCCACATGCGCCGCGCCGCCCGCATTTTGCAGATTTCTTCAAAGAAGTCGCTATGAGAATTGAAAAAGAAAGAAAGACGTGTGGCAAAGTCATCAACATTTAAACCCTTGCGGCGGACAACATCTTCGACATATTCAATGCCATCGCGAAGAGTAAAGGCCAACTCCTGAATGGCGGTGGAGCCTGACTCGCGGATATGATAGCCACTAATGCTGATTGTATTCCAGCGCGGGACAAATTTTGTGCCAAATTCGACAGTATCGCTGATCAGTTTTACCGAAGGTTCCGGCGGGCACATGAATGTTTTTTGCGCGATGAATTCCTTGAGCATATCATTTTGAATGGTGCCGCCTATTTTGGTAAGCGGTACGCCTTTGATGTCCGCCACCGCGCAATACATAGCAAATAAAACTGTCGCCGGTGGATTAATAGTCATGGAAGTGGTAACCTCATCCAGAGGAATGCCTTCCATAAGAGCCAGAAAATCTTCGAGGGTATCTATGGCAACACCACACTTGCCTACTTCGCCCAGCGCTTTGGGCGAGTCGCTGTCGTAGCCCATGAGTGTCGGAAAATCGAAAGCTGTGCTGAGTCCGGTTTGCCCCTGACGCAGCAGCATGCGCCAGCGTTGGTTGGTATCCTGCGCGCTGCCCATGCCGGCAAACATACGAAATGTCCAATAACGGCCGCGGTAGCCTGTCACCTGATTTCCCCGTAAATACGGAAATTCACCGGGGACGCTGATATCTTCGGCGAAGTCGATATTTTTAATGTCTTCCGGAGTATAAAGCCTCTTGATTTCCGTATCCGAAACCGTAGAAAAGCATTCTTTTTGATCGGGATTATCTTTCAGTGATTTTTTTACTTCATCCTCCCATTTTTGGGTGAGCTTTAATGAAGTTTTCTGCATTTCTTTTGAGAAATACACTATCGGTCCTCCTCAATATTAGCTTACGGGATAATTAAGAATAATTGCTTACAAAAACTAAAAAGCACTAACTCAAAACTTTTATTTTTGTCAAGATATATTAAAAAGCGGTGGTGGTCGTCGTTGACTTAAAAGTGGCATTATATCAATAAACATCGCCAAGCAAAGACTTAACGCGTTGTCCAATTATCCTAATTCAAATTTGGCTTTACAGACCTGTTTTAAATTAATTCCCGTCCTAATTATTGGTTACATCTACTGCTGTTCATTAGCGGGCTATTATCAAAATTAATGATTACATCTGTAATCATGTTTTGTCTTCGGGATTGGTTTTTCTATCTCATTTAAGCTGATAGCCTTTCTCCCGAAATAATTTCAGGCAAGCATCTGCGACAGTATCGTCATAAAGAATCCCTTTATTTTTCTCGATTTCTTTAAGGGCGACATCAATACCCAAGTTTGGCCGATAGGGACGGTGAGAAGCTATGGCCTCCACAACATCGGCCACAGCCAGAATCCGTGACTCCATGAGAATTTCATCCCCTTTCAGGTTTCTGGGATAGCCTGAGCCATTCATCCGTTCATGGTGTTGGTAAACAATTTGTGCCAGCGGCCAGGGAGAGCCCACATCCTTCAGCATCTCGTATCCACTCTTAGAGTGTTCTTTAATCAGGGAAAATTCAATATCTGTCAACTTGGTAGGTTTGACCAATATCTCCGCTGGTATGGATAATTTTCCGATGTCGTGGATGGTACCTGCCATGCGGATTCCTTCTATTGTGTCATGAGGAAGTCTCATCTCCGTGGCTATGGCATAGGCCAGATGCGCAGTTCGAGACTGGTGACCGGCCGTATAGGGATCTCTGGACTCTACGGCGGACACCAAGACCTGAATAGTCGTGCCAATCGCTTTCTTAAGACTTTCAAGAGTTTGTTGAAGTTGTTCCTCCGCCTGCTTGCGCTCGGTGATGTCGCGACATATTGTTATCGTATGTGTTTTCCCCTCTATTTTCATACAGGTTGCATTGATCTCTATAGGGGTTACGTTGCCTTTTGCATCCACATAGTCAATTTCCAGGTTTCTTATATATCCTTTGTCAAAGCAGGCCTTCACCGCTTCTGCATTTTTTTCTTTTTCCGGCTCGGCAGTCCATTCTATAACACTTCTGCCTACTATTTCACTCAAATCATGATGTCCGGTAAGGCGTACATATTCGTAATTTGCATCCAGCACTAAACCATCCTGATCAATAATAACGTAGCCCGTGTTGGTTGTTTCAATCAATGTCCGGTATTTATCCTCACTCTCCCGCAGTGTCTGCTCCGCCTTTTTGCGCTCGGTAATGTCTTCCATGTGTACCATGACCAGATCAGAAGGAACGAAAACGAACGTGATTACCACAATCTTTCCAGGCATGAAATGTTCTGATATGGATTCTATCCTAATGTTTCTTTTTTCATCAAAACATCTCTGAATGTTTTTTAATATCTCCGGCCGACCTTCATACATCTCGGAAGCCTGTCTTCCAAGGAAAGTTTTCCTTTGTCCGGTTGTAAAGTTCTTTGCACTATCATTAAAATCTGTCAGAATGAACTCGCCCCCTTGTTTTTGCCAAGTAAAAGTCGGAATTGGGTTGCCATTGTACTGTGTTCTTAAACGGTTTTCACTTTTCCTCAACGCCTCATCCATCTTCTTGCGCTCAGTGATGTCGATAAGAGAAGCAATGCTTTTCTTCGTGCCTGGTACAAGCTTAA
Organism: uncultured delta proteobacterium; assembly: GCA_963710575.1. Taxonomy (GTDB): domain Bacteria; phylum Desulfobacterota; class Syntrophia; order Syntrophales; family Smithellaceae; genus Smithella. The sequence continues at coordinate 306,619 of CAVQAL010000006.1, read as the reverse complement.
TGGTTAACAAAGTATCCCGTAGATCGCCGGTCTTGGTTATGTAGCGGAATTCGTAACTCGGCAGCGCACCCCCCTGACTCTCGCGTCGCAACCGGTGCTGTTCGATCATTCGCCCGAGATCATCCGGATGAACAATTTCAGTCCATTTCATACGGCCATTAATTTCATCCGATGAATATCCGGTGTTGCGCACGAATTCCCCATTTGCCATACTTATAGTCATGTCCTCTTCAATGAGAATCATCGACGTGCCGGTATTCTCGAATATCGTGCGGTAAAGCTCTTCGCTCTCCCGCAACGCTTCCTCCGCCTGCTTGCGATCGGTGATGTCACGGATGGCTCCAAACCTGACAATGCGTCCTTTGTATTCCATCTTTCGAGCGCGTATCTCTATCGGAAATCTTGTCCCATCTTTCCTGAGTCCAATGGCTTCGTACGGTCCCAAGCTATCTGCGGCTACTTGCTTTTTTACGAACTCTAAAACTTCAGGAGCAAAAGTTACGGAGATCATCTCCCTCCCAAGCGCTTCGTCCGGTTCGTACCCAAACATTTTGAAATATTGGTCGTTGGCATTCATGAGGATACCTTTTTCGTGAATGGCAATGGCTTCAAAAGCTGCTTCAGACAGAAGACGGAATCGTCCTTCGCTCACATAAAGGTCTTCCTCAACCCGCTTGCGCTCGGTAATGTCCTGAACTGATCCAACCAGGTGGGTACAAGTGCCTTTGTCGTTAAAAACAGGCGCGATGCTGACTATGCCTGTCAACCGCCCAGTGGGGTAATCAGATATTTCCTCCCAACACACGATGGTCTTTTCTGCTATCGCCTGTCCGTACTTTCCCAGAACCATCGTCAGGGACGGCTCAGGGATGATCTCGTTCACCGTCCTACCGACCACCATTTCCAGACTCAATCCGGTGACCTTCAAAAAAGCCGAGTTGACAGAAACGAAGCGGAACTGTCCTGCGGATTCTACCGCTAGATGGAAAATAACATCTCCGACTGTATTGTAGATTGAGGCAAGATTCCTTTCGCTCTCCCGCAATGCCTCCTCTGCCCGCTTTTGCTTTTTTCTAACTTTTGCATCTTCTAATTCTCTGGCTATGGCCGGGCAAAGACGGGACAGGTTACCCTTCATAATGTAATCCTGGGCGCCTAAACGCATACACTCTGCGGCCACAGTTTCGCCAATAGTTCCGGATACAATGATGATAGAAATGTCTATATTTGCTTTTTTTAATATGGCAATGGCTGAAGGAGCATTGAATTTCGGCATTTTATAATCGCAAAGGATGATATCCCATTGCTTCTCTTTAAGGGCTTTTTTCATGGCGGCGGCAGTTTGCACCCGTTCATACACCGGCTTGTATCCGCCTTTTTTAAGCTCACGGATTATAAGCAGTAAATCATCTTCCGAATCTTCAATAATTAATACGCGGAGTGATTTATCCTTCATAGCGTTGCTTTCTGTGTCTTGAAATAATCCTATTAGTTGAAATGTTAACTAATGGCCACCGTGTAAAATATATAAAGAAGTGTCTTTAATGTCAAAGGGAATAATGGCCTCAAAATGTTAGAGGTAGAAGACGATATTTCCCGGGCGTGAATTTTGTTTATTACGGATTGAAAGCAAACATCTCTGGCAAGGTTGAAGACTACTTGAATTCAGGAAGAAGTTATTCATAGCGGGCAATGGCGAGAATTGTCAAAACTCAAGCTTGTCTTGCTTAGGGTTTAGTTTTTTTTAGCCCTCTCATCTTGCTAAGTAGGCTGCTGTACTGATAAAGGGCTTTAAGGATCTCAAGGGTGAACTCTATAGCGACATCGAGTTCTTGACTACTGATTTGCGCAAAAGTATTGGCCCCTACATGGACAGCATCGTTACCGAGCAAGCTCAGTTCGTCCATTGCATCGAACAGTTCCTGCGGCAAAAGTATTTTTGTCTTAAGATCATGAATACGTGTCTTGAGATCCTTGCCGATCGTTCCTCGTTCTTCGCAAATCTCCTCCAAGGTTCGCCTGATCATTATTGCCGAAGCTACAAAACAGTTCTGGGCATGACAGGTAACGGCTTCATCAAAGGTTTTTATAATCGATGCCGGGATGTTTTCCTTGTTCAAAGAGATGCTGCGAAAAGGATAATGAAATAACAGATTCTTGCTTTTGTCGAGAACAACGAAAAGGTGACCTTGGCAGTCTTGGTCCGGGCAAAGACGTTGTCCGCAAATGTATTTGTTTTGTATAAAACGGTCGCGGCTGATTGCTTCAAAAGTACCTTTGTGACCACAGTACGGGCAAATAGTCTGAATAGGGCCACCGTCAATATAGGCGAGAGGTTCTTTTGCTGATATCTTCATATATTCTTACCTTAACATAACGCGTAATTTTATACTTATTCCAAGATGACCTGTTCCAAATCTTTGTACCACAAGTTAAGTTAGAGTTCAGCAGTTTTTTATTCCCGATTTAAGTGTTGAGTAGCTTGGAAAAACAAGAAAAACAACATTACAGGAAGAATGACAGCCCTGTCAGTGGGCTTCGTCCCAATTTACCCCGCTCGCAATCTCCACCTTCAACGGCACCTTGAGTTTAATAACTTCCTCCATTTCTTTTTTGACCAGCTTCATTACTTCTTCTTTTTCCGCAGACGGTGCTTCGACAACAAGTTCATCGTGCACCTGCATAATCAGCCGGGCGGCAAGATCTTTCTTGGTGAGCAAATTAGCGATGTTCACCATCGCCACTTTAATCAAATCGGCCGCGGTTCCCTGAATAGGAGTGTTTATTGCCATGCGTTCGGCAAACTGACGCACGGAAGGAATCTTACTTTTCAATTCCGGCAGGTAGCGGCGGCGGTTCAGTAGGGTGCAGACGAAACCATCACGGCGCGCTCCTTCCAGAATTCCATCCAGATAGGAACGTACCTTTTTATAGCGCTGAAAATATCCGTCAATGTAGGCCTGGGCAATTTTCAGGGAAACGCCCAGTTCCCTGGCCAGACCGAAAGCGCTCATACCGTAAAGAATGCCGAAATTGATGACTTTGGCTTGACGGCGCATATCGGCATTCACCATTTGCGGAAAAACTCCGAAAACATCTGATGCTGTGCGGGTGTGAATATCTTCATCCGAAGTAAATGCTTCCAGCAAAGTTTCATCTTCGGACAGATGCGCCAGCGCCCTTAGTTCGATTTGCGAATAATCGGCGGAGATCAAAACGCAATCAGGCGCGGCGATAAACGCCTGACGTATTCTTTTACCTTCCAGTGTGCGGATGGGGATATTCTGCAAATTGGGATTGCTGCTGGAGAGCCTTCCCGTTGCCGTCACTGTCTGGTTGTAGGATGTATGAATCCTGCCGGTATTTGGATTAATCAAAGCGGGCAGCGCGTCAATATAAGTGGACTTGAGTTTGGACAAAGAGCGGTAAGCCAGTATTTCCGCGGGCAGTTCATGGCCGCGCGCAAGCTCCGTTAAAACATCCACATCGGTGGAGTAACCATCTTTTGTTTTCTTGCCGGCGGGCAATTTGAGTTTTTCAAATAAAATTACCTGCAATTGTTTGGGCGAATTTATGTTGAATTTTTCACCGGCCAGACGGAAAATCTTTTCCTCTGAAATTGATAGCAATTGTCCCAGTTCCGTTGACATTTGTTTTAAAATTGATGTGTCCACCAGTACGCCTTTTTTCTCCATAGCGGTGAGCACATATAAAAGCGGCATTTCTACTTCATGGAAAAGATCGATGGCATCAATTTTCTTTAATTCAGCGGCAAGAGTCGGAGCAAGAGCAAAAATGGCATCGGCGCGTTCTCCGGCATAGGCGGTCATTTTATCGACAGGCACTAAAGCCAGGGGATAAGCTTTTCCTTTTCCGCCAGCTACATCGTTTGGCGCGGAAACCTGCTCGTGCAAATATTCCCAGGATAATTCGGCAAGTTCATAAGAATTTTTGGCCGGATTGAGTAAGTAAGCTGCCAAAAAAACATCAAACCCATTTGGCAATTCCACACTCCACTGAATGAGATTAATCAGTGTGTTTTTTAAATCATGACCATACTTTTTAATTTTGCTGTTCGATAAAACGGAAGCAAGCGCGGCGAACACTTCTTTTGCCGGCAACTGCGTATGAGCGTTGGTGTGACCAAGCGGAATATAAAAAGCATCAGTGCCGTTGCTTATGGCAATGCCGATCAAATCCGTTGGTGGATTTTTTTCCCAAACTACCTCACAGGAAATTTCACTGCTTTTTTGCAGATTCGCAACAAGCTCGTTGAGGGATTCTTTGTCCAATATCTGTTTATATTCTTTGGCAACTTTCTCCGTATCGCGTTTAATCTCCTGTAGAAGCGAGGAGAATTCAAATTCACTGAACAACCGGGACAAAATTTCTTTATCCGGCTCCTTGAATGCCGCCTCCTGCAAATTGAAATCAATTTCAATATCTTTTCTGATACAGGCCAACTGATGGCTTAACCTTGCCTGCTCGGCATAGGTACGGAAGGTCTCGCGCAATTTGGCGTTTCTTAAATTTTCCGAATTTTTTATAACTTCTTCAACGGAACCATATTCTTCGATCAGCCGCTGTGCCGTCTTCGGGCCGATGCCGGGCACTCCTGGAATATTGTCCGACGTATCTCCCATGAGTCCGAGAATCTCCACCACTTTATCGGGGCCGACGCCAAAGCGCTCCTTCACTGCCGCTACATCATAAGTTTTATCCTTCATCGTATCGATCATGGTGACGTTTTCGTCCACAAGCTGCATCAAATCTTTATCACCGGAAATGACGGCTGTCCGCCAGCCCCGCTTGCTTGCCTGCACAGCCAGTGTGCCGATAATATCATCCGCCTCCACTCCCTGCTTTTCCAATACAGAAATGGACAGACCCCGTACGACATCCTTGATAAAAGGTATCTGTGGAATGAGATCATCGGGCATGGGTTTGCGCGTCGCCTTATAATCTTCAAATTCTCCGTGGCGTGTTGTCGGCCCCTTGAGATCAAAAGTCATCACGATATAATCCGGCGCAAGATCGCGCAGCAGCTTCAGCAGCATGTTGGTAAAGCCGTAAATGGCGTTGGTGGGAAAACCTTTGGAGTTTGTCAAAAGCGGTATCGCGTAGAAGGCGCGGTAGATATAATTGCTGCCGTCAACAAGAACTACCAGTGGAGTTTTATTTTTTTCTGTCATGAGTCATCACTTTATAGGATTTTAAATTTATACATCAAATGAAGCGTTTATTTTAAACGTTCTGACTGCCCGCATATCCAGAATATCTGTAACGCCGGTTTTCTCTTTTACATCTGTCAGAAAAGCTTCCAGCTCCGAGGCTGAAGCGGCGCTGACGGTAAACCAGATGTTGTATTCATTATGGCGTCGGTAATTATGCGTTACATTTTTATTGGCGTTCACGATTTGAACAAAATTGTCTATTTTTTCTTCCGGCACGCGCGCGGCGCAAAGAGTGCTGACACGTCCCAGTTTATTGCCGTCAAACACTGCCCCGATACGGCGAATAATGCCTTTGTCTTTCATTTTTTGGACGCGGCTGATTGTTTCATCTTCGCTGATGCCGCACTTTTTGGCAACAACACGAAACGGATGTTCCACCAGCGGAAATTCCTTTTGCAGAATATTTAATATTTTTTTATCTATTTCATCCATAATTTATATAGCTTCTACCTTTTTTAGACTGTTCAAAAATGCTCAAATGCAAGGCACGCGAGCCATGAGGAATGAGACGTATTTTTTGCATACGTCGCAATGACGAAAGGCGAAGCGCAACGTCGCAGTTGGGCGTTTTTCAACAGTCTATTATCGTTTAGGTTGATACAAGCACAACGGTTCCTCCGCCAAATAATCCCCCGTCGCTTCATACGCGCGCGCCCGGCAGCCGCCGCAAACTTTGATAAACTCGCAGCAGCCGCACTTGCCGCCGTATTTATTCAAATCCCGTAAATTCCGAAACACGTCGGAGTTTTTCCATATCTCGGCAAAACTCTGTTTCTGTACATTACCGCAATTCAATTCCAGATAACCACAGGGCTGAACCTGTCCAACATGGGAAATAAAACAAAACGCTATGCCACCGAGGCAACCACGAGTGGATTCATGAAAGTGTCCACCCGCTTTTTTCTTCGGCTCCGTGCCCTTGATTTTATTCTGATGCATGATGCGGAAGTAATGCGGCGCGCAGGTGGCTTTGAGTTGAATTTCACAACTCAGGCTTTCCTGATGAAACCACAGAAGCGTCTCTTCATATTCGGCGGCGGTAATGGCCTGGTCGGCAAGATCCTTGCCGCGTCCTGTCGGCACAAGTAAAAAAATATGATGCGCTGCCGCGCCAAGGTTCTTAGCTAATTCCAGAATATCTTTTATTTGGCTGAGATTGGCTGTTGTGATTGTCGTGTTGATTTGAAATTCCATGCCCGCATCTTTCATAGCGGCGATTCCCGCCATCGCTCCGGTAAATGCGCCCTTCTCCTGACGAAACGCGTCGTGGCTTGGCGCGTCCTTGCCATCAATACTGATGCTTACTCTTTTAATGCCGCTTTGAATCATCTTCTTAGCGACAACTGAATTAACTAAGGTGCCGTTTGTCGCCATGACCATACGCAATCCTTTGTTTGTTCCGTGGGCTGCAATGTCGAAAATATCCGGCCGCAAAAGCGGCTCACCGCCGGTAAGAATAATTACGGGTGAGGATACGGCGGCAATTTCATCAATAAGTTGAAAGCATTTATCCGTGGAAAGCTCACCCGCATAAGGCCCGCAACTGGCGGCAGCCCGGCAATGAACGCAGTTTAAATTACAACTGCGCGTCACTTCCCACGCAATCATATTCAATTGATTCCCCTTCCCTGGATGGCCGCAGGTGCCCTTTAGAGCGGAGGGTTTGGGAGAGGATGGAATATTTTTCATTGCCGTCTCGATATTATCTTTGATTTAGAAATGGCATATTATATGAAAAAAAGACACTAATCCAGCCGTTTTTTAAAGCGGCTGATCGCGCCGGAAAAGACAATAATTCCTAAAATAGTCAGAGCCAGATACTGGGGCCAGAGAACATCAAAACCCACTCCCTTGAGAAAAATCACCCGGAGAATGACCAGAAAAAACCTCAGCGGATTAAGATAGGTAAGCCATTGCACAACTTCGGGCATATTGGCAATAGGAAAAACAAAACCACTGAGCATAAAAAACGGCATAATGAAAAAGAAGGAGGTCATCATGGCCTGTTGCTTGGTTGAGGATATTGTCGATATAAAAAGTCCTATACCCAAAGTGCTCAGCAAAAATAAGCAGGTGGCTAAAAGCAACAGTAAAATACTTCCGTGTAAGGGTATCTCAAACCAGAAAATGGCAACAATAATGACGGCCACCATCTGTATCAGGGAAAGAATAATATAAGGAATGGTTTTGCCGATGATGAACTCATATGATTTTAATGGAGTGACAATTAATTGTTCCATTGTGCCGTCTTCTTTTTCTCTGATGATAGCAATGGAAGTCATAATAAAAGAAGTAATCATTACCAGAACAGCGACAATTCCGGGGACAAAAAAGTATTGACTGTTGAGATTAGAATTATACCATGTCCTGATGCGCGCATCTATTTTTCCATAGCTCATGTTCATGGGATAAAGTTCGCGGAGTGTTTCGCGGTTGAACTTATCCAAAACAGACGCGGTGTATGCCACTCTCATAGAAGCCATATTGCTCATGGAGCCGTCAACAAGAATCTGGATGGGAGCTGTTTGTCCTTTCCTGATAATAGACGCAAAATCATGGCCGATCTTAATGCCCATATCAATTTTTCCCCGCAGCAGCAACTCCGCCATCTGAGGTTCATCGGCCACATTATTCGTTATATGAAAAATTTTACTTCCGGTAAAGCTATCGGCAAGTTTGTGGCTCTCATAGGTCTTGGAATAGTCCAGCATAGCCACGCGAATATTGCTGATATCATAATTTACGACATAGCCGAAAATGAACATCTGAATAAAAGGAAAAATAAACATCATCGCGCGATTCCGCCTGTCGCTGAAAAGCTGAATAAATTCCTTACGCACCAGTTCTCTGATTCGAAGCCAGCTCATAGGCCTTCCTTCTTTAATAATATGTAGTTGGCGGTTGTCAGTGCTGCAAACATTAAAGCAAGCACCAGCATGCTCGGCCATAAATAGGCGAATCCCACATTCCGCAGATAAATTCCCGATAAAATATCGATAAAATAATTTGCCGGAACGGCTAAAGTCAGCATTTGTAAAAACTTCGGCATGTTGATTACCGGAAAAACAAAGTTGGAAAGAAGAAGCGACGGCAGGTAAGTTGTTAAAATAGCCATTTGGTTGGCTATCAATTGTGATTTTGTCATGATGGAAATCAGCATTCCCAGGGATAAAGCGACGCCTAAATAAAGAGAAGCGGATACGATCATCAGCCAGAAATTCCCTTTCATCACTATGCCGAATAGCAATTGGCCCAGGAGAATCGCTATCAACACGTTGGTCAGTCCGATGAAAAAATAAGGAATAGCTTTGCCCAGCAGTAATTCCCCGGCTTTAACCGGCATGGATTTGATGGTTTCCATTGTGCCGTTTTCATATTCCCGGGCGATGATGAGCGAGGTCAGAATAGCGCCGACGATCATAATGATGATGGCAATGATTCCCGGAATGATAAAATTACGGCTTTCCAGATCTTCATTGAACCAGATACGGATGCGTCCGTCCACCGGAGGTTTTATTTGTTCCATTCCTTGCCGGTTAAGAAAGCTGATCAATAACTTTTGATTGTATTGTTCAGTAAAAGAGGTAATGTAGCCGCGGATGATATTTCCGAAAGTCGGATCGCTGGCGTCAATAATAATTTGCATCTGAATTTCCCTGTCGGCACGGATGCTTTTCATGAAATTGGGCGGAATGACAATCGCTATCTTTGCCCGGTCATGATCGAGATAGTCAATGGCATCTTTTGTCTGGGGCAGGAGTGTTGAAACATAGAAATAAGGAGACGCGCCGAGTTTGCGGATAAAATCACGGCTGAGCTCGGACTTATCGTAATCAACAAAGACCGTTCCCACGTTATCCACATCAAGGCTGAGTGCGTAACCGAAAAGAATAATAAGAATCAGCGGAATTGCAAAAGCCAGATAAAGGCTGCGGTAATCCCGGATCAAGTGATAAAACTCTTTGCGGATGATGGCTTGGAGCCGTATGGGATTCAAGCGCTACTCCTCATCATTAAAGTTATGAAAGCATCATTCAAGTCAGCGCCCGGTTTGCCGGGGCAGGCGCCGGCGATAATTTCCGCGGGGCTGCCCGACGCCACAATATTACCGTCATTGATCATAACGATCCTCTCGCAAAAACGCGCCTCATCCATATAATGGGTCGTCACAAATATCGTCATCCCGTCTTTGGACAGTTGTTTTATGAAGCTCCAGAAATGGCCTCTGGTGACGGGATCGACCCCGGAAGTGGGTTCATCGAGAAAAAGAATCTCCGGTTTATGTAAAAGCGAACAACCCAGCGCGAGTCTCTGGCGCCAGCCGGTCGGTAATTCCCTCGTTTTACGGTTGCGGACATCCTGCAGGCGCGTCATATTTAAAATCCAATCAATACGCTCCGGCCATTGTGCCTCCGGCACATTGTATACGCCCAGATAAAAGCGCAAATTTTCAAAGGGCGTTAATTCTTCATAGAGAGAAAATTTCTGCGACATATAGCCGATGGCGTGCTTTATTTCTTCAGACTCCTTCATAATGTCGTGCCCGGCAACAACTCCTCCGCCGGAAGTAGGGGTGATTATGCCGCAAAGCATGCGAATTGTAGTGGACTTGCCGGAGCCGTTGGCGCCCAAAAAACCGAATATCTCGCCCTTTTTTACGGAAAAGGTAATTTTATTCACCGCGACAAAAGCGCCGAATTTTTTTTCCAGATTCTTCACGGAAATGGAATCAGAAGTGGAAGGTATCATGCGCCAGATCTCCATCCACTTCTTTAATGCGTTCGATAATTGCTTCTTCCAGAGTTTCAAAGCTGCCGCGAATACCGGCGGGAGTTGCCGTATCCATGAGAACAGCACTGTGCATCAATCCAAGACTATCGCAGCGTTCACCCTCATCGAGATAGGCTGTGGAAACGATGATCGTCATGCCTTCTTTTTTCATACTGCCCAATATTTCCCAGAATTCATGCCGTGACACCGGATCAACGCCGTTGGTCGGCTCGTCGAGAATCAGCAGTTGCGGTTCGTGTACCAGCACGCAGGCCAGCCCCAGTTTTTGTTTCATGCCGCCGGAAAGATTACCGGCTAATCTTTTCACGAAAGGCAGCAAGTTGGAAAATCCCAGGTATTTCTCTCGACGAATTTTTCTTTCCGCACGCGGTATGCCAAAAACATCCATGAAGAAATTCATATTCTCATCGACAGTCAGATCCTGATAAAGGCCGAACCGCTGCGGCATATAACCGATGAGGTTTTTGATTTTTTGCCGCTCGGTGACGACATTGAGGCCGCCCACGAAAATTTCGCCCCGAGTCGGTTTAATCATGGTGGCAATCAGCCGCAGGAGCGTTGATTTGCCGGCGCCGTCGGAACCGACCAAGCCGAAAATATTGCCGCTTTGCACATGGAAGGAAACATCCTTGACTGCCTCGACAAGATCAAAGCGCAGAGTAACGTTTTTAACTTCCACCATGGGCGGGGAATTTTCCGGGGATACGATCATCAGGATCTCCCCTACCGCAGCCAGGCATCAGCCGGCATTCCCGATTTGAGTTCAAAGTCGGGATTCATGATGGATACTTTTACCAGATATACCAGCTTTACTCTTTCCTTTTTCGTTTGAATGATTTTCGGAGTAAATTCACCTTCCGGAGAGACAAAGGAAACCGATCCGGTATAAGTTTTACCGGGGAAGGTATCTACCTTCACATCTACCTTCTGGCCCGGCCTGACTTTGCCGATCTCCGTTTCATCCACAAATATTTTCAAATCAACGCGGGCAAGATCGGAAATAGTAATGACTTCTCTTCCGGGATTTACAGTTTCGCCCGGTTCAACATTGCGGCTGGTTATTACGCCATTCATGGGCGATTTTAATTGCGTGTAATCCAACTGAATGGATGCTTGATTGAATGACGCGTTGATCGAATTGATTTGCGCAGAGGCGACTTCGATATCCTGCTTGGCGGCGTCTATTCTGGTTAAATTACCCTGCGCCAGTTTCAGCATGGACTCACTTTCGGTAAGTCTCGATTGAGCCACGTCATAGGCAAGTTTAATTGAATCGCGTTCTTTTTCCGTAACCACACCTTTATTGAAAAGATCTTCGAAACGCTGGTAATTCTTTTTGGCATCTATCAAAGTATCTCTGGCGCTATTCACGGCCGCTGTGGCTCGGGCCACTTCAGAGGGCAGCGTTTTCTTGTTGATATCCAGCACGGTTTGAAGTTGCTGTTTTGTTTTTTGCGCCCGATCCAGATTTGCTCTGGCTTGCTCGTAACGTGACGCAAATTCCACGCGATCCAACTCGGCGATAATCTGGTCTTTCGTAACGGACTGGCCTTCCTGAACATTGACTTTAACGACACGCCCGGGAACCTGGAAAGATAAATTCGCCTGAGTTGTTTCTATCGTGCCGGAATAGAAAAGCCCTTTTTCACGATTATTTTTCTGGCCGAAATAAACCAGCGATCCGGCTGTTACAAAGAGAATTATAAAAACGATAATTATTATTCTTTTTTTCAAGACTCAACCTCCATTTTACATTTATGACTTCTTTATAGCCTTCAGCACCAGCTTTGCCACTTCCTCTCCCAGACTTCCCTTTAATTTTTTATCATGGGCTTTAATTGCGGCAGGCAGCCATTCCTGCCTGTCTTTGATTGGCGTGACCTTTTTATGGAAAATAATTGTGCCCACGATCATCATATGGACGAGGAACGGGGCCACCTCAATGAAGATTCCTTTCTTTTTTCCTTCTTCCAGAACACCCGCGAGGATGACCATGACCGAAGCAATATCGTCAATGACAACGCGGGGCAGATGCGCGCCGTCTGCGGCTATTTCCCGCATCATAATCGGCGGCAATTCAGGATTTTTTTCCACATTATCGGCAATGCAGTTTATATAAGTCTTGAGCTTTTCTTCCGGATGATCAACTTTGGCAACTGCCTTGGCAATATTCTGGGCGGTGTTGCCCAGTACCTGATGGATCACGTTGGCGTAAAGAGTATCCTTGTCGCCAATCTGATAATAAAGAGTCGCTTTGTTCACGCCGGCGCGCTCGGCGATTTCATCAACATGAGCACCGCTGTAACCATTTTCGGCAAATACGGCACGCGCCGCTTTTAAGATTTTCCCGGCGGTTTTGCCGGGCTTTTCTATATTAATTACTTTTTTAATCAAACGCTTCACCAATATTTTTTGTCATTCCCACAAATATACTGTGTCGCAATAGCAGAAAGTGCCAGCAAGATCGTCATACCGGCGCAGGCCGGTATCCAGAACTTACTGGATTCCCCCGTGTCAAGCACGGGGCAGGCTCATCGTTGCGCTTCGCTTGCACGGAATGACACAAGCAGTAATTACGATACAATCCCGAAGGTGAGAATCCAATAATACAGAAACTTTTTTTGCAAGTCTTGTTTTAACCGTTTGGTTTAACCATACAGTTAAATATTATAAGGAATATGTCAAGATATTTTTGTTATATTGGTATCTGTGAAGGCAGAATATCCGACAAACAATTTATGAGGTTTAAGAATGATTAACACAGGCATAAAGATATTCCTTGCTATTTGTGAGTTATACCTGTAAAGAGTGCCTCGTGATAACGATAGTTAATTACCTTCCTAACTTTTTTCTCTTGGAAACTTCGGCAGGAAAATCCAGCTAATCGTAATAGAATCCAGCTATAATGTGATGTTTCTAGTCTGTCTTTCAGACGCAAGATCAGCGAATGAAACAGTTTATATGCACGCAACGATTGGAAATGGGTTCAAATGTCACCAATACTGAAAATGAAGGAAAAAAGGAAAAAGAAGAAATGAGTTTTGAGAAGTTTGAGTTACATGCGAAAATATTTGCCGGCGTGCAGGCGCAAGGCTACAAAGTACCAACACCAATTCAATTAAAATCAATCCCGCCGATTATGGAAGGCCGCGATGTTATGGGGCTTGCCCAAACCGGAACCGGGAAAACAGCGGCTTTTGTGCTGCCGATATTGCAACGTCTTATGCAGGGGCCAAGCGGTCACATCCGCGCCCTTATCATAGCGCCGACGCGCGAATTGAGCGAGCAAACCCACAAAGCAATAGGACAATTGGGACGCAGGGCGCAAATCCACAGCGCCTCCATTTATGGCGGAGTGAACATTAATGGCCAGATAACAAGGCTCCGTGATAAAGTTGATATCGTTTCCGCGTGCCCCGGCCGCCTGCTTGACCATATCCAGCGCAATACCATTGATTTGTCCCATGTAGAGGTTCTGGTACTGGATGAAGCTGATCATATGTTTGATATGGGCTTTCTGCCAGATGTCCGGAAAATCGTGAAACATCTTCCCAAACAGCGTCAAACGCTGCTTTTCTCCGCTACGATGCCCAACGATATAAAAAGTCTGGCAAATGATCTTCTGCTCAATCCCGTCAATATTGAAATCGGCCACGCAGCGCCGGTAGAAACGGTTACACATAAATTTTACCCGGTACAAATGAGTTCTAAAACAGAGCTGTTGAAAAGTATTCTTGATAGTACCAAAACGGATTCCGTTTTAGTCTTTACCCGGACAAAATCGCGCGCGAAAAGTGTTGCCCAGCAGTTGGACAAATCGGGATATAAAGTTACATCGCTGCATGGAAATTTATCGCAGCAGAAACGTCAGCAATCTCTTGACGGCTTCCGTGACGGCCGTTATGAAATCATGGTGGCGACAGATATCGCCGCCCGCGGCATTGATGTGACAAGAATCTCCCATGTCATTAATTATGATATGCCGTCGACTGCGGATGCCTACACACATCGCATTGGCAGAACAGGGCGCGCCTCCAAAATCGGCGATGCCTTTACTTTTGTAACAGCCGATGATGCCGGACTCGCCCATTCCCTGAAAAGAGTGCTTGGGGAAAAACTCCAATACCGCAGTGTTGACGGATTAACCAGCGGAATCCCGTCAGACAAAGCCCCTGCTCATAGCAGTCGAGGCGCGAAGGAAATGAAGTTCAATGGAGGCAGAAAACTTTTTTCTACCCGGCCGCAAACAAAAAGAAGTCCGGCGCGACGTTCCTTCGACAATAGTAACCGGTCTTTATGGTCGCCGAGATCGCCAATGGCAGTTTAATTATACCAAGTCGCAAGGAAATGCCGCCCGAACGGCGTCAATTCCCGGTAAGGTAAATTATTAATTTGCTATGCGCTCCCCTACGGGGTGCTCCCCTCGGTCTTTGGTTAACTTTGTTGGCATCGTCGTCGGCTTCCTCAACGTATTAATAATACGCCTGCGGAGCCTCCTCCTTGCCGCCGCGTTATCTTTTGAAGCAACTCGGTATTACAATTATAAATGGAGTTTTCGCCATGTTGGTGAAAATTTCCCGGGCAATACCATTTCCAAATCAAAGCGCTATTTTTGTTGGTAACACATCCCAGCAGGGAACCCCGGCGAATATTGGGATTAACCTGTTAACGTCAAGGCTCACGGGGCAACATACCTACACGCCGATCCCGTGAGTTATATCTAAAATTGTACCTGATTTATACTATAGTAGCCAACAAGCTCATACAGATCTTCTACATACTTTACAAACTGACCCATATTTGCAAGAAGAACGCCCTTATCAAGATTCGGTGGTAGGTGTGGATGTCCTGCCTCATTCCGACAAATCCGGCAAAACTGAAATATCTGTTCAACTTTTATTTCGATATCGTTAGCCCAACCATAACCTTTTGGTTTATTAAGTGAGCTTTTCCAAGACCCCTTAAATTCATCAAATACTTTGGCAATGTACTTATTTGAAGTACGCAAGATAAAAGAAGTTCGCATTTTTTCGTCAGGTATGGCGTTAGTATAAGTATCAACAAGTAAAAGTATTGCTCGCTCTGATGCGCCACCAAGCAAAAACGCACAACCAAGATTTGATCCGGCTTTTATTGCGACAATTGATTCTTCGATGAAGCGAACAATTACAGGATCAATCGATGGGATTCGTTCTTTGAGCAGTGATGGAAAACGTTCAATTTCGAAAGGGAGCATTTCGCCAATACTTTCTTCATTTTCCACCGCAATTTTAGCTTCATTAAGCACTTCCTTAAGTTTACTCTCTGGCCCCTGTAACTGAATAGTACCAGTGCTATAAACCTTAATAGCGCAATGAGCTTTCCCATGTTTTACGTCAAGTCGCTTACAGTTTTGTTCTTCAGATTCGTCAAACGAAAATTTGTTTCGTTCAACGTATGATTTAATTTGAGCATAGTTACTTTCCATAATATCAGACATAAAATACTCTCTTTGTTTTAAGGCGTAACAATTAACATACGAACTTCGTTTTACCGAGACTACCGGTTGCAGTTTAAGAAATTACAAGTACTACTTTGCTCCGGCTTTTTCCCTCAGCGATTGTATCAGCAGATCTTTTTCCCGCCAAAGCTGCTGCACCCATTTGTGAATGGCAACGCGAAAGGCCTGATCGCCTTCGTAATCGCCATGCAGAAACTGTTGCGGAATTTCTATTGTCCGGACACGCACGGTTATCCGTTTGACTTTGCCGCAGAGAAATTCCTTAAATGTTGGAATTCCATCCGGATACACAATGGTAATATCCAGCACGGAATTAAATTTTTCGCCCAGCACGTCTAGCGCCAGCGCGAGTCCGCCGGATTTGGGACGCAGGAGAAATTTATATTCACTATTTTGCCGGTCGTGCTTTGCTTTGGTAAAGCGTGTTCCTTCGAGAAAATTCATCACACTGGTGGGAATATACGCAAATTTCTCGCAGGCCCGGCGCGTTGTTTCAAAATCTTTGCCTTTTTGTTCGGGATGCTTTTTCAGGTATTCGACGCCGTGTCGATATAAGAACGGGAAGTCCATCGCCCACCAGGCAAAACCCATTAACGGCACCCGAATAAGTTCCCTCTTAATAAAAAATTTCAGGAAAGGAATGCGGCGATTCAACAGATGCTGCATCACCAGTATGTCGACCCAGGATTGATGATTGCTGACAACCAGATACCAGCCGTGATAATTCAAACCCTCCAATCCCTGTACGTCCCACTTGGTTTTTTGGGTCAGGCGCATCCATCCACTGTTACCGGCAATCCAGCTTTCGCCAATCCAATGAAGAACTTTGTTGATTACACGAATAAAAGGCGGCCAGGGCAAAATGATTTTCGGAATGGAGAACAAAAATAGAATGATCACCCAAAACAACACATTAATGAAGAGAAGAAATCCCGCGATTACGCCCACAAGAACTGACGGTAAAAAATTCAGCATAATGACATTCCTAAAAATACATAATATTTATATTAATTTTGGTGAGCATAAAAAAAAGGGGGTTGCAAGTCAAGAACATTATTGACTTACGGTAATATGAACACGAAGCATCTTTTCATAGCGACCTTATTATATTTTTAAATACAGGCGGTAAAATTGCTAATAAAGAAATAACTGGTTTTAATAAGAGTTATTTGTTATAATACTTCTTAAGATAAAACGTTTTCATCCATCCCTAAGTAAAAATTGGTTGTGTTCAAAACTGCTGTAAATCATATAATTCAGTTCAAAACCATAACCCAGAAGGATTTAAGAAAATGAAAAAAGATCATTTAAGAAATATTGCCATTATTTCCCATGTCGATCATGGCAAAACTACGCTGCTCAATGCATTGTTAAAACAGACGGGAGTTTTTCGTTCTAATCAGGTGGTAGAGGATCGCGTTATGGATTCGATGGATCTGGAAAAAGAACGGGGAATCACCATCACGGCGAAAAATACCGCTGTGGAGTACAACGGGGTAAAAATTAATATTGTCGATACGCCCGGCCATGCCGATTTCGGCGGTGAAGTGGAACGCAGCCTCAATATGGTTGATGGCGCAATTCTTCTGGTTGATGCCAGTGAAGGACCTTTGCCGCAAACAAGATTTGTTTTAAAAAAAGCTCTGGCCTTGCGTCTGCCGATAATTTTAGTCATCAATAAAATTGATCGAAGGGATGCGCGCATTGAAGAAGTTATCAACGAAACCTACGATCTATTCATTGATTTAGGTGCGGAAGAAAATCAAATAGAATTTCCCATTCTCTACACTCAAGCAAAAATCGGAGTCAGCCATAAAAAACTAGGCGATGACAGCACTGATCTGCAGCCGCTGCTTCAGGCAATTATTGAGCACGTACCAGCTCCGCAGGGAGATGATGAAGCCATTACGCAGTTTCTGGTTACCAATCTGGATTATGATTCTTATGTTGGACAAATTGCCATCGGCCGTCTGCAAAGCGGCAAACTGGAAATGAATACCAACTACAGCCTTTGCTCCCAGGATAAAATAATTCCCGGTGTGAAACTAAGTGCTCTATATACTTTTATTGGTCTGGCTAAAAAACCTGTAACGGCAGCAGAATCCGGAGACATCATAGCCCTTTCCGGAGTGGACAATGTCACTATCGGCGACACAATTTCTTCTTTTATATCTCCGCAGCCGCTGCCCCGCCTGCTGGTCGATGAGCCAACCATATCCATGATATTTTATGTCAACGACAGTCCATTCGCCGGCAAAGAAGGTAAATTTCTCACTTCACGCCATTTGCTGGAGAGACTGGAAAAGGAATCGCTGAGAAATGTTGCCATCAAAATAAAGAAATTAGGAAAAACCAACGCCTTTGAAGTTTGCGGACGCGGTGAATTGCAAATGGCAGTATTAATTGAAACCATGCGCCGCGAGGGTTATGAATTAATGGTCTCCCGCCCGCAGGTCATCACCAGAGAACAAGACGGCAAAATTGTGGAACCGGTGGAAAGATTATTTCTGGATATACCGGAAGAATTTGTCGGAAAAATTACGGAAAAATTGGCTATTCGCAAGGGGCGATTAGAGAGCCTTGTGAATAAAGGCAGTGGCAGAGTCAGTATGGAGTTTCTCATCCCGTCGAGAGGTTTAATCGGCTTTCGCAGCCAGTTCTTGACGGACACCAAAGGCGGCGGAGTAATGAATTCACTGTTGGAAAATTATGCTCTCTGGTTCGGCCCGATTCCTCAACGCATGAGCGGTGTTTTAGTGGCTGACCGCCCAGGACGGATTACGTCTTACGCCAGCTTCGCCATGGAAGACCGTGGAGAAATGATCGTGGAAGTCGGCACGGAAGTTTATGGCGGAATGGTAGTCGGAGAGCGCAACCGTACCGGCGATATGGATGTTAATATCACCAAAGAAAAGAAGTTGACGAATATGCGGGCATCCACATCCGATGCCACCATAATTCTGCGGCCGCCGCGTGTTCTGTCTCTGGATCAGGCCATTGAATTCATTTCTGAAAATGAACTGGTGGAAGTAACTCCCCAAAGCGTGCGCCTGCGAAAAATGGAGCTGGACGCGACAAAACGTCTGCAGAAAAGCCGCAAAGAAGAATGATTAGCGAAATTCAAACTAACTTTTACCGTATAACTTTGCCGATGCCTTATCGTTTAAAACATGTGCATGCTTATCTTCTCGCTCACGATGGGGATCTGGCTCTTTTTGATACCGGCCTCAATATGCCCGGCGCTTATGAAACTCTGGAGAAGGATTTGGCAAGCGCAGGCTTCGGCATTAATGACATCAGACATATTTTTTTGACTCATGTGCATACGGATCACTGCAGCATGGCAGGGTTACTGCAAAAAAAAACAGAGGCGAAAATTTATCTCTCCCAAGCGGCTTTTGAGGAATATCAACATTTTCGTCAGGTTGATCCAGCGGTGAAGCAGTTAAAAAAATTCTATGCGCGCCATGGTATGACTTCCGGGCAAATCGCCACGGTAATAGAAGAATATGAGGATATGCGCGGCATCATCACTGAATTTCATGCCGATAATTTTTTACAGAACAACGAAATTCGTGAATTTGGCGATTGGAAATTCGAAGTCATTTTCACTTCCGGACATGCTGCCGGGCATGTTTGCTTTTTCTTCCCCAAGGAAAGTTTCCTGCTGGCCGGTGATCACATTCTGCCCTACATAGCGCCGATCCTAAGTCCCAATATATTTGATGATAATTTTTGTCCGCTGGCAACTTATCTGGATTCCTTAAGCGATATAGAGAAATTGCCCATCGCCTCCATATATCCGGGACATGGCAACTCATTTATCGATTTGAAGGAAAGATTGGGAGAAATACGCGGGCACCATAAAAAAAGAAAAAAGATGGTTTTTGATCGTTTGAACGCGGAACCCAAAACAACTTATGCTGTTTCCCGGGAAATATTCGGCCCTAATCTTTCTGATTTCGATAATTTTATGGCATTGAATGAAACTCTTACCTATTTGAAGGAACTAAAAGCTGAAAGCGCCATCAAAGAAAATATGGTAGATAACGTTGTAGTTTATACAGCGTAAGAAATGAGGCGAGTGATATACGAATACCCTTGAAAAAATAATAATTCCTTATTCCTTTGTCATTCCGTACTTGATACGGAATCCAGTATTCTTATAAATGGTTTCCTGCTTTCGCCGGAAAAACGTCTGGATACCGGCCTACGTACCCTAAAGGGCATCCATGACCGGTATGACAAAAAAAGCAATTTAAAAATGTTTCATGCTTTTAATATTCCCTGTTGACAGATATTTCATTATAGTGAATATACGCCCCTTAATTAATAGATACGAAGAGGTTGTTTTTGAGCAAACTTTTACAAAAAGAAATTGAACGCCGCCGCACATTCGGCATTATCAGTCATCCCGACGCGGGCAAGACCACGCTCACCGAAAAGCTTTTGCTGTTCGGCGGAGCGATCCAGCTTGCCGGAGCGGTCAAGGCCCGTAAAGCGTCAAAGCACGCTCTGAGCGATTGGATGGCCATCGAAAAAGACCGCGGCATTTCCGTCACCTCGTCGGTCATGAAATTCGAATACGCGGATTGCGAAATAAATCTTTTGGATACGCCCGGCCATCAAGACTTTTCGGAGGACACCTACCGCGTGCTGACTGCTGTGGATAGCGCGCTCATGGTTATAGACGGCTCCAAAGGCGTCGAGACGCAAACACAGAAGCTCATGGAAGTATGCCGTCTGCGCAATACGCCGATCATAACTTTTATTAATAAGATGGATCGTGATTCTCTGGCGCCGCTGGATATTCTGGCGGATATTGAAGACAAACTGCAAATAGAATGCTCGCCGCTTTCCTGGCCCATCGGCATGGGCAAACGCTTTAAAGGCGTTTACAATCTTTACGATAAAAAATTGCATCTGTTTACACCCGGCAAAGCACGGCGTTCGGAAGGTGGAGTTGTCATCAGCGATTTATCCGATCCGCTTCTCGATGAATTATTGGAAAGCCAGGCTAATGAATTGAGGGATGAAGTCGCCCTGCTGGAAGGCGCGGCTAATCCCTTCGATCTCAAAGAATATTTGAAGGCCGGCCAGACGCCTGTTTTCTTCGGCAGCGCCATCAACAATTTCGGCGTCAAGGAATTGCTGGATGCTTTTGTGGAAATTGCTCCGCCGCCTGTCGCGCGTCCCACAACAACCCGAGAAGTCAGCCCCGATGAAGAAGATTTTTCCGGCTTTGTCTTCAAAATACAAGCCAATATGGATCCGGCGCACCGCGACCGCATTGCGTTTTTGCGGATTTGTTCCGGCCAGTTTCGGCGCGGGATGCATGTGATCCATCACCGTATCGGCAAAGAAATTTCTTTATCCAATGCCACAATTTTTATGGCGCAGGATCGCACAAATGTAGAAGAGGCTTATCCGGGCGACATTATCGGCATCCATAATCACGGAACAATCAAGATCGGCGATACCTTCACACAAAAAGAACCGCTCAAGTTTACCGGCATTCCTCATTTCGCGCCGGAGCATTTTTGCCGCGTGCGCTTAAAAGATCCGCTGAGAATAAAACATCTGCAAAAAGGATTGACTCAACTCTCCGAAGAAGGCGCAATTCAGGTTTTCAAGCCCTTGTGGGGCTCGGATAATATCTTAGGCGCCGTCGGCGTCCTGCAATTTGATGTAACGATGTCGCGACTCAAAGACGAATACAGCGTCTATGCCGACTACGAGAAAACCGATTATGCCGCCGCCCGCTGGGTTACCTGCGACGATGCCAAAATGCTGGAAGATTTTCAAAAGAAAAATTCAATGAACCTTGCCCGGGATACGGAAGATAATCTTGTCTATCTGGCGCTGAGCGAATGGCGCCTGTCCCACACCATGGAAGAATGGCCGAAAGTTCAATTCCTTAAAACAATGGAAAAAAACTGATTGCCTCGCCAAAATTGACGGAAAAGGGCACAGGAAACTAAATGTGATGTTTAATTTTTTTCATCGAGCATGAATTTGGTGTATTACGGATTGAAATGTTGCATATTCGTGAAAATGAGAAAAACAACATTACAGGAAGTAATAAATTATTTAATTAACATTAAGTTTGACGAGAAAGTTAATATTAGCCCGGCAGGTCCAATCCTAACTTATACCCTGGAACAGTTTTCGGGGGGCAGGTCACCCCGGTTTCAGGGCTTTCTCCCTTTGCACAGGATCAAGGGGGAATAGGTAAACCGCCGGGGACTATGGAAGAACTCCCGGAAATCCACAAGAAACTGCTGATATCCGCCGGAGTATGTCTCGAAAAGGTGCGCCAGACGCGGCGCCGTCACTTCAATTTTTCTTGTCCAGTTGTAACTGTCTACCTTCCGACTCTTTCCATAAATCACGTGATGGCCCATCACTTTGACCTCGATGTCTTCAAAACCCATATCGAAGAGATAGGAGTAGAGTTTACGGCCGGCGTACGCATCGAAATTGTAGCTTTCTTCCAAATGACGAGAAAGTTCGGGAAGGATCTTTACCATCGGCGCAGGCATTTCATAGTGGTTGAGGGCATTGTGATCCAGATCAACCAAGCATAATAAGCCACCTGAATGCAGACTGTCCGCAACATTTTTGACGATATCCCGACTTTCCTGACGAAAATATTCCAGGACGAATCGAACCCAAACGGCATCAAATTTACCGAAGCGGCTTAAAGGCTTCGTCAGGTTGTGAACGACGAATTCGATCCCCACTTTGTTTCCATAATGTTTCTGGGCATAGGCGATCCGTTCCGGCGAAGCATCAAGCCCGACGCTCGACCCGCCTGGTTGAATCATCTCGTGGAGGATCGCAGTCGTTTTTCCCGGACCGCAACCCAGATCAAGGAGGCGCTGACCCGGTTTGATCCCACACCATCGAGCCTGTCGGCGTAAATCTTTAGGATCTGTTTTTTTCTCAAGGCGATAAGCCTCCTCTTCATTCTCCATGATGTAAGTATCAAACGCGTTTTCCAAGGTCGTCTCCTGTATCTTGTTTAAAGATTAATCTTAAACGCCTTACCGGTTATTGTCAAACATTAATATTGAGTGTAACAATACTTGGTTAGTGTTTGATAAATTCCTCAAGATAAATAAATTGAGCTTGTGGATGAGGCTGAATCTGATTCCCCGATGTTATCTTTTTAAATTGATACCGCTTCTAAATCAAAGATAATATCGAGGCAGCGAGGAGGAGGCAACGCAGGCGTATAACCTCAAGGTCACACGTATGAAAATACGTTGAGGAAGCCACCGACGCGGCCAACAAAGATAGCGCTTTTATTTAGAGGTGGTATAAAATATTAATTGAAGTTTTCATCAATTTAACGTAACTGATTTTAAAATTATATTGAAGTGAGTAATAATCCGAAAAAAAAGGAGGCCGTTTAGCTTACAGTTTCCGTTGTTTTTCGGGGCATACGAACAATCAGCCCGCATATTTAAGGAGAAGACAATTCATGGATAACGCTAACGGAACTAAAATAACGGATATTAAAATAAATACCGGCAATCTTTACAAAGAAGAGGCGTTTACTGATTTGACGTTTGCAACAATCAGACGTCTCACACCCGTAAATATTGACGGCTCGATTGATGAGAGCAGGGAAGCCATTTTTACGGGCATGACCCAGCTTATGTCCCCCAACGGACCGATTCCGGTTCAGTGTATGATTGAAGGGGCAAAAAACTTAAGCGAAGCAGCGGCAAAATTACCCGAAGCCATTGAAAAAGCAGTTCAGTCGATGATTGCCGAAGCCAAGGAAATGGAACGGCAGGAAGCATCTAAAATCATTTTACCCGGTCAATAGGGATGAGGAAAAGCTGTCCCTCAAATTTGTTGGATTTATAATTATTTTTTCGATTAACTAAATAGATTCATGTAGAAACTCATTCGAATGTAAATAGTCCAGGGTAAATAATATGGATTATGCTCCGTACACTGACAATTCAACAACCGTTAAAGAATATATGGTTGATGTATCAGATGGAGTTTCTCTTAAGATAATTGATTTCACTCCACAAAATATTTCGCAGGGAAGGCCTGTTATTCTTTTTGTAGCAGGATGGATTTCACTGATCTCCGGCTGGAAAGACGTGCTGAAAGTTCTAACCGCTGAGCACAGAGTCATCTATCTTGAATCGAGGGAAAAACAGTCATCAACGGTTCCTGATGTAAAAAAAGTAAGCTTCTCCATTGAACGTCTTAAACTCGACATAGGTGAGATCGTAGAAAAAGTTATCCCACCATCAGAAAAATTTATACTTGCGGGAAGTTCACTCGGTGCTTCTGCGATTCTTGAATACTGCGGATCAGAGAAGCAGAAACCTTTATCCGCGGTATTGATCGCTCCAAACACCGAGTTTAGATTCCCCAAAATATTGGGGACAATAATTCCAGCAATACATCCTTCACTCTACTTTACGGTAAAGCCTGTAATAAAATGGTATCTAAGAAACTTCAGACTGGATAAAAAAAACTGTAAAGAACAGATTGAAAAATATGAAAACACCATAGACTGCGCAGATCCATACAAACTGAAAGCTAACGCACTTGCTATTCGAAACTACGCGATATGGAATCGTATAGGCAACATCACTGTTCCATGTCTCATCATCGGCGCTACGACAGACACGCTCCATGATACAGAAAACATAAAGCATCTTATAAAGATACTACCTGATTCCACTTACATAGAGCTTAAAAGTAATATGGAAACTCACAGCGAAAAAGCGGGACGTATTATTGTGGAATATATTCAAGGTGCACTCCCGTTCAAAGCGCGCCACATCTAGCTCAACAGAGGTAATTTTCAGTAGCCTATTTCAGTTTTTTATCCATTCCGGTAAAGCCGCAATCCGGCTGGTAGCAGGTCACATTCAGAAACTCGCATTTCTGTTGGCAGGAAGGGCATACCTCCGGCGGCTGAATTTCCACAACCGTGTTGCCGCAATTACTGCATTTCCAGGTATTTTCCGGAATGGCCGGCTTTTGTTCTGTCATAGTACATTCCTCCTTTATAGGCCTTTCTGTAAATTTATCACAAAAACATTTCTAAAAGGGAAATCTTTTTGCTCAGCAAATATTCTTGATATTAATCTTTTCTTTTGGTAACCAGACACACTACTTATTTTTAGGGGAAATCATGGCAAAAAACACAAAGAAAAATGATCTGGCAGGGTTAACCCTTCTGGGCAAACCAGCCAAACCGGTACGAAAGCTGGAGACGTTTCCCAATCACAATGATAAGCGCGATTATGTGGTAACCTTGCAGACCGAAGAATTTACCTGTGTTTGCCCCAAGACGGGTCAGCCTGATTTTGCCAAAATCAAAATCCAATACATTCCGGATAAGAAAATTATCGAGTCCAAATCGCTGAAATTGTATTTATGGTCTTTCCGCAATGAAGGCGTTTTCCACGAACACGTCACCAATATAATGCTTGATGATCTGGTCGCCGCGCTCAAGCCGCGCTGGTGCAAGGTAAGCGCGGAATTCGCCGCGCGCGGCGGCATTGGAATAACCGTCGATGCGGAATATCAGAAATGACTCTACCGTCATTCCCGCGAAGGCGGGAATCCAGTGTTGAACAGATTTACCTTTTCAAGAAAAAATAAGTTATGTTATTTTGTGTAATCACAATAACGGGAAAAGTGAAGTTCGTATATTAATTGTTCGGCTAAGAATTGGGGTTGAATATATATTCTCCGTACATACTTGTTCGATAAGGGAGGTACATATGAAAGAGATTCTGCGCATTGTATGTTTGGTTCTTCTGTGCTTGGCTTATTCATGGGTCGCTTTCGCAGATGAACGAAACCCCACCGGTAAAGACATCTTAATTGACTGTTCTTTAGCCTTAGAAATGGGACAGGACACATATATCACAAATCTAATAAAGGAAGCAAAGCCCCTTCCCTCGAAAACTCAGCAGACTAAGGCCATACAGTGCATGAGCTACGTGGTTGGATTCAAAGATGCCATTTATGCAAGACAATTATACGATCAAAAGAACAGCATAAAGCCGATGGCTTGCCTACCCGAAAATAATGTAAACAACGGACAGGCTGCTAAGATCGTGGTCAAGTATATCAAGGAACATCCTGAACTGAATAATTTTCCACAGGCAGGCGTAGTTTTCAACGCGTTCTATTATGCATTCCCGTGCGGCAAGTAGAAGCTGAATTTCGTCACACAGGATCAGAGTTACCCCATTGCTGAACAATGAGCGTGGAACCAGCCATACGCTCACACTCATTGTTATTCCAATAATCCCAATTCCCGCAAGATTTCTCTTGCCCGCTGAACCTCTTCAGCCTTAACCAATAGGCGGGCATAAGCCCCCGCCGCGACGATCATCATAGAACTTTCTCCCTCAAAAAAATATGTTATGCCTTCTCCATCAAAAACAGATTTTATAAAGGCGATATCGCCTTGCTGATACGTGGAATAAACTTCAACAAGATCGACGTAACTTACTTCTTCCACAAGTTCCAGAGGCTGTTCTGCAACCAAATCAATACCGCAATCGGAGCACTTATAAAAACCTTCCCGATACTCGCTTTTACATTTTGGACAGAACATAGTGTTCTTCTTTCATTGCACCAATAAAAAATTTGACCTTTTTTCGATGGTATCACAAAAAATGCATGTGTCAATAAGGTTCATAAGAGCTATTGACGTCTTTAAAATCTCTGCTAAAATAACGCCAATCAAACCGGTCTTAATTTATAAATATGGAGGGAATAGAAATGAAAAACTATCTGATTTGTTTTTTCCTGACTATTTTTTTAATTGCCGCCGGCGGAAACATGCTCGCGCAAGCAAAAGATCAAATGAACACCAAAATAAAAGGAGGAAAAATTATGGAAATAACAAGTTTGTCGTTTAAACATGAAGATATGATTCCTGCAAAATACACCTGTGACGGCCAGAATATTTCGCCGCAGCTTGCATGGAACGGAGCGCCGGAAGGAACTAAAAGCTTCGCGCTCATCTGTGATGATCCCGACGCGCCCGCGGGCACATGGGTGCACTGGGTCATCTTTGATATTCCGGCAAATGTAAATTCTTTTCCCGAAAAAGTTGCCAAACAGGAAGAAATCGCGGGTTTGGGGAAAAACGGCAAAAACACTTCCCAGCGTTACGGTTACGACGGCCCCTGTCCTCCTAGCGGCACACACCGCTACTTCTTTAAATTGTACGCTCTGGATACTATGCTGAATCTGAATGCCGGATTATCCAAAGAAGAACTACTCAAAGCAATGAAAGGACACGTGATGGCAGAAGCGCAGGTGATGGGCAGATATAAGAGGTAGTTCCCCAATCCTAAAGGAAGTTTTCGCCATATTGGCTAAAATTCTCGGCAATGTAATGTCCTATTTATTATGCGCTCTCCTTAAGGGAATGCGCTTCCGATCAAAGCGCTATTTTTGTTGACGTCGTTGTCGGTTTCCGTTAAGAGAAGGTCTAAATCCATTGAACACCAATATCCAATTGTTCTTCATCCTGCTTAAACTCGAAGCCTTGTTTTTCAAAAAGGTCCAGACAAGCATCCACAACCCCGGCATCGAGGCCCAAACCGCGCTGCTTTTTAATTTCTTCCAGCGCAAACGCTATTCCCCGTGCAGGTCTGTATGGACGGTTGCTGGCCATGGCTTCAACCGCGTCTGCAACGGCGACAATCCTGGATTCTAAAAATATTTTATCACCGGAAATCCCTAATGGATATCCCGAACCATCCATTCTTTCGTGATGCTGATAAACAATATCAACGATAACTGGAATAAAATCAACTTTATTCAATATTTTATAACCCACGGTCGGATGAGTTTTCATCATTGCGAATTCAAGGTCGCCCAATCGTGATGGTTTTGTCAGGATAGAAGCTGGAATATATATTTTTCCTATATCGTGGATCAGACTGCCCATACGAATAAATTCGATTTTCTCTTCCGATAAACCCAATTTTTCGGCTATGGCCACGGCGAGCTTAGCTACGCGCCTTTGATGACCTGCCGTGTAGGGATCCCTTGATTCAACAATCAGGGAAATAGCATCAATGGTACTGCTCATGGCTGATTGAAGCTTTTCAAGGCTCTTTTTCAGTTCGGCTTCCGATCTTCTAATGTCGGTCAGATCTTTAAATATTCCAACCAATCCGATAAAATTTCCTTCTGAATCAAAATTTGGCGCACCACTGAGGCTGAAATACCGATCAGTGCCATCCTTATGAAGAAGGATGCCTATCTCTTCTTTAATGGTTTGCTTCAGGTCTCTGACTTGCTTAAAGACTTTAATATATCTCGCGATATCTTCTTTTTTGGCAATATCTATAAAATATTTACCAATGATTTCCTCTGAACGATACCCCAAAATCGTTTCAATTGCCGGGTTGGCATAGGTAAATTCCCCGTTGATACCCAAGGTATAAATTATATCTGGTGCATTTTCGCTGAGCGATCTAAACCGCGCCTCACTCTCTTTTATTTTCTGATAAGCGATAGCGTTATTGATACTGATGCCAATCTGCGGGGCAATACCCATCAAAAGACTCATCTCCGTCTGGCCGAGAGGTTTCTTTGATTGCACATTATCCACCATCATAATACCCATGGATTCCCCTTTATAAACAATAGGAACGATGATAAAAGACTGGGCGCCCATGGCGCGGACAAAATCGATACTCCTCACTGAAAGATCATGCTCAATTTCGGAGATATCATTAACCAAGATTGGTTTTTGTTTTCTGAAGGCA
Source organism: uncultured delta proteobacterium (assembly GCA_963710575.1). Classification (GTDB taxonomy): domain Bacteria; phylum Desulfobacterota; class Syntrophia; order Syntrophales; family Smithellaceae; genus Smithella. The sequence goes on along the minus strand of CAVQAL010000006.1, from coordinate 278,309 downwards.
TTTACCGCCACACCCTTGGAGAGAGGATTATCCAGATGAAATTTTATGTTCTTCACGTAATTTTCATCTCTTGGGTTGTATCCATAACTGACCGTAGCAACGAGACTGTCTTTTTGCTGGTTGGCCAGCATAATCATGCCCCGGTCGAAATCCAGTCTTTTTCCCAGAGACTCGATTATGAAGTTGAGTAGTTGATCAACCTCCATGATCATGGAGGAGGCTTGGCCGATTTCCTGAATCAACAGGGACTCATTATATCGTTTATTGATCTGCTCCAGAAGACGTTCTGCTGAATCCCCCTGGTTTTGGATATTAGCAAGGAGTTCCTTCTTTTCTAGACTTTCCGTATACATCGATATCCCCATGGACATCACAATATAAAACAAAACAAGTTTATTCCAATAAACTGGACTGAGAATAGACAGTAAGACGAGGCAGATCGCAAAACCGAGGATTAAAAAGTAATTGCGGATCTTTTTCCAGACAAAGGAGTGTGTTTTCTCCCATGTGATGATATAGAGGCAACAGTCCCCACCCTCATGAATACAGGTAGGATGCTCTATATTGGCAAACTTATTGGTTAAAAGTTTTGCCAGCGATTCTAATGTGCCCAGCCGGTTAAGACACTGATAAGGTTTTTCAACCACCCCCGGCTGCAACACTGCCGTCACCTCAATCTGATTAGCCCCAATAGCTTTGGTCTTCAAGACTGCCGCCCTGCTGAGATGGGCGTTAATCTTTTCCAGAACGGCATAAGCTGTCGCCGGATTAATGAAGCCCAGCAGATATTGTCCCAAGGCACCGGAGGCGCGAGAGGTAGCGGAATAACGCCCTACTTTTCTGGCAATGTCCGGATCTTTAATCGTTTGCACAAGCTTTTCATAAAAGCGTTCAATCTGACTTTGAGTCAACCAATGACCTTCATCATCAAGCTGATAAGTTTCCATATCCGCATATTTTAAAAGGGGGGCAATATCAATATCCGGATGGTACCTGTTCAGGTACTCCACGTAGCTCTTGATGATCCGGCTGTTGTAAAGGGGGGTCTCTTCCATCATTTCTTCAGATACTTCCTTATGAGAAAACGAAACAGGAATTTAAGCCGTATTTTTGTATTTGCCATCATATATTCACCATATTCTCTTCCATAATAAGCATCCAGGATCCATAGATTATATTGTTTTCCAAAAGGAACTCCCTTAGCCTCCAAGTAGCTTGTTGGATAAATTAGAATCGGTATTTTGTCAATTGTAAAAGAACCGGCTAATTGAGAAATAGCAGCAGATAGTGTTTCCCAGGACAATCCGTACGCATCATTGACAATGATTTTAATCCCATTGAGGAAGTCCGATAGGCTCAGGCCCGGATCCGATTGGTTTACAATGAGTACAGCCTTTAAAATCCCTTTTTCTTTCAATGAAAAGCTTTGACAGCTTCTTTTGAACCCATTGCGGGCATATATTTGCGACAGAGATTCAGTGTCTTCCTGTTCTTTGTCCAAACATAAAATTTCCAGCAAGAGACCTCCGGAGACATTCCGGTAAAAACGGTCTATTTCACCAAAATCGGATGATATAAACGGTTCCAGTGACCACCCAGCCGGAAGCGGGCGACGGACACCGGACGTCGGATAACTAAGATAGGAAAAGAGATCTATGGAACAGGCTTGCGGATTATTGAGGTGCCTGGCAAACCCGCCAAAAAAATGATCGGGAAAACTGTTTTCGGGACGAAAATAGAACATCATATAGTCCATTCCGAAGGCGGGAAGACGATAAAGGCCATCAAAATAACGGACTATTTGTTTAAGAATTTGCAGACCGGTCCGCTTATTGTTTAACGTCACTGCGGCAAGGTGATGAACCATCCAGGTCCGCTCATAAGATCTAATCATGGACACATGTCCGTAGATCCGACCATTTCGCTGGTATGTCAGTTGAGCGATGATTTCCGGGTTATCGCGATAAAGCTTTCGATATGTTTCTTTAATATGCCGCCGGTAAGACTGGACTAGATTATATTTTTTAGGATAAATGAACCCGCTTTCAAAAAGAAATTCCCATAACTGATCCACATCCACTTCATCGGCAATATGGATATGGGAATCAATGACATTAATTACTATATGACTCAGCCGATTATAGCTGACAACATCCATATCGAGGATGACAAAACCATAGTGGATATTTTTCTTTTTACCTTCACGACGGTAGAGAACCTGCGCCTTGCATTGTATTTTCAAGGCTCCGCCATAATTAATAGTCAGATCGGGGATGATCATCCCGGGCATAAGGACATCTTCTTTAGCCGAAACATAAACGGCGAATCCCGATGTTGAGAGATCATAAATATCCTGTTGAATTTTCTTTCTTATTGCCGGATGATCAAAAGTAATATTCGGCAGCGGGGTGACTTCGACGCGGGGATTGCGAAATTTTTTCTTAAGAAAACGACTCGTTTGGTTGACTACCGGAGAAAAAACAATATTCCGTGTCGCCTGATCAGATGTCTGCCGGATTAAGTTACAGGATGCCGAAAAAATGATCTGCTCATTCCGATAAAGATGGATGGTTGATGGGCTGTCGGTATTAAACCAGCGAAAAGACCCCGCTGGCTCAGGGATGACCTCAACGCTAAAAGCCAGGGCGCTGAAATCAACAAGCCGGCCTTGAGCCCAAAAACCGTTCTGCACCACTGCGACCTCAACGCCTTGGCAAAGATAACGTCTAGCCCGACGTTGACCAAGTATATAACCCTTGTCGGGCAGGTGAATGGTGAAATGATCCTTTTGAACATCCTTTAGCCGTGTAGGAATAAGAAACACCGAAAGACCGTCCGTGAAAATAATATTTAAAATATCTGCCCTTTCTGTAATGCCAAGGCTCTTCTCCGGCCAGCGGCAGGTCATCGAACCATTACCGCAAGGTTCCGGATGTGCCCGGACTAGAATATCTTCGTTATACTGAGGGTGATGGAGCTGCACGTAAACCATGCCATCCGTAAAGTGATGACTATTCCAAAGATTAATCAGTTCTTTCTGTTTGATAATCTTCTTGTTGGGTTCGTGATTTCGGATAAGATCCTGATTGCGGAAACGCCAAGGGGCAGTTATTTCGTTGCGTTCAGTCAGGCCTTTATACAGCTTAAATACTGGCTTAATATTTCGATCTATGCCAAACATACTAAAGCCCTTCATGGTTGATAAGGTTTCCCAATTTATTATCGATTGTCTTGTAAAAAACAGAAAATCGATAAAGTGGCTTCTGTTAATAGATCTTGATGTTGCATCAGCTCTTCCGAATAAAGGTTAAATTTTCGATAATAACTTCCGTAATGAGAGGCCAAACACACTGTATCCCAAATCCGGCATTCCAATTTTCGGGAGAGATAACCTGAAGTCCCTGAACAGTCTTGAGGTAGTTTGGAGCATTCAAATCCAGCAACCCCTCTCCCGGGAAAGCAGGTCAAGTATCGCCATTTCTATGGCGCACCATGCCGACGGGTATTTATCAATTTCTTTTTCTTTCTCTTTTGCCCACTGTTTCAGATCTTCCAGCGTTTCAAAATTCACCTTATAAGTATATGAGGACTGCTTATTCTTGTCAAGGGATATTACCTATCGAAAAGTAGGGAGACTGGTAAGTAATTTGAACACATAGCCGACGTTGTATCCAGAAAGAGCAACATCTTTTTTTTACTTTTTTACCGTAAAAAGAACAATTCTTGTTGACTTCTACGTGGTTTTTTCATTTATTACTTAAAAATTTTCCAAAAGTTGCCTATGCTTAACGTTGATATTGAAAGTTTGATTTTGCATCGGAAGAAAATAAAAATTATCAGTGGAGTTCTGGAAATAAAAGACGCCACTGCCATCAGCACCGCTGTTGTAAATCCCCAATGGCCTCTTTATGACTGAAACTCTTTTAATTCACTTTAGTTGTTACGCATGAATGAAGACAGTAAAGCAATTATTTTTTAAGGAGCACGATTAAAAAATGGAAGAAAAAAAAACAGCGATAATTACAGGAGCAAGCCGCGGCATCGGCCGCGCCACGGCCGTGGAACTGGCCAAAGCCGGGTATTTCGTAGTCATCAACTTTAAGTCCAATGAAGCTGCGGCGGCGGAGACATTAAAGCTTATGCAATCCGCCGGTGGAAATGGAGAAATTTTTCAATTTGATGTCGCCAATATGGCACAGACAAAAGATGCTGTTAAAACGATAATCGAACGTCATAAAAATATTCAGGTGCTCATTAACAATGCCGGAATAAATGCCGACAATCTTTTTATGCTGATGGGAGAAGAAGAATGGGACAGCGTCATCAACACAACCCTGAAAGGTTTTTATAACATCACGAAACCTGTTTTGCGCGAAATGGTCCGGCGTAAATGCGGCTCCATCGTTTCCGTTTCCTCCCTTTCGGCATTGATGCCTAATCGCGGGCAGGCAAATTATGCCGCGGCCAAGGCGGGAATAATTGCCGCTTCCCGGGCGCTGGCCACAGAAGTGGCACGCTTTGGTATTCGCGTTAATCTTGTTGCTCCGGGGTTAATTGAAACCGAAATGATTAAGGACGCGCCGGTAGCCGAAATTAAAAAAATGATTCCCATGGCGCGTCTGGGCAAGCCGGAAGAGGTCGCCAGCGTTATTCGCTTTTTGTGTTCAACTGACGCTTCTTATATAACGGGACAGGTCATAGGCATTAATGGCGGAATATGCTGATGCCAGTCCGCTGCAATTCACATATTTATAGAATTAATCGGCTATTTGGAGCCGGATTAAAAAATAATACTTTTTCTATTTCCGCCGTCGCTGATGAGACCATAAATCTCTTGGAAGCAAAAATCACGAATATTAAATCAAAGGAAATTGAAACACCAAACCAGGCTTACAGGCAAAAATAAAAGATGGAGATTAGACTATGGAACTACAAGAAGCTATCTTAAAACGCAGGAGTGTAAGAAAATTTGCCGAGGATGTTGTCACTGACGAGGAGCTCCGGCAGATATTCGAGGCGGTACGCTGGTCGCCTTCCTGGGCTAATACTCAGGTGTGGGAATTCATAGTTGTCCGCGAGAAGGCATTGATTGAAAAGATAACCGGCACTTATGCCGAAAAAAATCCGGCAACAAAATGTTCGCTTACCGCTTCCGCCTTGATTGTCGCTTGTGCGAAAACCGGTATATCCGGCTGTTACGGCGGAAAGGAAGTCACGGCGATTCATAACTGGTATATGTTTGATTTGGGTATAGCCGTCCAAACGCTTTGCCTGAAAGCCCACGAGTTGGGGTTGGGTACTGTCGTGATTGGCTTAATGGACCACGAAGCTTGTGAAAAAATTATCGCTGTCCCGGAAGGCCATAAAGTTGTTGCCGTCATTCCAATTGGGCGGCCTGCCGTGCCGCCAAGAGAAGGTCCGCCACGCAAATCCATCTCCGAAATAGTGTATTTGAATACATTTGATAAGATGATGTTTTAATACTATACTAATTTGTTTGCAGTGTTGTATAAAATTAAATCCAGAGGAATAAATATGAATATTGATGAAAAATACAAAAAAGCCGGTGAAATCATAAGCACAGCAGGGGGAACACCGATTCCTGTTAACGATACCCTTATTAAACTTTTGAAATTTTTTATTATGGAAGATGAAGTAGATTTTATTGCTTCTTTCCATGATAAAAAATCCCAGACAATGGAACAATTAAAGTTATCGAGCGGATTATCGGAAGAAGAAATCGGTAAAAAGGTGAAGGATCTGGCGGGCCGGGGCGTTATCTTCAATCAGCCCAACAGCAAGGGAATTATGGTCTACAGATTGCTGCCGCTGTTGAACGTCGGAACTTTTGAATATACTTTTATGGGTAATATCGAGAAGAACGACAAAAACAGAGAGATATCCCTGTTATTCGATAAATTGTTCGGGGAATTAGAAAATATGGTCCAGCAGAATTATGACGCTCTCATTCCTCATTTATCGAATTTACCGCCGGTCGACAGAACAGTGCCTATTTTTGACAACAAACCTAAAAATGAAAAAATAAAAATTATTATTGATCAAGAAATTAATGCCGCGTCTGACAAAATTGTCCCGACTAAAAAGGTTGAGGAGTTGATACAAAAATTTGATGAAATAGCACTGGGGCATTGTTTTTGCCGGCATCATAAAGACATGTCCGGAACTCCGTGTAAACAGACGGATGAAAGAGAAAACTGTTTTACTTTCGGCAAATCGGCGAGATTTACGTCGGAGCAGGGTTTTTCGAGGATGATCTCGAAAGATGAAGCATTGATGGTTTTAAAGCGGGCAGAGGACGCGGGGCTCGTGCACAAAGCCTATCATCCGAATTTCGATACCAGTAAGGATGAAACAAGCATCTGCAACTGCTGCAGATGCTGCTGCGCCAACGGAGTCGATAATATGATCGCGCCCATAGCTAACGCGACCAATTTTTTATCCGTGGTCAACGATGATCTCTGCATCGGTTGCGGTAAATGTGTCAAGGTGTGTCACACCTATGCGGCTTATTTAAACGACGATAAAAAAGCCCGCCGCAGGGTAGAGCGATGCATCGGATGCGGAGTGTGCGCGCATTTCTGTCCGCAAAACGCGATATCAATGGTCGAAGGCAAAGAAAGAGTCGTGAGGATTCTGCCCAAAAAAAATAAGCCGAATCCTGCATTCTGAAACCAAAAGTATGAGGAGGAAAAAATGAAAAAACTTTTCATGGCTGTATTAGTTATTATCGTCGCGTTAGTGGCCTGTTATTATGCTTTTCCGGAAAAAGTAGCCGGTTATATGATGGCTGCAGCCAGAAGCAAGGCTGGTCTGACTAAAAAAGAAATCAAGATTGATGACCATAAAATTGTTTATCTGGAGGGAGGCAAGGGACCGACAATATTACTTTTGCACGGCTATACAGGAAGCAAAGACAACTGGATAACTTTTGCTCCTTATTTAACTAAAGATTACCATGTGGTGATCCCCGATCTTCCTGGCTATGGAGAAAGCTCGATGATCGAGAAGGACTCCTACGACTTATCCAATCAGATGTCGCGTTTGCATAAATTCATACAGGCAATTGAGTTGAAAAAATTTCATATCGCGGGTAATTCCATGGGCGGTTTATTTGCAGGAATTTATGCTGTGCGCTATCCTGATGAAATTATCAGCGTGGGACTTTTTGACGCCGTAGGGGTCAAGTCTTTAGAAAAAAGTGTAGCATTAAAAATAGCAGAAAAAGGCGAAAATCCACTTTTATTAAAAGACAGCAAAGATATGCCGCGCTTGGCGGCGCTCCTTTTTGTTAACCTGCCGAGTGTACCTTACCCTATAGAGAAAGTAATGATCAAAACTGCTTTAGCCAATCGCCAATTTTATGAAAAGGAGGGCAACGAAATATTTCCTGATTTTTCCTCTCTCGAAAAAGACCTGCCGAAAATAAAAGCGACAACTTTAATTCTTTGGGGCGATCAGGATAAATGTGTTGATATCTCCAGCGTACCGGTTTTCGAAAAGGGATTAAAGAATCACAAAACTGTAATCATCAAGGATTGCGGCCATGTGCCCATGATGGAAAAACCGCAGGAAACAGCAACGTATTATATAGATTTCATTAAGGGCATCAAAATTTAATCTGTTTATTCAGGTTGGGCTATTAGACTTGATGAAAAAGCGTTATAAGCATCATTATTATTCTGCATCGCTTTTCTCTTTGACCCAAGGCTAAAGAAGTTTAGCAAATTAGAAAGGACCTTTTATGGACAACATACAAAACGAAATCACACGCGTTTTCGAACTCCAGAGGGCTAACCGTTGGAAGGTTGCTGAGACAAACGCCGTGGAACGCATTGGTAAACTGAAACATCTGCGGGCTCTGATCGAAGCTAAAACGCCGTTGATCCAAAAAGCAATTTACGAAGACTTTCGCAAAAACCCCGCAGAATCGGATCTCACCGAAATTATTCCGGCTATCTCTGAAATTAAACACACGATTGCTCACCTTGTTTCGTGGATGAAACCGGTCAGAGTGCCCACACCGCTTTCTCTCTTTGGTACGCGCTCGGAATATCGGCACGAACCCAGAGGTATGGTACTCATCCTATCGCCATGGAACTATCCCTTCAACTTGACAATCACACCGCTCACATCCGCGATTGCCGCTGGCAACTGCGTTATCGTTAAGCCATCGAGCAAGACACCGAAAACAAGCGCCATGATGAAGGCGTTGCTTGCCGAGGTTTTTCCCGAGAACGAAGTTGCCTTCTTTGAAGGAAACTCATTGGTATCGGATGCCCTTCTAGAACTTCCGTTTGATCACATTTTCTTTACGGGTAGTCCTTCGGTCGGGAAAAAAATAATGGCCGCCGCCGCAAAAAACCTCGCCAGCGTAACGCTCGAGCTTGGCGGAAAGTCGCCAGTCATCGTCGATGAAACCGCAGATCTCCGGACGGCAGCCGAGCGAATTTCGTGGGGCAAGTTCATCAATGCGGGTCAGACTTGCGTTGCACCAGATTACATCCTGATGCACGAATCCATTGTAGATAACTTCGTCACAATCGCCCGGCAGGTGATCGCGGCACGATTTGGAGCGTCGATTGCGAGCCAAAGTGAAAGCCCGGACTTCTGTCGTATCATAACCGTCCGTAAAGCCCGCGAACTGGAAACGCTCCTCAACAAAGCCATTGCCGCCGGAGCGCAGGTGGCATTCGGAGGGGAAGCTGACCCTGATGAACGTTTTGTCGCGCCCACTATGCTCACTCATGTCCATAACGATTCACCCATCATGCAAAACGAGATTTTTGGGCCGATTCTGCCTGTTATTTCGTTTCATACCTTGGATGAAGCGATCGAGATCATCCACAGACGCGAGAAACCGCTGGCGCTCTACATCTTCAGTCAAAGCCACGCGAACATCGAAAAGATTCTTGGTGAAACAACGGCTGGCGGAACGTGTGTAAACAGCCTCATCATGCATCTTGCCAATGGAAACTTGCCTTTTGGCGGTATCGGCAATAGCGGCATGGGCAACTACCACGGCCACTTCGGGTTTGTGACTTTCTCGCACCAGCGCGCGGTGCTTACGCAAGGGTGGCCGGACCTATTGAAAATGGTTTATCCACCATATACCGCGTGGGTGAAAAAATGCATCCAGAGCTCTCGACGAGTTGGTTGACATAAAGCAAACTGCCTCAGTTGCTGCGGCGCTAGTTACAAAGGCTGCAAGAGTCCCAACTTAAATGATTGAGTTTACCCCTGCATCGTCAACAAAAGAATCAAGACGTGTGTTACTCCCGATTGATTTTTATGTTCTGGACGTTTCACTTTGTATTTTACAGGATTTACAGATGGTTATGAATACGTGTTCGTAGATAAATTCCGTTTACAGCGCAATAGAAAATGTTCATTCGGCTAAGCTCTTAATCTTTCGCTAAGCACCGGCCCCACCAGATCATATAAATTACGAGATAAATAACTAATTCGAAAATTGGTACTACAATTCCGGCATTGACAGTGGCACTCTACATATGAAATAAAACATCCATTAATATTTTTCAGGAGAAAAGAATTGCCAAGTTCAATGCAACATATTCGGCAAATTAGACAAAGCCTTGATGCTGCCATGATTGCGGATTATTATAATATTACCCGCGAACTGAAGAATATTGAACAAAATAAATTTAAGGATGACGCCGCTTCTTTCAGAAAATTAAACAGACTGAAAATAATCTTAACGCTTTCCAATAAACGTTATCATCAGCGGTCACAAAGTATTCCCCATCTCAAATTTCCGCCGGATTTGCCTATATCATCAAAGAAACAGAATATTATTGACAGCATCAAAAACAATCAAGTGATAATTATTACCGGCGAAACCGGATCGGGAAAGACAACACAAATTCCCAAAATGTGTCTTGCCGCCGGTTGCGGATTGCGGGGAATTATCGGCCTTACCCAACCTCGACGTATTGCGGCTGTCAGCATTGCCCAGCGTATTGCGGCAGAATGTGGTGAAGAATGCGGTAAATCTATTGCCTATAAAATCCGCTTTGAAGAAAAGACATCATCCGAGCCGCTGATAAAAGTCATGACCGATGGAATTTTGCTTGCGGAAACGGTCAAAGACCATAATTTGCTAGCCTATGATACCATCATTGTAGATGAAGCTCACGAACGAAGCCTGAACATCGATTTTATTTTAGGCTATTTGCGGACACTGCTTCTCAAAAGAAAAGATTTAAAAGTAATCATCACTTCGGCAACGATTGATACGGAAAAATTTTCCGAGGCTTTTAATAATGCACCAGTTATCAAAGTATCCGGCCGGATGTATCCGGTAGAAGTCCGCTATCGGCCGATTGATCCGGTCAAAGAAGAAAATGGCGAAACAACATACATTGATGAAGCCGTTGCCTGTGTGGAGAATTTACAAAAGGAAAGACGTTATGAAGATATTTTGATTTTTATGCCCACCGAACAGGATATCCGGGAGACCTGCGGTCTTTTGGCTAAAAAATGCACAGGCCTGATTCTACCTTTATACGCAAGGCTTTCCGGTGCTCAGCAAAAACTTATTTTTGCCTCAGCCGGCCAACAAAAAATTATAGTAGCCACAAATATAGCAGAAACTTCACTGACAATTCCTGGAATCAAATATGTGATTGACGCGGGGTTCGCGCGCATCCTGGAATATAACCCCCGCAGCCAGACTACAGGCCTGCCGATAAAACCAATATCACTGAGCAGCGCGGAACAGAGAAAAGGCCGCTGCGGCCGTGTGCAAAACGGCATTTGTATCAGGCTCTATTCCCAGGAAGAATTCTCCCAGAAGCCTCTTTACACGCCGCCGGAAATAATGCGTTCCAATCTGGCCGGCGTTATTCTGCGGATGCTTTCCCTCAATCTCGGCTCTGTCAACGCCTTTCCTTTTGTTGACCGGCCACAACCAAAAAGTATTCGCGACGGTATCGATATTTTGCGCGATTTGGGAGCTCTGACCAAAGATGATGGTTCTGAAGAAGCAAATCACTATAAGCTGACTGAAGTTGGCCGGACGATGGCCGAGTTTCCGCTTGATCCTCGGGTTTCCCGCATGCTGATCGAAGCTAAAAAAGAAGCCTGCGTAAACGAAATTGCCGTCATTGCCGCGGCGCTCTCCATTCAGGACCCCCGCGAACGGCCCTATGACAAGGCCGATCAGGCCTCAAAAGCCCATGCTCTATTCGCGCATCCCGAATCGGATTTCTTAACCTATCTTAACATCTGGAATCGCTATCATGGATCGCTGGAAAGCCTGCCTTCTCAGAGCAAATTAAGAAAATTCTGCCATGAACATTTTCTTTCCTATAAAAGAATGATTGAATGGCGTGACATCTATCATCAAGTAATGGACATTATCGGCGGGAAAAATAAAACGGCAAAAAACAAAAAATATATCAAGATTGAAATAAATCAGGAAATATCCGACAAAATTCATCGCTGCATTCTCAGCGGTTATCTTTCCAACATTGCCCAAAAAAAGGAAAAAAACTTTTACACCGCGGCCAAGAGCAGGGCTGTGATGATTTTCCCCGGTTCCGGACTATTTAATCGAGCGGGCAGTTGGATCGTGGCGGCGGAAATAAGTATGACCTCACGGGTCTTTGCCCGCAACGTTGCCAATATTAAAAGTGAGTGGCTGGAGGAACTGGGGCGCGATAATTGCCGCTATACTTACGCTGCCGCCCATTGGGAGAAAAATCGCGGGCAGGTTGTCGCTCTGGAAAAAGTAACTCTTTTTGGTTTGACAATTGTGGAACAAAGATCTGTCGCTTATGAAAGAATTAATCCCGAGGAAGCCAGATCAATTTTTATTCGGGAAGCCCTTGTTGCCGGAGAAGTTCCCCGCCGCATTCCTTTTCTGGAACATAACTTGTCTTTATTCAACCAGGTTAGGACGATGGAAGAAAAACTGCGTAAACGTGGACTTGTCGCTGATGAAGAAACAATCGCCCGTCTTTACGAACAAAGACTGCCGGTAATATCCGATATCCGGTCTTTACTTAACCTTATTAAAGAAAAAGGCAGTGATGAATTTTTGCGTTTCCGGGAAGAGGATCTGATTGCCCATGAACCTGATCCTGAAGAAATATCTCAATATCCCGATCAAATAAAAGTCGGGGATGTTGCGTTTGCCTGCCATTATAGTTTTGAACCCGGCAAAACCGATGATGGTGTGACCGTAAATGTTCCTCTGGGATTTGTTTCCACGGCCGCTGCGGAAAATATTGACCGCTATCTGCCGTCGTTATTGCAGGGAAAGGCCGTTTATTTATTGAAGTCACTTCCTAAATCACTGCGCCAAAGACTTCCCTCGCCCGTACACATTGCCCAGTCATTGTTGGAACAGAAATCATATTTAAATAAATCTTTGCCGCAGGCCTTGAGTCAACTATTACAAGATAAATACAAAGTAACAGTTCCTCGTGATGCCTGGGCGTTGGAAAAACTGCCGGATCACTTGAATATTCGTTACAGTGTAATTGATGAAAAAGGGAAAGAAATAAAAAACAGCCGGGACATTAATCTTCTGCAAAAAGAACTTGCGGACACGTTAAATACATCGGCGATGGATAAAATCCGCGGTGATTGGGAAAAAGAAGGAATCACCCGTTGGGACTTTGACGAATTGCCCCGGCAAATTCCTCTAACCGGAATTCAAGGCCTTATCGGCTATGCCTATCCGGCCCTTCATCTGACGGATGATTCTATTAATCTCCGGCTCTTTTCCGACCAGAAAGAAAGCGTAGCCAATCATCTTAAAGGCGTTGCGGCTCTTTATGAAATTCATTTTGCTGACAAACTGAAACAACTCAAAAAGAATGTTGCCCTGAACGCCGAGATGAAAGCCATTGCGGCAAATATTGGCAATCCGAAACATCTGGAACAATCAATTGTCAACAGGATTAAAAAAGATTTATTTTTAAAACCATGGCGTAAGCAGGAAGATTTTATTGAGCACGCCGATTCCCTGGATTCTAAAATTCTGCAATATGGACAGCAGGTGCTTATTTCCATAGAGCCCGTATTAAAAGCCTTTGACAATACTCATGCCTGTGTGCAAAAACTCATGAAGAAGAATATTGGCAATAATCCTGTGTTGAATTTTATCCGGGAGATCCAAACAGAGCTTGAAAACCTTGTGCCAATTGATTTTCTTGAGTTTTATACATTTGATCGCATGAAGGATTTGCCGCGCTATTGCAAAGCCTTTGCTCTGCGGGCCGAGCGGGGAAGCCTCAATCTTGCCACAGCGCAAAAGAAAATGCAGCAAGTTTTGATTTATTCCCGGCAGCTTCAGCAAATGCTTACCCCAGCCATGGGCGACTTTATACCATTGCGTATCGGTATCCGGGAAATCAACCGGTTTAAAGACGATCTTCTCGTGGATTATCCGGAAGAGAAAAGGAAGATGATTGAAGAATTATTCTGGATGATTGAAGAATACAAAATATCCCTGTTCGCACAGGAACTCAAAACTCCTTATCCAGTCTCACCCAAAAAGTTGAACCAGTTGATTGATGAGCTTGAAAAACTTTAAGTAAGCCTGCAATTCCGCGAGACTTGAAATCCTCTGGCTCCTGCCGTAGGGGGCTCCTCTCATCTTTTTTTTGTAACTGCTTTACGCTTCTTCAACTGCGGCTTTGCCGGCTTTTGCCAGTCGCCATTTTCCAGAGCCAGTTTCACCACTTCCAGCATATCGCTCACAAAATGAAACTTGATACTCTTCTGTACATTGGCCGGAATGTCTTCTAGGTCCTTCTTATTCCAAGCGGGAAGAATGATCGTTTTAATACCGGCGCGGTAAGCAGCCAGCACCTTTTCTTTAATCCCGCCTACCGGCAGCACGGCTCCGCGCAAAGTGATTTCTCCCGTCATGGCCAGATTCTTCTTGATCTTGCGGTTGGTCAAAAGAGAAGTCAGGGCTGTGAGCATTGTCACACCCGCCGACGGGCCATCCTTGGGAATAGCCCCGGCCGGCACGTGAATATGAATATCCAGGTCATCGAAGAAATCAGGATTCACTCCTAAATCCTTCGCATTGGTGCGAATAAAACTCAGTGCCGCGGACACGGACTCTTTCATCACATCTCCCAGTTGTCCGGTCAGAGTTAATCCTTTTTTCCCCTTCATGGCTGTGGCTTCGATGAAGAGCAAATCACCGCCAACCGGCGTCCAGGCAAGGCCTATGGCAATGCCGGGTTTGGCAATGCGTGCATCTATATCTGTTATAACGCGCACCGGACCAAGATACTTGTGAAGATCTCCTATCTTGATATTTTTGGATGTGATCTTATCCTCCGCAATCTCTGCGGCAACGCCGCGGCAGACGTTGGCAATTTCCCTTTCGAGATTCCGCACGCCTGCTTCCCTTGTGTAGCCTGATATTATTTCGTTGAGCGCCTTGGATGTAATTTTTAATTGTTCGGCGATCAAGCCGTTTTCTTTCAATTGCCGGGGGATCAAATACCGCTCGGCAATTTTGACTTTTTCTTCCTGGGTGTAGCCCATCAGCTCAATCACCTCCAGGCGATCCAGCAGCGCCGGTGGAATAGTGTCTAGAATATTCGCCGTCGTAATAAACATAACGTGCGAAAGATCAAACGGCACATCCAGATAATGATCGGCAAAGGTATTGTTCTGCTGCGGGTCTAAAACTTCCAGCAAGGCCGATGATGGATCGCCGCGAAAATCGCTGCCTACTTTATCAATTTCATCAAGCATGAAAACAGGATTATTCGATTCCGCCCGCCTCAGTCCCTGGATAATGCGCCCGGGCAGAGCGCCGATGTAGGTGCGGCGATGGCCGCGTATTTCCGCTTCGTCGCGTACCCCGCCGAGCGACATGCGTACAAATTTGCGGTCAAGCGCTCTAGCGATGGAATGGCCAAGCGATGTTTTGCCGGTGCCCGGAGGCCCCACAAAGCATAAGATCGGCCCTTTGGAATCCGGTTTAAGTTTGCGCACGGCCAGATATTCAATGATGCGTTTTTTGGCCTTGGCCAACCCGTAGTGATCCTCATCCAGAACATTGCGGGCCTTTTTGATATCCAGGTTATCCGTGGTTGATTCATTCCAGGGCAGGGCGGTGATCCAGTCCAGATATGTCGATGCAACCGTGTATTCCGCAGAGGAGGGGTGCATGCGGGAAAGGCGTTCCAGTTCCCTACCGGCTTCTTTTTTTGCTTCCTCCGGAAGATTTTTCGCCTCAATCTTTTTGCGGTATTCGTCGGTTTCAACAACATTCTCTTCCGTTTCGCCAAGTTCCTGCTTTATGGCTTTCAACTGCTGGCGCAGATAATAATCGCGCTGACTTTTATCAATATCATCTTTGACCTTGGTTTGAATTTTATTGCCCAGTTCAAGGATTTCCATCTGATGGTTAACCATGCGGGTCAATTCTTTCAGGCGCTGCTTGGCATCGGCAATATCCAGTATCTTTTGTTTTTCTTCAACCGGCGCATTGATAATCGACGCAATCAGGTCGGCCAGAATTCCGGCATCGGTAATGGTTTTTGCCATCGGACCGAATTCCGGCGGCAAAAATGGAGAGAGCTTCAGGATACGGTCAAACAGCACCAGCAGGTTGGACATGAGCGCCTCTGTTTCAATATCCTTGATTTCCTTTTCTTCAATTAATTTGATACGCGCCTGCTGATAAGACTTGCCTTCAACTAGCTCCACTATCCTAAAACGGCTGATTCCCTGCAAAAGCATCTGAGTTCTATTTTCTGACGTCTTAGCCATTTTCAGAATGGCTGCACAGGTGCCCACATCATATAACCCCTCCAACGTGTAAATACCGCTTTGATTATCCGGTTCTTGTCTGGCCATAATGAGACCGACCAGCCGGTCCTTCATCATCGCTTCGTCAATCAGCTGTGCTGCGCTGCCTGATACTTCCAGGGGAATCATCGTCTTGGGAAACACCAACACATTATGCAGAGGAAGAATAGGAATCACTTCCGGGATAGAAAATTTATTGTTATCTTCAAACACTTTTTGTTCAGTCATTGAACCCTCCAAATTTACAATCGAAAAGAATTACAGCATCCGCCTATCGTCCGGTTTTAATTAAAATCCGATGTGTTTTGTTTGCCGGCATTTTATTGATCCTTATCATCAAGATTCCATCGGCATAAGAAGCAACTGCTGACTGAGCATCCACCGGTGCAGGAAGGGGCACGTTTTTTTCAAAATAACCATGCGGTATTTCTGCCTGGCAGTACCGCGCATCTTTCAAAAGCTGGATAGCTTTGCGCACCCCGGAGATTTTAATTTTTTTGCGGTCGAGTTCAATATGCAGTTCTTCCTTATTTAATCCCGCCATGTCGGCCAGAACGACTATTTCTTCCAGCGATTCATAAACATCGACATTGGGCCTCCAGATACATTCAAGATGTCTGTATGACGGGAGAACAAGATGAAATACTTCGTCAACCGCCTTCTGAAATTCATCTTCAAAATTATTGCCGAACCTGATTTTTATGAAGTTCATATCTCTCACCTGTTTGTTTTTAAGCGGCTACGTTGTAAATATAGTAACCCGCTGCCTGTTTGTAAATGGCTGTTGCACACTATAAACCTTTTTTCAATAGAAGTTAAATAAATAATAGTTATTATACATCAGGTAATATTTAATTCGTCTGACAAAAAAGTGGATATCATTTTATCGCGGTATCTACAAAAAGAAATCCGTTTTTGCCGGCGTTTTTAATTTTATACATGGCTTCGTCGGCCTTTTTGATGAGATGATCCATATCTTTACCGTGGTCGGGAAAAAGCGCGATTCCAATACTTGCGCCAACAAACGCCTTACGTCCCTTGAAAATAAATGGTTTGGATACCTGTTGGATTACCTTTTCGGCAATTTGTGCGACATTTTCGGGGGCTTTAATTTCGGTTGCGATAATCAAAAATTCATCCCCTCCGATACGCGCGACCGTGTCGGTTTCGCGCACGCATGAAAGCATGCGTTTAGCCACTTGCTGGAGAACATAATCACCGGCTTCATGGCCAAGTGTGTCATTGACGTCTTTGAAACCGTCCAGATCGATAAACATCACAGCCACCGCTTTTTTATACCGGCGAGCCATATTCAGGGCTATGAACAGCCGGTCTTTGGCCAATCTCAAGCTGGGCAGGTCAGTCAGCAAATCGTGTGTCGCCAAATATTTTATTTGCTCTTCCGCCTTCTTGCGTTCGGTGATATCAATAATGAACCCTCGTATGCCAACCGGTATTCCGTCAACCATAATCGGCGCCGATAGAGCCATTACATAAAAGGTGCTTCCATCTTTCTTCATGGCTTGATATTCGAGATATCCCTTTCCGGTGCCCTGTATCCTGTTCAGTATCCGCTCCAGAACCAAGCTGCGATCATTGGCTGATATCATGTTAAAGAGATTTAAACCTTTGGCAATATCTTCTTTAGTATAACCGAAGCGGTTAAGGCCATGCTCATTTGCGTAGGTAACATCGCCTTGCATGTTGGCTTCAAAAATCGTCTCGGGAAATATTTCGGCAAGTTGTTTGAACCTTTCCTCGCTCTTCCTCAGCGCCTCTTCGTTTTGCTTGCGCTCGGTGATATCCGTGAAATTTAACACGACGCCTGTTGTCCGGCCCTGTTCATAAATAGGCGTGCTCGCATACTCAACAGGGAAGCTGGTGCCATCTTTCCGCCAGAAAATCTCGGTGGAAACTCTATACACTTCCCCCTCTATGTGGGCTTTGAGAATCTCACAGTCTTCTTGAGGGTAGGGACTTCCGTCAGGTCTGGTATGGTGCCAAGTGCTGTGGCTGGGACGGCCGATAAGCTCTTCGGCTTCGTAGCCGAGCATCCTTGCCGCGGCCGAGTTGACGAACGTGTGGTTTCCCTGCAAATCCAACCCCAGAATCCCCTCCGCCGCTGATTTCAGGATGAGTTCGTTTTGCAGGCTAACCCGAGCCAGCTTCTTCTCAGCATTCTTGCGTTCGGTAATGTCTTGTATAATGCCGACGGCGTGCCACGCGCTTTTGATCTTCACCGCCGACAAAGACAGCGCTATGTCTATCTCCCGGCCGTCTTTCCGGCGCGCGGATAATTCCAGTGTCTTGCCGATAGCGTTTCCCTGGCCCGTTTGCTGAAACTCCGGGAAAGCCGCGAGATGAGCCGGAAGAAATCGCTCCGGTGCGATTAACTTATGAAGATTCCTTCCGATGGCTTCTGCGCTAGTATAGCCGAGGATTTGCTTTGCGGCCGGGTTCCAATACGATATATTTCCATCATTGTCCATCATCGTGATCGCGTCATGGGCGGAGTCAGTAATGGTGCGGGTACGTTCTTCGCTTTCGCGCAATGCACCGTAGAGAGCCTTTTCACTGCGCTGCCAAAGGATAAACCCCAACGAACCCGCTATTATAATAAGGCTTATTATCAGCGCCAGGATCGTGCCTGCGCGGAACTGCCAGTTGGCGAAGACTTCCGCAGCGTCTATCTTGGCCACTATGAACCAGGGGGAATCCGGGACCGGTTGGAAGACTGACACCACATTGACCCCTCGATAATCCTTGCTCTCTTCCATGCCGCTTTTGCGGCCCAGCACGGCCATTACGGCAGGCACATTCGTTTTTGTCAAAGGGATACGGAGCTTCAGCGCCGTGCCGTGCTGATGGCGAAGTTCGTTCAGAAAAAGCACATTGTCACCGTCGCGCCGGACAAGCAATGTTTCAGCGGTTTTGCTCAGTACCGGCCAGGATTGGATGAGGGGATAGAGGAACTTATTGGCGTCAATGATCATAATGGCTGCGCCGATAGGCTGTTTGACGTGTCCGTTGCCGGCAAAGAGCGGTACGACAACACCGAGATCAACTTTTGTTTTTTCTTCGGATATGTGCAGGTCGATAAATACCGGTTTGCGTTCGCGCAATGCGGCGGCCAGAGCAACTTTATCTTCCAGATGAAATCTCTCCAGGTTTTCAGTCAGGTGCAGATGTACTTGACCTTTCGGATCCACCAATATGATGTCTTTGCAATCGTAATCGGACTGGGACAGGCGTAAGAAATCGCGAAGCTGCCTGGTGTCTTCGGCTTTAGGATCTGCCAGTAAACTGGTTATTTCCCGGACAAAAAAGGGGCTTTTTGACAGCAGAATGGCGTCCCTGATCTGTTTTTCCCGCCAAGCCGTTATTTGATTTACCTTCGAACGGAGAATCGAGGTGAGTTGTCCCTCGATCTCTTTGCGGATCGATTGTTTCTGCTCGCTGTAAAACCACCCGCCGCCGATCAGCACGGCCAGTGTCACAAACGACGGTATCGCTATGACCATCAGCAAACGCCGCAGTCCCAGTTTTTGTGAGGCGTCAATTTCCCTGCCCGTACCTTCACGGTAAGCAGTGCTGGTGACGGCAAAGATGGTAAGCACGCCGATGAGCAGCATAAGAATAATTCCCACAGGCAGCACTGACCGTGCGGCAATGTTCCATTTCCATGCTCTGGCGTCGACATCCATGCCCAGCACGGCAAGAATTTCACCGGTGCTTTTGTATGCCCCGGCGCAGACGATCAGATCATCCAGCCTCTGGACATAGGTGGTTTTCGGCATAATATTTTTATTGACAGGATTTTCGTAGTGGTAATCAACCCAGCCGCTACCCTTGGACATGGCGACTTTCTGGATCTCTTTATGGAAATACTTGCCTCCGGTCCAGTCTTTCTTCTCGAGCAGGTTCTGTCCAACCAGCTCCGGCTTTACCGGATGGGCCTGCATGGTCATTTCGAGGTTGTAGGCAAAAGCATAAAGTTCGCCCTTACGGAATTTCCCTTGCTGATTGTTGAGTTCTTTCAGGAGGCTCTTCTGTCCGTTCTTTCTGTAAAAATCCACGGCTTTGCGCACCATCGCCTGAGCGTCGTTCTCGGTAACGAGGTCGGAAGAACCGGTTGCCGTATCACTGATCGGAATCAGCGCTGTGACCCAGGTGCCCTGATGGTCGCTTACAGGGCCTTCAGTTGCTTCGGTCTTGGCATCGAACACGCGGCGATAACTTGCCGGGGCATCCTTATAAACTTGTCCGGGCGGAGAATAGTTTTCTGAACCTTCCGGTTCACTGTTCACGAAGAAGAATATTTTGCCATCGGTCTTGTGGCCAATTAAATAGAAAGATCGGCATTGAGGGTTGGCAGAGCGTACATCAGTTAGTTGTTCCTTGAGCCGCTGGTAATCGGAACTTTTCAGGTCAGCTGTTGTTCCCGAGAGCGCCTGAATACGCGCAATATTCACCGCCTTTGCCACCAGCCGCGCCTGCACAAGTAGATCGGCGCGCATTTCGCTATCCGCTCGTACCGCAGTCCACCACGTAAAGAGCGCCCCCAAAAAGAGAATGGCCGCAACCAGCACAAAGGCCATCATGCGCTGGTTTTTTATGCCGAGAAGTCGTTTTGTTTGTTGATTACCCATGCGAGAGCTTCCTTTCGGATCTTCTCGTCCACCTCCTGGATGAAGTATTGGCTGACTGTTTGGCGGCGCAGGTCCTGCTTCCTGATAAAATGTTACTTATTCATGGATAAAATATAATGATTCCGATCTTGTATGTCAATGATATTTTAATGCTGCAATTTTGGATTACCCTGCCCTAATCTGTAGGAGGAATGCACCCGCGGGAGGTCGGGTTATTGTATGGCTCTTGTCGGAGGTTGCGCCACTAGAGCGTTAACCATCCCTGCGTTTCTTTCGCGGCTTACTGGTTTTGAGCGGTTTCTTTGCGCGATGGCGATCCTTGCCCTGTTTAAATTTGTTGACAAATTCTTTTGAAGCAAGATATTTATCCGCAAAAGAGACAATGAACGATTCCTTGTATTTCGGCGGAACCAGCGTGAGCGGCCACATATGTTTTTTGACGATATCTTTTTCGATATCATTCAAAATAAAATGTCTTTTGGCATTGGCAAGGGCGATTTTGGGATGTTCGATGCCGTGGTATTTCTCCGCTGGAAGGTCCGGAACGTCATGAGTCCTCCAGTCATACAAGAAAAAATCATGGAGAAGCGCGCCGCGGGCGGCGGATTGATAATCGAGCTTTAGAAACTTGCAAACCCTGTATGAGAAATAAGAAACATCCATCACGTGATCATAAATTGAAGAATTATGATGGTTATGCAGCTTGAGTTTCAAGAATTCTTCATGCGAGTAAATATCTTTCGTTATGTCGTAAAATTCATGTTCAAATGGTTTTCTTCCCTCCATGTTTTGACTGATCTTGCTCAGAATAGATTTTAAAAACGTGCTGATCCTGTTTTTAATTTCCATGTCGATGTTGTTATCGATATACCTGCTCAAATTAGGGAACGCTGTGCGGAGCCGTTGAAAGGAATTAAATATATTTTCAATTTCAGCGTTGCTCAGATTGAAATATTCGGAATACAGGTAGGCGATCTTTTTTCTGAATGCGGTGATCGAAGCGATGGAAAAAACAAAGTCCGTGACGCCATAAACAAGGAGAACAATGGAAACAACGCGGAGAAATGAGTTATCCTGCGACTGCACATGCCGCAAAACAGCCGGATGGATGAAGGTGACGAATATCATGGCCAGGGCTGTCCAGCAGAGTGAAAAAGGCAGAGAAACTCTTCCCTGAAAATTAAACCTGCTATCCGAATAGTCCCACAATTTTAATTTGAATACTTTTTCGAATGTGAGGCCGGTGAAATATTCGGTTAAGGTCAGAACAATGCCGTAAACGATCAGCTTGATTGGCAGCGGCCAGTGATGGATCAGAAATTCCAAGCCGATGATAAAAGCAGCCCCGAACCCATAGATGGGAAGAAAAGGCCCGTACAAAAAACCGGCGTTTATAAATAGGCGTTGAGATATAGACCGATACACGGATTCTATGACCCACCCCATAAAAGAGTAGATCGCAAAAAGGACGATAGCTTGAGAGATACTTATACCATCAAATATCATTATGATATCTTTAACGCATTTTTAGAATTTAATAGCAAAATTTTGTCTTCCGCCTGAAATTTAGCATTCTGAGTTCGTAACAATAAATAACTACACGGATTAGCTGCAATATCTATAATATTAGGTATCTGTTGTCAATGAATCTCTATGGCGTTGATTCTGCCGGAAGCAAAGGTTGTATTAGCCGTATTTATTTAAAGGCGCCTGATTGGAGGTGAAAAACTCCGGCGGGCATCTGAGTATGGGAGCTGTCGCCAAATGCTTTTTGAAAGTTTATTCTGAAAAATGACGCACAGCAGGCCTCTGCCAACTTACAATCGATATTATTCATTTTTTATAACTTGCAGGTTTTTCAGCCTTCCGGCATTTGGTTTTTTTTATTGACAAGAAAGGCATGTCCATACATAATATTAAATGGAAGTACCTGATTAACATCAATTGAATCAGTCATGATTACGTAAAAGTATAAAATGGTTAATAATAAGGAGGCGAGGCAAAAGATGACTATGGCAAATATTACTATTAATGGCCAGAAAATCAGCACAAAGGCGGGAATTACTGTTCTGCAGGCCGCAAGGGAAGCGGGCATTGATATCCCCACGCTTTGTGACCATCCTGCGCTGTCTGCGGTTGGGGCTTGCCGAATGTGTATAGTAGAAATAAAAGGGCAGCGTGCTTTGCAGACATCATGTACATTTCCTGTAGCCGAAGGAATGGAAATAGAGACGGATTCCAAAATGGTGACGGATGCCCGTAAGCTTGTTCTTGATATGATCTTTTCGGAAAGAAATCATTTTTGTCCATATTGTGAGATGAGCGGCAGTTGCGATTTGCAGAATCTCGGCTACCGTTATCATGTAGACCACTGGGTATTCTCCACTTATACAAAATCATTTCCGCTGGACGCCACCCATAAATACTATCTGATGGAGCACAACCGGTGTGTTCTTTGCGGAAGATGCATTCGCGCCTGCGGTGAGCTTGTGGCCAATCACACCCTGGGCTTAGGGCAGCGGGGAAGCGAAAGTATGGTTCGCGCGGATGCCAACATTCCTCTTGGTGAATCTTCCTGTATTTCCTGCGGCACCTGTACTCAGGTTTGTCCAACGGGAGCTCTATTTAATAAGAGAAGCGCTTTTATGGGCAAAGACAGCCTGACTACAAAAGTAAAAAGCACCTGCAATCAATGCGGCATCGGCTGTGGTACGGAAGTTGTAACACGAGGCGGAAATGTTTTATGTGTGTTGGGTGATTGGGATGCTTCGGTCAATAAAGGATTGCTCTGCAAAATGGGCCGTTATGAACCCTTATATGATAGCCGCCGGAGACTTACCACGCCGCTTTTACGCACTAAAGGAAAGTTCGAAGAAATAAGCTGGGAAGAAGCACTCCAGACTCTGGCTAAACAAATTAAAACAGTCAAGGCTTCGGAAATAGGCGTGCTTGCGGGCAGTTATTCTTCTAACGAAGCCCTGTATTTAATTAAAAAATTATTCAATGAGAACTTGAAGGTCTCCAATATCGGTCTGACCAATACTTTGGCTCCCAGAATTTTCGACAAAGGTCAAAGCAAACTGGAAGATATTGCCAAAAGTGATGTTATTTTTGTTGTCGGGTGCGATCCTTTAAACGACCAGCCGGTTGCTTCCTTCATCATCAAACGGGCCATAGACAAAGGCGCAAAACTGATTGTGGTTGATGATAAGAAAAACGGGTTGGCTCCGTTTGCCTTCATGAACATTGCTATGGCTGATATAGGCAAAGCCATTGAAGTTGCCCAGAGAGCCAATAATCCTTTTATTCTCTATGGCGCCGGTATTAACAAAACTGCCATAGCCCAGCTCAAGAAACTGAAAGATAAAGCAAACTACATTGTAGTTGAATCAGGCGTCAACACGAAAGCGGCAGGGGCGTTGGGATTAAATAACGGTTATGATCCGGCCGGACTTAAACTTTTATATGTCTTAATGGGTGAGCAAAATTACAAGGGCGATGATTTATTCAAGGGCGTTTCCAAAAATGCGTTTATCGTGGCGCAGGCAAGTCACTTGTCGCTTCTTACAGAAAGGGCGGATCTCGTGCTGCCGACGGCAATCTGGTCGGAGCAAAACAGCAGCCTGACCAATATCGAGGGAAGGATACAGAAGATCAATAAAGCAGTGGAACCTGTCGGAGAGGCTAAGCCGGACTGGGAAGCATTGCAATTGTTATCAGCAGAACTGGGCAAGAATATTGCCGTGTCCATAGATAAAGTTTCAGCCGAAGTGACGAAGTCACTTAAATGAAAGGAGAACCCGGATGGCAAAAGTCAAGGTAGCGACAGACTGGTTGGCAGGCTGCGCGGGATGTCATATGTCGTTTCTGGATATTGATGAGCGTATTGTAAAGCTTTCGGAATTGGTTGAATTTACATCGAGCCCGATAACGGATCTCAAGCATCCGCCTAAAGAAGGCGTAACGGTGGGCATTCTGGAAGGAGCTATCTGCAATACTCACAATGTTGAAGTCGCCAAACAAATGCGTGAGCGCTGCGATATTCTCATCGCCGTTGGCGACTGCGCAACATTCGGCGGTGTTCCGGCCATGCGCAATCTCGTGGGTACTGATGCGGCCTTGAGGCGCGCGTATCTGGAAACGGAAAGCACTGTTGATGGAATTATTCCGGATTCCGAGGAACTGGGAAAGCCTTTGGATATGGTTGTTGGAGTGGATAAAGTGGTCAAGGTTGATCTGTTCATTCCGGGTTGTCCGCCGAGAGCGGATGCATTTTATTATGCATTAACGGAGTTGCTTGCGGGACGCACACCGGTAATTTTACCGCCCGAATTATTTACATACGATTAGAGGAGAACTTTTATGGGTCGGAAGATAACTATTGAGCCTGTAACACGTATTGAAGGTCATGGACGTGTAACCATACATCTTGATGACCAAGGAGCGGTGGAACAAACTTTTTTCCACGTTGACGAATTCCGCGGTTTGGAAAAATTCTGCGAAGGCCGGCCATATTATGAAATGCCGCAAATTACGCAGCGCATATGCGGAATCTGTCCAATCAGCCATCATCTGGCGGCATCCAAGGCATGTGATGCTGTTGCTCGTGTGGAGCCAACGCGAACCGCCAAACTATTGCGCGAACTAATGCACATGGGGCAGACAGTTCAGTCCCACGGCATGCATTTTTTCCATCTGGCGGCGCCTGATCTGCTCTTCGGCTTTGATTCTGATCCCGCAACGCGCAATGTTTTCAGAATAATAAAAGAAAATCCGAAACTGGCGCTGAAAGCCGTTAACCTGCGCCGCTACGGTCAGCAGATCATTGAGAGGCTTGGTGGAAAACGCGTACATGCTAATTTTACAGTCGCAGGCGGAGTCAATGCTCCTTTGACTCAAGAAAATCGTAAAGCTATGGCGGCGGAGCTAAAGGCAATGACCGCAATAGCTCAGGATGCGATCAGCATTGCCAAAGGCTGGCTCGAAGCCAATAGGGATACTGCCTCAACTTTTGCTTCTTTCCCCTCCAGTTATATGGGGCTGGTGGATGCGGAAGGAGGACTTCAACTGTATGACGGTGAGATTCGCGTGAAAGGCGCGCAGGGGAAATTTCTGGCTCAGTTTAAACCGGAACACTATCTGTCTTTCATTGCCGAGCATGTCGAGCCGTGGTCATTCTTGAAGCATCCTTACCTGCGGAAAATGGGCTTTCCCCAGGGATTCTATCGTGTGGGTCCTTTGGGCAGACTCAATGTTATCGATAAAATCGGCACGCCGCTGGCTCAGGAAGAATTCAAGCTATTCAGGCAAATCAACGGCGGCCTTCCTGTGGAAGGTTCCCTGTATTATCACTATGCGCGGATGATTGAGGCTCTTTATGGTTTGGAACGCATTGGCCAGTTACTGGATGATCCGGATATTATGTCTACGAATGTTCGCAACTATCCGCCGCTGGAAAATGTTCCCGGCCAGGGTGTGGGCGTCATTGAAGCGCCTCGCGGAACGCTTTTCCATGACTACGGCACGGATGAAAACGGCATTTTGACCAGAGTTAATCTCATCGTAGCTACCGGCAATAACAATTGGGCCATGCATACGGCGGCCGGATCTGTGGCCAAGGCTTATGTTGATGGAACAAAGCTGACTGAAGGAATGTTGAACAGAGTGGAGGCGGCTATTCGCTGCTATGATCCCTGCCTGTCCTGTTCCACGCATGCCATCGGCAAAATGCCGCTGGAAGTGACATTGATGGCTGCCGACGGCACCGTTCTTGACCGCATCAGCCGCTAATGCAGGCACACATAATATTTCTGGCGGATAAGTGAAGATGCTTACCCGCCTGTTTTTTCCAGGAAAAATCTTAACAATAAAATGAATTCCAAAACAATTATTATCGGATATGGCAATATATACCGTTCAGATGATGGCGTCGCCTTTGCTGTAATCAACGCGTTGCGCCGGCAACTGGGGCAGAAACTGCTGGAAGATGGTGATACCGGTATGGATGAAATGGATGGTGAAAATGATTCCATCTTTCTACTCCAGCTTGTGCCGGAAATAATGGAACTGCTCACGGGCTATAATAAAATAATATTTGTTGATGCGCATGTCGGTTCCGATCTGGAAGATCTCAACTGCTCGCCGGTTGAGGCACAATATGTTTCTTCTTCATTTACCCATCACATGACGCCTGCGGCACTTTTGGCATTTCTCAAGACCATGTATCAATGCGAACCCAAGGCGCATCTGGTCTCCATACGCGGCTATGATTTTGATTTTAAACGAACCCTTTCGCCCAAGGTGCAGGCGCTTGTGCAACCGGCTGTAGGTGCCATTTTAGAATTGATAAATCAATTACGGACGTGAACTCTAACGTAAGTTTTGTAACTCGATCCCAAGGTAGGCATTTCTTTCTGTAATGTTGTTTTTCTTGTTTTCCGATTTATACAACATTTCAAACGAAAATAATCAGAAAATAGCTGAATTCTAACTTAACATATGGTACAAATATTCGGGGGAAGTCAAAGCATTTGGGACAGGTCAATTGTGGCTGATATTACATTAATATACAAAAATGATTTTCTTATATTTAGACCATGAATAAAGTAGTGTTTGAAGGGAAGAGTGAAAACCGGGCATTCTGAAAAAAATGAGGAATGAATCGTTATGGACGAAAAAAGAAGAGCGCCAAGAATAAAGGATGAGAATGAGGTTGCCATAACAGTCGTCTCCGGAGGAAAAAATCTTCCAGAAGAAGAAATCAACGGTAATCTTACTAAGGATATCTCCGTGTGCGGGGCCAAAATTCAGACCAATATTCTTTTGCCCGTTAATACCATCATTGAATTAGATATCACATCAAAGGTTGTGCACCAACAGATAAAAATCCTCGGAAAAGTAAAATGGAGTACAGTTATCATTGAGAATGAGTCTTATGAGGTTGGTGTGGAATTCTACCCCAGCAAGGAAATGGAGAAACTTGATGATTATATCTCATGGCAACTAGAATCTAATAAATCTGAGTTTGTCAAAGATAAAGTACCTCTAATTGATTCTGGTAATAAAAATATCAAAGAAACTAAAAAAGTACTCCTAATAAGCACTCGTCATCGTCAGTCACATATAGGTGATAAAAATATCTTAGAAATTAAAAAAGTACTCCCCATCAGCGCTCTTCTGCGGCAGTCACATATAGGTGATAAAAATAGCGTAGAAACTATAAAACTATCCCCGATTGATTCTGGTAATATAAATATTGAAGAAACTAAAAAAGCACCCCCGATTAAAAATAAGCAATGGATAAAAATAGCAATAATTTCGTTAGGTACAATTATTTTGATAGTAGTTCTGCTAAAGATATTCGTTTCCATTCCTGAATTTGATAGGAGGCTTATTCCTAATATTATAACAAAGGCAACTCCAGCTCCGGAAGCAAAGAAAATAACAGTTTTAGAGGCAATAACAGCTTTAGAGGCAACACCAGCACCAGAGGCAAAGCAAAAAACAAAAGTTATCGGTAATAGCGACAGTAAAAAATATCACCTCCCCGGCATGAAAAACTACAATGCAGTAAAGGCTTATCACCGTGTAGAATTTGATTCTGAAACTGATGCTATCAGGGCGGGATATAGTAAGGCACCAAGATGAAATCATTTTCAAAGAAAAGAATAAGTATTATTTATTAACTTGCTCTTTGAATAAAATAACCGAATTATATAAATCAAACAATCAGACGATTCGACAAAGTGCCCCACCTTAAGCTCATCTCTGGCTCATGGCGGCTTCCCCGAATATGCAGACACATGGAAAAAAATTAAACCTCTCCGGAATGCCTACATGGATCTTTCCCAGACCAGCTATACCAGCGAGAGGGCAACTCGCCGGGCCGTGGATATGTTCAGAGCAGATCGACTTTTCTTCGGCACGGACGGACCATCCGGTTTTCATAGTCCAGATCACCAATACGACTATGGTTTTATGAAACGCAGGATCGAAGGCATGTTTGCCGATATCAAAATCCGTAAAAAGATTCTGGGAAAAAGCTTTACGAATGTTATAGGTTTACGTTAGAAAAGGTGAAATATATGGGAAAGTGGATTTTAACCTAAACAACAAAACAGCTCTGGTTATTAAGGACAGTACGATGAAGGATTTAAAGGAGGAGGTCATATGAAGAAACCCCAGAGTTCATCTATTTTTGATGACAGCGATTTCCCAATCAGCATTGTGCGGAAATCTATCTTTCAAGGCACAGGCACCGATCTTACTGAGGCAGGCAAAAAGCCGATTATTGCCATTGCCAATTCGCTGACCGAGATCAATCCCGGCCATATGCACTTGGGCACAATCGCCCACAGAGTCAAGGATGGAGTGAACGCGGCCGGCGGCTTGCCCTTTGAATTCAATGTTCCCGCTCCCTGCGATGGCATGACCGAAGGCCACGCCGGGATGCGCTTTGTTCTGGCTCAACGCGATTTGATTGCCGACATCATTGAGACGCATGCCCGCAGCATGCGCTATGACGGCATAGTCTTCATCGCCAGTTGCGACAAGATTATTCCCGGCATGATCATGGCCGCCGCCCGGCTGGATTTGCCCGCCATCTTCGTTACCGGAGGACCGAATGCCTGGGATATCCGCTTCAAACCGAGCATGCGCGGCGGTGTAGATCATAAATGCTACACCGATCTCTTTGATAAACTGGCAACGGCAACGGCGGCAACGTGCGGCTCGTGCGAATTGATGGGTACCGCCAATACCATGCAGTCCCTCACGGAAGCCCTGGGTATCAGCCTCGCGGGTTCGGCCACTGTCCCGGCCTTTCATTCCGCCAAACTGCTTTATGCCCGTCATGCCGGTCAGCGTATCGTAGAGTTGGTCGAGGAAGGAATCTCCATCCGGAAAATCATTACCCGTGAGTCTTTGGAAAACGCGCTGATGGTGAGTCTGGCCATCGGAGGTTCCACAAATGTTGCCCTGCATCTGCCAGCCATTGCTCATGAATTTGAACTCGAATTACCGCTGACACGTTTCAACGACTACAGCAACACCATCCCGACCCTGTGCGGTATTTCTCCCAACGGTCCCCACGGCATGGTTGATCTTTTCGTAGCCGGCGGCATACCGGCCGTCATGAAAATGCTCGGCGAAAATCTTCATCGCGATCCTTTGACGGTATCAGGCATGAGCATCGGCGATATTATCGACCAGGCCGAAGTGAAAAATCCTGCCATCATCCCGGATAAAGCCCATGCCTTTATGCCGGAAGGTGGTACGGTCGCGCTTTTCGGAACTCTCGCGCCTGAAGGCGCAGTGGTCAAGCAATCCGCGGTAGCCGAACATATGCGCGTATTCACCGGACCGGCACGGGTTTTCGACGCTGAGACCGACGTTTTGCAGGCTATCCGAAACAAAACGCTCAACGAAGGCGAGGTAATTGTCATCCGTTACGAAGGACCCAAAGGCGGGCCCGGTATGCCTGAAACCCTGGCAGTCACAATGGGCCTTGATCTGGCGGGATTTACCAATGTGGCACTGGTCACGGACGGCCGCTTCTCCGGCGCCACGGCCGGTCCCTGCATCGGGCATGTCTCACCCGAAGCGGCGTGCGGCGGGCCGATCGCCATCATCCAAAACGGCGACGTCATTATGATTGATATACCTGGACGCAGGCTTGACGTAGATATGAAACCGGAGGAAATCGCGCGGCGGCTGGCCGAATGGAAGCTGGTATCGAAGCAGATCCCGCCGGGTTATATGCGGCGCTATGTCAAGATGGTCGGTTCCGCAGCCCAGGGAGCTGTTCTTAAATGAATCAAACACAAAAGATAGGAGGAATGATATGGCCAAGATAGTGCTTTCACTGGCACCGCTGTCTGCCGAGATCGTGAAACTTCTTATTCAACAAATGCCTGACGTGCCTGATTTTAAGGTCATCCCCGGCAACGAAATGCCGGAAGAAAAGATCAAAAAAATAATTCCGGAGGTTGATGTAGTTTTAGGCGATTACACCTTCAAAAAAAAGATCACCGCAGATATTGTATTCGCAGCACGAAATCTAAAATTCATCCAGCAGCCCAGCGTGGGCTATCAGCACATAGATGTGGATGCCTGCACGGCAAAAGGAATCAAAGTGGCCAATACCGCAGGCGCCAATACAATCAGTGTGGCCGAACATACAATCGCCTGGGGACTTTGTCTTCTCAAAAATATGTTCCACGCCCATACAAGCACGAAGTCGGGAGGCTGGGAACAAATGAGTATAAAGCCTGCAGAGCTTAAAGGAAAGGTATGGGGTATAATCGGATTTGGACGCATTGGCCAGGCGGTTGCAGAAAAGCTCAAACCTTTCCAGTTGAGCCGGATCATTTACCATGATACTTACCGACCGGAACCATCTGTTGAACAGGCGCTCGGGGTTGAATACACTGAGTTGGCCAACATCTTGAGTCAGTCCGACATCATCAGTCTTCATGCACCCCTCACGGAGGCAACCCGCGCCATGATCAATGAAGATGCCCTCAATTCCATGAAGCCGGGCGCCTATCTTATTAATGTAGCCCGGGCCGAGCTTGTTGATGAAAAGGCTCTTGCCGAAGCCATCACGAAGGGAAGGATTGCCGGTGCGGGCATTGATGTCTTTTCCGAAGAACCGGTAACTATGGATAATCCGCTGCTGGGTGTGGAAAGTGAAAGACTGCTCCTCTCGCCTCATGTGGCAGGTGTGACAGATGAAGCAGCCGGGAGAATCATCAATATGGCAACAGCAAACATCGCGCGAGTGCTCAAAGGAGAGAAACCGGAATCATTAGTTAATTAAATCATGGAGGATATTATGAACGGAGCTGAATGTATCATGAAAGCAGCGAAGGACGCAGGGATAGAGGTATGTTTTGCCAACCCGGGCACGACCGAGCTTCCGCTTGTGGTCGCGCTTGATACAGTGGGAGGCATACGGCCTGTCCTGGGTTTGTTTGAAGGTGTGTGTACCGGAGCTGCCGACGGTTATGCAAGGATGCTCCGGAAGCCGGCTATGGTGCTTCTCCATCTCGGGCCGGGTTTGGCAAACGGAATCGCGAATCTGCATAATGCCAAAAGAGCGCACAGCAAGATTGTGACTGTGGTGGGCGAACATTCCACCTGGCACCGCGCATCCGACCCGCCTCTGACCATGGATATCGAATCTCTGGCGCAGACCGTCTCAGGATGGCAACGCACCTGCGGCTCTTCCGATCTGCTCGGGCAGGATATGGCAGATGCAATCGGGGCCACGGAAAAAGGACAGATCGCAACCCTCATAGTCCCGTTTGATCTCCAGACAAAGAAGTGCGCCAACAACGCTGTCATTCCTTATAAGCAGGAAAAAATATCCATAAGCAAGGATGCGGTCAAATCAGCGGCCGCCTTGTTGAGATGCGGCAAAAAAGCTGCCTTTGTTCTCGGCAGCAAACATATCGGGCGAAATGAGTTGATGGTTGCTGCAAGAATAAAAGAGGCATGCGGCTGTGATCTCATCACCGAGAATTTCCCGGCGCGTATCGAGCGTGGCGCCGGCCTGCCCGATGTGCGCCGCATACCCTACCTTCCGGAGATGGCCATGGACATGCTGTCAAAGTACGAAGTGTTTGTCTTTGCCGGGGCAAAAGAGCCTGTACCCTTCTTCGGCTATGAAGGCATTCCGGCAAACTTTTTAAAAGAAGAGCAGAGGAAGTTTCACCTATCCACGCCTGATCAGGACTTGATGGAAATCCTGGACATTCTCGCAGATGAACTCGACGCGACCAAGATTATTAATCCGGATATACTTACCTCATTAAAAAGACCTGAAATCCCTGCAGGCGCTCTCAATCCGGAAAAGATTTGCGCGATCATCGCAGCTCTTCAGCCGGAGGGAGCCATTGTAGTTGAGGAGGCCATTACAACCGGTTTAATGTACTACTCCGTTTCTTCCGGCGTTCCGCCTTTCAGCCTGCTTACACTTACGGGAGGAGCTATCGGCCAGGGCGCGCCATGCGCAGTGGGCGCTGCCATAGCCTGTCCCGACAGGCCTGTGATCAACTTCCAGGCGGACGGCGCGGGCATGTATACCCTGCAGGCGTTATGGACAGAAGCAAGAGAAAAACTGAATGTCACCACGCTCATCTGCTCCAACCGGAGCTATGATATCCTGAAGGTCGAGTATGGCCGGCTGGGAGTTTTACCAGGCAAGTGTGCATCACATCTTACCGACCTTGCAGGCATTGACTGGGTGAACTTAGGCAAAGGGATGGGCGTCCCGTCCATTAAAGCAACCACTGCGGAGGAGCTGGCGAGAGAACTCGGCAAGGCGCTCCATGAGCAAGGACCCCACCTGATTCAGATGGTGATCTAGCGCTGGCGCAGCTTATAAGAATATTATATTAGTTATAAACGGAGAGAAGATAAAAGTCCTGCTGCTCGATACAAAAAATATTTGTCCTGATATTTGCCATGCATGATTTATAGCTCACAGTGAGTATCTTCGCATTTACCTTGAGGTAATTTTTGAACGAGAAAACGAATCTGATTTATCTTTGCTGGTTTCTTAATATGGACAGGTGCAATTGAATGTTTCGAACGTTAATATTCAATTCTGCCGGCTCAAAAATGTTGAGACAAGGTGAAGTTAAATATTGTAATCATAATATTATTGCTTGTTGTCAATCACAAGCGTGAACCACAAAGTAATCTTTGTAATCCGATTTCGCAGTGGTTCTCTCCAATCCCGGCCCGCATGGAATAAAAGCGGGGTCGTTGTCATTACCCTTAGATGAACTATTTAAATAACATTACAGTTGATTTTTTGTAAACTATTAGCTTATTGCCGCGGCAATAAGCTAATAGACGCGCACCTTATAGTTGATAGTAAAATTAGCCCCGTTAGCGTTCATCGTACCGTTCATGGGGATCTGCCAGTTAGTAACGTTGTCGTCGTAACCGGCCGGCGCCCCGCCCCCGCCCGAAGTAGGCGTGTAGACCCACATGGAGCCGCTGTTATTGGAATAGACAGGCGTGCCGAGAGTCAACCCTGAAGCGGGCGTGCCGTCCGTAAACTGGAACGCGATTCCAGTGCCGTAGGAATTAAGCCCCCACTGAACGTAGGGACTCAAGAGATCCTTTAAGACTACGTTTGATGCTGTTCCGGCGCCGGTGTTGGTAACCACAACCGTATAGGTGACAACCCCGCCGGGGGCGACGGAACTTGGGCTGGCCGACTTGACGACGGTCAGTACCGGCGGGATCGCTACCGGCATCGTGGCGTAAGCAGTATCGGTAACGATTCCTTCCGCACCTTCCGCAGCTATGATTTTAATCGACCATACACCGACGGGGACACCCGTTGCGGGAACGGTATACGCGTACTCGTAGGTCTTGATGGCGCCGGAACTGGCCTTGAGGTATGTGGGGTCAAGTGCCGTAGCGGCGACCCGGACCGTTCCACCCGAATCGATTATGGTTATGGTGGCGCCACTGATGTCGGCGTAGCCGAACGGGTCGCTGACTTGCGTCCGGATGTAAACTGTGGCACCGGGCGCAACCGAGGAAACGATACTGCCGCCGTTGTAAGCAGCGCTATACAGACCGATACTGTCAACATTTATAACGGGAACGGGACTGCATTGGATTCGGGATACATTGGCATAGGCAGCGCTATTGTAATTGGGGTAGACGTCTACCAAATAACCTGCTGCACTGGTATTCTTCACTGTCAGGCGCAAGGTACTCCCGACCGGAATGGTTACCGGAGATGTCGAGAGAGGAACGGCATACGGTCCATAAAGTACCGGCGTAGCAGCGTTCGTCATGGTGAAAGCGGGAACGTTATAGGTACCGAGAGTCACGGTGCTGGCGCCGTTGACGTAGTCAATGGTCAACGTCAGGGTGCGGTTGCCGGTCGTCGAAGGACGTCTCATCTGTAGGTAGACGGCAAAGGAACTGCTGAGCGTTATCGCTTTTGCCGTTGCTGTCGTCAGCGCCCATGTTGCACTGGAACCGCTTGTTAAGTCTACAAAAGTGGTTGTGCTGGCTGTTGGCATCGTTCGTGACAGGGCGTTTGTCCCATTCAAATAGATCTGTTTCGTTCCGGATGACGTAATTATTCCGGAGACTGTGACCACTGGTGCGGTGGGTGTTGCGCCGATGCCGTTGGGGTTGGTTATGGTTGCCGTGTTGTTAATGGTTGTCCCCGGAGTGGCCGAAGAGGAAATGGTTGCGGTGTAAACAATTGTTACGGAACCATTGGCAGGAATACTAATACCGGTGATGTTAAGCGCGGACGTGGTAGAGCTGTTAGTAGCGCCCGCCGGATAGCTGACTACGGTTAAACCCGTCAGGTTGGTATCGATGGTATCGGTAACTGAAACGCCACTGGCCGCTATACCGTTGCTTTCAATCAACGTAATCGTATATTGCAGGACATCACCGGCCGCGTAAGCGCCGACGCTGGTGGTGTCGACAACAGTTTTGGTGGAAGTGGAGAGTTTAGGCACACAGTCAGCTCCCGGCAGCGGGCCGGGAGGATTGGACGCTGTGAACGTGGAGTAACCGCCGGCAGAACTTCCTGATCCATAGCTGATATTAGCGGCTGTTGTCACACCGCTTATACCCGCTGCATATTGCATAGCGATGCCTAATGTCGATGGGGAATAGGCGATGAAACCACCGCTGCCGCCGCCGCCCGGGCCGTGGCAATTACCCGGGAAGGTGCCTTCAGCTTGAGATCGCCAGGCGTTTCCGCCGTTGCCGCCGTTTACAGTAACATTGGCCGAACCGCCGTCATATGTATAGATAACAACGGACCCACCGGCGCCTCCTCCGCCTCCGCTGTCGTTTTGAACGTTGTAGCCCGAACCGCCATTTGCCGAAACCGTACCGCTACCGGTGATGGAATTCGCCCGTAGCAGGATGATGCCGCCGCCAGACGCGCCGCTGCTGCATGCGCCCGTGGTAAGAGAACAGGCCAGTCCCGGCGGGTTTGTATATGTTGTATTATCAGCGGTCCCGTTGTTGGTAGTTCCGGCGCCGCCGCCGCCGCCCATGACAATTCGATTGTAGGCAAGTCCGGCAACAGCGCTTCCTCCCTCGCCGCCGACAGTTAAATTGCTGTTCCAGGAATTGCCGCCCATCGCGCCGCCCGCATAGTTGCCGCCGCCACCACCGCCGGAGTTCTGATCATTGGCTGCAGGGTTGCCGTCAGTGCCGCCGCCGCCGGCATTGCCGGGCGCGCCTCGTGCATAGGATGCGTTCGTTGTTGACCCATCGGGATAACCGCTACCGTAAGTGGTCGCCACAGCCGGCGCACCGTTGAATGTCGCCGGACTGTTCATGTAATAAGGTGAGCCGGCAATGCCTTCACCTTTAGAGCCGTTGGCGGCAACCAAATAGGAAGTACGGTAATCTGTGTTTGCGCCGGCGCCGCCGGTAAGCGTGCGTCCAAAACCGCCGCGGAAGCCGGCGCCGTCAGCCGTAATCGTTCCGCTAATGGTCAGCGTGCCTTCTACATCGATGGCTACAATGCCGCCAACGCTACCGTTCCAGTTGAGCGCTGACACAGTTCCGGAAACCGTAGCCGACGAGTACTGGGGCACCCGGATGACCTGAAAGGTGCTCTGTCCATTGGTTGCCGAGGCAGCACGGTAGCGGTAGCTGTTGGCAAGTCCAGTTGTAATGCTGACGTAGCCTCCAGAAACTGCTCCTGCCGCTTTAGCATACTCATAAATGCCAGTTTGATTGAGAGCCGCGT
The DNA here is from genome assembly GCA_963710575.1 of uncultured delta proteobacterium. GTDB lineage: Bacteria > Desulfobacterota > Syntrophia > Syntrophales > Smithellaceae > Smithella. Next base: position 242,072 of record CAVQAL010000006.1, on the reverse strand, counting down.
AGCCGCTGCCGGCGCCTGAACCGCCATAATTACTGTCGTTGCTGTAGGCTATGTCGGCGTCCTGCATCTGGATGATGAGCAGCATATCACCGGCTACGATCTGCGTGGAACTGCCCGAGGAAGAGCCGACCGGAATGGATGTTGCTCCGGCAGAGACCGATGACGTCCCCGGATAGTAGGTGTTGATGACGCCTGAAGGAGTGCCGACACCGTCTTTTCCGGGGGTGGAGCACGATGTGGCGGCAAATGCAAAGCTGGAAAATACGAGAAGGGAGAATACAAACACGATAGGCAGGCAAAGACAAACCTCATGTACAAAAGCCAGCCGTGCAGAAACTGTTTTTTCAAACCCCTTATTCATTCTTTTACAAATCATTTTGGTCCCAAGAAGAAAAACGGCTATTTCATTTTACGGAGATGGACGTTTTACTTCCCCGGACATTGTCTGAATGTCCAAAGACGACTGACTCCGTAAACTCTTCGTTAACCCGGCTGTACCTTCCATGGACATGTGGCTTTGCATCACCGGATTACTCCATTTTTATCTTTATATATATTAACCTCTTAAACTTCAATAATCAATTATTTATTGCATTTTTTTAGACTGTGTGGACTCGTGTAACGAGTTTAATTATCATAATATTATTACTTGTTGCCAATCACGGGTATAAACCCCAAAACAAACTTTGGAAACAGATTTCGCTGCAAACATTTCTTTCTGTAATGTTGCTTTTCTTATTTCCCAAATTCACGCAACATTGCGATTGGAAATAATCAAAAAACTGCTGAACTCTAACTTAACATGTGGTACAAATATCCAAGGCGGGTCAACCGGACCCGGCACTCAGGAGCAAACTCATTGAAACCGCAACAGGAATTTTACGAGGTAAAAAATGTATAATGAATTTTACGGATTTTCGGGAAAGCCCTTCGAAATCACACCGGATCCCAAATTTCTATATTTAACATCCAGCCACCGAAAAGCCCTGGATGCGATGATGAAGGGCGTAGAAAGCCGGCAGGGATTTATTAGCATAACAGGAGAAGTGGGAACAGGCAAAACAACCCTTATTCACTATCTCTTGATGAGCCTCGATGATAAAGTAAAAACAGCTTTCATTTTTCATCCATCAATCACTTTTGAAGAACTTCTGGAAATCATCCTCAAGGAGCTATACCTTGAGGTTACAGGGAAAGACAAAGAAACCCTTCTAAATCAGCTTGTTGAATATCTGTTGCATATCGGCACCGATGAGATGGTGGCGGTGATCATCGATGAGGTACAGCATCTTGCTATAGAAACACTACAAGAACTGGGGAAATTATCCGATCTATGGTTCCTGACATCTTGGCGGCTTCAGATTATTTTCGTGGGTCAACCTGAATTTATAAATATGCTCAATTCGCCGAACCTGAAAACCCTCAACCAACGCATAGGAATCAGACACGAAATTACGACCATGACCGCTGAAGAATCGCGTGGCTATATTGAGCATCGCCTTAAACTCGTTGGGAGCAGCACTTCTAAGACATTCACCCCCAAGGCAATCTCTATAATCATCGAGCATGCGAAGGGAATTCCGCGCGTCATCAACATCGTGTGCGACAACGCCTTGCTCAACGGTTTCAGTGAATCCCAAAAAATAATAGATGAAAAGACCATTCGTGAAGTTATAAAAAATCTGGAAGGCCCGTCACCCCGTAAATTCAAGCCCAGGAAAATCTCCAAGTTTGTCAAAAGAACGTATCCAATTCGCCGTGAAAGAATTCTTTTCCCAAGGAAGATCTCTGCTAGCCTCCTGTTCCTGCTTAGTTTGGGAGTAATATTTTTTCTGATGTTCGGATTCCTTCGATATGGGCCCTCAAATCAAAGGGGCATCGAATCCATGTGGACTTCTCTTTACCACACGGAACGATCTCTTGTCACGTATCCTAAAACAACAGCCATAAAGATTCCAAAAGTCGACGTGCATTATCCATCTGTTGAGACAAGGGCGCTAAAAGTTGAATCCACCAAAACAGCTATGCCGCCGTCCGCATCTTCGATTCTCGTAAGTAAGGATGCAATATCAACGGAATCTATTATAGTTAAGAAAGGGCAAAGCATTAGTCGCTTGGCGCAACAATATTACGGAGGGTCGAATATAACCCGCGCTGACCTCATCTTAGATTCTAACCCCGAGATTACCAATGCCAATCTAATTTCTGTAAACCAAAAAGTCAGGATTCCGAAAATTACGGTAGAAAGCCTGATTGTCAAATCCTCCGATCGAACGTATAAAATTAATGTCGGAACGTTCTGGAGTCCTAAATTCGCCGGGGTTTACAGAAGTGAACCGTCCTTGAGAGGAAAAGAAATCGATATTGTAGCCAGAAAAGCGGCCCCTAATGAGACATGGTATCGAGTTGTCGTCGGAAAATTCAACAGCGAGGATGATGCTCTGAAAGTTATCTCCATCCTTAGGGATAAAAAGCTGCTACCCCTTTTCACAGCAGAACCTAAAAGGCAGTGAAGTTCCGCTTGACACTCCAGCGTTTCCAGATCGCACGACTATTACAAATGCAGGGCAATCTTTCCCCTGTCTCATTATACCATTTCTAAATCAAAGCGCTATTTTTGTTGGCATCGGTGTCGGCTTCCTCAACGTATGTATAATACGCCTCGTCGCCTCCGCCTAGCCGCCTCAATATCATCTTTGATTTAAAACTGGTATTAGATATGCCGAATACCACAATTAAAATGGAAATTCTCAATTCGGATAACTGCCTACCCCCGAAACTCTGTGTAACAAATATTGTGATCATAATATTATTGCTTATTATCAATAAAAAACGGTGCGTGGTTGGAGGTGAAAAATTCCGGTGTGCGTCTAATTATCGGAGCTACCGCCGGATGCTTTTTAAAAGTCTTCTCTAAAAAATTGCGCACGGCAGGTCTCTGCCAGCCTGCGGGGTGCTGAAAATTTTTGTACAAAGACAAATCGCCTTCATAAAAATCATGCGTCGCCAGGCTTTGCGCCTCAATGCTCCGGGACGGCAAATTAAAAATCGCCAAGTTTAAAAAGTCGATACAATTATGATGCCGACAAACAAAATCCAGCGTCTTTATTGCGCTTTCTTGTGTTTCCGGCGGTGTGCCGAACAAAAAATAACAGTAGGTGGCAATGCCTGCTTTTTTCAGTGTTTTTAAAACCCCGGAAGCTGTCGGCAAATTTATTCCTTTGTTCAGTTGATCAAGCACTTCCTGATCGCCAGATTCAATTCCCAGTTTGAGCATGGCACAGCCGCTGCGTTTTAAGGATAAACAAAAATCTTCATCAGCCAAATGTTGCGTAATCCGGGTAAAGCCATACCAAGGCGCGCCTGGCGGTCTTTGCGCCAGAGTGCCGAGCAGTAACGGAGAGATGGAGCTATCCAGAATATGAATCAGTGAAGGATTCAAAAGTCCGGTCAAGAATTGCAACTCTTGCGTGACCTGAAAAACTTCCAGCGGCAGATAAGCATTGCCTTCCGCTTTTTCCGGGCAAAAGGCACAGTTGTGCCAGTAACAGCCGCGTGCGCTGCTGTAGGGCAGGATCAGGCCGGGCGATAAATATTGATCAAGCGGGAAATCATTATAATCGGGTGGGCAGAAAGTCTTGCCGTCTTTTACGTCCAGAAGCTCCAGTAACTTTTGTTCTCCCGCGCCTGCGACCATTTCATCCACAAGTCCCTTGAAAATATTTCTATCCATGCCGAGTTTAATCCATGAGGTAACCAGCGATCCTCCTAAAATAATTTTTTGCTGCGGCTGAATTTTCTTGATGAAGCCGATCATGGCAAAAGTGCAGAGAGCCTGACTTAGATAGTTTAAAGAAAAGCCTATAAAATCCGGATTGTATTCCAGCGCGTTCTTCAGACGATATTGAAAGTAAAGATAGAACGGATTGTTTTGCGGTTTTTCGGCTGCGGATATTAAGTCGGCGCTCTTCACCGGGGATAGACATTGATCGTGATAATCGGCAAGCGACAGATCAACACTCCATGATTTCCCCGTCACATTTAAAATATGGTTAATATCCGTCACTGCCCGCTGATAGCGGCTTAGATTTTGATAGGTGGCTTTGTTTTTAAGAGCGGCGAGATTGCGTTCTAGATTTTTTACGGCGCGCGTTGTCCATCTATCGGATGTTGTATTGTTATTGGAAACATTATTCATCAGGTAGAGGATGCTTTCCAGATTGGCATCAATAATATCGTGGTGAATGCCATTTGCCTTTAGACAGGCGGATAATTTTGCAATACCGGCGGGCGGTTCTGAACATTTGGCAATCGGCGGATGAATTAAGATTATCTTTGGCGGCATAGGTTTACTTGTTACTCAAAAAGATTTCACTGTTTCTTTAATATCTATTTTTTGCTTAAGCAAGGCCAATTTTACGGTTCATATTTGCCGCTTGACAGGTGGTGATCTTTACGCGATAGTCACACCGCATGATAGCTAATATTATACTATTTCGGCCGGAAATATTTAAAATAACGTATAAAGCCGATACGGTCGGTAGTATTGACTAATGCTTTTGATAGGCGTCTTGCTTTTTCTAAATAGATTGTTATATTTGCAGCATAATTGAAAAGATTAATATAGGATTAAGAAAGTCTTTTGGTAATTTGTGAAAATTAAATCTTTTGACAATAGATATAAAATAATACTGGCTTTGGCCGTCGCGCTGTTTATGGTGCTGATAACCAATGCCATATTTGCAGCCGAGAAGTACCCTTCGCCGCGCGGCGCCGTCAATGATTTTGCCAATATCATTGATCAGGATAACGCCGCTAAAATTGAAGCTCTGTCGCGTGAAGTTTTAGAAAAAACAGGCACGGCGGTTGTCGTTGTAACGGTCCCTACTATCGGAGAAGGGGAAGAAACCAGTCTTTATGTCAATGGCCTTTATAAGGCGTGGGGTATCGGCAAAAGAGGTGAGGACAAGGGCGTTTTAGTATTTTTAACGCTTAAGGAACGCAAAATCAGGATTGAAACCGGTTACGGCGTAGAGGGGATATTGCCGGATGGTTTGGTCGGTGAAATCAGAGACAAGTATCTAAAACCGCAACTCCAGGCAGGCAATTATGGTCAGGCTTTTTATGATACGGTGTATGTTCTCAGCTCTATTATTGCCAAAGATGCCGGTGTTCAGTTGAGCGGTTCGCCCGCGCCATACCGGACCAATGCCCGGATCCAGCAAAAAGGCATTAACGTTTTTGGATTAATATTTTTCTTTATTGCGGCCGCTTTGCTTTTAGGCACAAGAACAGGAAGATCAATGCTTCCCTGGATATTGCTGTTGTTTTTGAGCGGCGGTCGTGGCGGCGGCAGAGGCGATGGCGGCGGTTTCAGCGGAGGATTTGGCGGTTTTGGCGGCGGCATGAGCGGCGGCGGCGGCGCCGGGGGAGATTTTTAATACGGGTATGAACCCCAAGGGTTATTATACCCTCAGCTTATTTGGGTGTATGAAATGGCAAAAATACCAGACAAACCACAAGATGTTTTTGTTCCTTTGACGCAAGACTATCAGAAAGTATTCGGCAAGGATCTGATCTCTCTTATTCTTTACGGGAGCGCCGCCGGAGGGTCTTATGTAAAAGGTAAATCGGACATTAACCTGCTCGTTGTCTTGACGCCGGAGGCGGTCAACAGGCTGGAAGATTCTTTGGCCACGGTTAAAGATTGGAGAAAGCGCCGTGTGGCCGTTCCGCTGATTATGACAAAGGCATTTATTGAGTCTTCTCTGGATTGTTATCCGATAGAGTTTTTGAATATGAAAAACAGCCACGTTTTAATTTATGGCGAAGATGTTCTGGAACAATTAAATTTCAAGCCGGAAGATTTACGTCTGCAAATTGAAAAGGAACTGAAAGGAAAGCTGATTTTGCTTCGCCAGGGTTATCTGGAAACTGAAGGGAGCCCGCGGCAGTTGAAACAATTGATCAGCCGTTCATTTACGGCTTTTATTTCCATATTCAATGCCCTGCTCCATTTAAAGCAGGAATCGGCGCCGAGGCATAGACGCGAGACAATAAAAGAAGTGGCCAAACTTTTTGCGGTTGACGCGGAAGTATTCTTATCCTGCGCCGACATTAAAGAAGGCGTGGATAAACTATCCGGCGAAGAAGTCGCGGGCGTCTTCAAAAGATATATGTGCGAAGTCGAAAAGCTTTGCAACCTAGTTGATAAATTATAAATTAAACTTAACATAATGCAGGAGGAAAGAAATGGATTCAAAAAAGAAATCTTTAATTATCGTGCTGGCAGTAATTGTTTTTCTGGCTATCGCCGCTTATTCTTTTTTCGCGGGCAATTACAATAAATTTGTTAAGATGGATGTGGTGATTAAGAGTTCATGGGCGCAAGTGGAAAATCAATTGCAGCGGCGTTATGATTTGATTCCGAATCTGGTGGAAACGGTAAAGGGCTATGCCAAACAGGAGAAAGATGTTTTGGTGGAAGTAACCAATGCCCGCGCCAAGGTCGGCGGCGCCGGAACGGTTCCTGACAAGATCGCGGCGAATAACCAATTATCCGGTGCTTTGAGCAGATTGATGGTCGTTGTTGAAAAATATCCTGACCTGAAATCTAATCAAAATTTCATGAAACTGCAGGATGAACTGGCGGGGACGGAAAATAGGATTGCCGTGGAAAGAATGAGATACAACGAAACCGTACAAGTTTATAACGAAACAATAAAATCCTTCCCTGCTAATTTCCTTGCCGGTATGTATGGATTTAAAGAGGCTGCATTTTTCAAAGTCGAAGAAGCGGGTAAGACAGCTCCCAAAGTAAAATTTTAGTTGTCACCTTTTTGTGAAAATAATCAGCCCCGGACTTTATAGATAATAAGGTTCGGGGTTTTACTTTTACTTGTAGAATGCTGTTTTCCACACACCGTTTTCAGCTAATATCCGGGAAGGTTCGCTTGAATTCACCGGCCTTTTATACGCATCAATACTGTATTCGGGATCATGCGGCAGTTTAAGGATGTTATCTGCCAATTGCGGCAGAATGGGATAGATAATCTTCTTTTGAGTAGCGGAGAAAAGTTCATTTATATTTCTAAAGGCGGATAACTCTTCTACCGTTTTTAACGTGGGCGGCATTAAAATAATTTCTTTCTTGCGATGCATTTCCAGCGCTTTTTGCGGCGTTACCCAGAGCGATTCCGTAAGTTCCATCGCGTCGGCTAAAGGTGTTTGCCCAGTTGGTAACTTAGCCAGAAAAAAGAAGGTGTTAAATCTCTTTTTTTCAAATTCCGGTGTAATCCAGTGGGCATAAGGAATCAGAGCATCGGGGAATAACAAAATATTTTCTTTTTGGGCAATTCCCGTCAATGTAATCTGAGAAGCGCTAAGCTCTTGCCGGTAATGATTAAATCTTTGAAGAGTATATTCGTTGTTTAATGAAATAAAATATCCGCTGGTTTTGCCGCCGAAAATAATTCCAGTCTCTTCGAAAGTTTCTCTGATGGCGGCAATAAAAAATCCCCGTGCTTTTTCTCTGGATAAAGCGCTATCCTGCAGTAACCGGCACGGATCAAAGCCATCCACGGTCTTGATATAATTTTCAAGCTGCGAATCGTTGTCGGTTTCTTCCAGTTGTCCCCCGGGAAACACATATGCCCCGGCCATAAAGGTCTGCTTCTGATGACGCTGCGCCAAAAATATCTCCCAGTCACCGGCATTTGATGACCGGATTAAAATCACGGTTGCCGCGTCTTTTAAAACAATTTTATTTGCCGTTGTATACATAAGAGTTTACCCCGCTGCAGAAAGCCCTCAGCTCCCGCTGGGGGTTGAATGCTTTCTGCCAATCGCGGAATGTCGCGTTTTGGCAAGGAGCCTCCGGCTCCTGCCAGAGGGGCTCCACTTTTCGAGACAATCCTTTTAACCCGCAGATGTACAGAAATAGTGATATCATATAACAATTTTTTTATGGAAAAGTAAGTGAATATTAATAAGGCTGGAAATCTCATGCTGTTGATGGCATCGCACTTTCCGCCGATGGTTTTCAGCGCAGGTATATATGTTGAGTCATAATTATTGTTGAAACTCCAATTCCGAAAGCGAAGCGCGGCGGAATTGGTAAGTTGAACAATCCCGCGAAGCGGAGGGTTTAATACCCCGCAGCTTGCTGCGGAATCTGTTTCAAAAGCTTGCTTTGGGATTTCATACCCGTGATTATTTGTAGATAAAAATTTATGTTAAGTGCGAAGGTATGAATAACGAGCAATTTAAAAACATTGTTTTTCCGAACATAAAAACGAACGTGCTTTTAATTTTCTTGACACATAAGCACCTTCTTCAATATAGTTAATTCGCAATAATAATTTCGTATATAGAATTATCTTCCCGGCAGGAACAGGTTCTTTCGGAGTTACAGGTTTTTTTCATAAAATTGTTCAGGCAAGATTATATTTAATTCTCTTGGGTAATAGAAAATGAAAGATAAAGATTGCCAACGCAAAGACAAAAAAAAGAAACCAAAATACAGCGAAAATAAATGGGCACGTGAAGTTTTCAGCAACGGCCAGCAATCTCTGAAAAGCATTATTGGAACATCTCCCATCCCCGCTTTTATCATCGGGAAAGACCACCTGATTATCTACTGGAATAAAGCTTTGGAAGAACTCAGCGGAATCAAGGCCGAAGAAGTGGTAGGCACAGGACAGCAATGGCGGGCATTTTATAAAACCGAAAGGCCTTCCATGGCCGACTTGCTTGTCGATAAATTTCAAAAAGATATACCCCGCTGGTATGCCGGTAAGTTCATCAAATCAAAATTGATTACCGGCGCCTACGAGGCTACCGATTTCTTTCCGGAACTCGGGAAAAAAGGACGATGGCTGCGATTTACCGCCGCCGTTATACGAAACTCCAGAGGCGCAGTTATTGGAGCTGTAGAAACACTTGAAGATATAACTCAGGCAAAAAGAGCGGAAGAGGCGTTATTGCAAGCTCATGACGAGCTGGAAATTAAAGTAAAAGAACGCACGCATAAACTGGCAAAAGCCAACAAAGCCCTGAAAGAAACTACAGATCATTTATCCCTTATCCTTGAATTCCTTCCCATTGTTTCCTATACCTGTAATGCTGATGATAAATTGACAATCACTTTTGTCAGCAATCGCATCAAAGAAATTACCGGCTACACCCCGGTTCAATTTACGGATGATCCGGCCTTTTGGCAGGAGCACATCCATCCTGACGAGCAAAAAGAGATACTCAAGGAATTAAAATCGGCCACGCATAAAGGAACTTATCAGTTAGAGTATCGTTTTCAGGCGGCCGACGGTTCTTATCGCTGGTTATCCGATCATCGCCGCCTGATCAAACCGGGCCGTCGTTCCCGAAGTTATATGGTCGGCGCCTGGCAGGATATCACTGAAGACAGGAGAGTTCGTCAGGAGGGGCAACTCCGTATGCAGCAGATGATTCAATCCCACAAATTAAAAGCACTGGGTGAAGTTGTAACGGGAGTCGCCCACGAAATAAATAATCCGGTTAGTTTTATTGCCAACAACATTCCTCTTTTGGAAGAAATGTGGACTGCCATTGAACCGATTCTGGCCAGCGATGGAGCCTCCCATCCGGATTGGGGTGATAAGGGTATCAGTTATGTGGAAGTCTGCACAAATATGAAAGAAATTATTGAGGAGTTCAAAATAGCTTCCCAGCGCATCAAGCGTGTCATTACTGGACTAAAAGAATTTGCCCGGGTGGATGAAACAGTACAAAAGAAACCGGTTCAAATTGAGGAAGTCATTCAGGGAGTTTTGATTATTGTCGGCGCTCAGGTTCGCAAAACTGTCTCCCGCATCGACCTTTACATCGACAGCAATCTGCCATCTATTCAGGGACATTTTCAAAAAATCGAGCAGGTAATTGCCAATCTGCTGATTAACGCACATCAATCCGTTACGCCCGACAGAAAAGGAAGAATAATCATCACCGCCAGAAATATTGAAAGATTGAACGCAATTCTGATCGAAATTGAAGACAACGGCATCGGTATGAAAAAAGAAGTGCTGGATCATATTTTTGAACCTTTCTTTACGACTCGCCGGGATCGGGAAGGAACGGGTTTAGGGCTTTCCATCTCTTATGGACTAATAAAAGAACATCGGGGAATCATAGGAGTTACTTCCCGTCCCGATATCGGCAGCCGGTTTTCCATCTACCTTCCCTTAGACACTAAAACACAAATGAATATTCGTCCCGCCATACTTTGCTGTGATAGTGATGCCTCTTATCTCAATGAGATCAGAATGAGTTTTGTTGATGTTATTGATTGGTGCTGCGGTCCTGACGATACCTCCGAAGATGTCATCGCCTATCTTGAGGCGCATCCGGAGGTGGATATTTTTATCTCGGAAATCAAACTGCCGGCAATAAACGGGTGGGAGCTCACGAAAAAAATCAAGGAACGTTTCCCGCTTCTGCCCGTAATTCTTTACTCCTCCGATTCTCTGTCCGGGAAACAAGAAGGAAGGATGGCCGGCAAACCGGATTATCTTCTGAAAAAACCTTTTAGTATGTTACAACTGCAAAACATAATTAGTGAAATAGGAAGGCAGAGATTATGAGAATCCTGATTGTTGATGATGAGGAAGTCGCTCTGAATTCGGTGAAACGTCTGCTCAAGTGGCGGGGCATCAGAAACGTGGAAATCTGTGATAACGGCAAGGATGCTATTGCCAAAATTAAAGAAACTGATTTTGATATTGTTCTTCTGGATCTGCTTATGCCGGAAGTCGATGGCTTGCAGGTTATTGAATCCGCAAGACCTTACCGTCCTCATACCGAATTCATCATTCTCACGGCTATTGATGACATTCCCACTACAGTCAAGGCAATTCGTCTGGGCGCTTATGATTATCTTGTCAAACCGGTAGAGAACGATCTGCTTTTTCTAGCCATTAAAAGAGCCTATGAACACAGGGGCCTGCTCATCGGCTTATCGGCAACAGCGGGGGATAATAAAAAGAAAATTCCGAATGCCTTTTCTGAGATTATCACCCAATGTTCGCAGATGTGTTCCACTTTATCCTATGCCCAGGTTATGGCCGGAAGCGGTAATCCCATCATGATTACCGGAGAATCGGGAACCGGCAAAGAACTTGTCGCCAAAGGCATTCATCAGGCGGGACCAATGTCTCAGGGCCCATTCATCGCCGTTAATGTCAGCGCTATTCCGGCCACGATGTTTGAAAGCCAGTTTTTTGGCCACGCTAAAGGAGCGTTTACCGGCGCGGAGACGCCGCATCGAGGCTATTTTGAACAGGCGGACGGCGGAACTCTTTTCCTTGACGAGATAGGGGAAATGCCGATCGGCCTGCAAACAAAACTGCTTCGTGTGCTGGAAGAAAAATCTTTCTATCCTCTCGGAGCGTCAAAGCCAATCTGGGTGGATGTAAGAGTTATATCCGCTTCCAACAGTAATATTGAAAAGGCCTGTCAGGAGGGAAATTTCAGACTGGATTTGCTCTACCGACTAAAATCGGTCCATATCCACCTTCCTCCTTTGAGGGAAAGACTGGGAGATATTCCCTTGCTCGCGTCTCATTTTTTGCGCAAGGCATGTGGCAATTATAATAAAGAGGTTATCGGCTTCAGCCCTGAAGCCATGGATTTATTGAATAACAGAGATTATCCCGGCAACGTGCGAGAGTTGGCTCAAATTATTGAAAACGCTGTCGTGATAACCGACTCCAATCTTATCTTGCCCCATCATCTCGGAATGACGTCAACTATCCTATCCTCTTTATCTCGCCAATTATGTACATTGAAGGAAAACGATGAAGCGCATTTGGTCTATGTTTTAAAGAATGCTAATGGCGATCGCGGCAAGACTGCACAAATTCTCGGCATAACAGTAAGGCAACTTCAACGGAAAATTGCCGCCATGAAAAAAAATCCCCAGTGGGAAACGGTCCTGCGCGACATTTAAGTCATCCGGGGTGACATAAAGGTCTTAATCGTTAAGCTCCTATATTTAAAGACTATTGTTATTTGCAAGTGTCTGCAATTCTTTTCTTGTGACCTTCATCGCGACGTTTATTTCGTATTTCTATTTTTTATTATCTTAAAATTTTCTGAATATCCGAACAAAAAAAGATAAAACTTTTTATTTCTTAACAGTGTCATTGCATGGGAGCTGTAATTCGTAAACATCTAAGAAAACTGGATTCCTCCGGCATCCGCCGGGCGTCGCTGCCCGCGTGTAAAAGCAAGGAGGGAAATTAAAACATAAAAAAACTTATTATGGCATGGCCATTGCTCTTTCTGATTATTGAAAGGAAAGAGTTACGATGAAAGCATTTACTGCAAAACTCGTAGATTTAACTCAAAAGAACGTGGAAGCAATTACCCGGCAATGGGCAAAGGATGTTAAAACCAACGCAAAAACTTATACCTATCATGAGGCCTCTGAAGACAAAATTATTCTTCAAGCCAAAGATTTTTACAATAATTTTCAAATGATGTTTTTTCATGAATCGCCATATGAACAGGCGGAAGAAATTTTCGAAAAATACGCGGAAGAAAGATATCGAGAGGGAGTTCCTCTGCATGAAACGTTGTATGCTCTGATTCTGATGAGAAGGCATATGTGGTTGTACGCGGAGTTTCAAGCCATGTTTAATGCAGAGGTCGAGCATCGGCAGGCGGTGGGAAGTCTCAGCCGGTCAATTCTTATGTTCGACTACATTATGTACGTTATTGCCAGGAAATTCTGGAAATTAATGAAACTGGAATTGCTGGCTATAAAGAATACACAGTGAGTGGAGTTTCATCAGGCAGGAGCTGAGGGATTTCCAGTAGCGGAATTGATAGGATGGATTCAGGCAAGTGAGGTTATCTTATCACGTTAGATCTATGGAAGGAGTGATGAAAAAATGCAAGCTTATGCCACAAAACTTATTGATCTTATAGAAAGCAAGGCTGAGAGTATTGCCAGTCAATGGGCTGATGATGTTATGAAACATAACAGAACGCCTTCGTATCACTCTCTGTCGAAAGAAATGGTAATTGAGCAGGGGACCGATTTTTACAAGCTTTTTCGCCGAATGTCTCTTGCAGAAAACTCCTATGAGGAGGCCAAAACTTTTTCCTGGAAGTACGCCGAGGATTTCTACCGCAAAAAGATACCTCTTCATGAGGCTATTTATGCGCTGATGTTGATGAGACGGCATCTCTGGCTTTACGCGGAATTTCAGGGGACTTTCGTGACTGCGCTGGAAAAGCAGCAGGCGGTGGAAAGTCTGAATAGAACTATATTGATGTTTGATTATGTATCCTACCAGGTCACGGAAAAGTATCAGGAGTTGATAATTGGTAGTGTGGAGAAAAGGCTTGGCGCTATCAAAACACTGATGATGAAGGGACAGATAGGTGGTAAAAGCAGCACCTATAAAGTCGGGTTGATGACCATCTTCCTCTTTGTCGCCTGTATCCTCACCTATTATTATCATTCAACTCTTAAGACAGAAGGGCTTTTTACTCATCTATTCTATATTCCGATTATTTTAGCTGCAATCTGGTGGGGTAAAAAAGGCATCTTTGCGGCAATTTTTCTTGGTGTTCTGATTTTAGCCAGTCATGCACTTTTTTTGACGGGAATACCTCTCTCAGGCGATGTTGTCCGGGCGGTTATGTTCGTTGTAATTGGCGGTGTTATAGGCTGGCTTATGGAAGGTATTAAAAAAGTAGAAGAACTTTATTAAAAATTTTACAGAACAAATTCGATAATAAGAGGAGATGAACGTGGAACGTGAACAAATCAATGAAGGAAAAGTTTTGTCCGTTCGTAGCAGCGTCGTTGATGTCAGCTTTCCTACGGCGCCTTCGATTCGTAATGTTCTCAAAGCCGGCGACAACCAACAGGTTATCATCGAGGTTTTTACCCAGTTGGACAACAATACAGTCAGAGGTGTTGCCCTGACGCCTACCCAGGGTCTGGCCAGAGGATCGAAGGTCATAGATACCGGCAAGCCACTTGAGGTTCCCGTGGGCAAAGCGCTTATGGGAAGAGTCTTCAATGTTTTCGGCGAGACAATCGATAAGAAAGGGAATGTTGAAGATATAGAAATACGCTCCATTCATCGTGAGCCGATTCCTCTGCGGGATCAATCCACCGTGTCGGAAATTTTTGAAACGGGAATCAAAGCCATTGATGTCCTGGCCCCTCTGGAGCGCGGTGGCAAAGCCGGATTGTTCGGCGGCGCCGGCGTCGGCAAGACCGTTTTGATCACGGAAATGATCCACAACACCGTCAGCGGCCATGAAGGCATGAGTATCTTCTGCGGGATCGGCGAGCGCTGCCGAGAGGGCGAAGAGCTCTATCGCGAGATGGAGGAAAGCGGCGTGCTGGGGAACACAGTCATGGTGTTCGGTCAGATGAACGAGCCGCCGGGAGCAAGATTTCGTGTCGGACACGCCGCCCTGACGATGGCGGAATATTTCCGCGATGACGCCAAACAGGATGTGCTCCTGATGATTGACAACATTTTCCGTTTCATCCAGGCCGGCATGGAAGTATCCGGACTTCTGGGGCAACTGCCTTCGCGTCTCGGCTATCAGCCGACTCTGGCCACGGAGCTGGCTGAGCTTGAAGAGCGTATCTGTAATACCAAAACCGGCGCAATCACATCAATTCAAGCCGTCTATGTTCCTGCTGACGATTTTACCGATCCTTCCGCCGTGCATACCTTCGGCCATCTATCAGCGACCATCGCTCTTTCGCGTAAGCGCGCCAGCGAGGGTTTATATCCGGCCATTGATCTGCTTCAGTCCGGCTCCAAGATGCTGATGCCGAACATTGCCGGCGAACGTCATTATAAAATCGCGCAGGAAATACGCAAAACGCTGGCGGTTTATGAAGACCTCAAAGATATTATCGCTATGCTGGGAATTTCCGAACTTTCCCGCGAGGATCAGCGCACGGTGTTTCGTGCCCGTAGACTGGAGAGATTTTTTACCCAGCCTTTCTTTGTGACCGAGCAGTTTACAGGAACGGCAGGCAAGATGGTATCGCGTGAAGAAACGTTAAGCGGTTGCGAACGTATACTCAACGATGAGTTTGCCGAGTATCCCGAACGCGCGCTTTATATGATTGGCTCAATTGATGAGGCGAAGATTTCCCATGATGCTTAAAATTTTATTGCCGGCGGAAGTAATGCTGAAGCAGGAAGTAAAAAAGATTGTCGCCGAGGCGGAAAACGGTTCTTTCTGCCTCATGCCTAATCATATTGATTTTGTGGCCACCCTCTCTCCCGGCATATTCACATATGAGCCGGTCGGCGGAGGACAGGAATTATTGGCCATGGATGTGGGCACGCTGGTGAAAAAAGGATCGGACGTTCTGGTATCCACGCGCAACGCCGTACGTGCGCCAGATTTAGGGAAACTTAAACAGGTCGTTGTGGAAAAATATGACATTTTGGATGAACGGGAAAAAATGGTTCGATCCGCGTCGGCCAGACTGGAGGCATCCCTTATCAGACGTTTTGTTGAACTAAAGTAGGGAGTAATAAACATGGTTGAAATAAGGCGAACACCAAGTACGCGCCGCCGCAAAATCGCGAATCATTTCACCGAGCAGGTCGCCAAAAAAGAGGCCCTGCGGCAGAAAGCGCTGCGGCACAAAGACGAGACTGTCTGGTTCGGTCTGGGCATGATGGGTATTGTCGGCTGGGCGGTGGCAATTCCCACACTGGTCGGAATAGCCATTGGTCTGTGGATTGACCGCACCTGGCCCAGCCAGTATTCGTGGGCGTTGATGTTTTTAATCATGGGCGTGCTTGTGGGTTGTATGAATGCCGCCTACTGGGTGCGAAGAGTTCGCAGCAGAATTATCGAGGAAGATGAAGATGATGAACCACAGTCTTGATGCGGCTTTGATATTTACTCTGATTGCGGCTTTTGTCGCGGGTCTGGCCCTGGGAGCTTTTTATTTTATCGCGCTTTGGCGAACAGTTCGGCAGTTGCCCATCGCGCAAAGTCCCGCGCGCCTGATGCTCGGAAGCTTTATTATACGTATGGCGGTGATAATGGCGGGCTTTTATTTAGTTATGGGCACTGGGCACTGGGAGCGCCTGATCGCGGCCATGCTGGGATTCATTATTGTAAGAAAGATTTTGACATATCGTCTGGGACCGCAAAACGCGGTGGAAACAGTTAACTTAAGTAAAAGTGGAATAAACGCCGCCTGAGGTTTCGATATGGAAATTGTATCTCTCAATCAGATCAGCCCCGATCAGGTAATCATCTGGAGTTGGGGATTTATCACGCTGAATGTGACGATTCTATATACCTGGCTGGTAATGGCCATACTGCTCGTTATTTCATGGCTCGCTACCCGCAACCTTTCTTCGGAAATGAATGTATCCCGTTGGCAGCATTTTCTGGAAGTCATTATCTCTGTCGTCCGCGGTGAAATATCCGAGATGACGAAAAAAGGCGCGGACAAATACATTCCCCTTATCGGAACGCTCTTCTTATTCATCTGTACTTGCAACGTGCTGGTTATCGTGCCGGGGTTTGTCGCGCCGACGTCTTCTATTACCACCACGGCTTCTCTGGCGCTGTGCGTATTCATTGCTGTTCCTTATTACGGCATTTCGCGCAACGGCCTTTTCCATTATTTGAAGGAATATTTTCAGCCTAATTTCATATTTTTCCCTTTCCACGTGATGGGGGAACTATCCCGGACTCTCGCGCTGACGGTTCGACTTTTCGGCAACATTATGAGCCATGAAAAAGTCATCGGCATTCTGCTGGCCGTCACTCCGCTTTTGTTTCCGGTTGTTATGCAGGCGTTGGGGCTCTTAATCGGCGTAATTCAGGCTTATATTTTCGCGATTCTTTCCATGGTTTATATCGCGTCAGCTCTGGCAGAAGATGAACATCATGTTCATGTTGAAGTAAAACAACAAAGTGTTACGACTTAAATATTTTTTATAAAGGAGGAGTTTTTATGGATAGTGTAAGCATCGTCGCATTGGCATCAATATTCGCCGCGGGGTTGGCAATGGGAATCGGATCTATCGGACCGGCTCTGGGCATGGGAGCTGCCATCGCGCAGGCTTTGGCCGCTATCGCTCAACAACCGGATGAAAGAAATTCTCTGACCCGAACGCTTTTTGTCGGACTGGCCATGATTGAATCTATCGCAATTTACTGCTTCGTTATTTCGATGATTCTGATATTTGCCAATCCTTTCTGGGGTCACTTTGTAAAGGCAGGAGGGTAATTTATGCATATCGACTGGTTTGTTTTATTTTGCCAGATCTTCAATTTTCTTTTGCTTGTCTATCTGCTGAAGCGCTTTCTTTACGGGCGAATCATTAAAGCAATGGACGATAGAGAAGCGAAGATTGCCGCGCGGTTTGCCGAAGCCGAAGAGTTGAAAGTCAAGGCGAACGAGGCCGCTGAGCTTTATGAAAAGCGCAACCAGTCGCTCAATGAAACGAAAGAGCATATGCTCAATGAGGCGACGATGGCCGCCGATGCTAAACGCAAGGAGCTGATGGAGAAGGTGCGCGAGGAAGTTGATCAGGTCAAGGCGCGCTGGCAGGATATGCTGATTCGAGAACAGGACGCCTTTTTCTATGATTTACGCCAGCGAGCGGCCCAACAATTATATGCAACTGCACGCAAGGCCTTGCGCGATCTGGCGGACGCTGACCTGGAAGATCGGATTGTGGATGAATTTCTCCGGCGCATCAAAGCGCTTGATGAGGAAAAAAGCATTCAGATCCGCAAAGCTATCAGCGGCGGCGGCAACAAAGTAATTATCCAGAGCGCTTTTAACATTTCCGCGTCCCGGCAGACGCAAATCGAAGAAGTTCTGAAGAAGCAGATAACCAACGGTTTTACGATACGGTATCTGGAGCAGCCGGAGATCGTGTCGGGCATCGAATTGCGGGTGAATGGACATAAAATCGCCTGGAGTCTCAACGAGTATCTGGAGGCGCTGGTGGAAAGCATGACCGAAACGCTCCAGAAAGAGGCGCATGCAGCATAATGAGACTCGTCGAGAGCGAATGTAGTGATGCTCGAGTCGTTAGTCGAATTATCCCAGGAGCGCAGCGACGCGGGATGAAAGACAGTGAATAAGTGAATAGAAAAACATTGCTGTCATTGCGAGGCGACTCTTAGGAGCCGTCGCAATCTTAATAGTTCAAGGCGAAGCGCAGCAGATAGAAAAATGGCAAAGATGTCAGGAGGCTTAGAATGAATCAAGAGGCTAGCCAAGTGGAAAATAAGGAATTAAAGACTTTTCTGGACGATACGTTCGACACCATGGGAAAAGTCCTCGACGAGCAGAATCCCGAACTGCGTCAATATGAAATCGGCACGGTCAATTTTGTCGGACGAGACATTGCCAGGGTCGGAGGCCTGCCGCACATTCGCGCGGAGGAACTGGTTCGCTTTGCGGGAAATTATATGGGGTTGGTGTTTAATATTGATCCGACGGAAATCGGAGTGATTCTTCTGGACCCCAGTGAAAATCTCCAGGTGGGTTCGGAAGTGCATCGCACCAAGCGCGTCCTGGATGTGCCAGTGGGAGACGGGCTTCTGGGACGGGTGGTCGATCCCCTCGGACGTCCGCTCGACGGCTTGGGCGAGGTCAATACAGTCATGCGCTATCCGGTGGAAAGACCAGCGCCGGCGGTTATGGACCGCGCTCCGGTAGTAGTGCCTCTGCAGACAGGCATTAAGGTTATTGACGCGCTTATTCCCATCGGGCGCGGCCAGCGCGAACTAATATTAGGCGACAGGATGACCGGTAAAACAGCCATTGCTGTGGATACAATTATCAACCAGAAAGAAACGGGGATTATTTCCATTTATTGCGCTGTCGGCAAGAAAAGCGCCGATGTGGCCAAGGTGATTGCCGAACTCCGCGATCATGGCGTTATGGGATCGTGCATCGTTGTCGTGGCCACCGGTGAAGACACGCCGGGCCTGCAGTTTATCGCGCCTTACGCGGCCACAAGCATGGGAGAATATTTCGTTGAGCAGGGACGTGATGTGCTGATTGTCTATGACGATCTGACATCGCATGCCCGTGCCTACAGGGAAGTATCGTCTGCTTTTGCGGCGGCCTCCGGGACGTGAAGCTTTCCCCGGCGATATATTTTATATTCACTCGCGTCTGTTGGAGCGTTCCACGCATATGCGGCCGGAATTGGGCGGCGGGTCGTTGACGTCCCTACCCGTTACCGAAACGGAAGCGCAGGATATGTCGTCTTACATTCCGACCAATCTGATTTCCATTACGGACGGACAGATTTATCTGTCACCGGTGCTTTTCAACAAAGGCATTCTGCCCGCGGTGGATGTCGGTAAATCCGTTTCGCGCGTCGGCGGCAAAACACAACTGCCGGCTTATCGTTCCGTGGCGGGCGATCTCAGGCTCTCGTACTCGCAATTTGAAGAGCTGGAATCATTCTCGCGTTTCGGCACCAGACTTGACGAAAGCACGAAGCGGATACTGGAGAGAGGCTGGCGCGTGCGTGAAATTCTCAAACAGGGGCAATACAAGCCTCTGCGCGCGTCAGAACAGATTGCCAGTCTGCTTTCCGTGACCGGCGGCGCCCTGGATCATGTGCCGATCGATAAGATACGCGAAGTGGAAGGGCACCTGCTGCAAACCGTCAACGAACAATTACCGGAATTGTGCGGACGCATCGAAGAGGGGAAGAAACTGGAATTGGCGGATCGTGACAGCATTATGAATAAGATCAAACCGGCTATCGCGCCGTTTGAAGAAATAGAGGAAGCAAATGCAAACAACTGAGTCCCTGAAAAGAAGAATTAAAAGTGCGGGCGATCTTTTGTCGGTGGTCAAAACGATGAAGGCTCTGGCCGCCGTGAGCATCCGGCAATATCAAAAGGCCGTGGAGTCTCTTGATGACTATAACCGGACTGTAGAGATGGGACTGCAAATTGTGCTCAAGGAGCGCATGGGCGCGATGATGCAAAGCAAAGACGCGGCTGTTAAGCGCATGGGCGCGATAATTTTCGGTTCCGATCAGGGTTTGTGCGGACAGCTCAATGAACAGATTTCGGTCTTCGCGCTGGATAGCATCAAAGAAGCCGGCGTGAAAAAAGAAAACCGTAAAGTGCTTGCGGTGGGCGCGCGCGTGGCGGATTACGTGGAGGACGCGGGACAACCCATAGATGAATTGCTGGCCACACCGAGTTCCACGGCGGGGATAACGGCGCTGGTTCAGGAAATTATCATGATTATTGAGGAGTGGCATTTTAAGCAAAACGTTGATCATTTTATGCTGTTCTACAACGATTATATCAGCGGCGCCAATTATCGTCCTTACAAGGTTCAACTGCTGCCTGTGAATCGTGATTGGCTTAAGGAAATTGCCCGCAAGAAATGGGATTCCAAAACCCTGCCCATTTACCGGATGGACGGCGATAAGATTTTTTCATCGCTCATCAGAGAATATCTTTTTGTTTCACTTTACCGCGCTTTTGCCGAATCGCTGGCCAGTGAGAACGCCAGCCGTCTGGCTTCCATGCAGAACGCGGAAAAGAATATAGAAGAGCAAATGCTGGATCTGCACGTGCAGTTTCACCGCACGCGTCAGATGACTATAACCGAAGAACTGCTGGATATTGTTGCCGGCTTTGAGGCGTTAAGTTAAAAAATGAACAGCTATTGTCAACAAGAAAGAAGGTGATAATCATGGCAGTAGAAATGCACATTTGCGGTATTTGCGCCTGGCGCAGAGAATGTCAAAAAAAGTTTAAAGTATCGAACGGATGGATTTATCGGAAGCCATTGTCCTGATTATACGAGGGACTTGTCTATCAAGGCTACGGCTTCGAATGAACAGGAAGATGAAAAAGTGATTATGGACCGGATGGTTCAGCAGCAATTGGATAAGTGGCGTAAACTGCTGGATAAAGCCTTGAAACAGGGAGTCAAAATAGAGAATTTCCAGGGTGGTCCTATAATCACTATCTCGAGAGAACCGGGAAGCGGAGGAAGTGAAATTGCAAGAAGGCTGGCCAAGGCTTTAGGTATGGATCTGATAGGCGGCCAAATAATTCAACACATTGCTGACAGCGCTAAGATGAGCAGAAGAGTAATAGAATCTCTTGACGAAAAGGAAGTAACATTTCGGGACAACCTGCTTATGTCTTTATTTGGGGAAAGTCGTCCCTGGCCGGCGGAATACTTGAAGCATCTAACTCGCGTAATAGGGACTATTGGAGCTTTCGGCAATGTAATTATTGTCGGTAGAGGAGCGAATCGTGTTCTGCCGCGAGAAAAGACATTCAAGGTCAGAATAATTGCCCCTCTGGAATTAAGAATTAAATATTTTATGGATGACAGTGGATATACGAGAGCTGAAGCGGAACAATATGTGGTCAAAACAGAAAATAACCGCAAAGCATTCGTACGGAAATATTTTAATGTCGATGTTGCCGATCCCCAATACTATGATATCATAATAAACACGGAGAAAATATCAATAGGAGCAGCGACTGAATCAATTATTTCGGCCTTCCATCAAAGAAGGAATCGAAAGCGAAGCGAATCCTGATTTGTTGAGACCAAACTTTGAGAAATAAAGTGTGTAACCTGAATACATAACCTAGAAGGTCACTGTAGGGTCATCCACGACTGAAGTTTGCTGGTTGAATGCAGACAATGAAAATGTGTAGGCAATATTATGACAGTATACAAAACTTAAAAAAGCCTGTAATGTTGGATATCTTACAAAACAAGGCGTTCAATAGACGTTCCACCATACGGGCGCGAGTCAGAACCTCAGAATATCCTGGTCGAAGCCGGGGGTGTAAATGATCAAGCGGGCTTTTCATGAAAGGAGGGTTTTATGAAAAGAAAAACGGTTGAAAAAATTGACGCTGTTAAAAGCGTCAAGGCCGCAAAAGGAAAACGCGGGATCTCGGATACATCCAAGGAATCAGCCCACCTGCTTCACAGCATCGTCCAGGGCTTTTCCATCCCCGCCTTTGTCATCGGAGTAAATCATAAGATCCTCTACTGGAACCGCGCCCTTGAGCGGCTGACGAATATTCCCATGAGCGAGGTGGTCGATACCAACCAGCACTGGCGCGCTTTCTACGCCAGTGAGAGGCCCTGCATGGCAGACCTCCTCATCGATGGTGCAGAGAACCGGATTCCCAAATGGTATGCCGGTAAATACCGCAAATCAGATCTTCTGGAAGAGGCTTACGAAGCAACAGATTTTTTCCCTGATCTCGGCGAAAAGGGGCGCTGGCTGCGCTTCACGGCCGCGCTGATTCGGCAAGCTGACGGTAATATTGTCGGTGCAATTGAAACCCTGGAGGACATTACCGAACGCATGACCGCAGAACTTACGCGGCACGAAAGCCAGCAGCAGATCTTCAGCATTATCGAAGGGTCGCCTATCCCGACCTTTGTCATCGGTCTCGATCACAACGTGATTTACTGGAACCGCGCTCTGGAAAAATTGAGCAAGATCCCTGCTAAAGATATGATCGGTACAAATCAGCACTGGCGCGCTTTCTACGCCAGTGAGAGGCCCTGCATGTCTGATCTGGTTGTCGATCAGACCATGGAAACCATACCGGAATGGTACGGGGGCGTTGCCAAATCGAAACTGTTAGAAGACACCTACGAGGCGGAAGGATTTTTCCCCGACCTGGGAGACAAAGGGCGCTGGCTACGGTTCATCGTGTCGCCCCTCCGTAGTTCCCGTGGCGCCCTCGTCGGTTGTATCGAGACACTGGAAGATATTACGGAGCGGGAAATGACGGAACGGATTATCTTCGACAGCGAAAGGATTCTGCACAGCATCCTTGAGGGATTTTCAATTGCCGCTTTCGTCATCGACAAAAACCATAAAATCCTTTACTGGAACCGGGCATTGGAAAAACTGACTAGAGTGAAAGCCGCCGATGTTAGAGGGACCGATCAACAATGGCGGGCCTTTTATAAAAAGGCAAGGCCCTGCATGGCCGACCTGCTCGTTGATAGTGCCGTGGAAAAGGTTCCCAAATGGTATTCCGGAAAATATCAAAAATCAGATCTCATTGAAGATGCCTACGAGGCAACGGATTTCTTTCCCGATCTGGGGGATAGTGGGCGCTGGCTCCGGTTTACAGCCGCCCTCATCCGGGATTTTCAGGGAGAGCTCGTTGGGGCTGTTGAAACGCTGGAAGACATCACAGAGCAGAGATTGGCTGAAGACGCTCTGAAACGAAAGGGCAAGAGCGCGTCATAGCCGACACTGCGGCAAACCGGTGGATCCGTTAACGTGTCCCCCCCATTATGGCTGAAAGGAAGGAGATAGGTCATGACAACAACACAGACAACAAAGATGATTGAGACGATCGAGTATAAAGCCCAAGACATTGCCGAACAATGGTATAAGAATGTGAAGATCAACCCTAAAACGCCCATTTTTCATAAAATGCCCCAGAGCGAAGCCATTGATCTGGCCCTGAATTTCCTCAACAACTACAGGAAACTCTTCAAAACGGATAAACCGTTTGAGGAGGCCTATATCCTTTTTTCCAAGTATGCCGCTAATTTTTACAATAAGCATATTCCGCTTCCCCAGGCTATCTACTCTCTTATCCTGATGAGACGCCATATGTGGCTGTTTGCCGAGTACCAGGCGGTGTTCGAAACAGCCGTCGAGCAGCGTCACGCCCTGGAAAGCCAGAGCCATATGATTCTCATGTTCGATTACGCCGAGTATGTCGTCATTCTAACCTATGACGACCTGATCAGAAATGAAATCGAAGACAAGTTTAAAGGGTTGAAAGTCAAAAGTCCGTTTTTTGTTCTCTGGCCTGGTGGCGGACTGAAGGAATAGGCAAAGTCGCTGGAGCACTGGCAAAGGCGATGATTGTGCTGCAAGGCAGAGGCATCATGTCTAACTTTTTTATTGCATATTTCAATAAGAAATCGTTAATTTTCAGAGCAACCTTAGTGTGATGACTCGTAAAACCTTACATGGAAGAATAACTATGAGATGTGAGTGTTTAAAATGATTGAAAGTGAAAGGTAAGAATTAAAATCATGTCCCAAGATGACCAAAAACGATTCCCGACAACATGGTCACCTGAAATGTTGAAGGAGTTTCATAAACTTATAAACGCTCCTTTACCAATTAATTTTATTATTTTAGAAAAATATAAATCAACAACGTTTTTGGAAAAACATAAATTAACATCATTTGGATCCAATAGAATAAGTCATGTTTCTTATAGAGGGGTCATTCCAGTTTCAGAATTTGAAAATATTAGTATTATTTTAAATCCAGTAGCGAGTTTAGATGTAGAAAAATATAAAAACTACATTGGTTATATTGAAATAGTGAATAGTCCTACAGAAGATAGTCCCGTTCCAGAGATAAGAGGGTTTATTAAAGAAGATTTAGGAATTTGTGAATCTTTTAATGAAATGTTGATTGAATCAAAAATATTCAATTCAAAAATGTCTCCGGTCTATATTTATTTGGAACAATCTTATTGTTTAAAAGACCAGTCTCCTAAAGAATTATTAAATAAAAAAATCCCTATAAGAGAAATATCAACGTTTCATAAAATTTCTTGTTCCGAATAATCTGATGACATGAAAAAGATTAATTCAGTACGTATCGAAAATCCCTTGGTTTTTCCAAAGGAGTTTCTCTAAATTCATGATGCAAAGTATCCTTCTTATTCCTCTGAGTTCTTACTAATCTGCACGGAATCAAGTGAATTGGAATCGAACCAAGATGCTATCGCGAGCGGAGAATTTCGATTCCGATATAATTGCTGTCGTCCCGCTACGCCAGTAGTTAATTAAATTAACGGATGAGCAGGACAGGTATCGGACTTGTGCGGATAATGTGAGTTGTTGTGCTGCCTAAAAGTAATTCGCGCAGGCGGTTGTGGCCATAGGCTCCCATAACCATTAATTCCACAGCGCCTTCCCGGATGAACTTGATAATTTCGTTGGATTCTTTACCGGACAAAATTATTATTTCGCAGTCAGCTTTCGGGGCAGATGAGTATTTTTCATTCATGTCTTCTATCTGTGTGGATAAATTATCGGCTTTTTTTGCGTCCGATGTGATGATGACAACTGTCAGCGGCCAAGCGTTTTGTTCCGATAATTCCAGAGAAAGCTTTAAAGCTTTGGATGCCGAATCACTGCCGTCGTAAGCAAGCCCCATGCTTTCTATCTCCAGAAAATTCTCGGGAGTGATCAGCACGGGTTTACCCGAATTGCGGACAACAGCTTCGGCAACCGATCCAAGAAGCCCGCCTTCCTTTAAGTGAAAGTGTTCTCCCTTTTTCGCCATCAGAATCAAATCAGCGCTTTGTGCCTCTTCGATGATTACCGGGCTGATTTTACCGATCGTTTTTTTTACTTCGGCCCCGATGCCTGATTTCTGACAGCGCTCCTGAAAATCTTTTAAGATACAATCCGCTTTTTCGTTAAGAGATGTTTCCACGGCATCAAAAAAACCATCGTAAGGCGGCATACCGACTGAGCCGGAAATATCGGTAAGCATCGGCCCCTGGATCAAATTAACATCCAGAACATAAAGGCCGATTAAGGAAGCATCGAGTTTACGGGCAATATAAATTCCATACTCCAAAGCGGTGAGGCTATTGGCGGAACCATCCGTAGGAATAAGAATTTTTTCTATCATGATTACTCTCCTGTAAAGTTAGAGTCATGATTACTTTTGTTTTTCGTCAAAGTGTTTCAAATTATCGAGCAAATTAGCAATATCTTTTTCTTCCCAATTACGGGAACCGCCATTATCTTCAGTATCCTCTTCTGAAGGACTGGAACCATCTTCATTGAAAACGAGAAATTTTCCTATAAGATTTCCATTTTTATAGGTGGCCTTTTCCTTTATCTGCCCGCTTTTGAAATACGCAAGATATTCTCCTTCCCGCTTGTCGTTTTTAAAATACCCTCTTTCCTTGATTTGTCCGCTTTTATAATAACAAATATACTCGCCTTCAAATTTGCCGTTAATGAAATTTTCTTCTTCTTTTAATTGTCCGGTTTTAAAATAAATTTGATATTTGCCGTCTAGCTTTCCATTTTTATAATTTTCCTTTTCTCTGATATGCCCGTTTTCATAATAAGAAATATATTCGCCGTCCATCCGGCCATTAATAAAATTGACCTTTTCCCTTACATGACCGTCGTGATAATATGCCACCGCTGCGCCATTTTTCTTGCCGCGGACAAAATTAATCTGCGCCAGGACCTGGCCGCTATGGTAGTAGGAAGTATATTCTCCTTCCAGTTTGCCTTCCAGAATAAACTTTCTTTCTTTTATTTTTTCATCGGGAAAAAGCAATGTCTTTTCCTTGGGAACCGCGTATTTTTTATCCATAAAAATATGATCTCTTTTAAAATTTTTAACTTTCTTTAACCAATTTAAAATCTGAAGCCAGGCGTCAGTACAATCAAATATTTCCGAAGCGCCCTATGGAGATGATCAAGACATTGCTTTTTTTAAACAATCATTTATGATAATGCAACTAAAAAGAATTAAATAAATCCTGCGACTTGGAATCTCTCGGCTCCTGCCGGAGGTGTCCCCGCTTATTAATGAGTTATTATTTAATTATTTTGGGGAAAAAGCTATTAAAATTTGACGCCGGATACATTATTTCCTATAATAAGATTTTAAAACTATGATAAAGAGTACAATTAATGATAATATCTAATTTAGATACAACAAGAGTGGCCATTGTTGGTCCGGGCCGCCTAGGCACATCTTTTGCCTATAAATTCGGCCGTGACAACAAACGCGTGGCTATATACTACCATGATGCAGAAGTTTGTAAAGCAATCAACAGAGATCGTCTAAACCCCCTCCACTTAACGGAAGATCTAGCCCAACGCTTGGGTGGGATGGAAAACGTTCCCCGTTTCTCGCCCAAAGTATACGCCACAAACGATTTGGAACACATCGTCGAAAATAATGATTTTATCATTCTGGCCATAACCATGAACCGTCTGCCGGAATTACTCAATTATCTCAAGCCGATGATTGATAAAAAAGCCGGCGATACGTGTCTTATTTCTCCGATAAAAGGTTTAATTTCCGATGAAATTTCCAAGGAGCTGATAACACCTTCTCAACTAATCAACAGCAATCTATACAATTTAAAACATAAGTATCAGCTGGGATGTATTGGCGGACCGTTTTTTGACATAGATATCGCGTTGGGCAACCCTGTGTGTTTAACCGTTGCCGGCAAAAAACGCATTGCCAATATTATCAGAGAGGATCTGCTTAAATTCAACCGCAAGGAAATAAATTCGTATTATAATTTTGACGTTGTCGGGGTGGAAGCCTGCGGCGCTTTGAAAAATATTGTGGCGAATATCAAGGGGCTGGCGGATTCACTGGATCTGGGAGATTCAATTCCCGGCACTATATTTGCGCGTTCCGGGGTGGAAATTCGTTCCTTATCCCGTCTTCTGGGCGGAGGTTTTCAGGCTTTCCACAGCCAGGCAGGGGTGGGCGACATGTATGTGACGGTTTCATCCTTGGCCAGTAAAAATTACCGCTACGGAAAATATTTTTATGAACTCTATACCGGCAATCCCATTGAAACCAACTTGCGCGTGCTGGAAAAAATTGACGGGACTCCCGAAGGCCCCAATACGGTCAGAAACGTTTATAAATATTTAGAAAAGAAAAATATGTACAGCCCGCTTTTTTCCTGCGCCTATCAGATATTCAACGAAGCGGGCAACAAAAGCGCCATCAAAGATATGATCATTCAAGCCTGTCAGCATGATAAAAGAACAAAAGAATATATCGGTCAGGTATCAAGATTTATGTACCGTATTCTTCCTAATTACTGGTATCGCCGCAATAAGAGTTTATTCGACTAAAAATTATTAGAAGATACTTCTTCTAAAAACATCAAAACCATCGCATTGACCTTATCCGCTTCTCCTCCCCGCAAAATGCCGTGGTGATTGGCATAAATCCGGAGAAGTTGCTTATCCTTTGTGCCAAGCTTTTCAAAGATTTCCAGTGCACTCACCGAATTCACCACGGGATCATCTGAACCCTGTATGATAAGCGCAGGTTCCTTCACATTTTTCAATTGATTCCCGACTTGCTTCATAAGCTTTTCCAGTTCATTCCCACCGCTCACGGGATTTCGCAGATAATTTATCTCCGGATTTTCCGGCACATTTTCCACAAATTCCATCTTGCCTTTATTCACATGAATTTTCGAAAGTAATTTATTCCACGCTACAACAAGAGACGCGAATTTGGAAGCTATGCCCTTCAGTTTAACGGGGGCGTTAATGGAAATGACTCCGGCGAATTTGCCGGGTTTATTGGCGGCTTGCAGCAGAGCAATTCCGGCTCCCATGGAAAATCCGCCGATGGAAAAGATCTTGACGCTGTTTTTCATGATGATGTAAGCGCGGCTTGCCGAATCGTACCATTTTTCCCAGTTTCGGCAAGCGAGATCTTCAGGCGCCGTGCCGTGCCCCCGCAACCGGACGCCGTAAACATTATAGCCATGCTTATAGAGATAATCCGCCAGAGGTCTGATCTCTTCCGGCGCCGCCATATATCCATGAACCAGAATAACTCCTTTCCTGCTGAAAAAACGTTTCAGAAAAAAAGGTTCTCCGATATTTCGGGGCTTGCTCTCATCTTTTATATAATACTCCTGATAATCCTGTTCAAAGAGATTCTTATCCAACCTGACAAAGTGATTCTTTATCTTCCACCGGACAAAAAAAGCTGGGAGGATCATCAGTATGTTCATGGCCTTGATGAAACCACGGAGAGGCTCTATCTCATTTTTGAAAACCTCAAGGATATTATCTTTCCTGATGGTATGAAAATCTGATTTCCGGCTGAATCGTTCACTGTTCTTAGTGATTATCCCGTTTTCCAGAGTAATGAAATTGTTGGCTACAGCTTCTTTTATAAAATTTTCGTATTTTTCATGATAATCATCGGTAAGAAGATAAAACTGCTTTTTGTAGAGGGATGTGTGGCAATTGGATATGCCGATTGTATGCAAATATTCGATGGCAAGAAAAACACGGTTTTTGAAGTCGTCTTCACTAAAACTGTTTTTCCAATATTTTATCAAAATATAAGAGAACAGGTGATCATGATTAACGGTCGTCATACCGTATATGGCATTCATATAATCATACATCATGCTGACGCATATTTTTTTGAACGGGACATTTTTCTTAAAATCCCCGTTGTCAAGATAAGGATCATTCCCTGCCAGCATCTTGTTGAGGCCTGTGCTTGGAGTAATATATTTTTTTATCAGCATCGGTTTCCCGAAGTTAATATCAATATCCACACTGTCCATTATCATGGAGCCCTCAACCTCCATTTCCTCTTGAAGCCGTGTTGAAATATTATTGAAAAATCTGTTGGCAAGGTTGCTCAATGCATTCTCTTGCGCGCGTACAGGATAATAGGTGATGTTTACCGGTACAATATAAGTTTCTTTATTTATAATTTTATCTACATCCGCAGGATCAAAACCGAAATGTGTCGCAATCCGGGAAATGGATGAATCATCTCCCCTGGCATGGAATACTCCCAATTTTTCACGTATAAACTGGGTTCGTAAGGCTATTTGCGCTGCTCCCAAGTGAGGCGGCCGCCTGAGACCTGCATTGTAAACTATGTATTTGCCCTTCTCGATTATCTTCTTATCCTTTATTATCTGGCCCTCCGGAAAAATAATTACCGGGTGACAATCGGTGAGAAGTGCGTTGATCAAGATAGTGTCCCTGTTTGGGTCAGTGGTTGAAATTGCGCCCACCTTATCCATAAAAGTGCTCATTCCACCGCTGAAAAAGGAATGGTCGGCCAGAGAGATGGGGTATTTTTTAACGTTTTTTTTGATGATATACGGCATTAAAATGGTTTCTAAACGCGTAAAGTGATTAATGACATAGAGAACAGGCTGATCAGGCACGTTTTCAACCCCATGCAGGCGAACGTCCGTTCCTGATACTTTAATTAAGGTATTAAGAGCGACCTCAATTATTTTAATCAAAGAGTTTGATATATTCATTTTTACCGGCCTTCG
This sequence comes from uncultured delta proteobacterium, assembly GCA_963710575.1. GTDB lineage: Bacteria > Desulfobacterota > Syntrophia > Syntrophales > Smithellaceae > Smithella. The sequence continues at coordinate 211,934 of CAVQAL010000006.1, read as the reverse complement.
CTTTCCTGTTTCTTTTTTACATCCGCCGCCACTCTTTTCAATATATCCGGGTTATTAGTAAAAATCCCGCTGATACCCATATCCAGAAACCGCCGCATATTTTTTGCGTCATTTACAGTATAAATATTTACAGGAATATTATTTGATTTTATATTTGCAAGCCACTTCTTTTTAAAATCAGAAATAGAACAATTAAAGGCATCTGCTCCCACTGAATTAATTATATCTGAAGGCAGTTTAGAATCATAATGTTTTTTTTCAAACAACACGGCAACCGTTATTTTATTATCGATTTGCTTTAGATGCATAATGGCACGCGGATCAAAACTGGAAAAAACAACGTGACCATTCATGCCGCTTTGATCGACAATTTTCAGACATTTTTCTTCAATGCCGCCGGAGAACATTCTGCTGACTGCTTCCGTTTTGATTTCAATATTTACCGCTATTTTATTTTTACAGACATCTAAAACTTCAGCCAGAGTCGGTATTCTTGTGTTTTGGAATTTTTTATCATACCAGATTCCCGCATCCAGTTTTCTTAATTGCGCAAGAGTGTGATCGGCAATTCTGCCCCGGCCATCCGTGCAGCGTGATAGTTTTTCATCGTGAAAGACAACAACCTCTTTATCCGAGGTAAGCTGAACGTCGAGTTCTACCATATCCGCGCCCATGGCAATAGCGCCTTCAAATGAGGGAATAGTATTTTCGGGAAAATAGGCCGACGCTCCGCGATGGGCGATAGCAGTAAAGTTATCACCATTGCGGCGGTTATACTTAAATAAGTGGTAAGGCTTGAACATGTTCATATTACCAAATAGAAAACTCAAATTGGTACAAGTTTTTAGCATATTTAATTGTATAGTTCTTCAACTTTTTTATTATTTACAAATTAGTTTAAAAGAAATGCCATGGGAAAAGGTTATCTTATACAGCTTATCCATTCTTTGATTTTTCTTGACACAATACTTATATTAATTTATGAATTAAGACCGTTGGTCATAATTTAATTTTAACATTAGTTTGTATCGGAAATAAATATTTGTAAGGATAACTGATTTGACCTTGGAAGAAAAGAAGAAAAGAAAAAAAGGGAAAGAAAATCGAAAAAATACAATTTTGAAAGCAGCGCGAAGACTTTTCTTTGATCGAGGCTTCAAAGCTGTAACGGTTGATAACATTGCTGCCAAATCTGAAATCAGCAAAGGATCGATTTACCTTTGCTTCGAGAGTAAGGACGAAATATACGCTCAAATCCTGATTTCCGATAATATCGCGCTTTATGAAAAAATAAAGGATTTTTCATCCATAGAGACATCAGCGACGCAACTCTTACTGGAATTTGCCAGGATTTATGTTGATTATTTTTTAAATAATAGTGAACTATTTAGAATACTTATGACTTTCATGATGCAAACAAGCCATATGAATCTAGTAGAAAAGCAAAAAGATGAACTCATTCGATCAACCAATCAAACTATTAAGATAATTTCCGAAATAATTCAAAAAGGCATTGATTCCGGCGAGTTCTCTCCCATTGGCGATATTCGGAAGATGCAAAATGGAATTTGGGGTATGTTAAATGGCGTTATTTCCCTTTATCTTTTTACTGGCAATCCAACGAAACGCGCGGAGAGAATTCATTCTACTGTTCGGGATAGTTTGAATGTTTTTATAAATGGTTTGAAAGCATAATTGGGCAGCTTTTTAAACATTTTAAAAGCGCATTTGTTTCTGACGCCAATCTCAACGATCTCCATTTTTTATTACACCTGAGAAGAATATTTATCCATCCTTATAACTGTGCTTTATCTGTTTTTCCGGTCAACAGCAGCAGTATGCAGCAAAGCGAAAGATACGCCGCCGCGAGCATGTAGTGTGCACGTGTGTGAATCTGCCAGGGCAGGTAAAGTTCGCCGCTGGGCATAACCGAATGGATAATGCCGAAGAGTGTCAACACAGCGCAGATGATAGAACACAGAGCCGCGAGTCTCGCTTTGTGGTCAATCAGAAACGCCAGCATACTGCCCCAGAGAAGCCCCGTAAGAATAAACCCGTTGCTAAGCATGGTCAATGTTTGATGCAGGATCTGCAAACGCAGCGGCAGTTTGTCCGGCGTAATACTCATTGCGCCCATGAATTGGCTGAGAATTATAAGTACGAGACTGGCGATAACCGGCAGTATGCTTAAACTCACCGCCGGTGAATGAGACGGCGGTGAATCCTTATAGGCCTGGCGAATGATTTCGAAACCGATAAAAATAAAAATCGGCGCGATGACCGCCCGCGGGATAAGACTGACAAAAAGTGAAAGCAGCCCGGCCACTGAGCAGACGCCGATCAGCAATCCCGTAAGCAGTGTGTACCACCAGGTCGCGCCCATCTTTTTGTATGCCGGATGGCCGATATAGGGCGTGGTTTGCGCCACGCCGCCGAAGAAAGCCGCGATCAGCGATGAAAATGCCTCCGTAAGCAGGATATCTCTGGCACGGTAATCATCGCCTGCCAGACGGGCGCTTTCCGTATTATTGATGCCGCCGATAATTGTCAGGATGCCGAAGGGAATGGCGATGGGCAGATACTGGATGCTCCGCGGCAGTGTTTTGAGAAAATCGATAGAAAACGCGGGTAAAGAAAAATTCATTTGCAGAGACGGCGCGATAAATTCCGGCAGGTATCCGCCATAGCCCAGAACAAAATGAATACCTGTTCCGATAAGCACTGCCATAAGAACACCGGGCAGCCGTCCCGGCAGTTGCAGCCTGCTCATGAGCGCCGTAAAGATAAGCCCCAAGGCGACCATGCCGACTACAGCCTCGTTAAATATTTCGAGCATTGGAAGAAACCCGAGCAGCAGAAGTCCGATTCCGGCAAGCGGTCCCAAAAGTCCCGCGGTAGGAATGATGCGTTGAACCCATCCGCCGAAAAAAGAAGTGATGATTTTAACAGCGCCGATCATAAAGAGAGTGGCCATACCGATGTGCCAGGTAAGCTGCGCATCATGTGTGGCAACATAAGCGGGGCCCATGACAGCATAGGCAATGCCGATGGTGGAAGGCGTATCAATACCCAGAGGCATCGCCGTTACATCAGTGCGTCCTGTTCTCTGTCTCAAACGGATGGCAAGCCACGTATAGACAAGATCGCCTATGCAGATTCCAACGACAGTGCCGGGAATCATGCGCGTCAGAATGATGTCCACCGGATAATTGAAAGTGAAGACGAGAATCGCGCTGAAAAATATCAGCGTCCCGACATTATCGAAAAACAGGGCAAGAAAAGCCGTTGTCTCTCCCCAGAACCTGTGTTGACTGATGGCGTTTTCAACGTTCATAGCGTCTCCTCATAAGCTCACCCTTTTGCCATAACTATATAAACAAAATTATGCTGCTTGACAACGCATATTGACAAACGATGACAGATTATGTTTTTATCATCATAACCCCTTTAAAATTTTCAGAAAAGCGTAGGGTCGCAGACCAGTGATAGCAATGAAACATATAACATTGTTTAGCCGACCGTAGACGCGGCTCCGTTAGAATAAAAAATGCTAATAACAAAATCTCAACTTGTAAATAAGCCAGCAAAATTAAAACGTCATATCGTTATACTTGGTGCTGGGGCTAGTATTGCAGCGTTTCCGAAAGGAGATATTAATGGGAAGAAATTACCAACTATGGATAAATTAATTGAGATGCTTGATATCGAACCAATGTTAAAGTGGGGAGGGATTAAGAATAGACGTCGCAATTTTGAAGATAGTTACAGTGAATTGTATGAAAATGATCCTAGTTCGCCACTTCTCAGAGAGATTGAAAAGATCGTTTATGCTTATTTTGAAAATTTAAGCCTTCCAGAATTTCCAACTATGTATGACCATTTATTATTATCTCTTAGGCCAAAGGATATTGTTGCAACTTTTAACTGGGATCCTTTCCTATTTGATGCTTGGAATCGAAACAAGGATAAAGTTCCCTTACCAATAATTTTACACCTTCACGGCAATGTTCGCGTGACACATTGTCCAGACCACCCTGTTTATGGTGAACGTGGCATGTATTGTCCGGAATGCAATAGAGACCTTATTCCATCTCGCCTACTATACCCTTTTAGAAATAAGAACTATGTTAATGACCCATTTATCAAAACAGAATGGGAAATTCTAAAGGACGGTCTGCGACAGGCAATGACCTTAACAATTTTTGGCTATGGAGCACCTACTACGGATAAAGAAGCAGTAGACATTATGAAAAACGAATGGAACAAGGATAATCGCTTAATTGAAAGAACAGAGATCATAGATATAAAGGATCAAAAAGTTCTCTGGGTGCAGTGGGAACATTTTATCATAAGAACTTACCTAGATTGTCCTGCGAACTTTTATCAATCTAGGATAGCAAAATTTCCTAGAAGAACATGTGAAGCGTTGTTAGATCAAACTCGTTATGGTCAATTTGTTGAAGAAAATCCCTTTCCATTTAATGCTAGATTTGATGAATTGTTATCTTGGATTATGCCATTAGTTGATGCAGAGGATAAAATGGAGACGGCTAAAATTTAATTCTGGCCGATGACTTCCACATTGAGCTACAGCAGCATAAAAATGCAAAGGAGTTTTCTGATGGAATTGGATATTCAACTAGACTGTGCGGATGTGAATTGGCAGTTTATAGCCGAAACGCTGAAACGTGTGGGTATGGCTTATGCGGAACCTGCCGCGCACAAGAAGGCATTTGATAACAGCCAGGTCACCGTGTTTGTCCGCCGAGAAGGTCAACTGATCGGTTTTGGTCGGGCAATTTCCGATGGTGTTTTTCAAGCGGCAATCTATGATGTCGCGATTCTTCCTAAATATCAGGCCCAGGGTATCGGGACGATCATTATCAAGACAATCATGGATAAACTTTCTAATTGCAATTTTATTTTATACGCAGCGCCGGGGAAAGAAGGATTTTATCAAACATTGGGATTCAGGAAAATGAAAACAGGCATGGCGCTTTTCCTAAAAGCCCAGCAGATGAAAGAAAGAGGATTCACCGAGTAAAAGATATATGTTAAACTAAAAAATAACGGAGAAAGATTGCCAATCTTAATTGCTATTGAAAGGAGGTTTTAAAATGGCAAAGAAATCATTTCCTCTTTCCAAGGTCTATGGCTTGCTCGAACCGGGGCCGGTTGTCATGGTCACGACCTCCCGGAAAGGAAAACAAAACGTCATGCCAATGTCCTGGCAGACGATGATGGAGTTTGAGCCGCCACTGGTGGGTTGTGTCATCAGTAATCGCAACTATTCCTTCGGCATATTGAAGGCAACCAAAGAATGCGTGATCAACATTCCCACAGTGGAGATTGCTGAAAAGGTCGTGGGCTGCGGCAATACGTCGGGTGCAAAGATAGACAAATTCAAGAAATTCGGACTGACGCCAAAGCCCACTTCAAAAGTCGGAGCGCCACTCATAGAGGAATGCTATGCAAATCTTGAATGCCGGGTGGTTGACACAAAGATGGTCGCCGAGTATTGTTTTTTTATCCTTGAAGTCGTGAAAGCCTGGATTAACCCCGCAGTGAAAAACCCGCGGACGATTCATCATCTGGGAAGCGGCAACTTTATGGTTGCCGGCAAAAAAATCAAGTCGAAATCAAAGATGAAGTAGTGCCGTGGCGCATAAGAGGTGCCGCGCCGCTGATTTTTGCATTATGTCAATTCCAAAAAAATAAGAGTATCAACCTATGGGAAATATATTTTCTTTATTGCCGGATAAATTAGAGCAGGAAGTATTCGATGAATTACTGCGTCATAAAAATATAAGGATCGAAAGAATTGTTTCGCAGGGCCATACCTCTCCGGAAAACGGATGGTATGATCAGAAGGAAAACGAGTGGGTTATTGTTCTGGAAGGTTCCGGATCAATTCTCTTCGAGAGCGGAGACGAGTTTAATCTAAAAAAGGGTGATTATTTAAATATTCCCGCGCACACCAAACACAAAGTTACCTGGACAGACCCGAACAATATTACGATTTGGCTGGCAATTCACTATTGGTAACTGGATTCCGGCCTTCGCCGGAATGACGGCGTTAAGATATTTTATTGCTGGAATAATAAATCGTTCAACTATTTATTTCTTGATTTAGAAAAATAATTTTCGCATATTAAGTAACAAATAAATTGGAGTTACAACAATGAAACAACGGACACTGACTATCCCTATTATTTTCCCCCTCGTCTTGTTCATCGGCATCTTCCTTGCGGCGCAGGTGTATGCTGAATCCTGTGAGAAAGTCGTCCATGCACTCAATGCACGGCTCTCGCCGGGAATCGACGAACAGGAACTGATAGAAATATTCCGCAGCCTCAACAAGACGAACAACAAAAAGCTGCCGACGAAGTTCGTCAACAAGAGGGAGGCCCGGGCACAGGGATGGAGACCGGGCAAAGACCTGTGGTCCGTGAGCGCGCTAAAAGGATCGAGCATGGGCGGAGATCATTTCAAAAACATGGAGAGCCGGTTGCCGAATAATAAATGGCGTGAGGCGGATCTTGATTATCAGGGTGGGCATCGGGGTAGTAAACGCCTGATCTTTTCCGCCGACGGTGTGCGGTTTGTGACGGTTGACCACTACCGGACATTTACGGAGGTCCCGCCATGCCGGTAAAACGATACACCCTGGATGGGAACAAAATAGGATCGCTTGCTGATTTCTATGACCGGATTTCAAGTCTCATGAAACTGCCTGCGCACTTCGGACGCAATCTCGACGCGCTCTGGGATGTCCTTGCCACAGATATTGAAGGACCGTTTGAGATCAATTGGACGCACGCGGATAATTCCCGGAAGTTGATGGGCAAGGATTTCGACCGGGTTGTAAAGTTGTTGCGCGAGTTGGAAGAAGAGCGGGACGATTTTGAACTAAAGATCAATCATTAATCCCACGATTTTTAATACACCGGCGCCAGCCGGAGGAGGAATGATTTATAACTCGCCGGGATTTACTTCAGCTGGCAACATTTCATTTTACAATCTTAAAAATATCTTTGAATTTCGGATCGGCGGCGGTGCGCAGCAGTTCAAATAAAACCATCTCCATAGAGGTGATATGCGCGCCAGCGCTTCTCATCGCGCCTATTCCGACCTGGCGGTTTTCCGGCGTGCGTGAAGAAACGGCATCTGACACCAGATGAACATTGTATCCGTTGGAGATAAGATCAAGGGCGGTTTGATAAACGCAAACGTGGCATTCAATCCCGGCAAGAACTATATGTTTGCGGCTCAACGCTTTCAGTTGCTTGATGAAATTTCGATCATCCCAGCAGCTGAAGGTTTCTTTGGCGATAGGATTAATGCCCTCTAATTGCGCGGCTATTTGCGGTATTGTTTGCCCCAGTTTTTGTGGAATCTGCTCGGTGACGATGATCGGAAGATTAAAGGCTTTAAAGCCCTGAATCAATTTTACGCTGTTGGAAAAAAGATTTTCCTTGTCGTGCATTGCCTGGGCTAGATTGCCCTGAATATCAATAATGATTAATACTGCGTTGGTGCGGCTGAGCATACTAAACGGTTCCTTTTTATCAATGTTATATTTGTGCTTAACTGTTGGTGATTATTTCCTGCAAAAGAAGGCAAACGTCAAGATAAATTTTTGTCTCACTTAACCGGGGCAAGGAGAAGGCGACGACTCTACCAGCGGGATAGCGCTTTGATTGAAAGCGCTATCCCTTAAGGAGAACGCAAAACACATAGAACCGTACATTGCCGGAAATTTTAGCCAACATGGCGAAAACTTCCTTTAGAATTATTATTACCTGGATCAATGATTGCCCAGCAATAAGCCGCCGTCGATGATAATCTCCGCTCCGGTCGTATAGTTGGAAGCAGCGGATGCCAGATATAGAGCGGCGCCCGCGATTTCATCGGGATTGCCTATGCGGCCACTGGGCAACATTTTTTCCACAGCTTCTTTCGCTTTTTGAGCTTCTTCCGGCGGTAGGTGTCCCCAGTGGGAATCCATCATCTTAGTGCTTATTGGTCCAGGAGCAATAGTGTTTACCTGAATATTATAGGAATTCAATTCACTCGCAAATGCTCTCGTAACCATTCGCATCCCGGCCTTGGAAATAGAATAGATACTCAAACCCGGCTCGGGATTGTACCCGTCAACGGAAGCAATATTGATTATTTTTCCGCCGCCCTGCTTTACCATAATATTGGCCGCGGCCTGGCTGATAAAATAAGCACCCTTCAAGTTAATGTCCATCAGTTTATCCCAGAGGCGTTCGTCACATTCGAGGACGGAACCCATGGCGGGGCTCGCCCCGGCATTATTTACCAAAATATCGATTCGGCCGAATTTTTCCATAACGGTGTTGATCATTTTTTTTATTTCTCCCGCTTTGCCCAGATGAGCCGGAAGTGGAAATGCTTCGCCGCCAAAAGCTTTAATTTCGTTTGCTGTTGCTTCCAGATCCTGTGCCTTGCGGCTGGTGATGACCACTTTGGCTCCGGCCTTGGCGAAAGCAAACGCTATGGCCTGACCGATACCGCGGCCGCCGCCTGTGATCACGGCTATTTTTCCTTTCAATGAAAACTGAGATATATCGAACATAATTTAATTCTCCTTAAAATATTAAACACACATCTTATTCCCTCTTTGCGGGTGGGAATAAGATGTGATATTTTAATTTAAACAGTCTTCTTTGCCGGCTTACTTTGCAGTTTTCATCTTTTTGCTGAAGACATCCCTGTCGCCGCCGCTCATTCCGGCCATGTACCTCACCAGCTTCTTGCGGGACTCAATGTCGTACTGCGTCGTGATGGCAATCTGCTCCATGATCGGAGAACCGCCACCGTGGTAATTTCCAATCAATTTGCATCCGCCTGTAGCCGAGCACAGTTCATCGCCCAGAAAACGCCAGAACTGAGCCTGGTCTTCAGCGGTCATCTTCGGATTTCGCTTGGTGTATTTCAGAAGCGATTCGCCGATCTCCGGATTAGCAAAGTCCCCTTCGTGGGGGAAGGTCGCCGTAACACCGCCGGAAATATCACACAGAATTTCCGCCTCACGAAAAACCGCTTCGCCGGACAGACAGCGTCCGACATTGCAGTAAATGGAATGCGGAATATAGGAACCGGGACCGAAGGGTACAAAACCCATGCCGGGAATATACACTTCCGGTTTAGCCAGGTCAGACGCTGTGTAGCCTGCGGCATAACCCAGTTCGATGGTCATGATGATCTCGGCGAGTTTTTCGCGAACATGGGATTCTTTATGAATGTTATTGACTTCAGCCGCCAGGGCTGCCGTCCCCAGAATCACGTCACCGATTGCCGGTTTGCAGCCGGAATAGGAATGACGATGGAATAAAGCGAAAAGCAAAGCCAGAATACCGCCATGCTGATGTTCACCGGCCAGGAATACTCTCTCCCAGGGTATGAAACAGTTTTCAAAAATGAGATAGGAATCGGTTAGGCCCGGCGTGAAACCGCGCTTGTAATGTTCACGCGGACGAAGGTTATGGATGGTAAGAACCTGTTTAACGCCTTCGTAATCGGCGGGAACGGCAAAAGCCACGGCGTAGTCCTTGTCTTCTGATCTGAGAGCACGCGTGGGCAGAACGAGAATTTCATCGGCGACGGAGGCTTCAGAGATATGGACCTTGCAACCTTCCACAATGATGCCGTCCTTGGTTCTTTCTTTAATATACACATAAGAGCCGGGATTGGGTTGTTCGGCAGGACGCAGCATCCGGTCGCCCTTCGTATCGGTCTGCGCGCAGGCTGCGATTAAATCTTCTCGCTGGAAACGGGTAAGCCATTTTTTAAAGTTTTCATGATAATTGGTCTCGCCTGGTTTCACCTTGTCCGCTTCGAACGAAACATTGTAAATGGCGTTCGTGCCGTCGATGCCCATGCAGCGCTGAATGCATCCGCAAACCTTCTGGCAGAGCATGCGGGTCATATCCTGTTTACGATGTAAATCCGTTGTGTTTTGATGGATGTGGGTGAAGCGGTTAATCCGCTCACCGGTGAGATGTGAAATCGCTGTCATCAATTCTTCATTTTCCGGCTTGGCCGCCTCATCATAAGTTGTGCCGATGGTGTTGATACAATCCATCTGAATCTCGTCCGTCCGGTCGATTAATTTCCCGTCAAAATAAATATTCCGCTTCATTTTTTCCAGAGCCTTTATAAAATCTTCTTTTGTTCTCATGGTAATACCCCTTTTCTTTGTTAAAAATGGTTACTTGTTTTTATCTTTTGAGGATTTTCCCTCACCTTTTTTCTGTAAAAGTTTTTCTAAAGCATCTGCGTCCTCGAGTTTCAGGTACAGTGTTGCGCCGGTCTCTTCTTTCTTGGCGCGGATACCGTCTAAAATAATTTCGATTAACGGGTCGAGCATGTCCGAGATGCTCGTTTTTCGCTTCGGCATTCCCTGCATATGCCAGTGAATGAATAAGTGTTCGATGGCGCCCATTAACATGGAGCGGATCAAATAGGGATTGGAATCCTTTTTGAATGTGCCCTCTTCGATTCCTGTCCTGATACAGTCCAAAAGTTTATGAGACGACCGGCGTATTGCGGCATGGGCGGGCGTATGGCGAAACCTCTTGTTCGACATGAGCTGAAGCAAAATCAAAGCAGAATAATGGGGATTCGATTGATAAAGCTGCACATAGAACAGCAATATGGCCCTTATTTTCCCTTCCACTCCTTTAATGTAAGGTATTACCTTTGATGATTTCTCAAAGGTTTCGTTGGATATTTTTTCAGGAATGGCAAAGAGGAGATCTTCTTTTGTTCCGAAATACTCGTAGATTGTAGCTTCCGAAACCCCGGCCTCTTTACTGATTTCAGTGATTGTCGCGCTTTGGAAACCTTTTTCTGCAAATATACGCAGAGCCGCATCCATGATGCGGTCTTTTCTGGTTTTTGTTTTGCTCTTATCTACCATAATCATGCCTTACGGTGATTCTGGTTTTAAGCTATATCATCATAGTCTAACTGTCAAGTATTATTTTATTTCATAGCCTTACTACAAAATATAATATTATTCCAAAGTCACACATGACTATTAGTCAAAAATAAACAAATTAGGGGCAATTTATAACTTCATGAAATCAAATAGAAAAATAATCGGCGACAGCTAGACCCAATGATTTAATCCAGCCAAAGGCGGAGGGTTGAATACTCCGCAGCCTGCTACGGAAATAAGTTACCAAAGCTCGCTTTGTGGTTCCATACCCGTGATTTTCCGAACAACAACATCAGCCAGTCTTTTCTCCGGCACATTGTCCAGATCAATGGACTTGCCGGCTATAATAATCCACTTCCGGGCAAGTTCTCTTATATCAGGTTTATCCACGCAAGCCGTTGGACAGCCGCAAATAAGAATTCCTACATCCCACGGATTTGAGGATAGATTCGTCGTCAAACTGTATTCCGGCGGCAGAGCTTTACCAATTTCGCAAACCAGCTTTACCCTATCGATAAGAGGGTTACAGCCGCCGCAGTATTTTATGCCTATTAGCTTCATTCCTATGTTGTTGGATTCCAGATCAAACCCGGTTAATCTTTAATCCCGGCAATTTCTTTAGCTAGTTTTTTCTTTTGCTCCAGATTGCCCTGGCGTGAAATCATAATTCGCTGAGCTTGCGGCGAACCCGCGCCATGCATGGATTCCGTGCGATAGCCGACTGCGGCTGTGCCTAAAGTAATATTCTCCACCAATCTTAAAATGCGGCAGCGATTCTCCGTGGATACCGAAGCGACCCCTTTAAAATATTTTTCGACTAACTTGCCGATTTCCGGGTGACGCAAATCTTTTTCCGAACCCATTGTTACCATTAATCCACCGGCAATATCTTCGGCCAGCCGGGATATTTCATAAGGAAACCTGGTGACGTTCTGTTTGCAGACATTGGCCAGCAATAAATCAATCAGGTAGTTGCCGGAAGCGGTCTTATGTCCCTGCGACGAGCAGGCAATGCCGCAGGAGTAGAGCGTTTCGTTCAGATGTATCATTTCAATCAGTTTGTCTTTAACGTGGGATGCTTTGGACGCGCCATTGTAATCGGCAGCCAGAGCCGCCGCGCCGATGAGCACGTCGCCGACGCCGACTTTGCATCCGCCGTAACTCTGGCGATGATATCCGGCAAATCGTTCCACCAGAGCGCCGCTGAATTCATATTCGCCGCACATCAAAACATTTTCCCAGGGAACAAACAAATTATCAAAAACCATAAGAGCCTCATGGCCGCCGAACTGCCGGTTGCCCACGTCTATTTCACAGCCTTCCAGTTTCCGCGTATCGCAGGATTGCCGGCCATAAATATAGGATATGCCTTCCGCGTCGGCAGGCGCGACAAAAGAAAGGGCGTAATCGGCATCTTCTTTGGTCATGGCGATAGTCGGCATCACCAGAATCCAGTGCGAATTGATGGCTCCTGTCTGGTGCGCTTTGGCGCCACGCACGACAATGCCATCCTTTCTTTTTTCCACTACATGAGTATAGAGGTCGGGATCGGCCTGTTTGCCGGGAGACAGGCCGCGGTCGCCTTTGGGATCAGTCATAGCGCCGTCCACGTCAAATCTTCTTCCTGGATCATTTTAAGAAATTTGATAAAACGATCATGATACTTAGTGCCAAGTTTTTCATCCATTTCAAATGTTACGCTGTCCACGGCATTGATGGCGTCCATTCCAACACAACGCTGAAAACAGGAGCCTGTTTTCTGCCCCAGCAGACGCTGCATTTTACTTTCTTAATCAGGTCTTCAGTGCTTTGGTGCAAATGGCAGAACCGGTTTATTTTTTCCCCTGTCAAATGGGATTTTGCTGTCATCAGATCTTCATGCTGAGGATCTTGAGCCAAAGCATAGGTCATTTTTACGGAATTCATGGATGGCCTGATTATCGGATTATCCACCGGATTTTTCACCAATTCACCCAGCAGATATACTTTAAAATTCATTTTACGCAGGCTTTCTTCATATTGTTCAGCAGTTTTTAATGCCATTGCTTGATACCTCCTCCAATATTCACATAGACATAGTTTTTCTACATTGAATCAGCTTTGTCACTCTTAAATCATAGAATTAGTTTAGTAACGAAAAGAGTATATGTCAAACCAATTTCCAATTGAAATCTCCCGGCTTCCGCCGGAAGGGGCGCTACTATAAAAATGTTGAATAAATAGTACGGGGCTGATAATTACTAAAAGGCTCATAAATCTTACAAAGTGATTATGATGAAGACGCTAAAGGAGAGTATTGCATTAATGACGACTTTTACAGCAAATAAACGAACAAAAGAGCGGTTTGATACAAATCCCGAACGCTTCATTGAAAAGGCCATCAAAAAATTCGTCAAAACGAGTCCATTGAATCGGCTGGAATCATTTGGAGGAGAACCGATCTTTGATCAACCGCTGATCGGCTTTGCCGACAGCGATGATCCGTTATTCACCGAGTATAAAAAAGTGGTGCATGAACTTCACCTTAGTCCGAAAGAGATGCTTACTCTACACCTCACCGAAACATTGAAGGACAAAGCACCTCAACTGGCCGACGTAAGTGTTATTTCTTTCGTACTACCTATTAACCGCGAAACACTGCGGGCTAATGCCAGAGAGAAAGAAGGCCCGTCTCTGCGTTGGAATCATACCCGCTGGCAAGGGCAGGATTTTATCACCGGGTTGTCCACATATTTGGTATCGCTTTTAGAAGCGATGGGAACTCATGCTCTTGCTCCGGAAATATCGCCTTACTTTAAAATTTTGCAAGTCTCCGACGGCTTTACCTCCAACTGGTCGCAAAGGCATATCGCTTATGCTGCCGGGCTGGGCACTTTCAGCCTCAACGAAGGCTTTATCACTTCCAAAGGGCTGGCCATGCGCTGCGGGAGTATAATTGTCGACATTAAACTGAAACCATCCGAAAAACCGTATGAAAACCATCTTGCAAATTGTCTTTTTTATGCCGCTGGCAAGTGCGGGAAATGTATCCTTCGTTGTCCCGGTGGCGCAATAAGCGAAAAGGGCCATGACAAACTCAAATGCTTTGAAGTGCTCTTTGTGAAGCAGAAGCCCTGGGCGGAAGGCGCATATGGATCAGGATACATCGGGGGTTATGCCGGATGCGGTTTGTGCCAGACAGGAGTTCCTTGCGAAAGCCGCATTCCTGTTCTCAAAAAAAGACAACAGAAAATAGATTAAGAAGACAATTATATCTTGCGTACAAACTCCACCAATTGTTTTTCGCTTAATCCCACACCCGGTTTGCCGTCGAGGCGTTTGGATAGGGAGCCTTTTTCAAAGAAAAGAATAGTGGGGAAAATGTCTATTGAATATTTGTCTCCGATGCTTTCCTGGTCATCCTGAACACACAAAAAATAATGTTGTTCTTCTTGAGCATACTGCTGAAATACAGGCAGAAATTTTCTGCAAAAAGGACACCAGGACGCGTAAACGAGAGCGATCACTTTATCGTTGGTCTTCAATATTTTATCAAGATCATGTTCATTATCAATCAAAGCGATCTTATCATCTGAATTCATGAGCTTCTCCTTACCATCGTAGGTTTCTATTGAATACAGTCCGGCATACAAAATCATTGTACCGGCAGGCCGTCCATGAATAGCCAGTTAGCATAACCCGATAATTTGTCAAGGAAATTATCAAGGCCATCCTTAAGAATTTATGGTTTTAAACCGCAAAATTCAGAGTTGCTTATTGAATATTATGTCACAAATATTTTGCGCCATTATGTTCTTGACATACAAGATGGGACTTCTTATACTCCTTGCGCTTCGGCAAATATACAGCGTTCAAATGATATAATTTAACGTATTTTGCGAATCGATATCTTCATAAATTAAATGCGTCCCTTTGGCTGGGCGCCAATAACATATTGCGAAAAAGGAAAGGAAAAAACTATATGCCTATCATGACATGGATTAAAGATGAAACCGTAGCAATTATCACGATGACCAATGGCGAAAACAGGCAAAACCTTGTATTTGCCAAAACCTTAAACGCTATGCTGGATGAGATCATCGCTGATAAATCAATAACCGCCCTTATTCTTACCTCAAATGACGAGAAGAATTTTTCTCAGGGCATAGACGTTGTGTGGATAATGGGACAAATGGAAAAAAATGACCATCAGCCTGTCAGTGATTTCATCAACGAGATGGATATTGTCTTTAAGAAACTGCTTCTTGCTCCAGTGCTGTCAATCGCGGCGATTAACGGACATGCTTTTGGCAATGGATCGATATTATCCTGCGCCTGCGATTTTCGATTCATGCGGTCGGACCGCGGTTTCTTCTGCTTTCCGGAAGTAAATATCGGCATTCCCTTTAGATGGGGCATGAACGCTTTTGTTAAAAAAGCCATTCCCATGCACCTATTATCACAAATGCAGTTTACCGGAAATCGTTACACTGCACCGGAACTGGAAAAAAATAACATTATTGTAAAGGCCTGCGCCAATCAGGAAGATCTTATGGCCTCGTCCGTAGTTTTCGCCAAAACCCTCCAGAAAAAACGGGGAATTTTAGGTGAAATGAAAAAGAGACTGTATAATGATGTTATCAAAGTATTAGACTCGGATTTTATGCCGCCGTCAGCCAAAATTAATTCTCTGGTAATGTCTGATTAAACAGCGTTAAGAATTTTAATTCTGCGGCTTGAAACCCCTTGCTCTTGCAGGAGTGGGTTCTACTTATTACAAAAAAATTAATGAGGTGGAAGAAAGATGAAAACAGCCATTACAGAA
Organism: uncultured delta proteobacterium; assembly: GCA_963710575.1. Classification (GTDB taxonomy): domain Bacteria; phylum Desulfobacterota; class Syntrophia; order Syntrophales; family Smithellaceae; genus Smithella. The sequence goes on along the minus strand of CAVQAL010000006.1, from coordinate 196,161 downwards.
ATGTTCGGAGTCAAATATCCAATCATATGCGGCGCCATGATGTGGCTTTGCAAACCAAATCTTTGCGCGGCCATATCTAATGCCGGCGGCATAGGAAATCTGACTGCCGGAAACTATTCGACCGATGAGGAATTCCGTGATGCCATTAAGTTGACAAGAAAACTGACAGACAAGCCTTTCATGGTGAATATAACCATTCTGCCATCGGTGCATATTACAGCCGAGCATCACAAAATGTATGTGCGTGTTTGCCTGGAAGAAAAGGTCGCCGGACTGGAAATATCCGGTACACCGCTGGACAAGGTGGTAGGCAGAGAATATATAGATCTTCTAAAAAAAGCGGGTGTCAAACTCTTCCACAAGGTGGGATCGGTGCGTCATGCTGTGCATGCTGAGAAGACGGGTTACGATGGAATTTATGCCGCGGGAATCGAAGAAGGCGGTCATCCGCTCAATGATGATGTGACCACAATGCTGCTCACGCCGCGCATTGCCGAATCAGTGAAAATTCCGGTTGTGACTGTGGGGGGTATCGCTGATGGCCGCACTATGGCGGCGGCACTTGCTCTCGGCGCTCAGGGAGTTATGATGGCGACCCGCTTTGTCGCCACGCAGGAGTGCGAGGTGCATGATAACATCAAGCAGGAAATTATCCGGCGGCAGGAATATGAGACAACTCTTATCTGCAAATCTATCGGCTTGCAAGGCCGGGCAATCAAAAACAAGATTGTCGAAGAGGTTTTGGCTGTGGAAGCAAAGTGCGGCGGCCTGGAACAACTTATCCCGCTTATATCGGGGCAACGGGTAAAAGATGCGTGGGAATTCGGTAAGGTTGACGATGCTCCTATGATGATGGGACAAACAGTGGGGCTGGTAAAGGATATTCCTACGTGCAAAGACCTTCTCGAAAGAATGGTGGCAGAGGCAAAAACGGATATTGAGCGCGTAACAAATATACTGAATAAGTGAATATAACACGAACAAGAATTACCGGAATCCCGGCAAATTAGATACATCTATCCTTAATTATTCAAATTCAGATTAACGAAATTTGCTGAGTCGCCGATTTATCAACAAAACAACTTTCGTTATTGGAGTTGGTATCCGCAGGGACGACAAAGAATCCCAGACCATCCTGCGGATATTGAACAGTTGTGCCGACCATTAATTCCCCATCTTTAAAAACTATCTTTATCTTGCGCCCAACTGGCAATTTTGAGGAATCGAATTCCTTTTTTTCATTGTAATTCGGGTTGCCACCGAAATCCTTAACAAAAAATAATCCTTTTAAGCCGGCAGTGCGTAATTCCACCAGTTTGCTTCCCGGCGGGGAATCCATCGGAATAACATGAAAAAAGTCTTTATTGGGAATAAAATTGGTGGTGACACCTTTAAACAGCCGGCCATCCTGATAATGAGCTACTATTTTATCCTGAATCATTGCTTTTCTCCCATCTTGTAAATTAATATAAGACATACAATAATTATACCGTTGCTTAATTTGATTGGAAATCAAACACCATCTTTGAACGCCGTTTTCGATTTGGTAAGAATAGATAATATACGCGAACAATAAGATTAAGAGAATATTGAAAGAGTAGTAGACGGCGTAATGGTGTCCTTAATAATAGCGAATCCGAAAAAAAGCAACATAATTTTTCAGAAATAGTTTTTTGCACACATATAGAAGGCTAGCGAATATGATCGGTAAATATAGCGCGGAACCTTTAAAATAAAAAAGGTGTGTGTTCGTAAAAAAGATGGGGCGTAGGATATAAAACCACTCATCAGATTAGAAGTTAATCCCGAAGTTGCTTGCAAGATAAATTTCTAACCTGCACATATTATTTGCCGCTAGCTAATTCTTTCGATCGCTTAGTAGCCGCTTCAACGGCGGAGATAATTGTTGCCCGGATTTTTCCTTCTTCCAGAGCCTTTAGTCCGGCAACCGTGGTGCCTCCGGGCGATGTAACCATCTCCCTCAATTGCGCCGGATGTTTATCGCTCTGAAGGCAAAGACGAGCAGATCCTAACATGGTTTGCATGGCAAGTTTTGCCGCCAAATCCCGCGGCAAACCCACTTGTTCTCCGGCATCGATCAACGCTTCAATGATCAAAAAACAATAAGCGGGCCCGCTACCGCTCAATCCCGTTACTGCATCGATCAGCGCTTCTTCAACTTCAACGCTTATGCCCACGGCATTGAAAATAACATGCGCTAATTGGACATCGCTTTTTTTAGCGCAGCTTCCTTTGGCCACTGCCGCCGCTCCCTCGCCGATAAGAGCCGGTGTATTAGGCATTACTCTTAGAACCCGGACGCCTTTAATCAAAGATTTCTCAATAAAATTTGTCGTGATTCCCGCGGCAATGGAAATTACTATTTTTGATTTATCAACTGCGGAACTAATCTCTTTGAGTGTTGCAGCCATGTTTTGCGGTTTAACGGCGAGGATGATTATGTCCGCGCCTTTTACGGCTTTTCCATTATTTTGAGAAACTTTTAACTTCATCGACGAACGGAGGAATTCCAGTCTTGCGGCGTCAATGTCCGTAACGATAATATTCTTGGCGGGAATAATTTTATGCGCGATTAAACCCTGGGCAATGATGCTTCCCATTTTCCCACCGCCAATGATTGCTATCTTTTTTCCTTTAAGCATCAGCAAGCCTCCTGCCGTCATTATTTTAATGGCTTTATCCGAACTTCACTTTTTCCTAAAAAACTGTCTATCTTTTTATAAGTGCTTGGTATACGTTGTCATTGAAAGCAGTTACCACAACACCACCTATGGGTTCCCATCCTTCTTTTATTAAATCATTAACTTTTTTTTCTAATTCTCTAACTGCAGCGTCCGGCGTCCATCCTCTACTGGAAACAACTTGATATTGCATAATCCATCTCCTATTGTTTTTATTGTTAAACTAATAATATCCGAATTTTTTCTTTTATAAAAGAAAAAATTACATCGTCTTATTGATTACGATTGAAATCTTACATTTTAGCCGCGGTTGGCGATTGGTTTGTTACAGGAAAGGAAACATTTTAGACAAGTATGTTTAAATCGAATTAAGATTCTTTGTTTTTTTGCTTCCACGAGATGTAATCCTCAAGTTTCTTGATCGCATCGATGGGTGCATTGACGAATTCCACTCCCGCCTCATACGATTCATCTTCAATAATGATTTTAATCCATTTTACTTTTCCGATAGCGATTATCTTTTGCTGCAGAGTCTTTAATGTGAAATCTACCATGAGGAGGGTATCCACAGGCAAAAGAAAATTGCCCCGAATTTTAGTGCCGGACATAGAGATATCCTCGCTACAGTTATATATAATTTTTTCTTTAGGAAGATTTTTTCTATTGGAGACGACCGTTATGGTAATCTCGTTCTCCTCCTCCAGTCTTGGCGCTAGTCTTTGTTCTTCCATAACGATTCATTCCTCCTTTATTTACTCCAGAATGTTCGTTTTTAAAAACCTTCTCTTCAAAACCCTGCTTGTTGGTACTATAAGAAACTCCGCCTTGTATGTCAATGAAAATACTGACCATAAAATGCGGAGTGACGTGCCGATTTTTGTCGCCGGGCGTGAATTATGTTTATTATGGATTGAAGTCTAGCATTGTAGTTTCAGTTAATGTTTTGTTTGTTACAGGAAGCAATTCTTATTCCTGATTATCAGCAAATTCTCAGCATTCTTTTCTTTCATTGCATTAATTTTTAATTTTGTGATATTTAACTCCCACGGGATTTAAAAAAATGCTGAAATATTTTAATATTGAATCGATCAAGATTGCCTGCTGGGTGAATAAAAGCGATTTTGATGCGCGCAGACAAAATCTGGTTTTTATCCATGGTTCCGGCGGCAATCACAGCGTCTGGTCGCATCAGTACGGCAGACTGCACAAAAAATATAACATAGCCGCCATTAATCTTCCCGGGCACGGCCATTCCGAAGGCAACGGAGAAAATGATGTCACGCGCTACGGTGAATGGATAAAGAAGTTGCTGGATGTCCTCGATTTAACCGGAGCCGTACTTGTTGGGCATTCGCTGGGTGCGGCTATCACGCTTCGGTTTGCACTAAATTACCCGCAGGAAGTTGCTGGAATTGTGTTGGCTGGCGGCGGAATGAAAATGCCGGTTAACCCTTTATTCCTGGAATTCTTAAAAACAAATCCGCCGGAAGTGCCGGCAGAGGTAATGGATTTAATCTGCAAATATTCACTAGCCAAGGGAAATCGTTCCAAATTTTCCGCTCCGTTGCAAAAAAATCTTTCCCAATCAAGCGTTGAAGTTTTATATGGCGATCTTTTGGCTTGCAATGAATTGGACTTGATCCAAGAGTTAGGTAAAATCAAAGTACCTGCTCTGGTTATCTGCGGAGTAGAAGATAAAATGACGCCGTTGGATTTTTCCCGCAAACTTGCAACGGGCATCAGCGGGGCAACGCTGGAAATCATTGACGGCGCCGGCCATATGGTTATGTTGGAAAAACCGGCGGAGTTTAATATGGCTCTGGACAAATTTGCATCAGCAATTTCAGTCGCGATTTCCAGAGAAGGTTGAACACTAATTGATTAGTGAGGTTATTATGTTTGTTTTAAGTAATTTTATTATTGCGCTGGCGAAGGTTATTGATATCGTGTTAACGATTTATATGTGGATTATCGTTTTTCGTGCTTTGATATCATGGGTTAATCCCGACCCCTATAATCAAATCGTGGTCCTTTTGTATCGCTTTACCGAGCCGGTTCTTCGGCCTATACGCAGAAGGCTACCCATGGGCAATATAGGGATCGATTTTTCACCGGTTATCGTTATCCTGGCAATTGTCTTTTTAAAATATTTCTTAGTGGAAACTATGATTCAAATGGCTACCCATCTTTAATTTTTTAAGAAAGGCAATTTCCTTTGAATAACATGATCAGTTTAAAAGAGTCGAAAAAAGGTCTGACTTTTGATATTCACGTAATCCCACATGCTTCCCGCACGGAAATAGCGGGCGTGCAAGATGGTGCCTTCAAAGTAAAGGTTACCGCACCGCCTGTGGAAGGAGCGGCCAACGAGGCTTGTATCAAATTGTTAGCCAAGGAGCTGGGGCTGAAGAAAAGCCAGATGGAAATATCCTGCGGCGCAAAATCACGAAATAAAACCGTCGTGATTAAAGATATAAGTAAAAAAGAATTGGAAACGAAAATAAATAATACCTGCAAAACCAATTAGATTGATACGTCACACATCGCTTCTTTAAAATTATGAGTTTGTACATGTTTTTTGAAAAGACCGAAAATTCATAGCTTATTTAAGAAGCTTTAACCGCCAATAAAAATGGTTCACTGGACAAAATCATTGACTTCACCAACTCAAGATGATAGGAAATTCTGTCTTTATAATAGGTAGGTTTTACAAGAGAAAAATATGCTGGATATTAAATACTTAAGGCAAAACATTGACTTTGTCCGTCAAAAAATGGACGATCGGGGTCAAAAAATTGATTTTGACCGTTTTATAGATTTAGACGCAAAAAGACGTGATATTTTGCAGGCAGTGGAGACATTGCGCAATGAGCGTAACAACGTTTCCAAGCAAGTCGGCGAACTCAAGAAAAAGAAAGAGGACGCTTCAGCGCTTATCGAAAAGATGGGCAATGTCTCGGTAAAGATAAAAGAATATGATGAAAGTTTAAAGGTAACAGAAGAAGAACTTAATGCTTTTGTTATGATCGTGCCGAATGTTCAGCATGAATCAGTGCCGCGAGGGCAAGGTTCCGAAGATAATGCATTAGTACGCACTTGTGGAGAAAAACCTGTTTTCAGCTTTGAGCCCAAACAGCATTTTGAACTTGGTGAAAGCTTAAATATCCTTGATTTCGCGCGTGGGGCAAAAATTACCGGAGCGCGTTTTACGGTTTATCGCGGCGCTGGTGCTCAGCTTGAGCGGGCACTATTCAATTTCATGCTTGACTTACATGTGGAAAAACACGGATACACGGAAGTGTTGACGCCTTTCATGGTGAATGCGGAAAGCATGACGGGCACAGGCCAGTTGCCAAAATTCAAGGAAGATCTTTTTAAAATTGAAGGAATGGAATATTATCTTATTCCGACTGCCGAAGTCCCGGTAACCAATATTTACCGCGATGAAATTCTGGAAGAAGACAAGCTGCCTATTTATTTAGTTGCGTATTCTCCCTGTTTCCGGTCGGAAGCCGGATCTTATGGCAAGGATACGCGGGGATTGATCCGTCAGCATCAGTTCAATAAAGTGGAAATGGTGAAGTTTTCTAAACCGGAAACTTCTTATGACGAGTTGGAAAAGTTGACCGCCAATGCGGAGGAAGTTCTTGAAAAATTAGGAATTGCTTATCGCACAGTTTGCCTTTGTACTGCTGATCTCGGCTTTTCTTCTGCCAAGACTTATGATGTGGAAGCCTGGATGCCGGGACAAAATACGTATCGGGAAATTTCTTCGTGCAGCAACTTCGATGATTTTCAGGCGCGCCGTGCTTCGATCCGCTTTCGCAGAGCAGACAGCGGGAAAGTAGATTTTGTCCATACGTTAAACGGATCCGGTCTGGCTGTAGGCAGAACAGTTGTGGCGATACTGGAAAATTATCAGCAGGCAGACGGCAGTGTTTTGATACCGGAAGCCTTGCGTCCCTATATGAGAGGTCTGGAACGAATTACTCCTTAAGGTGATCTGAAGGATAATCGAAGAAATACATTAATTTATGGAGGGATGGCCGAGTGGTCTATGGCGGCGGTCTTGAAAACCGTTGACCGAAAGGTTCGCGGGTTCGAATCCTGCTCCCTCCGCCAAATTGTGAAATCCGTCAAGGATTAAAAAAATAAATATCGGCTGAATAAAAAGCGGAGAGATGGCTGAGTGGCCGAAAGCGATCGCCTGCTAAGCGATTGTACGCCCTTTAAAGGTGTACCGCGGGTTCAAATCCCGCTCTCTCCGCCAGTTTTTTTTGAAAAATTGTGTTGATTCTATTAATGTGCTACTAAAATAGTCTTAAATTGTATTGTGAAACTCCAATTCCAAAAGCGCAACCTATTGGAATTGGCAAGTTGTAATGAGACCCAAGCTTCAGAAACAGAGTGCACTGAAGCTTGTAGGTCGAATTATCCCGCAAAGTGGAGGGCACAATACCCCTAAGTTTCTTTGGGGTTCATACCCGTGATCAGCATATTTTGCGCCCATGGCTCAGCTGGATAGAGCGTCGGACTACGAATCCGGATGTCGGAGGTTCGAATCCTCCTGGGCGCACCAAACAAATCAAGGGGTTAACCATTTATGGTTACCCCTTTTTTTTATTTTTGCTAACCTATAGCTAACATCAAAAACATTTTTTAAGTATTATACAACTACAATGATCACATCTTCCTCAACCCCTCGGCTATAAAAAATACTTTTATTCTAAATCACTTTCTACCCTATAAACCCCCTTTATAAACTTCTAACTGCTTATATTTATTGATAAAAATATGAGTATGATCACCACCAGAAGTCAGAAATAAAAAGGAGGTGATCAACATATGGAGCGGCGGTTCTTAACGGCAAAAGAAGTGGCGACATTACTACGGACCACACCAGGGCAACTTGCCAATCTGCGGATGCGTGGTGAGGGAGTTCCATTTCTAAAATTTTCCCGCCGCATTTTGTATGAAAGCAAAGACGTTGAAGAATGGCTCAATCACCGGCGTATAAGGACTGTTGATGACTGATTATTGTAAACAATTTGAGTTGCAAACTGGACTATTCGGCGCTTGTCGCCAACACCCAGAACCATTAAAACGAGGAGGTCGTATTATGAAGAAGAAAGATGAAGAAAATATTAATGGAAAACACCCTATTATTCTCGACTTTATTTATTCGAGAAAGAATCTGGACTTCTTGATGAATATGCCGGGAAATGATTTGGAAACACTGGTAGTGTGCATAAGAGAACGGTGTGATCAACTGAGCATTAAGCAACAGTAAAGGAGACTTTGTATGAATAAGATCGATGTGATTATGGCACTTGCTGAAAAGAAAAATCTGACGGAAAAACGGGCAATGGAGATAGTCAATTTAATGTTTAAAGGTTTTACAAATGAACTTAAGAATGGAGGCAGGATTGAAATTAGAGGATTTGGGAGCTTCAGCGTACGGAAGTATAAATCTTATGAAGGAAGAAACCCCCGTACAGGAAAAGCTGTAGAGGTGAAACCGAAGAGATTACCCTTTTTTAAGGTGGGAAGGGAATTGAAGAAGATGGTGGATAATATAAAATGTCAGGTTTGATATTGATAACTTCCTGAAATCTTTATTTTTCAAATTTGTTATTTTATGCTAGGTTACAATCGGAAACATCAAAAAACGGCTGAACGCTAATTTGACGTGTAGTAAAAGTACCTGGGATAGGTCAGTTTTAGACATTCCTGATTTTGTTTTTTATCAGGTCTTTACGAATACACTGCTGGGAAAAAATGTGAATTACCAGTATAATATAATGTATTCCGGCAGGGAAACAAATACGGAGATTACCGAAAGTATCAGATAAGTAATTACCAGCGCCTGAAGCCCAAGTGTTTCGTTTTTCCAACGCATCGACTGTTGGCAAAAGGCCTTATTTATTTCAGGTGGACAATGGTTTTTTTATGATCGAGATCGATATTCCGAAGCGTGAAACGAGAGACCTGTGGGTGGCAATTACTATTGCCCTTTCCCTAGGTGTATATCACCTGCTCTTCAATATTATTTCATTCTTACAGTATATCTCATATCAATACTATCAATGGTTGAGCAATTTGCTCTTCTTCTGGATACTTGCCCTGTTGTGGGTTGCTTACCGGCGCTGGCGCAATGCGGTCTATAGGCAGAGAAAATTACGCAATATTCTGGCAAGCATCAAGACGGAAGTTATCATGGTGGTTGATTCCCACCGCCGAATTCAGATGGTCAATGAAAGTGTAAATATTTTTGGTTTTTCTCCGGAGGAGGTAATTAATAAGACGACGGATTTACTCTACCTCGACCGTCGGGTGGATAAAAACCATCCCACCGAGATACGCGATTCTATTAATAAAATTGGCTTTCATATTGGACAGGCAACTGGCCGGAAACGCACTGGCGAAACTTTCCCCTTGGAGATTATGACCGTATCACTTAAGGGGAGCGAGGGTGTTGTTGTCGTGATCAGGGATATAACTGAGAGAAAGCAGGCAGAGGAAAAGATCCGGCAGATGGCCTACCATGATTCCCTGACGGGTCTTCCCAACCGGAAGCTCTTCTCCGATCGCTTGAATATTGCTATAGTCCAGGCCCAGAGAAATCAAAAAAAAGTAGGAATCGCAATGCTTGACCTCGACAATTTTAAGGACGTAAATGATACCCTAGGTCATGATATAGGGGATCTTGCTCTCAAGGCAACGGCAGAACGGCTACATGCAGATCTAAGGAAGGGTGATACCATTGCTCGCTTCGGTGGCGACGAGTTTGTATTGATACTCCCAGATCTAGAGACAATAGAAGATGCGATCTCGGTTGTACAAAAGATCGTTGACAGTTTTTGTAAACCCTTTCTCATGGATACTCATCAACTCGTTGTGACAACGAGTATTGGCATCGCTGTCTATCCCGATGATGGAACAGATGATGATATACTCCTAAGAAATGCCGATATTGCTATGTATCAAGCCAAGCAAGCGGGGCGGGCGCGATACCAGCTCTATAAAAAGGCATGAGATGCGATACAAACCGCATTTTACTATTCAAGGGTTTGCAACTTGAAAATACCTTATTACAAATGGTAATCCTCAATTCGGATAACTGCCAACTACTGAAACTAAGGTGTAACAAACAATTCTTCCGGTTCGATAATTGAATTTTTATTTCTTTCTTCCTGTAATGTTGTTTTTCTTACTTTCCCAATTCATATAACCTTTCAATCCGTAATATTCGATACATGGCTGACTTCTAACTTAATTTGTGGTACAAGTGTTTAGTGCAAGTCCATTGTGGCGAATATTACATTAATATACAAAAACGATTTTCTTATATTTAGACCATGAATAAAGTAGTGTTTGAAGGGAAGAGTGAAAACCGGGCATTCTGAAAAAAATGAGGAATGAATCGTTATGGACGAAAAAAGAAGAGCGCCAAGAATAAAGGATGAGAATGAGGTTGCCATAACAGTCGTCTCCGGAGGAAAAAATCTTCCAGAAGAAGAAATCAACGGTAATCTTACTAAGGATATCTCCGTGTGCGGGGCCAAAATTCAGACCAATATTCTTTTGCCCGTTAATACCATCATTGAATTAGATATCACATCAAAGGTTGTGCACCAACAGATAAAAATCCTCGGAAAAGTAAAATGGAGTACAGTTATCATTGAGAATGAGTCTTATGAGGTTGGTGTGGAATTCTACCCCAGCAAGGAAATGGAGAAACTTGATGATTATATCTCATGGCAACTAGAATCTAATAAATCTGAGTTTATCAAAGATAAAGTACCTCTAATTGATTCTGGTAATAAAAATATCAAAGAAACTAAAAAAGTACTCCTAATAAGCACTCGTCATCGTCAGTCACATATAGGTGATAAAAATATCTTAGAAATTAAAAAAGTACTCCCCATCAGCGCTCTTCTGCGGCAGTCACATATAGGTGATAAAAATAGCGTAGAAACTATAAAACTATCTCCAATTGATTCTAGTAATAAAAATATCGTAGAAACTAACAAAGTACTCCCAGTAAGCGCTCGTCATCGTCAATCACATATAGGTAATAAAAATATCGTAGAAACTATAAAACTATCCCCGATTGATTCTGGTAATATAAATATTGAAGAAACTAAAAAAGCACCCCCGATTAAAAATAAGCAATGGATAAAAATAGCAATAATTTCGTTAGGTACAATTATTTTGATAGTAGTTCTGCTAAAGATATTCGTTTCCATTTCCCTAGATTTTATTTACCCACATGCAAATAAAAAAGTTACAAATAATTTTGCTCATGATTCTATAACTACAGAATCAGCGATTTTACCTGCACCTCCTGTTGCGGCTCCAGCACCAAAGGCAGCGCCAGCTCCGGCACCAGAGGTAACGCAAAAAACAAAAGTTATCGGTAATAGCGACAGTAAAAAATATCACCTCCCCGGTATGAAATACTACAACGCAGTAAAGGCTTCTCACCGTGTAGAATTTGATTCTGAAGCTGTTGTTGCCGCCAGTCCTCACTATTATGAAGGAATAAAGGGAATTGTTTTGCAGAACGGGAAAGTTATTGAGGGGCAAATAATAAGTATTGATGATAATAATGTGTTAAAGATTCGGACAAAAGAGGGAAAAATTTTATCATATTCTTTTATAAAGGAAGTTAAAGAATACATAATAGAATGAAAAATATGAACCGGTATAAGGCATCGACGAAAGCAGGGTCAGCAATGACCTTGCCTTTTTTATGCACCTTTCAATTGGTAATCATCAATTTTGCCAACTGACCAATACTGAACATTAGTAGGTGTAACAAACAATTCTATCGGTTCGTAAATCGGAAATTCATTTCTTACTTCCTGTAAGGTTGTTTTTAACTTCACCTCCAAGAATTCAACATTTCAATCGGTAATAATCAAAAAATAGCTGAATTCTAATTTAACATGTAGTACAAATATTCGGGCAGTTTAATCTAAAACAATTTGAAGACTCGTAAATTTAGGGTTTAACAACTTTTAAACCGTCTCTTTTTACGCTTCGGTTTTCAACCGCCATTTATAAAATTGATACAGAGATATATTGAAGGGCAAAAGAACATTTCTTTCCAAGGTAATTAATGTTTATTTTCTTCTGCCGTATGGAATTCCCAATTTTTTCATTCTGCTTCTCAAAGTGCTTGGATTTATCCCGAGTAAAGCAGCAGCCCCACCAGGACCATGTACGATTCCATGCGTCATTGTCAGAACACGTTTGATATGGACGGTAGTGATTTCATCCATGTTGTTTGACTCGTTAATCGACTCGATAGCAGTCGATCGGTCATCAATCTTTTCTTTATCAGCAAGAGCATTAAACATTAAGGGTTCACTTTTATTCAGGATCATTTCTCGTTCCACCACGTTTTCTAATTCCCGGACATTCCCTGGCCAGTCATAATTCATAAGGCGGTGAGTAGCGCCATGTGCCAGTTCCGGAATTACGGGCAATTTTAATTCCCTTGTCTTCTTTTTAATGAAATAATGCACCAGTGATAGGATATCCTCTTTTCTTTCCCGCAAAGGCGGAATCCTGATTGGAAAGACATTGATTCGAAACCAAAGATCTTCTCGGAACTGATTGGCTTTGACCATTTCGTTTAAATTCCTGTGGGTGGCGGCAATGATCCTGATGTCCACAGGTATAGATTTTGAACCGCCCACACGCTCAATCACTTTTTCCTCAAGAACGCGCAACATTCTAATCTGAACCTGAGGAGGCAGTTCTCCGATTTCATCAAGAAAGATGGTTCCCTGATGGGCGCGTTCAAAGCGCCCCCGTGTCTGATCTATGGCTCCAGTAAAGGATCCCTTTTCATGCCCAAAAAGTTCGCTGTCAATCAAGGTTTCGGGAATGGCGCCGCTATTGACTGTAATGAAAGGACCTTTATTCCGGTTAGATAAATGGTGAATTGCGTTTGCCATAACCCTTTTACCTACACCAGTCTCCCCCAGAAGCAATACTGGACTTTGGAGAGGCGCCACTCTCCGTATCATTTTCATGACATCCTTCAAACCGAAATCACTGCCTATGATTTCATTACCGGACAGACTTGACAACTCCTGATGGAGATACCGGTTATCATCCATCAACATGTCTTTAAGCCTTAGAACCTCCTGATACCTAAGAGCGTTAGACAGTGCAATCGCAAAAGGTTCGTTTAACAGAGTCAACAACATGGCATGATCTTCCGTATATTGATCGACTCCTTCGACTGTCAGAGCCAACGTGCCTAATCGCTTGCCCTCAACAACTAGACGCATCAGCAGTGCCGATGAGTTTGGTATTTTTAAAGATTCTGCTATTTTTTTTTCGATGGGATCATCTTCAGGACGGTTAACAATCCGTACATCCGGTACACCCGGCATCTCCAGACTGGCCCTGCCTTCCTGCGTCAGGGGCGTTATTTTATCCAGTCTTCTGCTTTTAGCGGCTGTTATCTCTATGATGGTTTTTATCGAACCAATATTCTGTTCGTATAGGTGAAGGAAAATTCGGTCTAAGGGCAAAACTTTGACAAAGTAATCGAATGACCGGCGTAAAGCAGTCTCAATATCAAGACTGCTGCATATTAGCAGCGTCATCTGATGAAAAAATTCATTTTCATTTACGCTCATTTTTTCACTCTTTGTTTTATTTCGCAGTTTAACACGGAATTTGTGAAATGTCGCAATATTTTTTGTGGCCAGTCGCAACCTAAAAAGTTAATATTCGTAAATTACCGAAATTCCATTAGATTATACTTTGGCACGATCTCTGCTTAAACTAATGATAAATAAAATGGGAAGTTAAAGACATGAAATGGATAGAAATCATAAAGCTTCAAGTTGCTGATTCCGACAGAGAGTCAGTGAAACATGAGCTTTCAAAACTTATCTCAAAAGTCGATCATAAAGACGGTCTTTATAACGTCAAGGCATATCATAACGCGTTGATGAGTAGCGACTTGATCATAAATCTGTACTGGAAAGACGGTAAAATGGAGCCGCAGGGTAGTGCCACCGGTCTCGGCCTGATTTATGTGCTGAAGACATTCGGCTTGATATCGCATTCTGTGTGGATTGAACAGTAATAGACGGACAGATCTGCGAAAGATGGAGGAAAGAAAACATCTCATTTCCGAGAAAAACTCGGAATTTGTAAGGAAAAATTGAGAAGCTAATAAAGGATTTTGGCGATAACCAGTTAGGAAGATATAAGTCTCTACCACAATGCTATAGTAGAGAGTGAGGTTTTTAACGCGTAACAAAAATAAAAGCTAAGGAGGTATATGAAAATGAAAATGCCCAAACCGATGGATGAGAGCTACAAACTGTTTATAGATGGTAAATGGGTTAATGGTAAAGAAGGAAAGACATTCAAGTCATTCTGTCCGTCCAATGGTGAACTCCTTGCGACTTGTGCCGAGGCCGGAAAAGAGGACGTAGACAAGGCGGTGAAGGCCGCATGGAAGGCTTTCGAATCTTGGAAAGACATAAGCCCCCAGGAACGCTCCGGCATATTGCTGAAGATCGCCGATTTGATTGATGCCAACAAGGAAAAACTTGCCATGGTGGAGACCCTGGACAACGGCAAACCGATCCGCGAGACTATGAATGTCGATGTGCCGCTGGCTTCGGATCATTTCCGTTACTTTGCCGGCGTTATCAGAGCGGAAGAAGGGCAGGCCGTTATGATCGACAAGGACACTTTGAGTATTATCCTCAGAGAGCCCATCGGTGTCGTCGGCCAGATCATCCCTTGGAACTTCCCGCTCCTGATGGCTGCATGGAAGATCGCTCCCGCGCTTGCGGCTGGCGATACGGTGGTGATCAAACCGTCATCGGCGACACCATTGAGCCTCCTGGAGATGGCAAAGCTGTTTGAGAAAGTGTTGCCCCCTGGCGTAGTGAACGTGATCACGGGAGCCGGTTCAACAACCGGCCAGTATCTGCTGGATCATCCCGACCTGCGTAAGCTGGCCTTCACGGGTTCCACAGAGGTGGGTTACAGCATTGCCGATGCAGCCGCAAAGAAACTAATCCCGGCAACACTGGAACTGGGCGGCAAGTCGGCAAACATCTATTTCCCCGACTGCCCGTGGAAAAAAGCTATCGAGGGTGTTTTGATGGGCATATTGTTCAATCAGGGCCAGGTCTGCTGCGCGGGTTCCCGTGTGTTCATCCATGAGGATATCTATGACAAATTCCTGTTGGAAACCATCGCTGAATTCAAGAAAGTCAAAGTTGGGCTTCCCTGGGAAAAGGATACCACAATGGGAAGTCAGGTCAATGATGCCCAACTCAAAAAGATCCTTGCCTATGTGGAGGTGGCCAAAAAAGAAGGGGCCAAGGTGGCATGCGGCGGAGTTCAGATGACGGGAAAAGGCACTGAAAATGGCTGCTTCATGACGCCGACGATTCTTTCCGATGTGAAGGCAAAGATGAGGGTGGCCCAGGAAGAAATCTTCGGCCCGGTTGTGTGCTTCATCAAATTCAAGGACGAAGCGGAAGTAATCCGCATGGCCAATGACAGTGAGTATGGTCTGGGCGGCGCGGTATGGACAAAGGACATCAACAGGGCGTTTCGGGTGGCCAGAGCCGTTGAGACAGGCCGCATGTGGGTGAATAATTATAACACCCTTCCGGCACACGCGCCTTTCGGCGGATATAAGAAGTCGGGTATCGGACGGGAGACCCATAAAATGATGCTCGAACACTACACACAGAAAAAGAACATCTTTATCAGCCTCAGCGAAGATAAGGTGGGCTTCTACTAGAAAAGGCAGGGGAGAGAGCGAGCTGTCAGGTACAATAACTTGTTAGCCGCTCTCTCCTGATATTTTGGAGTGAAGTAAGCCAGTGGAAAATCTAGGAAAAACAACATGATAACTCTTAAAACAAAGGTGGAGGATATCGTGAATGACTACCCGCAGGCCATAACCTATGGTATTGAGAACGGAGTCAGTTTTGTGTTTTGTGTGGGAGCGTTCCCTACAACCCTCGGAGACCTTCTGCGCATCAAGAAGGTGGCTGACCCGAATGCTTTTGTGAAGGGGTTGAACGAATACCTGATAAAGAATCCGGAGCAATAATCAATGTCTGTTTTTCGCGATGCATAATCGCCGGATGAATTCGGTAGCAAGCGAAAACCCCTTCGCTTGCCGCGGAGAGCTTCAATTTTCCGGAAAATTAAAAGGCTGATAATTTTAAAATAAGGAGGTAAATGATCCATGGAAACTTATCCAAGAAGAACACTTAATAAACTGGTAGAGGAACAAATCACAAGATGGCAATCCAACCGGAAAAGAAAATATAAAAAACCGATACGACCAGTTATTACCATTTCAAGACTTCCCGGCTGTGGTGCCTGGAACATAGCCAAACAGATTTCAGAAACTTTGGAAATCGATTTTTTCGACCAGGAGATCGTCGATGAAATAGCCAAGAATGCAGATGTTAACCGTCGTGTGGTAGAAACCGTCGACGAGCAGGACAATTCCATTGTTTTGGATTGGCTGTCTGTCCTTACTACAGAGCGCCATTTCTGGCCAAATGAATACCTCGATCAGCTAACAAGGCTGATAGGGACCATTGGCGCTCATGGACACGCCGTGATCCTGGGCAGAGGAGCCAGTTACATTTTGCCGAAGGAAATCTGTCTTCGTGTTTTGGTAGTTGCGCCTCTGGAATTAAGGATTAAAAATGTAATAGAGGCTTATAAGGTATCTGAAAAAGTAGCCAAGCAGAATGTTATGGGCAAAGAGTCTGAGCGAATTGCCTTTATCAGGGGGTATTTTCATGAGGACATGCTAAATCCAGTCAATTATGACATGGTGTTCAATATGGCAATGTGTGAGAAGGATACAGTTGTAGAGATGGTAAAGATAGCCTATAATACTCGCAAGTGGTACAATTACACTGGTAAGTGAATAATCGATTAAGGCTATTATGAAACCAGAACTTTTTCTAGAACACCTTGATAGCTTCAAAAAAACATATCCGGAAAAATTTGTTTCGGAAGATGAAATTTTCAGTCATATTCGCCGCGGCGATCATATTTTTGTCGCCTCCGGCTGCGGTGAGCCTCAATACCTTGTCCAGGCAATGATACGTTATGTGGAATCCAATCCCAAAGCATTTTTTGATGCTGAAATTATCCATATTTACTCACTGGGCCTTGCTCCTTATACCGGCGCCAAATATAAGGCGAACTTTCGCCATAATTCCTTTTTCATCGGCAATAGCACACGGGCTTCCATTAATACCGGCATGGCCGACTATACCCCCATTTCTCTTTCACAAGTTCCTTCCCTGTTAGCCAGCGGCGTTATTCGCATTGACGTAGCGCTGATACAAACATCTCTGCCGGACGATCATGATTATCTGAGTCTCGGAGTAAGCGTAGACGTGGTAAAAGCCGCGACGGAAAAGGCGACAATTGTTATAGCTCAAGTAAATCCAAACATGCCCCGGATTCATGGCGATGGATTCATTCACATTAAGGATGTCGATTTTATTATTCCCTACGATGAACCGCTTTTAGAAGTAACAGGAGTCCCAACAAACGAAGTTATTGAAACCATCGGTAAAAATGCGGCGCGCTTAGTGCAGGACGGCGACACCATTCAAGTTGGCTGGGGAGGCTTGCCCAATGCGATCATGGCCGGTTTATACAACAAAAAAAATCTGGGAGTCCATACGGAACTTTTAAGCGACGGTTTGGTGGAATTAATTAAAGCCGGCGTTATCGATAACTCCAGAAAAACTATTGACCATGGGAAAACCGTTGCCGCTTTCAGCATGGGGAAAAAATCCACTTATGATTTTCTCAATAACAATCCTTCCATATCATTCCGGACACTGGACTACACAAATAATCCGCTAATTATTGCCCGGATAGAAAATATGGTTGCCATTAACAGCGCGTTGGAAATCGACCTAACCGGGCAAGCGACATCGGAATCAATCGGCGGCGTCTTTTACAGCGGTATCGGCGGGCATCAGGATTTTATGAGAGGCGCGTTATTTTCCAAAAATGGTAAAACCATACTGGCAATGAAATCTACTTCTCTTAACGATACCGTTTCCCGCATTGTTCCTGCGTTGAAGGAACAGGCGGGAGTAACTCTCAATCGCAGCGATGTACGTTATATAGTGACAGAATACGGCATTGCCTACCTGCATGGAAAAAACATCAGAGAACGAGCCATGGAATTAATTTCCATAGCTCATCCCAAATTCCGTCCATGGCTGATTGAAGAAGCAAAAAAACGCGGCTTGATTTTCAAAGACCAGGCCTTTATCCCAGGAACCCGCGGCGAATATCCTAAAGATTTAGAAACATATTTAACCACCAAGACCGGCTTACAGACTTTTTGTTAGACCGATCAAAATCAGCGATGAACCGCTTTTACAGGATTTTCTCTACTCTCTTTCCGACAAGAGCATAGAAAGACGTTTTATATCATCACGCAAAGACATGTCGCATGAAAGGATCCAGAATTTGGTAATCATTGATTACACAAAACAAGTTGCTCTGGTCGTTATCAAAGGTGATGAGGAAAACCAGCATATTGTCGCTGTGGGTCGATATGCAATTGACGAGGCCACGCATACCGCCGAAGTGGCATTTGCCGTTCGTGACGACCAGCAGAATGCAGGTATAGGTTTTGCGTTGCTGCAATATTTGACTTATCTTGCAAAAAGACAGGGGTTACTGGGATTTACCGCTGATGTTCTTATTGACAACAAGCCCATGCTTCATGTCTTCGAAAAAGGCGGATTTGATATGAAGAGAAAAATGGACGCTGGAGTTTACGAATTAGTGCTGAAGTTCAAAACATAACTTATATAGATCACTTTTTCTTTTATTACTTTCTTTTAGATATTGATCACGATCATGCACCTTTCAACCAGTAATACTCAAATCAGACGACTGCCCAATGTTGTTTCTTTGTAGGTGTAACAAACAAAATGCGACCTCAATACCTGCTGATTTTTGACCATCGGAATTGTTGATATTTCATCACTGTGATAAAATTGTGATAGAATAATAGGAAAAGAAAGGAAGTAGATAGAACAGACGGGAATAGATGGAATTGCTTTTTTGTTAATTTTTAAGTGTTTACGAGAAATCAGACCGCAAATCAAGGGGTTAAATGTTTGATAAGTTAGGACTACGAATCCGGATGTCGGAGGTTCGAATCCTCCTGGGCGCACCAAACAAAACAAGAGGTTACGGATAAATGCCGTAACCCCTTGTTTAATTTGTGACCAGTTGTCTGAAAAACAGCGTTAATCTGGCTTCTAGAAATTTTCAAATTTTAAAAATTATAACAAGAGGATTACTCAATCTTTCACTAACTTAGTTTCAGTAGTGGACATTATTCAGAATTGAGGATTACTATTTGAATTGTGGTAACCGACATTTCTAAATTGATTCAATTAAAAGATAAAATATTCTATGGGGAGGTAGATAACGGCGGAAATGGCAGCGAAAATAGGCTCAATTTTGCGGGTGCGACGACAGGAGCACCCCTGTATTCTTCCGGAACACCGACTCCCAAACGACTAAAAGTCTGCGATACTGGGCCGCTCTTCAGACTCTCATGTGGAGATACTGCAATATCCGTTTAAGCATTTTTTTTGCTCTCGGAAATCTCCTGCCGAACGAATTTACTAGGCGCAGACCCTGCTTTACTCCAGGCACTAGCTCAAGCAACTGCACCTGTTTGCGCAGTTCCTCAAGTTCGCTGGGAAATAGATAATAGGGATATCTGCTTACCGTGGTCACCGGCAGCGAGTATGCCCGGCACAACGAACCCTTCCTGCCGAGCCGTTCCCAATGTATAAGTCCCCGCATCACTCGATCCCAGGCCATGACCGTCGCCAGAGCAAAAGAGAGTTCTCCGTCGTTCTTCTCATCCAGCCGGAAGTTGAACCCTTCATAAGCCTCCGCCACATAGCGCTCAAATGAAAACCCTTCTTCCGGATAACGGTCATTGAGGGCATACTTAATCTGCCGTTCGATAAACTGCTCAACACTGGCATAGTTTTCGTGATGGATGTGCAGACAGCCCGGTGGCTCAAGTGTATGCAGCCGTTTTGGTCCCGTCAGCACCTCCGGCAGCTGATGCGTGCTATCGCTCCAGCGCACGCATCCTTTCCGGAAAAGACGGATTTGATGATCCGGGTACCAGCCGCGGCCGCATACGATCTGTCCGGCAATCATGTTGTAGCGTGGAATAAAAAACGCATCGCAGCTTTGCCCATATTGCTCAAGCAGGCCGCGCACGACCTGCTCCGCGTCCACTGCCAGATATTCATCGGCGTCGAGCACAAATACCCACTCATGTTTACCGCGTTCCAGAAAGTCGTTCCGGATGCCATCGATCCGCGGTACAACCGGCGTGGATAACAACGTGGCTCCATTCTGCCGCGCAATCTCGCAGGTGCGGTCGCGGCTCTCCATGTCCACCACAATGCGCTCCTCCGCCCAGTTGACTGAATCAAGCAGCCGGGGCAAAGTCGCCTCAGAATCTCTCGTGTGAATAATCACTGTAATCTTTAGCATTCCATCACCCGTCTATTGTGTATTTTCCGCGCCAGCGCTGGAGAAACAGTTGGCGGGATGAAACATCCAGTTCAACGCGCCCGGGCGTTAAGGATTCAAAATGCAACGGGCGCCCGGCGCTGACGCATATCACCCGTTGTCCGTGCTGTCTGACCCGCAAACAGAAATCGATGTCCTCAAGTCCGAACGAATACGATTCATCGAAGCCTCCGATCTGCCTGAACAGTTCCCGTCTGACCATCAGGCAAGCTCCGGTCACAGCTTGAAACTCCTCAATAGCACAACGCGGCTCGAGGAACCGTCCGCGGTCCAGATGGTACGGGCCGATATCATCCCGGCCAAATACAACGCCGCGGTGCTGCACCCGCCCGTCTGGAAAATACAGCCACGATCCGGTCACGCCAATGCCGGCAGCGCAACCATGCTGCAGTATCCGGACAAGTGACGACCGGTCAAGAAGCACGTCGTTGTTGAGAAATAGCAATTGCTCCGCCGCACACTCCTGCACGGCCCGATTGCAGGCTTCCGCAAAACCAGTTTGAACATCAAACCGCAGCAGCCGCACCCGGCTGTCAGAGAACGAAGAGGCAGTATAAGGCCTGGCCGAGGCATTATCCGCCACAATGACCTGAACCGGATCGGACAGCTGGGCCGCACTTTCAAAAAAATTTTTCAGGCAGAAACGCAGCATTTCATCGAGACCGCGGGAGACGATAACTGCGCAAAGACGGCTGTTCATGCTCCCCTCCTCCAACTTGACAGCGGTCCATCGAGCAGCGCTGAAAGACGCTGCATCATCCGCCCGGTTGTGTAACGCCGCGCGGTCGCAACCGCCGCCTGCCGCATCCGGAAACGCATGACAGCAGACCGCTCCTGCAGAAGTTCGCCAACAGCGGCCGCAAAGTCCTGCGGCCCGGCGACCCTGCAATTGACGCCATCGTTAAGATATTCCAGTCCGCCCAAAACCGGCACGGACACGACCACGCAGCCCGCCGACATGGCTTCGAGCGCCGGAAGTCCGAACCACTCATGTTCAGCGGTAGCGAAGTAAATTGAGCTGTACTTCATGACACGTGCCACCTCGTCTTCGCACATTCCGTCGATCGCAACATAACGCAGAGCACCGTACGTGTGCCTAACCGCCGCGCACAGCTCCGCACCCCGGCGCGGCATATAGGCCGCAGCGTATTCATATTTCGGCTCTCCGGCGTAAGCAAAACAGGGCGCTATCGAGATTCCGGCCTCAAGTGGATCACGCACGCCGTGCGCCTGCACATACTC
The DNA here is from genome assembly GCA_963710575.1 of uncultured delta proteobacterium. GTDB lineage: Bacteria > Desulfobacterota > Syntrophia > Syntrophales > Smithellaceae > Smithella. Next base: position 174,580 of record CAVQAL010000006.1, on the reverse strand, counting down.
CGTGGTCTGCTTCCAGCAGGTGAGCACCAGCACCGCAGGATCGGCAATGATCGGATCGATGAGAGAATCGGTCCGCTGACAATGGAAAATAAGTTGTCCCGGAAGTTCGCGCAATGAAGCATAATCGTGCGGCTGAGAAAACACGGCGATGTCTTCCGGCCGAAACGATTTATGAACGGCGGCAGCATCAACCACCGCAGCATGGGAGTGAAACCAGGTCGCAGCCAGGCCTCCCGGCGAAGCGATAACCGCCGGCACACCAAGCGCGTTTAGCATATCAACAAATTGATAGGCAACCTTAATTCCTCCGAATATCGTTGTATCGGGCACGAAGTAATAAAGCATCAGTCAGTCTTCCTCTGCTGCCATCCGTCTGTTCTCAGGCATCAACATCAGCAGCATCCTTTCAAACCATGCTCCATAATGCCGGCGGGCGTACTGCAACCGGGCAGTGTTCAGCAACATCATACGGCGGGCGGGACTTACTGAGGAACCGAGCGCCGCGCGATGACGCACCATAGAGTCGAGCGCCGCGATGGCACCGCCTGCCCGGGCAATTGATAGTCCTAGTTCAACGTCTTCCATATACAAAAAGTACTGCTCGTCAAAACCTCCTGCTTCGAAGAAAAGATCCCGTGCGATAAAAGCGCAGGCGCACAGCGGCCACTGCCAGCTCCGGGCGTCATATCCCGGCAGGCGCCTGAGCAGTTTGACCACCAGAGGCCAACCGCGATTGTTTTCAATGATATCGGCGAGAATTTTTTTCCAGGTATAGCCTGGCTGGCAGCCCCGAACGATCCTACCGTCGTCGTGAAGAAAATCCGGCAGTGCAATGCATCGTCGGTGCTGACGGAGCATTTGCGCTGCGATCTCCAGGAGTCCGGCTTCAACAATGCAATCCGGATTCAGGAAAAAAAGGAACGGAGACCGTGCAGCACGCGCGCCGTAATTTGCCGCCTGCGCAAATCCATCGTTCCGGCTTCGCTCATGCACTTCCGCCCCGGAGGCACGCGCAAGGTCAACAGATCTATCGCTTGAGGCATTGTCAACCACCAGCACCGGCCCGGCCCAACAGCTCTCCAGCGAGGCAAGGCAGTCCGGCAAGACAGCAGCAGAGTTGTGTGTGACGATTATCGTCGTCAACTCTCTCTCAGCGAACCCCATTTTGCTCCTCCCTTGATTGAACAAGTTTTCCGGCTATATATCTTAGCGGATCTCTACAGAACCGCAACGCTCGCATACGCGCTGCTGTATCCGGTTCAGGCCCGTTACAGAAGTTGCTGAAATGCGCGATTCGCGCTCCTCTGCGGGGAAAACCGGTATCCCAGTATGCGCAGTGGTTCCATTCCCACGATAGCTTCTGGCCTGTACCAGGATAAAGATTGTTCGTCCAAACCTGAAAGTAATCCTGATCTGCGATCATGTGCTGTCCGATATTATGATCCGAACTGCTCCTGCTGATCTGGGCCAATGCCCAACGGGTGACAGCGGCAATTGCCAGTCTGTGCCCAAGAATCACACCGCTATTAAAGAAGCGAAATGCCGGCAGTGCCGGCGGAGCCATGTCCGGGGCAATGAACGCCAGTGAATGCTGACGGTAGTGCTCCCAGAATGCGGCCCGGTTCATCGTTGATCCGGTGACGGTTGTCTGTTCAACCATACCCAACAGATGCCCATTGAGCGCCGCCCGCATCAGCCGGTCATCCAACGGTTTAAGCAGCAGCGCATCGGCATCAAGGAACAGCAGCAGATCCTCGTCGCTGCCACGGATACAGGCCTCTAGCGCCCGGAATTTGCCTAGAAACCTCCACGAACGATGCGCTCCCGAATACCGGCTGTATTCGTCAACATGCAGCCGAGACGAACTCAATTTCAACCGGGAACTATCGTCGCAGCTTACAAACACAGGGAATTTAGTCAGCTCCAAAACAGAGCGAACGGCTTCGCGTCCCGCTTCGTAATAGGCATCACTTCCATGGATTAAGAAACAAACACAGGCCATAGCAAATGAAACAGCTCCGGTTTCAGAATTTAAATGCTGAATTTATGATCAAAGTCATAATAGAAAGAAGTTAGTTTTTATACAACACATTTTTTTGTCAATAACGAATAAGGGATAAAAGAGAAACATAGAGGGATCAGTTGATCCAGGTCAATGTATCCATACAAATGCGAATGTCGGCAAAGCGTGAAAGAAATGTTCGGCAATCCTCTCTTAATTTCGGGAGAGGGGAAAATTGTTTGGTTGCATAGAACCCAATATTTACGGGTACTTTGTTTGCATCCCCAGGATAGGCGTAGCAGAACAAAACGAATGCGCCAAAGCCTGCATCCCTGAGAAGCTTGGTCAGTTCCTCTTCATCGAAGAGGCTTTTGTGAAGCTGTTCAAGCCACGAGATTTTTCCTTGCTCCGGATCACCGTGGGTGTAACGATAGACGTTGTAAAGATCGAACACGGATCCCACAGTTCCCGGCCCTCGTTCAACATAGAACTTGGCGATGTTTCGGAAGTACGGAATTCCAATGTAGCAGCAGATCCCATTGTCCTGAAGTGCTTCGTGCATGGTGCGTAGATGGGGTAGTCTGAAATCACGGTATAGATGTTCAAAAAAGGCATTGCTGAAGGCGAAAGCAATGGATGAAGGCGAGAAGGACGGATAGTTCAGATCCATGGTCATGTCAACGGAATGGCTAAGTTGGCAATCGATATTGAGGAAATCCTTCAGGTGGTCGCTGCCGCATCCGAGATGTACCAGGAGCCCCTTCTGTTGTTTGATTACCATCTGCTTGCGTCTGTTTGCCAGCGTCTTGGGGATTAGGAAAAAGCTTTTAATGGTTTGCTTGGTAATCGTTTTTATTCGCAGAAGCGTAGTAGGCCTTGTGGCTAATTGTTTCATATTATTTTTTTATCTGAAACACAGAACGACTGTCAACAGATTGTTGATTAGGTATTTCTTTTTCATACTGTCGGTTCCATCTATTATATTTATTGATCCTGCCCCTACTCTAGTTTGGACATGAAAAACGGCAACTCGGAATGAGAGACGTTGATCCAACGTTCGGCGCATATTCGATTCTCTTCCGCTTCGCCACCCCGTGAACAAAGAATATCCAGGGCCTGTTTAGGATCCTCACCGTAAGTCAATTTGCGTCGGCCATCCAGGGTTTCAAACAGATAAAATTGATGCCGGACAAATGGATCATTCGTCGATGCCGCTGACGGTTCGAGGCGCTTGGCGACTTCATCGTCATATTGACCGGCCAACAATTTCCGGTAAAACGCGTAATCCATTCCTCTGATCTTCTCATCATGCGGATGCCGGTGGTAGTTATCGGCCGTCAACAGACTGGATCCGTCCTTCATCATCTGGCAACCGAGCACGGAACCCGGATAGGGTGCAAAAAAGGAGGGAGAAAGATGTTTATGGTTCATGCGTTGGACCATGCGCATTGTATCGAATGCGTCCCCCCGTGTTTCACCGGGAATAGCCAGCATGATGTTAGCCCAAAATTTCGGGGGTTCCTTACCCTGCCGGACAAAATCATCGCCAATCCGATTGAGGAGTTCGATGGCAAAATAATTGTCAGCCACAGTGCATTCCTTATTCAAAATTTGCATCACCCGGTCGCTCCCTGACTCAAATCCGATTGAAATGGTATTCCAATTTGTTTCGCGCACAAGGGCTTCAAACAGGTCAGGCCACCGCCTGACTGTATCCGAACGGCAGGCCGCCCAATACGGCCAGCATTTCCGGGCACGCCGGGGGTAAAGATCCAACCATTGCCGTAACCAGCCCGGATGCTGAAAAAACATCGAATCATGAATCACCACAGAGCCGATCGGTCCATACGCCCGATCGAGTTCATTTAATTCCTCGATCACCGCCTCAGGGCTACGGTGTCCCTGGTGCGGAAGATATGATGCTTCATTGCAGAACACGCACTGCCAGGGGCAGGCCCGGCTCGTCAAAATTGTGGCAACCGGAGGAGGCCCCCATCCGCAGGTCGGTTCCAATGGCCAAAGATATTTCGCAACACGCGGTTTGGGCCATAATTCGCGGCTGATCGGCGGCCAGTCGTCCATCGATTTTGTTCCCGTACCCTGAACCATTCGGGGAAAAGCGCTGGGATCCTTCAATAGATCAACGATAATCCCTTCTCCTGGACCGGAACAGATCCGGTCGAAAGCCGGGATCGCTTCCATCTCCTGAGGGGCAACGGCCGCATGCATACCACCGACTATCACCCATCCATCCGGCCGGGCATGCTTGTAAAGAGTCGCGGCTTGACGTGCAAGAGGGAAAAATGCGCTACGCACGTTCATGATAAGCACATCAGCCGAGAGGAAAGTATGATGCAATTTGCGGAGATCTTTTACATTCCGTGTTGAGGCTACTCTGGTTTTAACCCCGGCCCGCTCCAGGTAGGTGCGCAACAGTCCCAACCCGTGATCCTGCCACTTTTCCAAAGGCCCCGATGGCCGGATAAAAACGCCGGGATCCCCTAAATCCAACCAGAGATACCGGGGCTTCCGATAAGGCCGGCTGATTCGATAGGCACGTGAAAACAATCCCACAGTTTTAGCTCCTCATAGATTAAGGACCGTTTATGAACCACCTGAACGATCAATCAAACCCAAAGCTCTCAACAAATAACGCCGTTCCCGTTCCATCGTGTAGTATTTCGAAAAGTCCATTCCGGTCTGCCGCAACGCATCCCGCCTGATGGGATCGGTCAACAGCCACCTTACCCCCGATATCAATCCGGCTATTTCGCCATTCGGAATCAAATAAGCAGTCTCCAAATGACGCATGAATTCAAATCCGCCTACCCCGGGAAAACCAATTACACAACAGCCAGCGCACATGGCTTCGAGCGGAGGCAATCCCAAAGCTTCATTTTCGGATATTGCCAGAAAAAGATCCGCACTCTTCAACCTAGCCGCCGCCGCCGTTTCGGATAGTCCATCAATCATGATGAAGTTGGCCTCGGGCATCCCCTGTTGAATCGCCTTGAGCACGGCTTCACCCTTTCGTGGCATAACGGCTATGCTTCTGGAAACTTTTGGCTCGCCCTGCCATCGGAAAACATCCGGAATCCCCATGGCCACATACGGCGCCACGCGCCCCCGTAATTGGAGCTGATATGTCATGTGCAAGCCATGCGAAATGCACTCATACCCACGGGCCGGATCGATCATCTTCCAATCCCCGGGTGTGTTGGCCCCCTGCATGTGAAGAATCTTTCGTCCTGCAGGAAGGGAATCGATGTAAGGGGCATCTGCCGGACAGGAAAAAAGAATTGCATCCGAGGGTTCACACCGCCTGGTTAATTCTTCACGCGTAATAACGGGGCTATGGTTCTCAAACCAGGTGGCGCGCGTCCCATCCGGAGTGGCAACGGTGCAGAGATACCCGCTATCGGTCAGCAGATCCGCACAATGGAATCCTTTTTTAACCCCGCCATAAATGCCGGCCCCGGGAAGGACATAATAAAAATGCGAAGGAACCGGCAGCATCGCGCCAAGATCGGCCTTCCGGATAAGCACTCCGGCCGACTTTTGTTTTTTCTTCAGCCACGAAAACATAATGATTCGTTTCCTTTATTTTTTAGTTCGGTTGAGAACAAAGGTTCCCCGCCTTTTAATCGGTTCTCAACATTTGAGAAAAAAGACAGAGCGCTTTTTGTGAATATATCAGCATTGAATCTGTGACTTTTTTCGTACGCCCCTTGAGCAATTCTTTTTCTCAATACATCATCACCTATGACTTTTAATGTCCATGATATCAACTCTTCCTCTGTACTAAACAGGAATCCACTTATTTCATGTTCGACAATTTCTCTTTGTCCACCCCCATTGAACACAATGGGCACACAGTAGTTTTGCATCGCTTCGACGGTAGTCATCCCGAAGTGTTCGACCAGTTGGGGATCATTTTCACCCAGACCACAGGCATGCCAGAATATTGATGCTTCGCCGTATAGTTTCAAGATATCCGAGTTAGTCAGGTTCGGCATTAATTCAATATTGGTCGCATTAATCGCATTTATTTCTCTTTTTACTTTATTAAAGTAGAAATTATCTCCTGCACTGCCACCGGCAATTATGAATCGCCATTCTTTCTTCACATATTGGTCTCTTTCGCAGAGCTTGCAGAATGCTCTTATCATCTCCAACTGTTTTTTGCTTCCACTAGGTTCAAATCCGGATACGGACAGGATAACTTTTGACTTTCCATCAGACCCTTCGTTGCCATGATACATATCAACGGGAGGATACAGACGTAATGCAGAATTAAGACCCCACTTTTGCTTCAACCAGAAAGAGATATAATCACCATTAGTGAGGAAATAATCGTATTTATCCGCACTAAAATATTTTTCTTTTTCCCCGCCAGGGAAGCGGCAAATAAAAATGGATAGAACAGATAAGGGTTTTACCTTAGTCAGCATATTAGAATTAATGAATATATCGTAGTTAATACTTTCCTGACTTATTATATCGAAAGGATTAGTCCTTTCGTTGATAACAATGCCCTCATCAATATAATAACGGCCGGATTTCTCAAAGAAAGGTATTTTCATGATTTTTAATTTGCAGTTGGATAGGTCAATGTCAAACCATTCTTTATACTTTTCAAGGGTAATATCTTTATTTGCAATATATGTAATATCATATTTATACTGAAGCGTTTCCGCTAATTTAGCTACATATCGCTGCCCACCACCGGCGAAATGAAAAGCATGATCATAAATTCCAACCTTTATTTTCCGCAGATCCAATACCACTTCCAACTGGCTGAAAAAATTAACTGCTTTCCGGCGTCCAAAAACTTTCGGAACTATATCTTTCAGATCATCGAAAATCTTGACAATAATTTCTGTAGGTTGATATTCGGCCATTTTTTTCATTGCCTGAATCAGAGAGTGACACAGATTTTCCATGTCATTTTTAAAGTAAAAATGAGACGTTTTAATACTGCCCGGCAATTTAAAAGGAAAGCGCTTACCAAGGAGAAGCATTCTGTTTCTTGAACAATAGTATTCGCATAACTCAGAAGATGTTAAGCCATGATATTTATGATAAACGATACTTTGAGGTGAATAGAATATCCGCCATCCCTTGTCACGACATCGGATGCTATAATCGACATCTTCCATATACATCATGAAATCTTCGTCAAAACTGCCAACATCAGTCAGGCAATCCTTCCTAAAAAAAACCGAGCAACCTGAAAAGAAATTTATTTCTACTGATTTGTCGTATTTTCCAACGTCCTTCTCATCAAATCCGATATCCCGAAAGTAAAAGTCTCCAACTTCTTCAACTCCTACACTATTGATGGCATTTTTGTCAGAAAAGAGTATCTTACTTTGGACCACACCAATCCTTTCATCTCCGGACATTATATCGAAAATCCCTGTAAACCAATTTTTTTCTACAATGGTATCCGGATTCAAAACCGCGACATAATCACCGACGGATAACTTTATGCCAAGGTTAAGTGCTTTCGTATAATTATTGACATCATTTTCTAAAATTTTAATTTCAGGAAACTTATCCCTAATTGCAGAGACAGATCCATCCTGAGACAAGTTATCCACCATAATTATTTCAAGCGAGTAACCATCTTGATCTATCTTACTCAGCGATGCAAAGCATGGTGCCAAATATTTTAAGGCATTATAATTGACAACGATAACAGAAATTAGACCCTTCACTTTTCGCATACCTCATTTCTTTCCGATTTCTTCAATGATCGCCCTTAGCTTCTTTCTAATTATCTCTTTGTCGGCTTTCATTTGGAAGTCTCTAAGCCGGACATAAGTATTTGATGAGACTATTTCGGAGGGGTATGTTATCAGCGAGTGGTCCACATGTATGAATCGCCATAAATATTGTTTCAATTTTCTTTTTACTTTGTGATAAAAAACTGAAAATCCTTCCCTGCTGATTGTCAAAACAGATTTTTGCAACAAGGGGAACGGGTCCAATATTTTTCGATAAGCAAAACGTTGAAAGAATTTCATAAATCTCTATCCCCGGGAGTTTTTGATCATTTTTAGATCGGATTCAACATTCTGAATCTAACCATCGCGTTCAGTTTCCATGCCGCCTATAGACGGATGTTTCTGGAAAGGTCCAACATGATTAAACGACCTCGCCATGACGATGTTCAGACCGTATCCGTCAACAGACACCTTTTAATGAAGAAAGATTTTCAATGATTACTGTTTGTAACCTAGCATAAAATAAAAATTTTGAAAAATAAGGATTACAGGAAGAAAGATTTACGCTTGATGCCAAGAAAACTTCATCCTATGACACATTATAACAGCCCTTCAAAATTAAATACTTCTTTTAACAATCTTTCCTGTAATTCTGCCTGAAATTCAGAGTCATTCTCTAGTTTTTTAAATGTCTCATCAACTTGTCGTAGTAACTTATTCTCTATTTCATTTATCGAATCAATAACATCCTTCCGTTTCACCATTCGGCATATTGTCGGTTGGCTTGTTTTTAACTCTTTCGCTATTTCCCTCTATGAGTATCCGCCAGCAATTCTATGAGCTATTAATAACTTGATATGCGGTAAATTTAGTCTGGATTTACTCATATATTAAACCTCGATGTATTTACCCTTTTGTGCGTTGAGCAGAAATGGATTCCTTGTCGAAATCATGGAAGTTGATTCCGATGTAGTCCCTCCCCTGTATAGTTAATGTATAGTGAACAGGACAAAACAAGGCATAATACCACAAAATGATACTGTGTCTTGGAATGCCATTTTACGAACAGTAACAACTATTACCAAACAACACCAAAAACCATAGACCTCTTGTAGTATAACTACGAATCCGGATGTCGCAGGTTCGAATCCTTCTGGATGCATCAATTAAATCAATTGGTTAACCATTTATAGTTAGCTCTTTTTTTTATTTGTGACTAGTTGTCTGAAAAAAGTGTTAATCTATTTTCTTAAGACTTCCTAATTTAAATAATTATAAGCAGAGGATGATTCTCTCTTACACAAAGAAACAAATATTGTTAATAAACATTTTGATAATTTACGTTTGAAATGTTTGACCAACGCTTCAATTCAACGGGAGCAAAAAGCCCTGGAGGCGTACCTGAATTGATAAATAAAAAATGGCTGAACTTTAACTTAACATGTGGTACGAATTTCAAAATAAGATTAATGAACAATTAACTATCATTTATGTTTAAATGGGTATCCAACATTCAAATATGAGAATCATTTATGTAACCGATATTCACGGTGCCTTTGAACGTGTTAAAACTTTGTTGTCCGAAACAGTGGCGGATGTCTATATATTTGCCGGTGATCTCATTGATATTCCATTTTATAACATGAGTGCAGCCATCAATTATTATGAGCTGCAATTATATTTTCACGGCTTGCGTGCAAAAATGCAAAAAGAAAGTATGACCATCGAAGATTTTGTCGATGAGTTGATCAATACGCCTAATATTTCCAAAGAGATGGAAGAAAAAGGCACAAAATATCAGCGGCACACAATTCGTGCTCGCCGTGTCCTTCAACAAAAATATAAGGTTTTAGAGAATTTTCTGTCCATGAAAAATAAATCCCAGATTTTTGCCCTGCCCGGCAATTATGACATGGATTTGAAATATACATCTCTCCATGAACGCGACCTGCACCTGCACTGGCATGATATACGCGGCTTAAGGGTTGCCGGCTACGGCGGAGCCAACATCTGGACTCCGGGAATTCCCGAACGTTACGTAGTACCTTATGGAGGAAGTGCGAGCGTTGAAAGCGGCCGCAATGAAATGTATAACTTTTTCAAAGCCGTAAAACCCGATATTATTGTAAGTCATCAACCGGCTCATGGTATTCACGACCGTGTAAACCAATTCGGAACATCCGGTTCTTCGGCGCTCCGCTACTACTGTGATAACAATCCCGTCCTCCTCTGTATGACGGGTCATATTCACATGGATTGGGGTTTTCAGATCAGCGAGGAAACAATCTACCTCAATCCATCGAATTTCGGAGAAGTAACAACCCTGACAGGCAGTGTTGCGGAAGGCGGCTTTTTCTACACTATTGAAATGGAAGGCAGAAATATTTCTAAAATCATCTTCAAAAAGCTTGTTGAAGACCGTATCCATGACATTGCCGATTACTACCCGCAAAACGACGGACATTGGCAGGAAACAATTGTTGATGCCGGACGTTACAAAGCCCTCAAGCAGGGCGAAAACTTCGATTCAAAAACCGAAAAATACTCTCATATTCCTGAAGTACGTCTCTACAATGATATTAAACAGTTTTACCGCATGTTCCAAACGGAAGAAACAGAAGAGCGTCTGAACAAACTCGAAGAGGTTGTTCATTTAATAGAAGAAGGTATTCACTCCGTCCGTCCTACCGCATACGCGGTCGGACGAACACGCGACTTGAACAGACTGTCCTGCGGCCAGCAGTTCAGCCGCGGCTCCGATATAGCAATGGATATAATGGGTTCCACAAATATGGGACTTTGTGAAAATACTTCTGATATTGACTTTGTGATCTATGTTCGGTGTGATCCTGATTTTGAAGGAGAAATCAATGCCAGCAATCAATATAAAAATGCCGAAAAGATTATCGAGAAAACCTTAAGCCCACGGTATGCTTTTCAGATCTTGGACACTATTGATCTCAATATTGTGGAGAAAGCCATCAGGGAAAAAAATTATGAAGATGAAATGCTGCTGCGCTTTGTTGCTTATCGCTCCATCTGCCGACCGATCAACTATCGCTTCATCGCTCCGCTGGAGGATCTTTTAAACCAGGATATGGAATTCAGGACGGAAATTGAGGGAAGCATTCGCTCTTATTTTCAGATATTTATCAATACGTCGCAGCACACCCGTTCATTCAAAAAATATGAAAGCCGGATCAAGGACATCGGCATTAAGATTCCCGAAACTGTCCGGCTGAAAATCAAAGAGTATTTTGAACAGAATATCAATCATTCGGATTCATCCTCCTAATAATGCCTTTCTCCCCTTGAGTATTACAGTTTGTAATGGAGTTTCGCCCTGCACCCAAAATGAAATAACCAAATAACCTACTTGCCAGAACGTACCGGAAGGGCGCGGCGTTTTCCGTTACCTTGTGTATTCTTGTCCATCCAGATTTTCATGTTGCTTTGGAAAGAAAAGTAAGTGGCCTCTGAATCTCGTGTGTCCGACGACCAAATACAACAAGAAGATAGCTGGATGAATTTCGTTATGTAGGCATCGTAATAAGCAGGAGTCTGATAACCTTCATTCTCATCATACAACCCCGCCAGCTCGTCCACCGTGGGCATGCGCCAGTTCTTATACCCGCCCCCATCGTAGTTCTCGCAATAGCTTTTGGCTTCATGCCAGTTAACGTCAGATCCATTGTCTCTCGCCGCCCACATCAGGTTCGTCTTCGTATCCAAGACCGTCCCGTTATCATAGGCGATAAAACGAACATTCCTGTTCTTCTCCCCGGCAAAGGCAACCCCCGCATACACAACCAATACCATCAAAATAACAATAACTTTTTTCATGAAATTTCTCCTTAGCTTTTGGTCAAATAGCCCGGTTTTCTAATGGTGACACAATATCCCAATTATTAACGTTTGTAATATTGCATAACTTTCAGAATTCGCCAATTGACGCTTACAGGAAGTAAGAAATTATTTCGCTTATATGAAGTATCCATGAAAAGTTAATGTTAATTCTGCTCATACCCGCAGGCGAGTGCGGGTAATGATCTCCGCTTTCGCGGAATCGGGAAGGTCATCGAAGTATGCGCAGTATCCGGCCACACGCACGATGAGGCCCGGATACTTTCCCGGATTTCTCCTGGCGTCTTCCATCATCTCCGAATCAAGAACGTTGAGCTGCATCTCCATGCCCCCCTGGGAAAAGAACCCCTTCGCAAGCGATGAGAGAATGTTAACCCCCTTTTCTCCGGCAATGGTTTCAGGATCGAAACGGAGGTTGAGGGCATAGCCGTTCATGGCGAGACGGGAGTCCACCTTAGCAACTGAGTTGAGCAGTGCCGTGGGACCCAGGCGGTCTTTGCCATTGGAAGGTCCCAGACTGGGCGCCAGGGGTTCCCCGGCTACTCTCCCGCTGGGGAGCGCAGGCGTTCGTTTCCCAAAGGCGACATGGCACGTTACCGAGTAGAATCCGGAGACGTAGGCCCCGCCACGGATGTTTTTGTGTTTGCCCAGGGCATCGTGGTAAATCTTCGCTGTAAGATTCGCGTAGCCGTCCGGCAGATTGTTGTCATTTCCGAACTTTGGCACCTTTTGCAGTTGGGCTTTCAGAGTGGGCGCCTTCTCGAAGTTGGTAAAGAGCGCATTGAGCACCTCTTCCATTTTGTACTTTTTCTGCCGGAAGACGACCTCATCGAGCGCGGCCAGAGAATCGGCCACATCGGCTACCCCCACTCCCTGCACACCGCTGGAGTTGTAGAACGCACCACCGGCAGTGACGTCTTTTCCCGATTCAATACATCCGTCTACCAGCATGGAGGAGAACGGCGTGGGGTGATAATCGCGGTTTCCTTTTTCCATCATCTGAAGGTCGCCGATCATTCGGGCGACCATGAAATCAACCTGTGCCCGAAAGGCCTCTATCACCTCATCGATACTTGTGAAAGACCTGGGATCAGCTGTAGCTGCTCCCAAGCGCCATAGTTTTCCGAACCTTTTGCCGCGATTCAGCGCCAGTTCCAAACAGAGCGGCAGATTGAAAAGCCCCGCATCGGTGGAAAAGAAGCTCTTCCCCGGCAGGGAAAGCTCCACGCAACCAACGACAGCGTAGTTTCTTGCCTCCTTCAGGGAATAGCCATGGGACGTGAGGGCGCCAATGGAGGCCTCGTCGCTGAAAAGCGCCGGGACGCCGTTTCCTTGTCTGGCCACGTCGACCACCCGCCGCAGGTAGGACTGGGGACAATCCTTATGGACCCGCGCCTGGTAATTCGGATCCCGAAGGCCGAACTTTTCCATCACATCCAGAAAGAGGTAGGTCAGATCATTTACGGCGTCGTTTCCCTCCCGGTCGATACCGCCCACAATGGCGGCCTGAACGACGAGATAGCCGCCGTGATACTGGCTGGTGCGCTCGGATAGAAGAAATACATGCTCCACCGCCTTGGCGGAGAAAAGCAAGAGCAGTTCTCTTGCCTTATCAGGTGTTATTCTGCCCGCTTCCAAGTCAGCTTTATAGTAAGGGTAGAGATACTGGTCCACCCTTCCGAAGGAGATGGCGGAGTTCAGCCCCTCCATATTCGCTGCCATATGGGAAAACCACAGAGACTGTAGTGCCTCCTGGAAGGTCGCGGCCGGTTGTCTGGGCACCTTGCGGCAGACACGGGCGATCTCTTTGAGCTCCGCTGCGCGCCCCTTGTCTTTTTCCTGAACGGCTAATCTTTCCGCCTCACCCGCAAAGCGGTCGGCTAAGATCAAAAGCGCCTCACAGGCGATTCGGGAGGCGGCATGGAAATCGCCATTTTTGTTTTCCATCTCTTTTAAGTAACCTTCGACGCCTAACTTGATCATCTTTTCGTAGTTGGGCAGGAAGTGACCAATGCCGCCCGCCTCGTTTACAAGATAGTAGGTGGCGTTGAGCTGTTCGGTCAAATAGCGCGACATTTTGAGAAAATGCGGGAAAAAAGCCTTGATAGCCATGTTGCGTGTGAGCCAGTAGGGATAAATCCTCAAGAGGAGTTTCAGCCGCTCGGACCAGGGCATCTGGAAAGGGGTGGTCTTTCTCTTGTCTATCCAAAGCAGGTCCTCGCTCATGAAGACACTGGCCAACTCCGGCTGAAGTATGGCTGAAATACGTTCACTACCCATATTGCCGACGATCAGTTCACCGGTATGGATCCGCACCGTTTTATGCTCGAAAAGGTGCCTCAGCGCCTTAGCCTGTCGGATAATTACGGAATCCTTCCTGTCGGCATGATGTTTGAAATAATCGGTGACAAGATAGGCCCGCTCCGGGCAGAGCCGGACCTTGGAGGTGAGCAGTTCCTTTTTGATGTCTTCGAAACGTGTTGAAGGTTTCTTTTCATCAGTGACGGTTGCTAAAGCCTGTGCCTGCATTGCATTCCTTCTTTAAAACGATAGAGGGGCTATAAAACGGCATGGTTAAACTATAAGAAGTCCTGTCTTGTATGTCAAGACAATCTTGTGGTGTAAACGCTGTTTATTACGGATTGAAAGCTTGCATATTTACGAAGAGTGATGATTTGTTTCTTGGAGGAAGAAAGTCTAGCTAATCTTAAATTTTCATTAAAACTTAAGATTAAGTATAAATTATTTGATGAAAATCTTGTTGTTAAAGCATGATGGGCATTGAACATGTCCTTCCATAGTCGACATAATACTTGACTGTAAATCCATTCACCATATTTTTTCATATATCGTTCAACCGTTTAAACGTTTCATTGAAAAAAATAGAATAAAACGGACATTTGAGACAGTTAATGTAAATTATCTCTGTTGTAAATTAATATTATATATCAATATGTTACAATATTATTTTATTTATTTTGGAAATCTGGCACGCAAATTTCATTAATATAAAGACAAATAAACAAATTACCCAGGAGGTAACAGATCATGAAAAAGACATTAGGAACAATGATGGTAGCGGCGGTGGTAGTTCTTTTAACGGCAACGTTCGGATTTGCCGAATACACGGCAATGGGAATTGCTAATTTCCCATATTTTCAATTGGGATGTTTGATGGTTGGTGGGTTGCTGATGGTTACATTAAAAAGAAAGTATAACAAGATGTATGTCGAAGAAGCCGTCGGCGTCTTTGCTCTCTATACAATTTTGATGACACTGTTCACTAATCCCGTGATCGAAATTGTGAAGAACATTGTAACTTGATAGGTAATACAAAACGCATAGAGAACAAGAAATGGCAAAATAGATATAGCCGCTACAACAAACACATGATCTGTTTGTTACATACCCTCTCAAGGCTTCCATAGTTTGAGGGGGTTTTTTATTATCTTGAAAAACTATTTTTCACTTAGTTTCAATAATGGGCAATTGTTAGATAATGTAATACATCGGGGACAAAGTTAATATCTTTTCTTTTCTTGTTGCATAAGTGGCTATGATAGAAGGATATATTCATAAGATAATGATTTTATTGAATTATCTAAATTGCATAAACCTTGTGCAGTTTGCTGTAAAGTAGTAACAATTACGCACTTATGAGGATTATCAACAGGATTATCAACAACCATTTCCACAAGATAGTGGAAAACAAATCCAATGCCTGAATAAAGAGAAAAATACACCGTCTAATTTATTGCGGATTGAAATCAATCATACTTGAAAAGGGTAAAGGTTTGTTTCTTACAAAATCCGGCTTACTTGAGAAACATCATCCGGTTACGTAAGCCGATCAAATTTTTCCCCGGTTTTATGGATTCAAACCTCTTCTTTTTAATTCCAAGCGAACGTCTATTCTACGCGCTCTTAAATCATCGGCTGTGTACCCAGAACCACCAGTGCCAACGCTGGCGCCGCCCCCGACTCCGTGGCCAAAACTGCCAATTCCGATACCAAATTGCGGACCGAATTGTTTCTCCTGACGTTCGATTTCATCATTGAGGCTGTAATAATAGCGAAGGATATTTTCGTTACTCATTTTTTTATAATCTTCATTGAGCAATTCTTTTGACCCTCCCACGCATGCAAAAACAAAGAACACGGCCGTAAGTATAATAAGCAATACGGCAATATTTCGTGTCATCTTCATCATATATTATTCCCCTAATGTCAGTATTGTTTTTTCGTTGTCATTGTGTCCATAAAATTTGCAATAACATGCACCAATTTATTGGACACCTTGCTTGATTGCTTAACTTGGATAAAAAGTAATATGCATTATAAACCAAATTTTTAGTTTGTCTATGGAGATTTTTCAGAATGGTTTGCTGTTGGGAATATATTAATAGCGGCAGCGCCAGTCCATATACTGTTGAATCAAATTCCTTGCAATTCCCCGTAAAGCAAGGTAAAAATGCAAATTAATGATTAGATAAAAAACTGTTAAGAAACTGTTTTCATAGAATATTATGGCATCAAAAATCATTTTTTCGAACCTCAGCCGCAACGACGATTATACGATTTTACTCAATGGTCAGGACCGGGGTATCGTACTGCCTCTTAAAACCATTACGATCGATATGGAACCGGGGGAATATGAACTTGATGTCAAAGGCAGTAACGAAGAAGGATTGCCTAGCATGTGTAAACCGATTCAGGTTAGGATTGAGGATTGCAAGTCCGTCCATTTGCAGATTGACGCTCAACATTTTGCAATCGGCATATACGATGAGAAAGGAACACAGTTAAATGCCACACATGGTTTCCTTTGCGGATACGTTGCCGATGGCGTTCACGTAGACAATCCCATATCATGAATATTCCTGATAACAAACCACAACAATCGTTTTTTGAACGCATCAGACGCAGTTTCATTGGTGCGCCGCGCAATATCAATGAGCCTTCCCTCTTTCACAAAATTTCCTTAATCCCGATTCTTGCGTGGATCGGCTTGGGCGCTGATGGTTTATCTTCCTCCTCCTATGGGCCGGAAGAAGCCTTCAAGGCTCTGGGACCCCATACCTACCTGGCCATCTTTATTGCCATTGCCACAGCGTTCACTGTATTCATTATTGCCTACGCTTATTCCCGCATCATTGAACATTTCCCCTATGGCGGCGGCGGGTATATAGTAGCTACCCATAATATCAGTGCCCAGGCAGGCGTCATTTCAGGGTCGGCCTTGCTGGTGGACTATGTTTTGACTATCGCCATTTCTCTTGCTTCCTGCGGGGATGCCATCTTCAGTTTTCTTCCCCCCACCTTTTTGCATTACAAGATGCCTTTCGTCGTGGGGTTGATTCTCCTTCTTGTTTTTATGAATCTTCGTGGGCTAAAGGAATCCGTCACTTTTCTCGCGCCCATATTCATTGTATTTATAATCACTCATATTCTCCTCATCGGTTATGGCCTGGGAACCCATCTGAGCTGTATCGGACCAGTTTTGGAAAAATACCACGGAAGTATGAATCAGGATCTCTTGACAATTGGCTTCATAGGGATAATGGCGATTTTTTTACGGGCGTTCTCCCTGGGCGGTGGGACTTATACTGGAATCGAGGCCGTTTCCAACGCCATGAATGTTATGCGGGAACCAAAGGTGCAGACGGGTAAGCGCACCATGTTATATCTGGCTGTATCGCTTGCCGTCACCGCTTCCGGCCTTCTTTTTTGTTACGCTCTATTTTCCATCGCACCCGTAGAAGGCAGGACTATGAATGCCATCCTGGCAGACCGGACCTTCAGCGGCTGGCAATTGGGCGGCGTCCTCGCTTTTATCACTCTGTTCTCAGAAGGTGCGCTCTTGGTGCTCGCTGCTCAGGCCGGTTTCGTTGACGGACCGAGAGTTATGGCTAATATGGCTGTCGATTCCTGGCTTCCCCGGCGTTTTTCAGCACTCTCGGAACGACTCACCATGCAAAACGGCATTCTCCTCATGGGAACGGCTTCTCTGGCAGTTCTTTTCTATACTCATGGCTCAGTATCGGCCCTCGTTGTTATGTATTCCATCAACGTTTTTCTTACTTTCTCTCTGTCTCAATTCGGCATGGCAAAATTTTTTTTCCAGAACCGGAATAAGGACAATGCCTGGGCAAGGCACATCGTTATTCATCTCATCGGCTTGATTCTCTGCGTGACGATATTGGTTATAACGGTTTATGAGAAGTTTAGCGAAGGGGGATGGCTCACCTTGGTCATCACGTCACTTCTGATTGGATTGTGTTATCTGATCCGGCTCCATTACCTGAAAGTGCGGAAAAGCGTGCGTCAGCTTGAGGAAATTTTGTCTTCAATTCCTTCCGGGCAAATTCCTAATGAGGAGCCACTGAACCCCAATGAACGGACGGCCATCATTCTGGTAAGCGGTTACAACGGCTTTGGCCTGCATTCATGGCTTTCCGTTTTTCGGGAATTTCCCAAACTCTATCGCAATTTTATCTTTGTAGCTGTGGCGGAGATTGATTCCGGCGCCTTTAAGGGCGCATCGGAGATTGAGGCACTGAAGTCATCGATCGCCGAACAACTCGCGAAATACGTTAAGTTAGCCCGTTCCTATGGATACGCCTCTGATTATCGCATGGATGTAGGAACAGATGTCGTCGAGACGGCAACCAACCTCTGTCAGGCTATTGTCCATGAATTTCCTAAATCGTCAGTTTTTACGGGGAAGCTTGTTTTCCGCCAGGAGCATCCTTTCCAGAGAATTCTCCACAACGAAACGGCCAATGCCATCCAAAGGCGCCTGCAGTGGGAGGGCATCACAACAGTTATTTTGCCTGTTCGGGTGAATCTCTGATTTTAATTCCAATTCTAAATTAAACCGCTGTCTTTGCCGGCAGAATCATCGCCTTCTTGCCCAGTGATAAAGTTTTGAGTTTAAAACTTTCGCGATGCCTGTCCGCCATGGCACAGAACTCCCGGAAATGCACTGTGGGTAGGATTCTCAAACCTTTTTCGAGCGGCACAAAGAAATTATCGAAATGGATGGGAATAACAAGTTTAGCCTTAAGCTTAATGGGTATATTTTTCAGGTACGTCTCCGTGTCACCTCGACCGGCAATGCCCAGCAAAACAACATCCGCCGTTATTTCTTCATACATGCCGGGCACAAATCCGGCGCTGCCGTGGTGCAAGATAGTCCCCACCGGATGTGAAATCAGAATGGCATAGGTCTGTCCCAGTTTGTAGTCTCTGGCGGCCTGTGGCGGGACGAGCGGTTTATCAATCGTCCCGGGATATGGCACTCTCCCCAAGAAGGCCGGCCCATGACAGCTTTCAATAAACTGTAAAGTAAATGCTCCCGCAGTGATGGGCTGATCGATCTTTACCGCTTGGAGGTGATCCTCCGTTAAAGAGGCACCCCGTCCCGCATTAAGGGTGCTCTCAGAACCCATCAGGAACGCGCCTGTTTCCATGGCGAAATAAGGTGCGTCAAGACAGTGATCAAAGTGAGAATGGCTGACTGCCACAACTTCGACGCAGACTTTCTCCAAACGCGTCATCCAGAGTTTCACCAAATCCTTATCCGGTTGCAGTGGAAAGCCCATGCCCACTTTAAGAAACCCGCAGCGGCTGACATAGGGATCGATTAAGATGCCTGTTAAACCGTCCGATACCAGCACCCCGGCAGTGCCAAGCCAGGTAATACTCACGGTGTTATCTTCCTGCGTCCCGCTTTGTATTAGCCGCGAGTGATAAAGATTCAGCGAGGAAGAACCATGCCCGGACATGATTCGTTTGATTATGCCTGAATAAGACCGCATTATTTTCATAATATTTTCCGGCCATTTTGGGGGGTTGATAATATATTGCTTCTCATCAAAAAAGTATAGGAAGAACGTTTTTTTATGTCAACCCCGGATATTCGTTATCAGTCTTTTTAAATTCCCCGTCATCGACTACACAAACAAATTTTTGTAGCCAAAATTGCATTAATGAAACTCAGATGTTACAAGCAACGCGCAGTAATATCTATCAGTTGAATTATCCCGCAAAGTGGAGGATATGATAACCACTAGCTTGATTTTAGGTATTATATCCGTGATTGACATGCAGGAGCTTTCTTCATATATTCAACTGTAAAAATTATTATATCCCAAAAAAGGAGTCACCCCATGGAAAAAACAGTATTGTTTGAAATAGAAGGCCCGTTGGCGTTGATTACCCTGAACCGGCCGGAAAGGCACAATTCAATTTGTCAGGACTTGCTCATAAATGTTTACAAAGCCATCGATGAAGTGGCACGCAATAGCGATATAAAAGTTGCGATCCTTACAGGCAACGGCAAGTCGTTTTGTTCCGGCATCGATCTTAGTGTCATCGGCAAGGATAATCTTCTTGATCCGCGGGGCGACGGAAAAGACATGCCGGACGTCTTCGCTTCCTGTAATAAACCCATCATCGGAGCCATCAACGGCAATACCATCACCGGTGGATTCGAACTGGCCATGCTCTGCGATTTTCTTATCGCCTCGGAAAATGCCCGGTTCATCGATTCCCATGCGAAGGTCGGCATCCACCCGGGTTGGGGAATGACCCAGTTACTGCAGCGCTCGGTCGGCCAGCGAATGGCCAAACAGCTGTCGTTCACTTGCAAACCGCTGTCCGCGCAGGATGCGCTCCGATGCGGGCTTGTAAACGAAGTGGTGCCCCCTGCGGAACTGCTGCCCCGGGCCAAACAGATCGCCCAGGACATTTGCGCGGTCAATTACGGCATCATGCTGCAGGTTAAGGCCTTGATCGAAAAGCAGAATGCGGTTTCCTTTGATGAGGCTTGTAAATTAGAGAGGAAAGGTTTTCAGGATTTTATCAGCAAGGCGAAACTGTTCTGATACCAATTCGTGCTTTCTTTGGCTAACTTTGTTGGCTACGTCGTCGGCTTCCTCAACGTATGCATAAATACGCCTTGTCGCCTACTCCTTGCCACCTCGTTAGCCTTTGAAATCGAAATTGGTATGGTAAATAATTTGTTAACGTAAATTTGTTGTCACAAATAAAAAAAGCCGGAGCAATAATTGCTCCGGCTTTTGCTTTAAATCTACTTAAGTCTTTCTTTAAGCTCTGCGAATTGTTTTTTCAGCCTCTCGGGAAGACGATCACCGAACTGAGCAAAGTGTTTTTCAATATCGGGAATTTCCGCCCTCCACGCTTCAATGTCAATGTGAAACAAAGCTTTAATATCCTGCGCGTCAATGGAGAGCCCCTTCATATCGAGGCCGTCAGCCGCAGGCTGTAATCCAATCGGTGTTTTGACCGCTTTCGCCTTGCCGTCGATCCGTTCACACATCCATTTCAATACGCGGCTGTTTTCTCCGAAACCGGGCCAGAGCCAGCGGCCATCCGGCGTCTTGCGAAACCAGTTCACATAAAATACTCTGGGGGCTTTATCCTTGAGGTTATCACCCATATCCAGCCAGTGCTGGAAATAATCGCCCATGTTATATCCGCAGAACGGCTGCATGGCAAAAGGATCGCGTCTTAAATTCCCCACCGCACCGATGTTGGCGGCAGTAGTTTCCGACGAGGCCGTCGCACCCAGAAAAACGCCATGATCAAAATTATAAGCCTCATTGACCAGTGGCACGACGCCGGCGCGCCGCCCGCCGAAAACAAAAATATCAATGGGAACGCCTTCGGGTTTTTCCCAGTCCGGACAGATAACGGGGCACTGGGAAGCTGGCGCGGTAAAACGAGCGTTGGCATGAGCCGCCACCTCCTTTTTGTCGTTAGGCCAGTCTTGACCTTTCCAGTCAATGGCGTGCTTGGGTGGCTTGCCATCCATACCTTCCCACCAGATGTCGCCTTTGTCGGTTAAAGCGCAGTTGGTAAAAATAACATTCTTTTTGATTGATTCCATTGCCATGGGATTGGAATCATAAGATGTACCCGGCGCCACGCCGAAAAATCCGGCTTCGGGGTTGATCGCGTAGAGACGGCCATCAGGACCGCTTTTCATCCACGCAATATCATCACCGACACATTCACATTTCCAACCTTCAATTGTCGGTTGCAGCATGGCAAGGTTGGTCTTGCCGCAAGCGGAGGGAAATGCCGCCGCAATATGATATTGTTTGCCCGCGGGGCTGGTCAGCCTCAGAATCAGCATATGCTCCGCCATCCAACCTTCGCGTTTGGCCATAGCCGAAGCGATGCGCAGCGCCAGACATTTCTTACCCAGGAGCGCGTTGCCTCCGTAACCGGAACCATAAGACCAGATCAGATTTTCATCCGGGAAATGGCTGATATATTTTTTTTCTATGGGCGCGCAGGGCCAGGAAACATCTTTCTGCCCCGGAGCAAGCGGAGCGCCAATGGAATGCAGGCAGGGGATGAACTCGCCTTTCTTCCCCAGCTTCCGGATAACTTTTTTCCCCACGCGGGTCATGATGTGCATATTGCAGACAACATAAGGGCTGTCCGTTATTTCTATACCGATCTTGGCAATAGGCGAGTCAATCGGTCCCATGGAGAACGGAATCACATACATTGTGCGCCCTTCCATACAGCCATCGTAAAGGGATTTCATCGTCGCCTTTAATTCATCGGGCGCGACCCAATTATTTGTGGGGCCCGCCTCGCTCTGCAAAGGAGTGCTTATATAGGTGCGGTTTTCTACACGGGCCACGTCCGATGGATCGGAACGAAATAGAAAACTGTTTTTTCGTTTTTTAAGTTTTATCGCCATACCGCTTTCTTCCATTTGCGACATCAGGGTATTATATTCTTTTTTGGAGCCGTCGCACAAATACACTGTATCGGGCTTGCACATCCCGGCAACTTCTTTTACCCAATTTTTCAACTTTTCGTTTTTTACAACTATTTCCATAAAATGATTTTCCTTATTTATTGAATTAATCTGAGCGCCGGATTTTGCGATCCGGCACTCTATGGTTAATTATTTACGTGACTTTTTCGCTTTTGCTTTAGCATTTGTTTTTACTTTTACCTTGGGCTTTGCCGCTACCTTTGCTTTTGCTTTCGGTTTTGGCAAACTCTTTTTCTCGTTGATCACGGCCTGAGCGGCAGCCAGACGCGCAATTGGTATACGATAGGGCGAACAACTGACGTAATTCATACCTACGCTGTGGCAGAACATTACGCTCGACGGCTCGCCGCCATGCTCGCCGCAAATGCCAACCTTCAAATCCTTTCTCGTTTTTCGTCCACGCTCAACGCCAAGCTGTATCAGTTGGCCGACGCCACTCTGATCAAGAATCTGGAAAGGATCAACGGGAATAATTTTTTTGGCCAGATATCCGGGCACAAATGCGCCGACATCATCGCGGCTGAAGCCGTAAGTCATCTGGGTCAGATCGTTTGTTCCAAAGCTGAAAAATTCCGCTTCCTCGGCAATCTGGTCGGCAAGCAATGCCGCTCGCGGAATTTCGATCATTGTTCCCACCATATACGGTATTTTCTTCAGGCCGTATTTGGCGCATACTTCCGGATAAACCTTCTTGACTATATCCGCCTGATTTTTAAATTCAGCCACATCGCAGACGACAGGAATCATGATTTCGGGAAGTGCTTTTTTGCCTTCTTTGATCAGTTCCGCCGCTCCTTCCAGAATGGCACGTATCTGCATTTCGCTCACTTCCGGATAGGTAATACCCAGACGCACGCCGCGATGCCCCATCATCGGATTGGTCTCGTGCAGGTTTTCCGCACGGGAGTTTAGTTTGTCTATCGAAATATCGAGACTCTCCGCCAGACGTTGTCTTTCGTCGGTATTCTCCGGCACAAATTCATGCAGGGGTGGATCAAGCAAACGAATAGTGACCGGTCTTCCGGCCATGACTTCTATTGTCTTTTTAATAAAGCCTTTGACAAACGGGAATAAATCGTCCAATGCCGCGCGGCGCTGTTCCTCATTGTCCGAGATAATCATCTTGCGCAGATAAAAGAGCGGCTGTTCACTGTTTTCGCCGTAGAACATATGCTCCGTGCGGAAAAGTCCGATGCCTTCGGCGCCGAACTGCACGGCCTTGGCGGCGTCTTTCGGCGTCTCGGCATTGGTGCGGATTTTCAGACGCCGGATAGAATCGCAAAGTTTCATGAAAGTCGCGAAATTTATATCATCTTCCGCGCCGCTGATCATCGGCAGGGATCCTTTGTAAGCGCGTCCCTTAGTGCCATTGAGCGTAACAAATTCACCTTCACGAACTGCCTTTCCGTCAACTGTCATTACCTTTTGCCCAATATCAACGTGCAGAGCGCCGGCGCCGACAATACAGCACTTACCCCAACCGCGGGCCACCAGCGCCGCGTGCGAAGTCATACCGCCGCGCGCCGTAAGAATACCTTCGGCCGCGCGCATGCCTTCAACATCTTCGGGATTGGTTTCCTCACGAACGAGGATGACTTTCTTGCCTTCTTTCTTCCATTCCATCGCAACGTCCGATGTGAAGGCAACCTGTCCCACAGCTCCGCCGGGCCCGGCAGGCAAACCTTTTACCAAAAAATCACCTGATACTTCAGCTTTCGGATCAACCATCGGATGAAGCATTTCATCTAGCTGCGCCGGCGTCACGCGTGAGATTGCTTCCTCGGCGCTGATCATCTTCTTTTTGTACATTTCCACGGCCATGCGCACCGCGGCGGGACCGTTGCGTTTGCCGTTGCGCGTCTGAAGCATCCAGACACGGCCGTCCTGAACGGTGAATTCCAGATCCTGCATATCCCTGAAGTGAGCTTCCAGCTTATTGCGAATACCCTTTATCTGAGTGTAGGCTTTGGGCATGGCCTTCTCCAGAGAAGGATGTCCTTCGGTATCATCCGTCTGGCGGGTTTCTTCATTTATCGGATTGGGCGTACGGATTCCCGCAACAACGTCTTCGCCCTGCGCGTTGGGCAGCCACTCCCCGTAGAATTTGTTCTCGCCGGTGGCAGGATTGCGGGTGAAGGCCACGCCGGTGGCCGAATTGTCGCCCATGTTGCCGAAAACCATCGCCTGCACATTCACTGCCGTGCCCCATTCATCGGGAATGCCTTCGATTCTTCGATAAGAAACAGCGCGTTTGCCATTCCAGCTTTTAAAAACAGCGCCGATCGCGCCCCATAACTGCTCCATGGCGTCATCGGGAAAAGGTTTGCCGATGACAGCTTGCACCTTGGCTTTGTAAATTTCAGCCAGTTCGGCGAGGTCCTGCTCCGTAAGATCAACGTCGAGTTTGGCATTGCGGCGTGCTTTCATTGCCGCCAATTCTCTCTCCAACTGCTGGCGCACACCCATGCCCTCCTCCGGTTCGATACCTTCGGCCTTTTCCATAACGACATCCGAATACATCTGAATCAAACGGCGGTAGGAATCCCAGACGAAACGGGGATTTTTTGTTTTTTCAATCATGCCTACAATAGTCTTCGAAGTAAGACCGATATTCAGCACTGTTTCCATCATGCCGGGCATGCTGCTGCGCGCGCCTGATCGTGCTGAAAACAACAAAGGATTCTTCGGATCACCAAACTTCGCCCCGGTTGCCCGCTCCACCTTGAGTAAGGCTTTGTTAACCTGTTCTTTGAGACCTTCCGGATAGCGGCCTTTTTTCTTATAGAAGGCCGTGCACACTTCTGTTGTAATCGTGAAACCCGGAGGGATCGGGATGCCAAGCCTGGCCATTTCAGCAAGACCGACGCCCTTGCCGCCAAGAATATTTTTGTCCTTCCCTTCTCCATCCGAAAAGATATATACATATTTAGTGCTCATTGTCTCGACTTCCAACCTCCTTAAAATTAATTCCAAAATATTTTTTAACGTTGTAATATCGGCTAAGACGATACTTGTTGTCAAGATAAAATTGTATAATTATCACCAAACGCAAAGATATTAAAATAATTGATTATTTAAATATCTTTGCTTGTTTTTCCGGCATACAAATAGAGACTGTTCAGATTAACAAAGAAGGGTAATAACAGAACCAGTGACAGACACAGATGAAGAGTTAGATCAAATATTATTTTCATGCCCGCATCTCGCGAATTGTTTCTGCCCAACCAGTCTTTAAATCATATTGAGGAATAAAACCGATTTCCTTTTGAAAAAGACTACCGTCAACAGCAATATCTTCGGTATATTTATCAATCATCGATCTTATAGCGGGAAACTTTAATCCGGTTACCCGAGCGGTTTTTTCTATTAAACCGGCAATCTGGTATGAAACACCCAATGACAATGACATCCGGGGTGTTTTGCGATCAAGAACCGCACATATGGATTCAATAATTTCATTCATCGTATGAAACCCGCCATCCGTTACGTTGAACAGTCGTCCTGCGGCAGCAGGATTGGAAAAAGCTAGTGCAGCCGCACGACCAACATCCTTATCATAAATCAGTGTCCGCCGATTGAGACCGTTTCCGATAGGGATGAAGCTATTACGTGCCAGGGCACGTATCAGTCGTTCGTAGTTTCCCTTAATGCGGGGACCATATACAGTACCCAAACGCAACACGGTTCCCAATGATTGACCGGCGGCGCCTATCGCATTCAAGACAATCTGTTCGGCTGCAAGTTTTGTCTGAGCATAAAGAGTGACAGGATGAGTTTTAGACATCTCATTGAACACACAATCATCTGAAGGCCCGTACACGTCAATCGTACTAAATAAGACAACGCGCTTCACACCTACCTTAATCGCAGCCTCAATTACCATCGCCGTTCCGCCAACATTAACGCGTTCGTATTTTTCACGCATTTCCGGTGGCGGGTTGACAATATGAAGTATGGCTGCAAGGTGAATAACCCCATCCACGCCTTGCATGGCAGATTGGACGGCTACCCTGTCAGTAATATCACCAAGCAAGACTTCCACATTCCGCGGAAACATGCCTTCTTTAGGGGCATCAACCGAGAAGGCGCGAACATTGCACCCTGCTTGGTGCAATGCGTTGACAACGCGCGGACCGACAGCACCAGTGGCGCCGGTGACAAGAATAGTTTGATTCATCTCATAATCCCAACAAATTCTTTAAGACTCAAATGCATTTCCTATAAACTTCAGCATACTTTTCTATCATGTTTTCCTCGGTAAAAAGCTTGGCGCGCTGGAGGGCATTGCGTGAGCATTTTTCATAAAAGACAGGCTCATCACATAGTTTTTTAATAGCAGAAGCTAAAGCTGCTGTATCACTGGGCGGAACGGTTAAGCCAGTTACACCATTCAAACTCACAAACGGCACGTTTGACGGTAAAGCAGTGTTAATCACCGGTAATCCATAAGACATAGCTTCAGCCTGAACAATACCAAAAGCTTCGCTGCCATCGATTGAAGGTAGCACGAAAATATCGGCATTCTCATATTCTACTGGCAGATGTTCATTTGGAACGTATCCTAAAAAAGTGACCCGCGAATTAATTCCCAGTTTGCTGGTGATCTGTTTTAAATTACTCAACTCTTCTCCGTTACCAACAATCCGTAATCCTACATTAGGCAAATCATGAATGGCATGGATTAAATACTCTACTCCTTTATACTTTCTCAACTTTCCAACAAAGAGTATGGTAGGTTTTTCCGTAGTTAGCTTCTTAAATGTTTGGAACAATGAATTTTGCTTAGTATGTGAGTACGCCAATGGAATAACATCACACTTATTCTGATAATTTTGCAATGTTGGGGAGTTCTCGAACAATATTGGCCCAGTTAAAATGATTTTTTGTGCCATATCAAGAATGCGAATTAAGAATGGACGGAAAAGGGGGAAGATTTTTCCCCAGCGTGTTTTTACTGGATCCGCGTGCCATGTCACAATCAGCGGTTTTAATTTAAAAGAATTATGGAATATTTCGGCGTTCGGAAATGGACAATTCAAGTGTATAATATCTGTGTCCGATATGAGTTTTCTCATCTCGCGACCGAAAGATAAACTTATAGGCTGACTAAGAAGATTTAGTTGGCTAGCGACTCGCCTTACGGGAACAGTATCAATTATCTCCCATTTCGTTTTCTTACCTCGGATGTTGTTAATCGCTATTGCGCTGGCCTCAATTCCATTTTTCCGCATTCCACTACAAAGTTGTCTGATATAAGTTTCCATGCCGCCTACAGACGGATGGTAGTACTTCACAATATTAAGGACTTTCATTATAGCCTCTTTGAGGATTTATAAATGTTCTTGGCCAATCCGACTGACGATGGGAATAATAACGTTGCTTGGCCCGTGGTTGTTGAGTTCATACCTGAACCCAATGAACTTTACCGCAGCAAGCAGCAGGTTATCTCATGGTTAACTGCTTCTTTCTAATCGAAGCAGGCTTCGGAAAATATGACCCGAAAAGATCAAATAAACAACTGCCTTACCGGACAGCACTTTCCAAGAAATGCTCAATTTCTCCTCGGCACAACTCGTCCATCAAATAAATCCTAGACAATTTTTTTATAGACATTCAGCGTCTGTTCCGCAACGGCATCCCACGTCATTGATTGAACCAAGTTTCTGCCGGAGATTGCGCGTTGTTTTCGTTCCGTTTCATCTTGAGCAAGCCACTCCATGGCATTGATCAGTTCGTCTAAAGACGTCGGATCAATTTCGATGCCAATTTGGCGTGAAACCTCGGGAAGCGAAGACACGTTTGACGTAATCACTGGAATACCGCATGAAAATGCCTCCAAAACAGGAATGCCAAACCCTTCATATAATGAGGGAAAGACAAACACGCCAGCCCCTGTATAGATGCAACGCAACTCATCTTCATCATCGATATGGTTCAGCCAGATTGCGTCACCATCAATAATCAACCGTTTCAATTTACTAATAGTCTCTTCGCATTGCCACCCTGCTCTTCCTACGCAAACAAGCTTTCTTTCTTTTCGTATTGTCTGAGGAAGTTTGCTGTAGGCAGCGATAATCCGGTCAAGATTTTTTCTTGGTTGAAATGTGCCTACAAACAAAAAATAACCACTCTGCAAAGCATATTTTTGCAGCACCTGATGAACTTTGTATCTCTCTGGTTCGACAAGCCACTGCTTGCCAACACCACAACCTACGACAGAAATTCTATGTTCAGGCACACGATAATATTTAACAATATCAGGAATTGATGCCTGGGAAAGTGTTATGACATGATCCGCGTATTTTGCGGCAGAACGCAGAATAAAGTTTTTCACCGCCCGTAATCTTGGGTTGCACATCTCCGGGAATTTCAGTGGTATCGCATCATGCAAGGTGGCTACTGAAGGGCATTTAACAGGGAAAATGCAGTAATCTGTAAAATGCATCAGGTTAACGTGCATCTCATATCTGACAAGTCCTCTGCTCGCTATGCCCAACCCGGTTAACGACTTGAAGGAGCCTGGAAACGGCAGACTGCATCCCAAGTGAGAGGATGAAGACTTAGGTGGAAAGGAGTATCCTATAACAGTTTGGCCTAATCTCCGGAGTCCCTCCGAGAGATTGATGGTATAAACACCTATCCCATCAATATGCCCTCCGGTGTGGCACGGTTCTATTTGTGTTGTTGATAAGCCTATATTCATGCCTTGATTTTTGTCCCTATCAGAACTAGATTATTGGCTAACATTTCATCAAATAGACGGCAGGCCCGCCAACACAGCGCCACTTCGATACGACGCGGGTTGCCGCACATGGGGAATTTCCCCTTGAAACCTGGGTTTTTATCTCCAGCCACCTTTGAACGATGGTTCTATGAAAAACAACTGGCAGCATAAGAAACAGGATGTGCATCGACACTGATTATCATGATTATTTCACCACATATGCAAGTGGAGTGGGATGAGGGATTCTTGAATTCGCTTCCCAATAACAAATTATATCTTTTAAGCTTTGCTCCAGAGGAATATTATTTTGCCATCCTATTTCCCGCTTGATTTTTTCGTTCGATCCTATAATTTTCCTGTTATCCGCCGGCCTTATTAAGCGATGATCAATATTTATATCCACTTCTACATTTAACTGTTTAGCCATGATATCAATGATATCTTTAATAGATAAGCCAATGCCGCTGCACACATTATAAATATGCCCCTTCTTTCCATTCTTTAGCAATAAATAATACGCATGAACCACATCTCTCACATCAGTGAAATCGCGCACGATTGAAACATCGCCCGTGACCAAACGACCTTTATTCTTTCCAGATTTTTTTATTTCTACCAATTGCTTTGCCAAAGAGGATACAACAAAAATATCATTTTGCATTGGCCCTATATGATTAAATGATCTTGTCAAAACAATATCCAACCCGTAACCGTTTACATAAACTCTTGATAAATATTCTTGTGATATCCTTGCTACGGCATATGGACTGACCGGATCTAATTTGTGATCTTCCTTTAACGATAAATCTTCATTTACATTTCCATATTCCTCAGAGGAACCAATGGAAAGAACACGAGTGCCTTTACTTAATTTTCTCACTGCATCTATTAAATTTAAAAAAATATTCGTATTATTCTGGAAACTTTGAACAGGATCTCTCCAACTATAGGCCACGCTGCTGAAGGAAGCTAAATGCAAAATATAGTTGGGCTGAAATTCTTGAATAATATATTCAACCTGATCTTTTGATAGAAGATCAATATTTTCAAAACCTATTTTTATATTTTTATAGTGATCCAATTTAAAATCGGGGCTCTGAATATCCAATCCCTTAACGAGGCAATCCTTTTCATGGTTTTCAAGATATTCGACAAAATGCCGTCCAACAAATCCGGAAAAGCCTGTAATTAAATATTTATTCATAAAATAATTTATACACTTCAATCATTCAGAATTTTATTAACCATCCAAAACTATTTTAATTAATTGCTCTGCGCTTTGTTTCCAGGTTAGTCTGGACATGTTGTCAGAACGGGGAACCTGACCCTGCTTATTAAGCTCAAACCATTGCCAAACAGCATCTGTCAATGCTTGCGGCTCAAGACCTCTAAAATAAAACGCGTACTCCCCCGCTACTTCACGAAAAACCGGAATATCTCGCGCTATAATTGGTAACTTATGTTGAGCGGCCTCGATAAGCGGCAAGCCAAAACCTTCGCCTTCTGAGGCAGCAATCAGACAGGTAGAGACTGAGTAAACCTTCTCCAGATATTCGTCGCTAATACCTTCCAACCAGAATAGTCGTTTATTCAGCTCAGAATGCCGGCACAAGCGTTCTACCACCGATTCCATCATCCAGCCTTGCTTGCCGATGATAACGAGGTTGGCATCTATGCCTTGTTTCCAGAGCAGTTCAAAGGCTACCAAAATCTGCGAATGGCCTTTGCGCGGTTCAATTGTGCCGACAGTTAAAAAAGATGGACGACGCATAAGTTTTTCGATCACATGGTTGGCATTCTCAGTCAATCCGCGGGTGGGAACTGAATTATTGATGTCAGATCCTAAGTGAAACCAAGCGATTTTCAATGGACGCAGACGTTGCTGACCGTTATTCTGATGCAACACAGTCAGTTCGTCAGCAACTGCGCGGGAAATGCAGATCAAGCCGTCAAATCCCATAATCGTGAGTAACCATTTTTTATGGATGATATCAAATCCTCGCGGAAAACAATGAGGCAAAGCTATAGGAAGTAGGTCATAAACCACGAAAAAAATATTTACGCCATCACGCTGCAGCTTTGCCAAATAGTTTTTTTGATCCAGGACTGCATGAGGTTGCAAATCAAGCCCCAGAAAGATATCGCCGGATTGATAATCGATTGGTTCATCTTTCAAGTCGTTCTTTTCACCTCGGAATCGTGCGGCAAAGCCTCGGGCATACCGGTATCCCCAGGAATCTACCGTAGAGTACACCGGTTTTACTACATAGCCATCAGGAGGGCTTTCTAGAAGCTCTTTCAGAATACTTCGCGTAACACGCTGGATGCCTGTTCCTGCGTCATGTTGAATAAGTTCAGATATATCTACGAATAATTGGCGCGTGGAATTATCAACGTGATTAATATTCAGTCTGAATCGTCTTAAGCCGTCCCCTGTTTTGACCTTTCGGGCATATCGGCGAGTCCGCAACGCCATAAATCGAATTATTTCAAAAAACGGCAAACCCTTCATAAAGATCTAATCCATAAAGCGGAAACGGATAATCTGAATGATTGCCGATACAGCATCCTTCCAGCCAATTTTCTTGCCTTCTTCGTAGGTTCGTCCGGCATAAGAAATACCAGTTTCATAAACACGCACCCGCTTGCCATTGAGACGCATGCGGGCAATCTTAGCTGTTATTTCCGGTTCAACTCCGAACCGTGGACTCTTGATTTTGATTTGATCTACAACATCGCGTACAAAAACTTTATAACATACTTCCATATCTGTAAGATTCAAATTAGTCAGCATGTTGGAAAAAAGATTTAGCACGTTATTAGCGACTTGATGCCAGAAATACATTACGCGATGCGGCTCTCCAATAAAGCGGCTGCCGTAAACAACATCAGCCTTATCATCCAGAATAGGCTGCAAGAGCTTCGGATAATCGGCTGGATCATACTCGAAATCGGCATCCTGAATAATCACAATATCTCCTGTGATTTTGGCAAAGCCGTCCCTTAAAGCCGCTCCCTTTCCTTCATTTACCGGCTTATTAATTAATTGAAACCGAATTGACGGAAATTTATCCGGCAATAACCGCATGACATTCCAGGTAGCATCTTGCGAAGCGTCGTTAACCAGAATCAGTTCCCGTTCGAGACCGCAAGGAAGCGGTTGTGCAATCACTTTGCTGATAATAGTTTCAAGATATCGATCTTCATTGTAAACCGGCACAACAATTGATAACGTTTTGAACGCGCGTTTTTCCATTGAACTGACCTCTTTTATAAGATGCGGTGCTAACCTTATTACTTTAGAATATTATTGAATATTTATTTTAAATTATCCCCTATTATGTGCCCATGATCCATGGTCAGGACACGAGTACAAATCTTTTTTATTTGTTCAGCATTATGGGACGCCAGAACAAGTATCGAGGATTTATTTATAAATTCCAGTAATCTTGTCTCAGCCTTTTTACTGAAATCAGCGTCGCCAACAGCCAGCCATTCATCCATAAGAACAATATCAGCCGGAAATGTCGTGCATATTGAAAAAGCCAGACGCAGAGACATTCCTGTGGAGTATGTTCTCATCGGCATTTTTATATATTCGCCCAGTTCTGAGAATTCAATAATATCATCGATATGTTTATTGACTTCAGATTTTGCTATTCCCATGAGAACACAACGCATAAAAATATTTTCATAACCGGTAAATTCATCGTCCATGCCGAGTGAAATATCCAGTAACGAAATTATTGATCCTCCGACAATTAGACTTCCGCGGGCGGGAGCGTATACGCCCGCGAGAGCGCGAAGAAGTGTTGATTTTCCCGCCCCGTTATGCCCGACAAGACCTATCCTTTCTCCTTCACAAAAAGAGAATGATATATTATCAATGGCGCAGATAGTGATGCCATGCGCATCCTTAGCGATTTTTCCTCCGGTTGCCGCGCGAATCAGCGTTTTTTTGAGAGAGCGGCTTGATGAGCCAAAGATGGGATAATATATTGTCAGATTTTCCGCTTTTATTGAAGTCATGATAGCCCCTATAACCAGTACGCCACTTTATGCCGAAACCGTTTTAAAAAATAGAAAGCTATGGCTGCGGATAAGGCAATATATATTAACATGCAAACCCAGTGATAAGCTGCCGGCACAACACCTAATAACGGAGAACGCACCAATTCGATCATATGATAGAAGGGATTGAAATCGGTAACCCATGAATATTTTGCGGGCAGAACTTTTCGCATCCAAATAATAGGGGTAAATAAATAAGCGATTTGAAATAAAACAGCTACTATCTGCGTTATATCGCGGAATCTTGTACAAATAATGCCGAGAATTAAAGAAAGCAAAAAAAGCAGTACGAGAATAAGAATAAGCGCCGGTATTGTATATAACGATTCCCACGAAAATCCACGTCTGGCAATAATTAATACTGCTATTATAATGAGAAAATTATGCAAAAGAATTATAAAATTGTGCCATAATTTTCGTAAAACATGAACCATTAGAGGAACCGATATTTGTTTTATAATAGACTGATACTGAACAAACATGGTGCAGGCATCATTGAGCTGCGTGGAAATCAGAAGCCACATTATCTGTCCGACAGCGAAATATGGCAGGAATTCCTTGATTGGAGACTTAAATAATGTCGAAAACATCAGGCCTATACTGCCGACCATAACACCCGTGCTGATTGTGGTCCAGAATGGACCGATTAGTGACCGGCGATATTTCTGCTTAATATCATACCACCCCAGCAGTGACCACATATGAAAATATTTTACGATTGCCGTTATTTCGTTTATCATTTTACTTTAAGAAACCTCTTATATAACTTGAATTCCCCTTCTTAAAAATTATCAGACAATTTAAAGCACTGATTCATTTTCCTGCGGTGTGTATTCGGGCACTATTTCTCTGAGTTTTTTCTTAATCGCTTTTGCGTCGTGATTCCTAGAATGTTTTATCAATTCCTCGATATCTTCATTCAGTTTCTGTTTTAAACTATTACAATAATCCAATCCATTGGCATGGCCATTGGAGCGCAGTACCATTATTTTTTCATGCCGGGTCGGCAGGATATCCTCGCCCTCCGTTATCAGTTCTTCGTATAATTTTTCCCCATCGCGTAAACCCGTGTAAACAATTTTTATGTCACTATCCGGTTTTTTCCCCGAGAGGCGGATTAAATCACGGGCCATATCGGCAATTTTAACCGGCGTGCCCATCTTTAAGATAAAGACTTCACCGCCTTCCCCAATAGCCGCAGCTTGAAGAATCAATTGTGAAGATTCTGAAATAGTCATAAAATACCGGCTCACTTCCGGATGAGTAACGGTTACGGGACCTCCCTGTTCAATTTGCCGCCGGAAAATAGGAATTACCGAACCGGATGAGCCGACGACATTGCCAAACCTGACTGCCATTAAGCGCGTGTTGTTGCTTTGCATGGATTGCATGATTAATTCGGTAATCCGTTTGCTTGCTCCCATAACATTTGCAGGACGCACCGCCTTGTCCGTAGATACCAGAATAAAGCACTCAACATGATGTTTAATGGAGATATCCATGGCAACACGACTGCCGATAATGTTATTGAAAACCGCCTCCCAGGGATTCTTTTCCTGCATGGGCACATGTTTATACGCAGCAGCGTGAAAAACAACCTGAGGTTTATATTTTTTAAAAACATCATTCATTAAATTTTCATCTTGTACATGTCCCAGTACCGCTTCATAAATGCAGTGTGATTTTTCATTTTTCATTTCCATTTGAATATTAAACAGGTTTAATTCACTGGCATCAAACAGGATGATGGAACGTGGTTGAAATTTTATTACCTGCCGGCATAATTCGGAACCAATCGATCCGCCGCAACCAGTAATTAAAACCGTTTTCCCATCAAGGTAGCGGCGAATGCCGTGAATATCAAGATTAACCGGCGACCGCCCCAAAAAGTCTGCGTAATTAATATCTCTGAGCATCCTGATACTGACCGTGCCGTCGATGAGATCACCTATTCCCGGCAATACTTTATAGGAAACATCACTACTCCGGCAGGCCTCCACAATATTCCTGATTTGATTACCGCTGGCGGAAGGAATGGCAATCAGTATTTCCTGAATATCCTTTTTCTCGAGGATCTTCACGATTTTTTCAACATTGCCGAGAACGCGGATACCATGAATTGATCTTCCTTGTTTTCCCGGATCATCATCAATGAATCCAACAACCTGATAATATAATCTATAGTTTTCCAGTATTTCCCGCAGTATTTTTTCACCGGCATCACCCGCTCCTACAATCAGCACCTTCTTTAAATTCATTTTGCGAAGAGGACTTTCAATGTTCTTGGGATTAATATAAACGGCATAATAAGAACGAATGATCATGCGTACTCCGCCGGTAAACAAAAATGTAAAAAACCCGTCCATGATGAAAACAGCGCGAGAATATCCTGCAAAGCCGTTCAAGTAAGTGATAATGGATATAATCATCAATGTGGCTAAAAGAGACGTCCGTGCTAAAAGCCAGAGATCGCTGATGCTGGTATAACGCCACATGCCGCGGTAGAGCCCAAAGAAAAGAAATATAATTAACTTCAGGGGAACAATCCAGATAATCAGGCTTTGAATTTGATGAATTTTTGCGGAATCTAAAAAAAGTTCAAAGCGAAATAAATAGGCAACCACAAGGGCCATTACAAAAAAGAATGCGTCGATGAATATTATGAAATAAAATTTAGGATTCTTTACCTGGGGATGCAAATTCATATTAGTGAATAACGCCTTCCTTTTTAATCACTTTTAAAAAAGTATTCCATAGAATTTTCAAGTCGAAAAAGAAAGATTGGTTTTTAAGATAATACTCGTCATATGACACTTTAGCAGAAATTGATATATCATCTCTGCCATTTATTTGTGCCCAACCGGTAATGCCAGGTGTTAGTTTTGAAATTTCTCTTTCCGTTCTCAACTGTATCAAATCATCTTGATTGAAAAGCGCAGGCCTCGGCCCTACAAAGCTCATATAACCTTTTAACACACTCCAAAGCTGAGGCAGTTCATCAAGGCTGGTCCTGCGCAGGAATGACCCAAATGGCGTTAAATAATTCCCAGCGTTTTGTAAAAGATGCGTTGCCACCTCCGGCGAATCCTTAAACATTGTACGGAATTTAGGCATAAGAAAATTTTTATTGTCCTTGCCCACGCGATCCGACCAGTAAATCGCCGGCCCTGGTGAAGTGAGTTTTACCAGAATGGCTATGACGGCAATGGGCAGGGCCATTATGATTATTAAAATTAAAGCTGCTGTAAAATCAAAAACACGCTTCATTTATTTTTATAATTATTTCAATCTGTACCATAATTGAGCGAAAATTTCTTTTAAAGCAATGGATGTTTTACAAAGCTCTTCTGATCGCGGCATATATCTAATAACAACATTTCTCTCGGGCGATGAGTATAGATAATGAGCCGGCAACGGCAGCACGTTATTAAAATATTTTTTAAATTCCCGTTCGCTTCTCTTCATGTGAAAAGCCGAAGTGACAAGACCGATATTAATATCCTTTTTGGTGAACATTTTATTCACCTCACTGGCATTCTCCCCGGTGTTGCTGGAATTGGGTTCAATTCTTATTTTTTCTTTGGGAACGCCTAATTTTTCCGCCAATCTCGCCATGGCTTCCGCTTCCGACACTTTACCATCTGCCTTGCCGGAACAAACAAAAGACTTCGCTCTGGTTTTATTATAAACCACAACAGCATGAAGCAACCGAAGAGATCCTATCTCCGTATTAAAAGTGTTTTTTAAGGCATGGATGTCTTTCGTTCCATGACCTAATACGACGATAGCATCAATATTTTTATCTCCGGCAGTTGGGTTGTTAATATAGTCCTTTTCTAAATAATAGCAAAGGTAATTGGCCACGGGAGCGATGCTTGCGCCATAAATAAAAACAATGGACAGCAACAAAATCAATGCGCCATTTTTTTTCTTGCAGTTAAGCCAGAAAAGAATAAACGATATAAATAGCAAAATAAAAACAATAAAAATAGGATCAAAAAATCCTTTGAAAATAGTATAAATTTCTTCCATCAATTTATCTCCCCCCGGTTCAATGTATTTTAATTTAAGCTAAACAGTTTCGAAGATATGTCCTTTACAGCTCCGCCTTCTCAGTTACATTGGCTAAAGAAATGTAACCGTTGGAAAGAGCTACTGATTATTACTAAAACTGTACTATGCTGTCAATGGATTAGTGCGCTTACTTTTATGTGGAAATTGAGATAGGAAAGTAATGTAGGCATGAGAAAATATAATTTTCGGCACCTACTGCTTTCTGCCCATCTTAATTAGTGTGTTGGTTACTAAATTATTATTGATTAAAACTAAATTCTCTCCACTTAACTCAAGTGAAAAATCATATTTGCCAACCGTATTAAAAACGGCTTTGCTTGCTCCTTTCTTATATCTATCATGCGTTTCTACAATAATCACTTTGGTGTTTGTAATCCAGTTTTCAAAATTTGTTTCAAAAATTTCTTTTTCGGCACCTTCAATATCAATTTTTAAAATATCAATTGTGGTAATATTCATCAGCTTCATTATTTCATCAATTGTATAGCCACGTACTACATTATTGCCTGAGCCTTTTTCAACCATATAGCCCGCTTCGCCAAAGCCGTTATCTACCAAATTTATATCTTCTGATTTATTCCATACAGCACCTTTTGCCAATGTTATGTTTGAATAATTTGCAGTATTTTTTTGAGCAACAGCATGGTTGTTCGTTTCCGGTTCCAAGGCAAAAATTTTAGCATTGGGAAATTTGTTGGCAAAATAAATGCTTGCATAGCCTACATTAGCACCAAGATCAAAAATGGTTGTCGCGTTTATCTCTAAAGGCAAATGATATTGTTGCTCAATAAAAATTTGTTCAAAAATGGTATAATCCGAACAAATGCCTCTAAACCAAACTTTGTGCTTTAGGGCTGATAATTGCAAGCAAGTTTCTTTTTGTTTTTTTACAGCAATGTAAAGTTTGAATCCATCTATAAAGCCTAATTTGCTAATGTATCTCAGTAATGTGCTAGTCATTTTTAAGATCCATCTGATAAGAACTTACTTGCTGGGGAAGGAAGTATAGAAAGGCATTTTTTGTTTGTCAATAGATATCTCGGCCTAAAAGACTAGACGTGTTGTCGATAATTATAGTCGTCTGTGAATTGGCAAGACAATATTTCGGTAAGAAAGAAACATTATGATGATAACACTACAAAAGTGACTTTTAAAAAAAATTACCGGAAAATATCACAGGCAGACCGGTAATTACCAGACATACAGATAGCCATCCATTTTTACTGTAGTACATCGGACTATGGTTATATGGGCTAGGATCAAAATGCTGTTCGATGAAAATATTCACCGTAAGATTTCTGCCGCTGCCTATCAAACATGAGTACAATACATGAGGTAAGATGGTAACAAAATATCATGACATATATGCGGATATTATTTATGAATCCTCCCTTGTAACACCATAGCGCTTTTATTCACCATCAACTGCTCATTGGTTATTTTTCTTCAACGGGCCGAGCAGTGATACCTTGGTCTTCGTGATTTAATTTAGACAAGATTGTAATCATTCCAAGAAGAATATAAAACATCATTGCTGATGCCCTAAAAAGGAATAACGGTTCAGTCAATCCCATAATAAAATACGCCCAAAAAGCAATCGCCACATATACTCCCCAACTCCTGATGACATTATCCCTTGCATATCGAATTATCTTCCAACACATCTTTACAAAAACAAAGAGAATGGCTAAAAATAATATCAGACCAATTAGGCCAACTCTCACGGCAATATCCAACAACCAATTGTGAGGGCCATAAATCTCAGCAGGTCTATCTGCCTGGGGCAATTTATTGACATAGGCCTCATCTTTGTTGATACTGTTCTTAAACGTCAGCATACCGAAGCCGATACCCTTCAAGGGATAATCTTTTAAGACTTCATAGGCAACATAATTGATCTTAAATCGTTCCTTTATGGTGAATGTATCCAGCCTATTTTTAAAAGGTGTTACAAAAATTAAAGTAATAATAGCAACTAAAAATATGGGCAAGAGCGTCTTTTTTCTTAGCAATAACATGGTGCCGCCCGCAATAACGAAAGCCGCTAAAGTTGCTCTGCTCTGAGTTAAAATTATGACAACAAAGGACGCCAACGCGCATAAGATAATCGCCATGCGGCGATACAATGAAGACGACTGGAAGAAAAAGTACAAACAGAATAAAATAGCCGTAATGTTTAAAGTGCCAATAAAATTGGTGGGAAGCTCGGTAGAAGCATTGGCCCCTTTGATCATCCCACAACCAAACCTATACGATTGAATCGGGTTATCCAGGATAACATAATAATAGACCATCCCGCTCACTGAAAAAAATACAGCCGATAGCACAATAATCCACGCCAGAATGTCCAGTCGTTTCTTAGAATTGAAAAAATTAATTAACAAAAAATAAAAGATAATGTGATTCAGCAAATGTGCGCGCACATCATGGATCGTATTTTCAACATTAAGCGCCCAGAAAATACTCAGCAGACACCAAAGAAAAAAAATGATTAGAGGATAGGTGAAAGGTGTTTTGAATGTAAAAGCACCCGGGCTAAAAATCATTAAAAACAGGGCAATCCCAATCGCCAGATAAAAGCTGATATTTGTGATGGCTGTCGTATATGGAAAAGGTTTACAAAAAATGAACATGCACAGAAGCACGAAAACGCAATAATTCAAAACTGTAAACAATTTCTCATATTTTTTTTGGAATTCCAGAAGCGATTGTCTGTTCATCATTTTACATGTATCTTCTTTTTTGCATTGTAAAAAAATCCTTAATTTTCTATTAACCGCACATCTTCAACTTCAGAAACATATCAGAGTTGAGATGTTTTTCTGCAACGGAATATGATTTTCATGCGTACGCCGATCACTGGCGAAAATCATCTATCCCTATGACTACCATCCGAATTCCTATTCTCTTTTTTCTAAACAGCTTACTTCCGTCAACTTGACTTGTTTTGTTCCAGCGCTTGCTGCACCACCGCTATCAATTTGTCTGGAGAAATATTCTGGAGACAATTACTCAAACTTTCAATATGCCGCTCGCAGCCTTCTTCACGACAGGGGACACACTCTCCCTCACCCTGAACAAGAAAAACATTTTTGACAATTTGAGAACCTTTCCTGACAAAAGGATTCTCACTGACCCGATAATCTTTCGGCCATGGCCCCCACTTAACCGGGTTTGTCGGACCATACAGGGTGACGGTGGAAATGCCCTGCGCAGCGGCCATATGTGTAATGACCGTGTCAGGCCCAATATAAACAGCTGCACGGCTCAGGAGAAAGCCCACCTCGCTTAAACTTAATTTGCCTATCAGATTAATAGAGTGACTTGGTAACGAATTAAGAATGCGGCGTATGTCATGTGTATCTTTCACTTCGTTACCACCTGTGAAAACAATATGAATACCTTTATCATCTAACCATTGGGCAAGCCTGATCCAACCTTCTTTTGTCCATTCTTTATAGGTATATTTTGGATACATATGAATTACAGCGAACGGCTTAGACATAATATCAAAAGGAAGCAGGGAGGTAACGCGCAATTCATCATTTTTTTGCCACGCTACAATCACATTATAGCGCAACTGAAGACCCAGCAACTCTGCCAGCTTAAGATTCATAAGCACTGTATGGGTGTCCAAATCGTCAAAATAAACCCACTGGGAAAGGAAACATCGCTTCCAAAAATGCTTTATTTCTTTATCCGGCACGAATCCAACAGAATGTTTACCGGCAAGCCAGGCATAAAACACGGGACGATCACCGGTTAGCGTTGAAAACGCGACATCATATCGCGCGATTAACCCAAGCAAAAACTTAATGTGCGACCATGTTTTGAAATATTCTTCAACCGTGATTATTTTTCTTATGTCCGGATTACTGGAAATTATCCCTTCTGTACCTTTAAAAACAAGAACATCTATAGCCGCATTGGGCCAAGCTTCGCGAATAGTCCGGATTAGCGGAGTGGCAAGCAATACATCGCCTATTCTGCGCGTAGCGATGACAAGAATTTTTTGAGGAACTTTCATAGGTATTGGTTTACTCCGCATGAAGCATATATACGATCAGAGTTAATCAAGTCATTAAGACGTCTGCGATTTTCCGGCAGACGCGAACGATCGTTTTCTTTATGCCAGAGATGAAAAACCGGCAGCAAAAAACGGGCGCTCTTTCGATGGATTTTAGAATGTATGAGACGAATTACGATATCGGAATCTTCAAGCCCCCAGCCGGAATAGGCTTCATCAAAACCATTTATCCGGATCAAGTCTTGTCTCCAGGCCGCCAGGTTGCAAGTCATAACTCCTTCCCAGCTATTAAACACTACTTTCCGCAAGGGGTTGCCTATGGGCAAAGAAAGCAGTGGCGATAAACGATTGATATCATTTTTTACTCTGGCCGCAAACCAATTATTCAGTTTCCATTCATGCACCGGCGTTTGCTCTTTCAATATTCGGAGAGTCAATCTTTCGCTCAGCAAAATGCGGCTTCCCGCGACAAACCAATTTTTCTCAGCAAGGTATCTATGGTGATTGATGAAGTCCGGTAACGGAATGCAATCACCGTCACTAAAAATTATATAATCTGCGGAAGTTTTTGCCAATGCGCGATTACGAATTTTTCCGGCGCGAAATCCTTTATCCTCTTGCCAGATATGTTTAATCTTTAAGGCGCATCCCTCTTGATAACCGGCAATTAATTTACGAGTTTCATCAGTTGATCCATCATCGGCAATCAATAATTCGAAATCCTTATAATTCTGAGACAAATAGCCTTCAATTACAGCACGCAGCGCATCTGTACGATTATATGTTGTAACGATAACAGCTATCTTCATTTTTTGTCTTTCGTCATCAGCATGAGTTTCAAATATTTATAATAAGTCCCCTCTCCATTAGAAACTGCCAGCATAAACCCTATACGACCGTCAAGAAAACCTGCCCGCACTATGTATGTTTGAAAAAAACTCCATAGGCCATGCAATATTGCTTTTGATAATGAAGATTCCCCCCCTCACTCAGTAACATCCTGGCGCCGCCGGTGGAATACCTGTTTAATTTGGACAACATGTGATCCAGATCCCTAAAGGATCTATGCATCAGATGATTGGATAAGCGGCCGACTTTACCATCAACAATCAAATGATCATGAATAAGATGATCGTTGAATAGAGCTTTGCCATTTTTACAAAGACGCGTAACTCTATCAGGCCACCATCCGCTGTGGTGTATATATTGGCCGCAATAACTGGACAGCCTGGGCATCTCAAACGCAGCATATCTCCCTGGATTATTTATAACCCGTACAATTTCCTCTTTTAATTCCGGCGTTACCCATTCATCCGCATCCAGTGCCAGCACCCAGTCGCCGGTGGCAAGCTTCAATGCCCGGTTTTTCTGAGGCCCATGACCAATCCAGTCCGTTACATAAACTTTATCAGTATACTGTTTGCATATCGTAACCGTGGCATCTGTGCTGCCAGAATCA
Source organism: uncultured delta proteobacterium (assembly GCA_963710575.1). GTDB lineage: Bacteria > Desulfobacterota > Syntrophia > Syntrophales > Smithellaceae > Smithella. The sequence goes on along the minus strand of CAVQAL010000006.1, from coordinate 131,808 downwards.
ACTACAATTATTTCATCAACCCAGGCAACGGAATCCAGGCAAATTCTGATATTTTCTTCTTCATTTTTCGTTATTATTGTTACAGATAGTTTCATGTTGCCCCCTAGACAACGTTCTTCCAGCATGATCAATCGATATGGCCGTAACCGTACATGCTGATAAAATTGTCAACGCTAGACCTTGTATAATTATTTTATAAAATTTCGAGTGTAAATTACACGCTAAACACTCTGCGTTAAAAACAGCTAAAAAACGCTCAAATCCCTAATAATCCGCATTGCGATGCCACCATTGATGCAAAATACTGCGAACCCATAATATAAGTGTGTCCCAACGTATGGCACAAGGCCCCTTCATTCGCCTAGCCAATAAACGGCGTGCATCAGAATAGTGCCTATTTTTGTACAGGCTTTTGACGATTTTTCTTCCCGTTGGCGAATACAGAATGTCACCGCGATATAGTTTGATGTAATTTTTGAGATCGATTTCGGACAGTACTTTGGGGATATTGTAGATTCCGTGGAAACCAAACGTCGGCGTTACCGGATCAGATTCTTCAAACGAAAATTTTTTAGCCAGCTCAATCGGGGCGAAAACAATTCCATACCGGCTTTCCAGTTCTGCTCTGTGTAGCCTGCAAATATAATCATCTTCAGGATGAGTCATATCCGCATCCAGATTTTTTAAGGCGTCAAGCAACCGCCGCGATCTTAAAGAAAATCCTCCATTGCCAACCGTCTCCGAGTGGTCGGGCCAGGGGGCGCCGATGTAATCTGCACTTAAAAAGTCAGTGGTCCAGAATTCAGGGTGAATAATAAATCCATCCCCTTGAACAATCAGCACATAGTCACCCTGAATATAATCACCTAATCTCCGAATTATAAAATCTGAGTAGGCTTCATTGCTATTGATTGTTCCGATATCAATATGGTTTATCCCTTCAGGTAAATAATTGGGGCACGATCCCAGAAGTAAGCACTCTTTGAAATTCGCTACCGCTGTGCATTGTTGCAGCGCAAATATAGCCAACTCTGGCGCACGAGTCTCGATACATACTAAGCTAACATTTCTTAGATCTATTTTTGTTTTATGTAATCCGATTATTTCCTGAAAATCTACCCATTTTTCCGTATTTGTTTTTACAAATATAGTTTCATATGGATGCGGAGTTTTTCCCAGATAATTGTTTTTCCACCAGGGATCCTCATGTATTGGAAATGGGTTTTTTCTAAAATCAATATTCTGATCAGCCTTTAGTAGACATTTAATATTATATCCATTGTTTATTATAAATTCCGACATGGCAACTTCTTGTTGCCTTATAATTTCTTCTTTTTTAATATTTTTACGCTCTTCAAAAATTTTGTTATCTATTAATATTCTTAAACCAATTTTATCCGTACAAAATAAAGTTGACTGTATATGCGGTGTTGGGAAATAACCAATACTTATTCCGGATAATTTTGTATCGTTATCTATTATTGATGTAAACATATCCGGCCAATTTTGTTTATCCTTAAACCAAACCGGGAACATAGGACCAATGACTGTTTGATTAATAAATAAAAAATAATCGTATTCTTTAAATAATATTTCTTCATACCTCTTTATAAAAAAACTATACGCACCAAAATCTCTTCCTATATTTTTTCTGTTAATTTGCTTGTGATTTTTTACATCAACGTTGTATTTTAAATGCTCATCATTTATTATAAAATAATAAAAATAATTTTCATTTTCAAATATGCCATTCTTAATAAAGAAATCTGTATTTTCGTTATTATTATATGAATTATAAATTATGGCTGTTCTCATTTTTTATTTTTTCAATCAACTTTTGAATATTTTATATATTTGTTGCGTCCAGACCTAGATTATTCCACAATTATTTAAATCCGTGAAATAAAGCTTACTTGTAACATAATATTTAGGTATTAACTATGGTTGGCATCGGGTATTTTGTGTCACCTACGACCTGCTGTATATCGATATCACTCCACAAAAAATCCGGGACTTCGCGAGTTTTGCGTCCCAAGAATTCGCTGCCACAATACAACTGAGAAACTCTCACAAATCGGAGATCCTCATCTGCTAGTGAAGAGAATCGACCTAAGATTGGGTTTGACATCCCAGCTTCAATACATTCAATACCAATAGCTGGCGAAAAAAGCACCCTAAGTGCCATATCGCTGAATTGGAAAAAATGCCAAGGTCGTTCGTGGGAGGAGTAGGAAAAATGTGTTGCGACAAATACAGTACCGCCTACTCGCAGGAGTTTGGCTATTTCTGTCGCGACTATCCAAGGCATTGCGAAATGCTCGAAACAGGCAATTGTGTATATTATGTCGAACTTTTGTTCAGGAAAATATTGTGACAGTTTGTGTGCATCGCCAACCACATCAACGTTTGTTCCAGCATAGTAATCAAATCCGACGTATTCGGCTTCCACAAATCTAGTGCGGGCATTTGATTTTCCGGTAACTTCTCGACTACCAATTTCTAAAATTCGCATACCCTTCCTATTGCCGACATCAACCAGATAATTCATGTAATTCTTCGGACTCGCAATCCGACTCAATGGAACATTAGGATCAAGGTACTTATTATGGGGTTTCAGTTTACTAAGCAGCATCCTAAATGCATAGTTAAGTTTTCGTTTCATGCTTATTTCCCATCATTAGGTGAGAGTTGCCATTTGTAATCAGTGTACCCCTGTGATTAGATCCGTTGATATCATTAAGTAAAGTTACTTAATTAGGACAAGTCGAAGGAACTCTTTTGATATGGAATTTATCCTTCAAATATTGCGCTGATTTTATAAATTCTTCGTCATAGGAGCCCCGCCCCATATGAAAACATTTCATTTGAACAACTTTGATCTTAATTTTATAATTCTTTTTTGCATTATAACAAAGTTCTTCGACATACATGTGAAAATTCAAATTTTCATCAAAACGTAATTTATATTTTTCAATCATGCTTGAATGCAGCATAATGCAACAACAATCAATAGCATCGACTGTCTTCGAGAAAAAAGCCTTTTGCCCGATTGTTATAAAATTATCGTCATTGTTCCCTTGTAGAATCATCCCCCAAAGTTTCATTGAACGGAATGAAATTCCAAAACGGCTTTTAATTCCAAAAGGTTTATATTTATCTTTTTGACCAAAGAAAAAGCCTCTGTATGTTTTATTGCCTACAGCACCATAAATATGTTTCCTGTTTAATTTCCTTACTAATAAATCAATGTCTTCCATGATCCCGAAATCCTGATGAATAAATAAACACCAAAAATCGGACGTCATGCTTATATTTTTCTCGATAAAATCATTATAATATTTAGTTACTGCAACATTATCTTTTGTATTATCATAACCCCAAATATCACAATTTTTAAGATTTTTATTATTTTTAACGACTTTATCAAAAATCTCAGGTTTGTTAAAAACACAGACTATTTTCGTACTCACTTAAAAATCCACACCAATCACGTATTCGATATTTTAAGAAATTGAAACATAACATATTCTTATTTTTAAAGCACATTTCTATTTTACATTTGCAATGTAGGATATCAAATATTTTGTGTCAAGGGAAAATGAGCTGTAAAATATAAGGTAAGGTATTGATGTTGTTGACCTGACGTCTGGAAACCGCCGATCGGAGGCACTCAATCAACAGGCTTCAGCCTGCGCCGACCGGCACAGGGGCTTTTCTTAAAAGTAGAGCGAATCCAACCGGGTTTGAGCCGGCGCTTCAACAACAAATGCAACTCTAGTTTTCCAGAATGGTTATCGTTGGGAGAAGCGCCCAATGAAAATTTTTTTTATTCTTTTGAAGAAAATCTTCAAGAAATGTTTAACGATCAATTGCAAAGTCTCATGGAGTTGTGCTTCTTTCCGAATGCGTGACGCGGTACATTTAAAATCTTCCGCCAGAAACCCCAAGTTGACCAATATATTTTTGGCCATTAATCGTTTATGATTATCTTCAAAATCAGGATTATTGCTGATTCGGTCGCCGGGAACGTCATTATAGTCCAATACAATAGCGTCGATGAAATAAGGTTTGTGAAGGGCGGTGTATCGAATGATTTGATCCCAGTCTTCTAAACGCGTCAGGTTAATGTCTTCCCCGCCAAGTTCGCGATAAAGGGTTTTTGAATGAACAAAAGTCCCTATATCAATGAAATTAGCCCGTACTAATTCAAAAAAGAAAAACGGTCCTCCAATCAAACCCCCTGTTGCGCGCAGGCGCATCTTGGCGTAAAAACATTGGTATTCGGGATTCACCAGAATGCATTGGTTGAATGTTTCAAAATAGTGCGGCATCATTTGATTGTCCGTGTCAAGGTAACAGATCCAGTCATATTTTGCGTGGTTCAAGCCGATGTTTCTGGCTTCACTAACCCCAACCTTGCTGCTGGGAATCAAACGTATATTGCCTTTCCCGATCTCCTCGGGATAGATCGCTTTGACGTGATCGAGCGTTCCATCCGTGGAGCCATCATCCACGATCAACAATTCAAAATCACCGTAGTTTTGGGATAATGCCGATTGAATGGCCTGATCGATGCAATACCTTCGATTGTAAGAGGGCATGATAACCGAAAAAGAGACATGCGCGCGGCCTGGAACGATGCTTGAAGACGGATTGCCCGTTGAATTATCCATTTATCTGTACACTTTTCTTTGAACCGCTACAATGATTTAGTCGATAATGCGGTTATATATCCTTATCGGCACTTCATTCACATTTGTTTCCAAATTGAATTCGGCCTCCATATATGATTTATCTAATATATCACTATGTAAAACGCAATAATAAATTTCATCTATTCCATCCAATGTCTTAACATCAAGAGTGTTTGCAACATCAATTCCTTTCCCTTCACTATTATGTGTTATGTAGTATTTGAAGCCGCCATATGTCATTGCCGGGATAAATATCATGATAAGACCTATGATTGCGGCGGCAGCAATCTGCCTTTTTGACTTCTCTATTGCATTTGAAACGAGATAGCACATTCTATCAAGTCCACAGGCTACCACAGGACAATAGACACATATTCTATCGGGAAAATATCGGTTTATATATATTGAAGTGTTGGGATTGATGAAAACAGAATACAAATAAGTGATCAGGATTACAAAGGCAAAAGTAAATATAAGAGCGGCATGTTTTTCAAATGAAGATTTTACTCATTTTCTTCTTTTCATTACTGAATAATACAAGTATGATTATCAATATCTGCTTGAACAATCGCCTTTGCCAAATCATTTGAAGATATACCAAGAATTCCATGAGGTGATTCCTGCCCGACTAATTTCTTATGTATATCTCCATAAGGCATCCACTCTATATTCCCGGGATAATCCCTGAACCATGAAATTGAAGGAATATTGGTCATCAGTGCAATATGCAGCGCTCCGGAATCTCCGCCCAGATGCATGGAGCTGCGTGCGATAAGAGCCGTCAGTTCAACGATATTTAAATTCCCCGGAAATATCCGGACATGTTTTCGTTTAAGAAGCTTCAAGAAGTTTCCCAGTTTATTTTTTTCCCTCTCATTCGAAGCGCAGGAAATGATAAATTTGAAATTTAGCGAATTGATGGCATCCGCCAATACTTCAATCGGAAGCTCTTTGCAATCCAATGTTGTAAATGGGCTGATATGCACATAATTCCCAATATTTTTTAATTCCATATCTATTTTTTTTTGAACTTGTTCAGGAATTGAGATGGGAAATGCTATTTTGCTCTTCGGAAAACCAACTTTTTCCAAACATTCGCATTTCTGTTGCAAAAGTGATTTTGTTCCGTATGCGATATCCACCATGTTCGTAAAACAATATTTTAGAAATAATGGCGGCCTGTCGGGAACCCTCCCTAGTCTGAATTTAGCTCCTGTTAAGTATGTGAGGATGCTTGTTCTATCGGATCCGTTTAAATTGATAACAGCATCATAATTTTCTTTTCTAAGATAGCGAATACGGTGAATATCTTCATACCATTTGGGGCCGACAGGAAACCGAGGATACCCCATAACATTATCGAGCCATGGTGTTAAATCGAAAATTGATTTTATATGATCAGCAATCAGAACATCAAGTCTAATATTCGGTAATGCGGTTCTAATCATCCATAGAGCGGGAATCAAGTGGATGGCGTCACCTAAAAAGCCAAGATCCAAAACGAGTAGTTTCTTACAATCTTTAATTGTATTATAAAAATTTACATTATCTCGTTCATTATTCATGTGTTATGAATCAATTGAATTTAAGAACTGATTAATCGCCTAGCCGCATCCAGTGTGTTCTTCATCAGCATAGCAATAGTCATCGGACCGACACCTCCGGGCACCGGCGTGATAAAGGATGCTTTGGAAGCAACCTCGTTGAAATCGACATCTCCTGCCAGCTTGCCATTTTCCAAACGATTTACACCAACATCAATTACTATCACACCATCTTTAACCATGTCCGCCTTAATCATGTTAGCCTTACCGACGGCGGCAATCAAAATATCAGCCCGGCGGGTAACGGCAGATAAATCTTTTGTTCTTGAGTGACAAATAGTAACCGTGGCATGTTGGGCCAAAAGTAATAGAGCAATTGGCTTCCCGACAATATTGCTGCGTCCGACCACAACTGCTTCTTTACCTTTCAGATCGATACCTGTGCGGGCAATTAATTCCATGATGCCCTGGGGCGTGCAGGAAACAAACAGCGGCGAGCCGGTTATAAGGCCACCAACATTGTAGGGATGAAAACCGTCCACGTCTTTGTGCGGATCGATGGCGGCAATGATTTTATTCGTAGAAATGTTTTGCGGCAGCGGAAGCTGCACCAGAATGCCGTGAATTAGCTGATCCTTGTTGAGATCATTGATCAAACTTATTAGCTTTGCTTCGCTTGTATCAGCGGGAAGCTTATACTCACGAGAGAGAAAACCTACTTCCGCGCACGCCTTGGCTTTTCTTCCCACATAGATTTGCGAGGCAGGATCTTCGCCTATAAGTACAACGGCCAAACCCGGGATAATTCCCCTGTGTGCTTTGAGTGAAATAGCGCTTTGGCGCACTTCGTTACGAATATCCTGCGCTATTTTATTCCCGTCAATAATACTGACCATGAGCGGCTTCACCTTAAATTATTGGCATGAACATCAAAGCAAGGGAAATATCTATTCCGTAGCGAGTTGCTAAATATTTTGAAGTATCACAATAAAATATTCCCCCCTCGAATCCTATTTGGGAAATCGAGGGGGGATATTGCTAAATGACAGGCAATTTATTTTTCTTCTGCATATTTCTTTATTAAATCGATAAGTGTGGGAATATTCCCCATCGGAGTTTTACCTGAATAAATATAACGAATAATTCGTTGTTTGTCGACAAGGACACTTGTGGCGATTTTGTGCGGAGCCCCGATGGCATTGCCGTATGTAAAATCATTATCTTGCAGGATGATAGCGCCTGTCTTCTTCGACTTTTTCTTGCAAACCGCTTTAATTATGAAATTAGGCACCGGACTGTCCTGATTATTTCCTATACCCAATCCAACGTATTTATTTTCTTTTTTCAAATTCTGGATTTCCTGGTTGGCTAGTAATGCGTCAGATACATGATCATTATCATCTGCTGAACTCACGCTGGCATATACGATATAAACTGTTCTACCTGCAAATTCCGGTGAACTGAGGCTATATTCCTTATCCGCAAGCGCATCATTAAATTTGAAGTCTGGCATCTTGTCGCCCACTTTTAACCCGGCCGCATAAGACGTAAAGGAACCCAACAATAAAACAAGAAAAACTACAGCAATTACTTTCTTCATTTTTTCCTCCTTCTAATTTTCGTAAATCATTTCATTAATGTTGACTTTGTGATAACCGACGCATGTTAGTTATCTATATTTGCAACAGTGGCGGGAGTATAGAATAAAAAAACAGCGGAGGCAAGCAAAAAATAACCTCCAAAAAAGCGAATTAGTATAAGAAAAAAGGTTGAAACCCATGACTAGTTGTGTAAGAGTTTTTCTAAATTTATTCGCATATGAATGGTGGCGGGAAAAAAATGGTTCAACAAGCAGAATCCATAGCCGGTAATGGTATTTATCGGTCATGTCCTCTATGTGGCAATGAAAATGCAGATATAAAACCATCGATATATTCAAAGGATCCATGGATCATAAAAATGTGCGCCCGATGTTGTCTGGTTTATCTGGAAAATCCTCCTGCCTATGAAGATCTTGAGGAGACTTACGCCTGGGAAAAAACATCTCATCAGGTATCCCAGGAGAAAAAGAAAAAGGAATCAGCCCTGCGGCGAGGTGTGAGGGTTATCGAAGGTTACAAGGACAGGCTGATTCGCCGGGATAAGCTTATAGATCTAGTCAAACTATATTTCCCCGCCGGACAGGTGATCGATATAGGATGCGGAGGGGGGGAAGTAATGTCCCGCCTCGATCAAAAATATACTCCCTTTGGCGTTGAAGTATCAAAACATCTTTCCGGCAGAGCCCAACAGATAGCTAAATCTCGTGGAGGACGGGTTTTTTGCGGCAACGCCCTTTCGGGATTAGATACATTTGAGAAAGATTTCTTCAGCGCTGCAATCATGTCCGCCTATTTAGAACACGAATCCGCGCCCCGTGAGGTTCTTCAGAAAATTTTGCAAATCTTGCGATCAGGCGCTCATTTAATTATTAAGGTACCTAACTATGGTTGTCTTAATCGCATCGTCATGGGACAAAAATGGTGCGGGTTCCGGTACCCGGATCATGTTAACTACTGGACGCCGGAAACTCTTGGCAAAATCATCAGGGATACAGGATTCCAGATTGTCCGTTTCAACATCTGGGATCGTTTCCCCACCAGTGACAACATGTGGCTTGTAGCTCGTAAACCCGTTTGATGCATTTTAGAAGAAATTGTGCTAAACTATTTTCAAATATCTTGGAGGTTTTGAGACCATTAAATTAGCACTTCTATTAAAAGAATCTGCCCGCTATTACGCCGGTCAACCGATTTTAATTTTTGAAAATCAATGCGTAAATAATAGATAATTCAATTTTCTTGTAAGAAGAAATGCTCCACCTCATACGAAAAATTAAAGAGGGGGTGGGTTTTTTTAAAAATATTGTCAATATTGGAAAGGAGTTAGAAATGAAAGAAGTAGTAATTGTAAACGGTTCCAGAACTGCAGTAGGTGAATTCGGCGGATCGTTAAAAGGTGTAAACACTGTTGATCTTGGATCTCTGGTCATTAAGGAAGCGCTGAAACGCACGGGGTTGAGGCCGTCAATTGATGATTTTTCCAGAAGTTGTCGGCCTGCGGCTTTAGGGAATTTTGAAATGACGGCGATAAATAAAAAATATTACGATTATGATGAATCCCTCAAGCCTGTTTACATAGATGAAGTAATCATGGGCAACGTTTTACAGGGAGGACAAGGTCAAAATGTCGCCCGGCAGGCTTCCATTTACGCCGGTCTTCCGGAAGAAACCAACGCTTTTACCGTAAATAAAATATGTGCCTCCGGGATGAAAGCTATCGCACTGGCGGCACAAGCGATCCAAGCCGGCAATGCCGAAATTATTATCGCCGGCGGGATGGAAAATATGAGCAATGCGCCATTTGTACTGCCCGGAGCCCGCTGGGGCTATCGCATGAGCATGCCGTATAGTCAGATCACTGATTTAATGGTTTATGACGGTCTGTATGAGATATTTAATGGTTATCACATGGGCGTAACCGCTGAAAATATCGCTGCTCTTTACAAAATTTCCCGTCAGGAACAAGACGAATTTTCTTTGAGAAGCCACCAGAGGGCGCGGGCGGCGAACGCCTCCGGCGCTGTCGCCGATGAAATCGTGCCTGTGGTCATCCCGCAGAAAAAAGGCGATCCTAAAATCTTCAATGTAGATGAACGTCCTATGGATACGTCACTGGAAAAGATGAGCAAATTGGCCACCGTATTTAAAAAAGACGGCACCGTGACAGCGGGAAACGCTTCCGGCATCAACGACGGCGCCGCGGCGGTAATTGTTATGAGCGCGGAAAAAGCCAAAGAGCTTAAACTTAAACCACTGGCCAGGATCAAGGGCTTCGCCAGCGGCGGAGTTGATCCGGCTTACATGGGCTTAGGACCCATTCCGGCAACGCGCAAACTTTTCAAACAACTAAATCTGACCGTTAAGGATATTGATCTTTTTGAACTCAATGAAGCCTTTGCCTCGCAGGCGCTGGCCTGTATGAAAGAGCTGGAGGTTGATGTGGAAAAGTGCAATCTCAACGGCGGCGCAGTTTCTCTTGGTCATCCCATCGGCTGTTCCGGCGCACGTATTACCTATACGCTGGCCATGCAGATGAAAAAGAAAAATTTAAAACGCGGACTGGCTTCCCTTTGTATCGGCGGCGGCCAGGGATTGTCTATGATATTGGAAAGCGTTTAAAATATAATTTAATCCAGATAAAAAAAGGGTGGATTTTTTCTGCCCTTCTTTTATCTGATTTTTCCGGTTCAATAATTTTCGTAAACTGAATTAATCAAGCCGGATTCCTTTGATTTAATATTGTATAATGATTATTTCCCCGCAACATCTCTTTTCTTGACTGGATATCAACTTTTATCTATAAAGAAATCTATGAAAAATTCCAGCCGGAATTATACCAATTTGCAGTCAAAAGTATACCGAGGCGGCAAGGAAGAGGCGACGCAGGCGTATACTAATATACGTCGAGGAGCCGATGACGCAGCCAACAAAGGTAGACGAATGAATGCGAATTGGTATTAATAACCAAGGAGCATATCCATGTCATTAAGTCTCAATAAATTAAAATCCTTTCATGGCCGGAAAGGCCCCCTGCTGTTGATTATCATGGACGGCATAGGGATAGGCAAACCGAATGAAACGAACGCCGTCTACATGGCCGATACACCAAATCTTGATAAATTATTCAAGTCTGATCTCTACACGCAACTGAAAGCTCACGGTACGGCAGTTGGATTGCCCTCAGATGATGATATGGGAAACAGTGAGGTAGGGCATAATGCCATGGGTGCCGGCAGGGTTTTTGATCAGGGCGCCCGTCTTGTGAATGCGGCGCTCAAGACAGGACGGATCTTTCAATCCGTGGTTTGGAACAACATCGTAAAGCGCTCTAAAAATGGCGGGACGGTCCATTTTATCGGGCTATTATCAGACGGGAATGTCCATTCACATATTGAGCAGTTATTCATCATGATCGACAAATGCGCTGAACTAAATTTAAACAGGGTCAGAGTCCATACTCTTCTTGACGGAAGGGATGTGGGAGAGAGAACGGCGCTTGATTATATTATTCCTACAGAAGAAAAACTGAAAAAAATCTCCGAGGAAAAAGGTCTTGATTACGCCATCGCCTCTGGCGGTGGACGCATGAAGGTGACCATGGACAGGTACAATGCCGACTGGAATATCGTTAAAAAGGGATGGGATTCCCATGTCCTGGGAAAGGGCAGGAAGTTCCTATCCGCTTCCGATGCAGTGAAGACCTTTTACGAAGAAGATCCGAAAGCAACAGATCAGTATCTGCCCGCGTTTGTTATAGCCGATAGTTCGGGGAAACCAAAAGGGACAATCAATGACGGGGATGCTGTGATCTTTTTCAACTTCCGGGGTGACCGCGCCATTGAGATATCAAGGGCTTTCTCCGAAAAGGAATTCACCGAATTCGACAGGGGACCTCTTCCGGATATACTTTATGCGGGAATGATGGAGTATGACGGGGATGCCCATATTCCGCCTCATTTCCTCGTGCAGCCGCCAGCTATCGATCACGTCATCAGCGAGTACCTTTGCGCCGCAAAAATAAAAACCTTTGCCGTATCTGAGACCCAGAAATTCGGCCATGTTACTTACTTCTGGAACGGCAACCGTTCCGGTTATATTGATGAATTACTGGAAAAATATGTAGAGATACCTTCCGACAGGATTGAGTTTGACCGCGCCCCTAAGATGAAGGCAAAAGAGATAACGGATGCAGTGATTGATCTTCTGAAGAGCGGCGATTACAGATTCGGACGACTCAATTTCCCGAACGGTGATATGGTCGGACATACAGGTATGATGGATGCAGCTATTATTGCGGTGGAGACAGTGGATAAATTTGTTGGCGAACTACTGGCTGTCGTAAAGGAGATCGGAGGCATTGCTGTTATCACTTCGGACCATGGCAACGCGGATGAGATGTTCACAATAGACAAGAAGGGCGTAAAATCAGTAAAGACCGCGCATACCCTGAATCCGGTCCCATTCATAATCTATGATCCCTTGTATCAGGGGGAATACCGGATGGCGGATATCAAAGAAAAAGGGTTATCCAATATTACTGCGACTCTCCTAAATCTTCTGGGGTATGAAAAACCGGAAGATTATGATCCTTCACTGATAGAAATAGTGTCCACCGGGAATTAATAAGCGGGATGTCCTAGGTTGAAGTAGTAAATAGATTTATTCCTCCTAAAAATAAAAATATTCCTCACCCCGACACGCCTGGATGAGGAATAACATTTGCTTTTATCGCAACAACATCAGCTTAGATTATTTTCCGATAAAATTAGGTTTTCTTTTTTCCAGAAACGCCTTCATGCCTTCTTTTTGATCTTGCGTGCTGAAGCACTGCGCAACACAGCTTACTTCCAGCTTGTTGGCGTTGTCCAGCGACATATCAAATCCGTAATTGATCGCGTCCTTAGCCATCTTCAGGGCAAAAGACGGAAGCTTTGTCAGTTTCCGGGCGAATTTTCTGGTCTCTTCCAGAAGATTATCCGGCGCAAATACCTTATTGACCAGACCAATCTCATAAGCCCTCTGAGCGTTAACCTGAACGCCGCTTAAAATCATTTCTTTGGCTACTCCCATTCCCACTAACCTAGGCAGACGCTGGGTGCCGCCCCAGCCGGGAATAAGACCAATTAAAATTTCCGGCTGCCCGAAAATGGCTTTCTCCGAAGCGAATCTGATATCGCACGCCAGCGCGATTTCCGTTCCGCCGCCCAGGGCAAAGCCGTTGACAGCAGCGATGGAAGGTTTGGGCATGGTTTCAATCAGCCTTAAAGTGCGATGGCCCAGCTCCATTAATGGAAGAATTTCCACTGATGTGGAATTTTGCATCCGCGAAATATCCGCTCCGGCTACAAAAGCCTTGTCTCCCGCTCCGGTTAAAATAAGTGCTTTAATGTTATCGCTTTTTTCGCAGATTGTAACCGCGTCAAGAATTTCCGTCAGCACTTCGAAATTCATGGCGTTTAAAACTTTAGGTCTGTTAAACGTTATGGTCGCGATTTCTTCTTCAACGTCAAAAAGAATGTTTTTGTATTCCATTATCTCTTTCTTTCCTTTAAAAATACGGAGAAGCGATACTCAGCTTCTCCGTACTCCCATTTTATTAACCTTTTCTTTTCTTTAATTCTTCAGCCCGCAATTCTTTGCGCAGTATCTTGCCCACAGTGGTCTTGGGCAGTTCCTTGCGGAATTCAACTTCCGTCGGCAGCTTGTAGGCAGCCAGATGAGCCTTGCCATATTCAATCATTTCCTCCGCCGTAGCCGTCTGGCCTTCCTTGAGAACGATAAAGAGTTTCACATTCTCTCCGCGTTTCGCATCGGGAATGCCGATGGAGCAGGCTTCTTCCACTTTGGGGTTGCCGTAATAGACCTCGTCGATATCACGGGGATAGACGTTGTAGCCGCCGGAGATGATCATATCTTTCTTACGGTCAACGATATAAAAATAGCCGTCTTCATCCATTGTGGCGATGTCTCCCGTATACATCCAGCCATCCTTCAGGACGTTGGCTGTTTCTTCAGCCATCCCTTTGTAGCCCTTCATTACCTGAGGTCCCTTGACGATCAGCTCACCGGGTTTGCCGATGGGCATATCCGTAACACCGTCATCGAGATCGACGATCCGTGACAGGGTATCGGAAAGGGGGAGGCCAATACTGCCAACCTTCTGTTTTCCGTTGAAAGGATTGGTATGCGTGACCGGACATGTTTCCGTCATACCGAAACCTTCGGAAATAAACGTCCCTGTGAGTTTCTGGAATTCATGAATGACCTCCACGGGAAGAGGTGCGCTTCCGGAAAAAGCTCCCTTTATACAGCTCATGTCCGTTTTCTTCAGATCGGGATGGTTTATCATGCCGATGTACATGGTGGGAACCATGGGCGTAAAGGTCGGTTTGTAGGTCCGGATTGCCTCCAGCAGCGGTTCGGGCTGCGGCCTGGGAATCAGAATCTGATTCCACCCACTGTAAACGGCCAGGTTCATGGCACAGGAAAGTCCGAATACATGGAAATATGGCAGGGCACCCAGCATGGTTTCATGTCCTCTTCCAAAAGTAGGGAACCAGGCGTTGATTTGCTGGACCTGCTTGCTGATATTTCCATGGGTCAGAATAACACCCTTGGAGACGCCGGTCGTTCCGCCGGTATACTGATACATGGCAATATCGTCAAAGGTGATTTTTACTTTCGGCGGATTAGGCTGATACTTGGAGATGCAATCCATCCAGCGATAGACGTCCGGGGCAGCCTTAACATCAGCGAAGGGGAATTTCTTCAGCTTTTTCCCAAGAAATCTTTTAATTGGATTAAGAAAGTCGCCGATACCCATATAAACGATCTGCTTGATCTTAGTCTTGGGCCGCAGATCAATCATACGATTGCCAAGAGCATCAAGAGTAATTAGGACTTTGGAATCAGAATCCTTGAACTGGTGCTCCAGTTCGGGATCCGAATAGAGGGGATTATTCATGACAACAATAGCGCCTATCTTCAGAATAGCATAGTAGGCAACAACGCAGGGAAGACTATTGGGCAAAAGAATCGATACGGCATCCCCTTTTTTAATGCCGAATCCCGTGAGGCAGGTAGCAAAACGATCCACTTGATCCTTGAACTGGGTATATGTCAGCTTATAGCCGACAAACACCATTGCCGTATCATCAGGAAAATCTTTTGCCGATTTTTCCAGATAGTCCGGCAGGGTGAGTTCTTCGTACTTGATGCTTTCCGGAACACCTTTTTCGTAAGACTTCAACCAAGGTTTACTTTCATAAATTGTATTTGTTGCCATCGTTTACTACCCTCCCTTTCTTAATTTTTTATAAAAAGTCTTATACTCTGTTGCAAGAAAAAATAAAACAAATTTTTTAGTGAGCCCCAAACTTCAGAAGCTTAGCGCGCTGAAGTTTGCTGGACGAACTATCCTAGGAGCGAAGCGACGTAGGATAATGAGCACTTCTTTGAATCCAAGCGCATAGCGCCGTGGTAAAATGAGTGTAACGAATAACCAAGGTCACTATAGGCGTAATAAAATTTGTTAGTCGAATTATCCCTGAAGCGAAGTACCCTGAAGGGCATCTACGACGGAATGGGATTGATACTTGCTGATTATAAAAAGCTTTAGTCGAATTATCCAATAACCTTTGGTTATTGGGAATTATCCCACATGCGAAGCTATGTGGGATAATATTGCACGTTATCACCCCGCCAAAGGTGTAGGGTACTATAGGTACCCGTAATTTTTTCACAAAAAAGCCCGATCTTAATGAAGATCGGGCTTTTCATATAAATATTTTGGGAAATAATTACTTAGACTGCGCAAGTA
This sequence comes from uncultured delta proteobacterium, assembly GCA_963710575.1. GTDB lineage: Bacteria > Desulfobacterota > Syntrophia > Syntrophales > Smithellaceae > Smithella. The sequence goes on along the minus strand of CAVQAL010000006.1, from coordinate 116,150 downwards.
TCAACGGGAGCCTTGATTTCTTCAATTCCCATTGCCTTGACAACGATTTCGGAAATATCCAACGCGACCATCTTTTCCGACTGCTGTTTGTCTTTGATTCCATCCGAAAGCATCGTGAGACAGAACGGACAGCCGACAGCGATTGTGCCGGCGTTTGTTGCTATCGCCTGATCTGTACGCGCGTTGTTGATGCGCTCTCCTTCTTCTTCCATCCACATTCTGGCTCCGCCGGCGCCGCAGCAGAAGCTCTTGGACAGATTACGATCCATTTCCGCGAGTTTCATGCCGGGAATAGCGTTCAGAATCGCACGCGGCTGAGCGTAAACCTGGTTATAACGGCCGAGGAAGCAGGAATCGTGATAAGTGAATATTCCATCCAGCGACTGGGTGAGTTTAATCTTACCTTTGGCAATTAAGTCAGCGATGATTTCGGTGTGATGGTAAACTTCATAATTACCGCCGAAATTCGGGTAATCTTTCTTAATACAGTTATAACCGTGCGGGCAGATGGCGATGATTTTCTTTACGCCATAGCCATTCATTATTTCGATATTAGCCTGAGCTTGCGACTGGAACAGATATTCATTTCCACCGCGCATAGCCGAATCACCGCAGCAGCCTTCTTCAGTTCCCAAAATGCCGAAGCTTACTCCCGCCGCCTGCAGAATCTTCGCAAAGGCAACGGAAATTTTCTTGCCGCGGTCATCGAAAGAACCGGCACAACCAACATAGAAGAGATATTCCACGTTGGGATCTTCCGCCAGAGTTTTGATACCCATTTCCTTGGCCCAGTCGGCGCGCATATGAGCTCCGATGCCCCACGGGTTGGAATTGTTTTCCATATTGCGGTAAGTCAGTTGCAGTTCGGGAGCGAAATCCGCCTCGGTCAGAACTTTATAGCGGCGCATATCGATAATTTTCTGTACATGTTCAATTGAAGACGAGCAGTTTTCCACACAATACATACAGTTGGTGCAATCCCACAGTTCATGCATACTAACGACGTCACCCAACAGTGCTTTCCCCGGAGCCGCACCTTCCGCTTCAACGGCCGGAGCTGCTGCTTCTGCGCCTTCCGCAGCGGGAACAGCAGCAACCTTAGCTTTAATCGCAGCCGGAGCTATTTCCAGCCAATGTGTCTTGATATCCTGAACCAGCTTCTTGGGAGATAAGTGTTTACCGGTAAGATAAGCCGGGCAGCCATCCTGACAGCGTCCGCACTTCGTACAGGCGTCGGAATCAAAAATCTGTTTCCAGGTAAATTCTTCCAGCTTGGAGACACCAAAGGATTCTTGATTTTCAATATCACGAATCGGTTCCACATAACCGGTTGGTTTCAGGGTTGCAAAGAAGTGATTGGCCGGAGTCGTAATTATGTGCAAAAGCCGCGAATAGGGAATGTAAGCAATAAAACCCAAGGCTATAAAAGTATGGGTCCACCACATAATCTTGTGAAGAGTCAGGGTGGTGGATGTCTCGATGCCGGCAAGCACAGAGTTGGCAATGCCCCAGCTGACGAACCGGACCCATTCCCAGGGAGTCTCCTGATAAGTTACATGGATTCTCAAGGCGCTGATGAGGAACCCTGTGACGACGATGCCAAAAATGAGGAGCAGGGCGATCGCATCATCCGTAGTATTATCCGGTTTGCCTTTATATCCTAGACGATCCGGTTTTTGAACATACCGGCGAAACACTGCCATGAGGACGCCGATCAGCACACAAAGACCGAAAGCCTGCATCAGGAAAGCGAAACCCAGATAAAAGTTGCCGCGATTAAACGACCAGCCAAATAAAGGTTCCGTGACGTGAAATTCTCCGGCATCGAAAGCGGCTCCGAAAATTAAAACAAAAAAACCAAAAAAGATTAAGCCATGCATAATTCCCGGATATGCGTCTCTCCAGGTCTTGATCTGTAAAAATCCGTTTAAAATGAGAGCTTTTATTCTTGCCGGGAGTTCGTCCCAGCGAACCTCTTCCTTGCCCATCGCTTTCCATAGTGTCCAGCGGCGGTAAACGCCGTAAGCAAATATTGCCATCGCCACGGCAGTCAAAAGAAAGAGTATCGGCTCAAAACCTTGAGCATTCCAGAAAACCTCACGGCCTTCATTTCCTATTCCTATTGGGATTGTCTGTTCCATTTATCCTCCGAAACTAGATATTTAAACTGAAGACCGAAGAATATTAATTTTACCCTCCGGCCTTCAGCCTTCAGCCTAATTTGTTACGCCATCAATTTCTTGCAGGCAGCGGTTAATTCGGGAACGACCTTGAAAAGGTCATCCACAACACCAAAATCGGCTTTGGTAAAGATGGGAGCTTCCGCATCCTTATTAATAGCCACGATGCATTTAGATGAACTCATGCCCGCCAGATGCTGAATAGCTCCGGAAATTCCGCAGGCGATGTACAGATTCGGAGAAACAACCTTTCCGGTCTGTCCTACCTGATCTTTCTGCGGACGCCAGCCGGCGTCAACCGCGGCGCGGGACGCACCGACCGTGCCTTTAAGTACATCAGCCAGTTCTTCCAAAATCTTGTATTCATCCGGACCCTTCATACCGCGTCCGCCGGAAACAATGATGTTGGCTTCGGTCAAGTCAACCTTGCCGCTGGTGTCTTTCTGTACTTCCAGAACCTTGCTCTTGACACCGTCAACAGCCACATCCACTTTTGTTACCGCGCCGGCTTTGACGTTTTCCACAGCCGCAAACACGTTGGGACGAAGCGATGCCATTGCCGGAGTGGTGTTGAATACCACTTCGCCGAAGCACTTGCCTGCATACATCGGACGGGTGGCAACCAGTTTGCCTCCGTCAACTTTCACATCCGTGCAGTCCGTAGCCAGACCACCGGCCAATTTAGCGGCTACGCGGGCGGAAAGATCCTTGCCCTGAACTGACGCGCCAAACAGTGCGATTGCCGCATCGTTATCCTTTAATATTTTGGCAACGACCTGAGCATGCGCTTCGGTAACGTATGGTTCCAAAGCCGCATTGTCGCCGACAAAAACTTTATCCACACCGAATTTACCCAATTCGGCAGCCAAACTTTCTATTCCTGAACCAAGTAGAATGGCGCTGACTTCATCTCCTGTCTGATCAGCCAGTTTTCTGGCCGCGGAAGCAAGCTCAAAACTTACTTTACGCAGGGCGCCGTCTCTCTGTTCCGCAATTACAAATACTCCTTTTGCCATTTTTCAATTCCTCCGCTTTTAAATTAAATAACTTTAGCTTCTTCCCTGAGACACCGGGCCAATTCCGCCGCCTTCTGCGCCGCATCATCGCCGCAGATTATCTTGCCGGCTGCTCTGGCGGGGGGCGGAATAACTTTGGCTACCTTGGCTTTCACATCGGAAGCGATGCCCAAAGCCGCCGCGTTTTTCACGTCCACGGGTTTCTTCTTGGCTTTCATAATGCCGGGAAGCGACGCGTAGCGGGGTTCGTTGAGACCTTTTTGCGCCGTTACCACGCAGGGTAAGCTGGTTTCTACCGAGAGCTGTGCTCCTTCAATCGGCTTGATTACTTTCACGGAAGAACCGGCGTAATCCAGTTTGGTGACCAGAGTCAACTGGGGAATGCCCAGAAGCTCGGCCAGCATCGCTCCGACCTGGCCGGAGTCATCGTCAATGGCGCGCTGTCCGCAGAAAATAATGTCATGGGGCAATCCTTTAATAGCTGCCGCCAATGCTGACGCTGTAACAAAAGCATCGGCATTATCCAGAGCGGGATCACTGATATGTACGCCTTTATCCGCCCCCATAGCCAGAGCGGTTCTGATTGTTTCCATTGCTCTTGCCGGTCCTACGGAGACAATGGTTACGTCCCCGCCGTTTTTCTCTTTCAGTTTCAGAGCTTCTTCCACACCGTACTCGTCATAAGGATTCATGACCCATTTGATCTGGCCGTCTTCGATCCCTGATCCGTCAGCTTTCACTTTGATCTGAGCTTCCGTATCCGGTACTTGTTTCACGCATGCTATAATGTTCACTTTGTCCAACCTCCTTCTTCTGCGCGCCTTTCTTTTCGGGAAAAACCCGCATTTTAATTTTTTCTCTAATTCTAGGTTTTATAAAAAAGTCCGATTCCCCTTTTTATGAGAATCGGACTTTAAATTTTACAGTCTGTTTTTGACGATGTCGTCAACAACGGATGGATCGGCCAGCGTGCTGGTGTCTCCTAGGTTGCTCAGATCGTTGGCGGCCACTTTCTTCAAAATTCTTCTCATGATCTTGCCGCTGCGGGTCTTGGGAAGACCATCCGCCCATTGAATCTTGTCGGGCGTGGCGATGGGGCCGATGACAGTGCGAACGTGAGCGATAAGCTCTTTCTTTAGAGCATCGGATTTTTCTACACCGGTCTTCAGGGTTACGTAAGCGTAAATGCCCTGGCCTTTAATGTCATGAGGCATGCCGACAACCGCCGCTTCCGCGACAGCCTTGTGCGCAACCAGAGCGCTTTCCACTTCGGCGGTTCCCATCCGGTGACCGGAAACATTGATAACGTCGTCGATGCGGCCGGTGATCTGATAGTAACCGTCTTTATCACGGCGGCAGCCGTCACCGGTCACGTAGTAGCCGGGGAACTGTTCAAAATAGGTTTCCTGGAATCTCTTGGGATCGCCATAAACGCCTCTCATAATGCCGGGCCAGGGAACTTTGATGCACAGCGCGCCGCTGGCGACTGTATCTTTGAATTCTTTGCCTTCGTCATCGACCAGCACGGGCTGGACGCCGAAGAAGGGCAGTGTGGCCATACCGGGTTTAATATCGATTGCGCCGGGCAGCGGTGTAATAAGGATTCCGCCTGTTTCAGTCTGCCACCAGGTGTCCACGATCGGGCATTCGCCGCGGCCGATCAGATTGAAATACCAGTTCCATGCTTCGGGATTAATCGGCTCACCGACTGTTCCCAACGTCCGCAGACTGGAGATGTTGCATTTCTTCACGAAATCGTCGCCTTCTTTGGCAATCGCGCGGATCGCGGTCGGAGCGGTGTAGAAAATATTGACCTTGTATTTTTCCACGACCTGCCAGAAACGGCTGTAGGTCGGGTAATTGGGAACGCCTTCAAACATGACGGAGGTTGCGCCGTTGCAGAGAGGTCCGTAAAGAATGTAGGTGTGACCAGTGACCCAGCCGAGGTCGGCGGTGCACCAGTAGATATCACCGTCATGATAATCGAAAACAATTTTCTGGGTGTATGATCCGTAAACCAGGTAACCGCCCGTGGTGTGCATAACGCCCTTGGGCTGTCCGGTGGAACCTGAAGTATAAAGGATGAACAGAGGATCTTCGGCATCCATCCATTCGGGTTCGCATTTGGCATCAGCTTTTTTCATCTCTTCATGATACCATTTGTCGCGGCCGGCAACCATGTCGCACTTAATTTTATCGCCAACGCGGTTGACAACGATGACGCTCTTGATCGAGGGGCAGGACTTCAATGCTTCATCAGCGGTGGTTTTCTGGGGAACAGCCTTGTTGCCGCGGAAGGTACCGTCGCAGACAACCAGCACTTTCGCTTCGCCGTTGACAATTCTGTCTCTGAGCGCGTCGGCGCTGAATCCGCCGAAAACGATACAATGAACGGCGCCGATGCGGGAGCAGGCCAGAGCGGCGATGCCCAGTTCGGGAACCATCGGCATGTAAAGGCAAACGCGGTCGCCCTTTTTCACGCCCTGGGCCTTCAGAACATTGGCGAACTTGCAGACTTCCTCATGCAGTTCCTTATAGGTTATTGCCCTTGCTTCACCGGGCTCGTTGCCTTCCCACTGAATCGCAACCTGATTGCCGCGTTTTTCGAGGTGTCTGTCCAGACAGTTGTAGGAGACGTTGAGCTTGCCGCCTTCGAAAAATTTAACATAGATGGGGCCTTTTTTAATATCAAAGTTATAGTCCATAACTTTATCCCATTTTTTGAACCAGGTTACCTGCTGCTCGGCGATTTCAGCCCAGAATTTCTCAGGCTCTTCAACTGAACGCTTCCAGAGATTGTCGTAAGCCGCTCTACCGCTTACCCAAGCTTTTTTCTTCGCCGCTTCCGGAATCGGATATATTTCCTTTAATTGAACTTTTGTTGCATCAGCCATGATTAACTTCTACCTCCCTAATTTTTAGAATTTTTTTATGATTTTAAACGCTTTTCCAACGTATTGATACCGGCAACATAATTACCATAACTAGTTATATTATATGGTGTTTTACTGACAGAAGTCACATCCTGACTGCAAGTCACATCTGCTTTGCAATTCCCCTATCCTAAGATCGCTTTGATGTCAAGAAATATTTAAAAATACCGTGTATCTTAATTTTTTCCCCGATGGAGAGCTTTAAATTATCACTTTTTCTAGCGAGTCTGGCAATTGGTCGTGAGATATTGCCTTTATTTACCGGCATTATGACACCTTAGGGAAGGTTCACAATTATCTTGACAAGCTTTTTAACCGATGTTATCCTTAACCAAATGTATTTTGCACGTGTTTTTACAGAAAACACTTTCTGTGCGGTGCGAAATATCAGTGCGTTTGGAGTCGCTTTTAGAAAATACCCGTTTTCTGAAGGCGGAAATTATTAACTCTTTATTATGGAGGAAATAAAATGAAGAGATTTTGGTTAATTTTGTTGTCACTGGGGCTGGTCATGGCCTTCAGTGTGTCAGCCTTCGCGGTTGACGTAAAAGTTAGCGGCGAATATTTCGTCGGCGGTTTGTATGTAGATAGAATTGATTTACTGAAAGCTAATTCATATGATTCTGAAGCATCTAATGTAAGCACCGCTTTCTTCTATCAGCGCCTGCGTGTGGGGACGGATTTTGTTGTATCTCCCTGCCTGAAACTGGTCACCAGTTTTGACGCTATGGAAAGAATCTGGGGCGGTGCCAGGTCCAATACCTGGCAAGTAAACCAGGCAGATGATGTTAACTTCTCAGCAGGAACAAGGGCAGAAACTGAAAACATCGCTTTCAACCAGGTCTATATTGAGTACACCTCCCCTATCGGTCTGTTCAAGATCGGTTATATGCCGGATTACGTCTTCGGAACAGCTTTTGCCGATCAGGGAAGCATGCTCTATGACGGCCAGATTCAGTATTTTATTCAGAGCGGACCCTTTATCGGTTTTGCCGGTTATTCCAAAAGAGTTGACAACAGCTATAGCGAAGTCACCTCCAATTCCTGGAACTTCGTGAACTATCTCAATGGAACCAGAACCGATAGAGATTATGATTCTTACCGCGTAGCCGGTATTTATAATTTCAAGGGCAACAATTTACATGGCGAAACCGGTGTCCTTTTCCTTTGGGATCGTGACGCAACCCATAGGGGTTCTTATGGTTTCCCATCTAATGGTCCTTACCTGACAAACGTGTATGCAATAGACCCGTTTGTTAAAGCCAAAATCGGACCTGTAGCTCTGCAGGCGGAAGCGTTGTATTATTTTGGCGATGCAAGGAAGTGGGAAGGTACCCTTTATGGAAGTCCGTTTGATAATACTGCAGTCGGCGGTAATATTACCATCAACGCTCTGAGCGTTTTCGTTGATGCCACTGTTAATTTAGGGCCGGCTTACGTGGGCGGTACTTTTGCTTACCTCTCCGGTGACAAACCCGATCCAAACAATGTAAACGGCACGGGCAGCACATTGGAAGGTGGAATTAATACCGGCGGTGCGGACTTTAATCCCTGCTTGATTATGTTCAACACTGAAACAATGGGCTATTGGGCAGGTCCTATCGGATCCGATGCTGCAGGCGCCCTCGACACTCAGATGAGCAATGCCTGGTTCTTCCAGGGAAAAGTTGGCGTGAAACCTACTCCGCAGTGGGACATCATGATGTCTCTTTCTTACGCGACGGCCGACCAGAAACCCGCTGGTTTCAACGGCACTTATGGTACAGAAGTTGACTTGACCGCCACGTATAAAATCACCAACAACCTGTCCTATATGCTGGGCGGCGGTTATCTCTTCACCGGTGATTATTTCAAGGGTGCACCTCCTGCGGGTGAGACTAACCAAACTAATGATGATTTCATACTCATCAACAAACTTACTCTCAGCTTCTAAGAGAGTGGCTTGCCCCGGCGTATAACCTGAAGGTCACAAGTGCCGGGTTTAACCTTTAGACTAAACCCCGGGAGGGCGGGTAACCTCCCGGGGTTTTTTAATGAGTCCCAAGTTTTAGAAGCGAAGCGTACTAAAACTTGTTGGACGAATTATCCCCGAAGCGTAGCGAAGTGGGATCAAGAGACCCAAGCATCAGAAGCAAAGCGCACTGAGGCTTGCTGGTCGAACTATCCCGCATGGGCGGGATAATGAGAACATTTAAAAGCAAAGCGCATTGAAGTATTTTAGCCAAATTATTCCCGCACTGATCCGCAGATCAATTATTTCCATCGCAAATCATCAAAATATTTTATCCACCATGATTGTTGATTTACCGGCAGGACTCTTTACCGTCAAGAGATGACAAGGCGCGCCATTTTCATCATCAGAACGACAAAACAGATTGACAAAAAACTTCTTTTGATTAAAAATATTGAATCGATAAGGAGGTTGATATGCCAGTAAAAATTGCCATTAACGGATTTGGAAGAATTGGCCGGCTTGTGTTTAGAGCCGGATATAAAAACAAAGATGTAGAATTCGTGGCAATAAATGATCTCGCCGATACCAAAACTCTGGCTCATCTGCTTAAATATGATTCCACTCATGGAACACTGGACGCCGAAGTCAAGGCGGGGAACAACTCAATAATTGTTGACGGGAAAGAGATTAAAACTTTTTCCGTCAGAGAACCGGAATCATTGCCCTGGAAAGATTTGGGAATTAATGTTGTTCTGGAGAGCACCGGGAAATACACGGACAAGGCGGGCGCCGGAAAACACATCGAAGCAGGCGCCGAGAAGGTTGTCATTTCCGCTCCGGCTAAGAATCCGGATGTAACCTTTGTCTTTGGCGTCAATCAGGAAGTGTACGACAAGAGCAAGCATCACATCATTTCCATGGGATCATGCACCACAAATTGCCTCGCGCCGATTGTCAAGATATTGCATCAGGAATTTGGCGTTGAATACGGATTGATGACGACAATCCATGCCTACACCAACGATCAGGTTGTCCAGGATGAACCACACAAGGATTTAAGAAGAGCCCGCGCCGCCGCGCTTTCCATGATACCTACCACAACCGGAGCCGCCAAGGCTATCGCGGAAGTGATACCGGAAATGAAAGGAAAGCTCGATGGACTGGCCATCCGTGTGCCGGTGCCTAACGTTTCTCTCGTCGATTTTGTAGCAACGCTTTCGAAGAGTACGAACAGGGATGAAATTAACGCCAAGTTCAGGGAATATGCAAAAGGAGCCATGAAAGGGATTCTTATGTGTTCGGAAGAAGAACTGGTCTCCCGCGATTTCAACGACAACAAGCACTCCTCCATCGTGGATATGCCGAATACATATGTTATCGGCGGCAATATGGTGAAGATTCTCTCCTGGTATGACAATGAATGGGGCTTTTCCAACAGAATGCTGGAACTGCTTTCTTTTATAATGAAATAGAAAAGGTAAGGAAGGAAAAATGAAGTACATAGATCAAATAGAGATGAAGGATAAAAAAGTTTTTCTGCGGGTGGATTTCAATGTCCCCATGGACAAGTCGGGCAATGTAACCGACGATACACGTGTGCGGGCGCACATTCCAACCATAAATTATGCGCTGGAAAAAGGAGCAAAATTAATTATCGCCTCTCATCTGGGCAGACCGAAAGGCAAAAGAGTTGACGAAATGTCTCTTAAGCCGGTAGTGAAAATTCTTTCCGGCCTTCTGAAGAAAGATATAATCTTTGTCGATGATTGCGTGGGAGAAAAAGCCGTTCCAACCGTCAACAGTATGAAAGCCGGAGATATTGTCCTTCTGGAAAACTTGAGATTTTATCCGGGGGAAGACAAAAACGATCCTGATTGTGCCAAAAAACTCGCCTCTCTCTGCGATATATATATTGATGACGCTTTTGCCGTTTCGCATCGAGCGGCGGCTTCGAATTCGGCAATCACGGCATTTGTAAAAATATGCGCCGCGGGTTTTCTGCTGAAAAATGAAATCGAATATTTTAACAAGGCCATGGGCAATCCGGCGCGACCGCTTTGCGCCATTATCGGCGGCGCAAAGGTTTCCGATAAAATCGGCGTACTGGAAAATCTCATCGAAAAAGTTGATAAAATTATTGTCGGCGGCGGTATGGCTTTCACTTTCTTAAAAGCGGCGGGCTACGACATCGGCAAATCGCTGTGCGAGCCCGATATGCTGGAGCTGGCTAAAAAGATTACCGATAAGGCCAAGCAGAAAAATGTGCAGTTTTTATTGCCGGTAGATTGCGTGGTTGCCAAAAACGCCACAGCGGATGCTGAAGTAAAAATCTGCGGCGTAAAAGAAATTCCTGAAGACGAGATGGGATTGGATATCGGTCCGGCCACAATTTCTCTTTTCTCCGAAGCTTTGCAAGACGTTAAGACTATCGTCTGGAACGGCCCGCTGGGCATGTTTGAGCTTGCTCCTTTCAGCAAGGGAACTTTCGCTCTGGCTGTTGCCGTAGCAAAGTCCGGGGCACTTTCGATTATCGGCGGCGGCGATACGGATACGGCCATTCACAAAACCGGTCTGAGCGCGAAGATGTCTTATATCTCCACCGGCGGCGGCGCGTTTCTGGAATTGCTGGAAGGAAAAACTTTGCCCGGAATCGCCGCGCTGGAAAAATAACGGGTATAAATACCCCAAAACAAGTTTTGGGGTATAATTCGACTAACGCTTTAATGAGCCTTGATTTTTACCCTAAAGGGCACTGTGCCGAAACGTAATGTTTGGAAAATCTTAGAGCGAATTATCCCGCGTCACTTACGCTCCTGGGATTGTTCGCTTTGGGATCCCATTCGGGATCCACAGACTTACTATCCCGCCACCTTCAGGTGGCAGGGACAAACTTCGCTATGCTCGTTTTCAGCGAGTCTCATTATGAGGAAATAAAAAATGAGAAAATGGATTGTCGCCGGCAACTGGAAAATGCACAACACCATTGCCGAATCAATTGTCTTGGCGAAAGCTATAAAAGAAGGTGCGGCTGCCTCAAAAAATGGTCAGGTCGTTTTAGCTCCACCTTTTACCGCCTTGTTCAGTGTTGCTGAAACAATCAAGGGCTCGAACGTATCTCTGGCCGCTCAAAACATGTTTTATGAAGACAAGGGAGCATTCACGGGAGAGATATCCCCGGGGATGCTCAAGGATATCGGATGCGCCTATGTGATCATTGGTCATTCGGAACGCCGGAAATACTTTCACGAACAAGACAATGAAGTTAATCTGAAAGTCAAAAAGGCGCTTGCCGCCGGATTGACGCCGATTATGTGCGTCGGGGAAACCGATGAAGAAAGAGAAAAAGGCGTAACTAAAGACGTTGTCGGCAGACAGGTAAAACAGGGAGTGGCTGGAGTGGAAAAAATTGACAACATGGTCATCGCTTACGAACCTGTCTGGGCGATAGGCACGGGAAAAATTGCCACTTCCGAGCAGGCGCAGGAAGTTCACGCCTTCATCCGCGGCATCATGAAAGAATTCTACAGCAGCAAAGCCGATGATGTCTGCATTCTCTACGGCGGCAGCGTCACAAAAGACAATATCGGCGACTTGATTGCGATGGAAGATATCGACGGCGCGCTCGTCGGCGGCGCATCCTTAAAAGCGGATGGATTCTTAGGTATCATCCAAAACATTTCAGGGAAGAAATAATTTCAAATATTCTTATTTGTCAGACTTCACCACAAGTGTAAAGATGGACTGCAAATCTTTCTTCCTTGTAATGTTGTTTTTCATATTTCCCCAATTCATACAATATTTCAATCGGTAATAATCAAAAAATGGCTGAACTCCAGTTTGATATGTGGTAAACTTGTCTTTATAATTTTCAGAATTTGAATTGAACTAAGGGCAAAGAATAAATGCCGACTTCACAAGGAATGTTAACCTCGGAAGCAACCCAACATAAAATTTTGCTTCCGGTCTTGATTTGCCTAGCTCTGGCGATACTCACGGTTATCACCTTTCGGTCCCTCAAGGACTGCGGTTTTATCAACCTTGATGACAGTGTCTACGTGTATGAAAATGCTCATGTACAATCCGGTCTGAATGCGAACAGTATAAAACAGGCCTTTTCTTCTGAATTAGTGAAGATAGGCGGTTTTTGGCATCCATTGACCTGGCTGTCCTTGATGATTGACTATCAAATCTTCGGCCTCAATCCCTCCGGTTATCATCTGATAAATCTTCTCTTCCATGTTATGAACACCCTACTTCTTTTTCTGATATTCCACCGGATGACAAAGTCACTCTGGCCGAGTGTCTTTGTAGCGGCTCTCTTTGCGATACATCCCCTCCATGTAGAGTCTGTGGCGTGGATAGCAGAGCGCAAGGATGTTCTTTCCACTTTCTTCTGGATGCTCACCATGGGAGCGTACAGTTATTATGTGGAACATCCGGGGTTGCGGAGATATTTCTTTGTTCTTCTGTTTTTCATCCTGGGCCTGATGGCAAAACCTATGCTGGTAACCCTTCCATTCGTGTTGTTGCTTCTGGATTACTGGCCCCTGCGGCGTTTTCAGGAAATAAAACCGGATCACAAAATTCAGGCTGAAGTATTTAAGCCAGAGACTTTCGATAAACAAAAAAAGAAATCTAAAAAGAAGGCTGCGGTATTGGTATCTGAAACATTGGAAGTTAAGAAACCAGCCGATCCCGAATATAAATGGTCATTGATCTATCCTCTGATCTTGGAAAAAGTTCCTCTTTTTGTCCTAACAATATTTTTTAGCATAATAACATACATTGCCGAACAAAAAGTAGGAGCTGTCCATTCTGAAACGATTCCCCTGATTGTCCGTATTGGGAATGCCTTTGTCTCCTATCTTGCTTACATTGGGAAGATGATCTGGCCGAGTAATCTTGCCGTTTTTTATCCTCATCCGATGTTATTGGTGCATTGGCATGTTTTGGGATCAGTATTTCTGCTGATAGTTATTACCATGACAGTTTTCAGGGTGGTTAAGAGAGCACCTTATTTAGCAACTGGTTGGCTGTGGTATATAGGTACGCTTGTGCCTGTCATCGGTATAATACAGGTTGGCGATCATGCCATGGCTGACCGATACACTTATATTCCCCTGATAGGGTTATTCATCATTGTGGCATGGGGTGTTCCTGATCTTTTGAGAAAATGGCACTACCGTAAAGAAATACTTTTGACATCATCTGCATTGAGCATTTTGTGCCTTTGTATTATTACATGGATACAGGTTGGGTACTGGCAGAACAGCATTACATTATTTAATCACACTCTGAAAGTTACTGATAATAATTATCTCATCTATAATAACCGGGGTAATGAATATCACGTCCTCGGCAATTACAGGCAAGCGATTGAGGATTATGGCAGGGCGATCGAAATCAAACCGGATTATGCAGAGGCTTATTATAACAGAGGAATTGCTTACGCCAAATCACCTAGCCAGTATAAACTCGCTATTGATGATTTCAATGAAGCAATCCGCTTGAAGCCGGATTATACCAAGGCCTATAACAGCAGGGGAAACTGTTATATTAAACTCGGCCAACCTCAGCTCTCCATCGAGGATTACAATAAAGCCATAAGTCTGAAACCTGATTCTGCAGATGCCTACAATAACAGGGGAGTTACTTATTTATTTTATGGCAACAAAGAACTTGGCTGCCTTGATGAGCAAAAAGCATGTTCACTGGGAAACTGTAAAACGTTAGAAATGGCTAAAGGCAAGGGATGGTGCCGTTGATTCAGTTATGTTACTAACCGATTACGAATGGTAATCCTCAATTCCAACAACAGTCCTCCCCTGAAATTAAGTAGGTGATAGAGATACCCGAGATAAGACTTAATTAGACAATGTTTGTTAAGTTAAATATTTTATAATTATTGCTGCAGCTTAACCACTTTGTAACCGCGTTTACGCAGCAAATTGACCAATCCGTCCGCGCCAACAAGATGAGCAGCACCAACGACCATCATAGTATTTTCCGAACCATTGAGGTAGCCTTCGATATTCCTCATCCATTTATTATTGCGGTCAACAATCAGGGTCTTATATAATTGGGGATAAAGCTTTAGGTCTTTAATATAGAGGTCTTCCATTTTGGCCTCATCTCCCTTTCTCCAGACAGCCAGAAGTTCACCTAGCATTACTTCAATTTGGTTGAGCTCCTCGATAGATTCAAGAATTTGGTCGCTTCCCAGATTCGCGTCCATTGAGGCAAGAATTAAATAACAATAGTCCAATCAGTTCAATTCCCAACAATCATTATTGAGAGATATATGGAAATAGATAATAGAAACCCCATAAATCTTTTTAGTAATACCAGTTTTTTATTTTCAGATTAATTTAGTTAACGTTTCATAATGTATATTCCAAAGTAGTTTAGATAAATAATTTATGATTCTAAATAGAAGTAAATTATGATTCTCGATAAAATGCTTGAAAAATTTCTTATTATTGGTTTTACAGGATCTTTAAGAAGTGACTGTATTCAGATTCGGGAATTTCTATAAATTGATAACCAGAATTTTGTTTAGATCTTCCTGTTATTGGTTTTTGTTACCGTACTTTCTTGAAACTGCTGTGCGTATTTACGAACAAACGCCATTATCATCTTTCTATGAAGCAATACCATGAAGGTATTTACCAATTCTAGGGCATCTTCAATCATTTTTACCGCTTTGTCTGGAGGTATCTTCCCGGTTAAACGTGGGATTACGATTCTCACCTCCTCTGCCACAAGACTTTCAATCATTTCCCTGAATATGTTGACAATGCTGGTATCAAAACCCAATTTCTTCGTGAAGCCAAGCACACGAGCCTTGGCCCATAACTCAACAATTCGGATATCATCCTCATCATAAAAGATTTTATTACCTTTTTTAATCGGATTAATAATATGATTTTCTCCCAGCTCTTTGATTTCTTTGATAGGAACTCCCGTCCACTCACATAGTTTTTTTGCCGTTACCGGTTTTATCTTGGGCCGCTCCTTCAAGTGAAGGAACAATTTACCGTCCATCTGAAAAATGGTTCTCAGTTCCTCGATGGTCATATCATCTTTTCTCACACCGACGATCTGCTTGATTATGGAAAGGGGTAAAAAACGTTTGCTCTGCAGCTCTTTCACAAGTCGTATGGCATCGAGATGCTTTTCATTATAATAGGCCATGTTGAGCTGTGTCTTGATGGGACGGGGAATCAATCCTTCTTTGATATAAAATTTAATCGTACCTCTCGGTACCCCGGTCTCTTCGGAAAGCTTTTTAATCCGCATAAGCTTTTCAGCATCTTTTTTCACGATAGTTTTCCTCCTCTTCACGTAAATAACTAGTATAATTTATATCACAATTTATGATTCGCTGCCTCTATTATTTTAAATGATTCATGCAGATAACTGAAAATTTTCCTTGACAGCATAATAAATATTTATTATCCAAATATTGGAAAGTGGATAGTTCTACTTACCACTATTTTGAAATTTTCCATACTGGTATCATAGGCTGATTTATCTTTCTGAAATACGACTTGCCCTATATTTCTGATGGGAGGCATACAACATCTTGTTTGTATTATATGATCATCCAACCTCTGAAATTTTACCGAAAAAAACCGCCACCATATATTTTATTCTTAATATAGCATTATTTCTTACCGCCATAATCGGGTGTTCCAGCGGAGTCCCTCCGCAGGAACCCACAATATATGACCCCGGTGCGCCTGTCGACGCTGTGAAATATGATGAAGCAGCAACGATAACCCTTTATCAGGATACCGGCAGCGGATATTTACAAATTTTCAACGGTTCCGTTGTTGCACAAAATGTCATGACGAAACTTGGGGTAAAGTTAGAAGGAGGCACCTACACGGGTGGTAGGGTTTTTTTGAGTGATGGGTTGGGGTACCAAGTGGAGGCAAAGCTGGAAAACGGACTTTATATCTGCGATTATTTGATCGGTTCCGATCAGTTGCTTGTCCCCATCCTGGTACAAGTCATTTATCCGAATAGTTATGCATCAAAAGAAAAATTTATTTTAAGGACATGCGCGGGTGCTCAAGACAATCAACTGATTCGTGATGGGACGGATATCTTCGTTGGAAAGGATATACTGGCGACGGCACAAGGTATGAATCTTGAAGGCTACACAATAAACAAGATAACCCCATCCCGGCAATCATCAAGATCCTCCCCGCAGAATGCCTTGATTTACGCAGAACTAAGTGAGGGTTTATTGAATATTGACACCGATTTTGCAATGGATGACGGCATTGCAGATAACACCACAGCTTTCGTCAGTCCTCTACTGAGATTTAATTTTCTCGGTATACCGGTCATGAATTTAGGGACGGTATCCATGTCGCTATCGGAAATATTCGGCACTCTGGCTTCTAATATAGCCGCTGATATGGCAGGCCTGAATCTAAGCGCTAAAACAACCTATCTGGACATACATGGTTTGCCGAATGCAACATCGGATGCTTTTATGGCTATGGATGTCGGTGTCTTCATGGCGGAGAATGCTCTAGCATTTCCATCCGGGGTAACGCTTTATTCAAATAATGCTATTACTCACCCGAAATTGAATCTGGCATCGACGGATGTCCAGCAGCTATTTGAGACGGATGATCCTGACGTGTTGGCAAAGTGCGTAGGAGTTAATCTTTCCATGGATAACCTAACTCAGATCACCAAAGAACTGCTCAAAGGATCTATTACCTTTAACGTTGCAAATTTTCCGATTTCCACGATTTTGTCTGTCCTTGGTATTACTACCGTGTCGGGCAAGGACCAGAAAATAAGGGTTACCTTCAACCCCGAAGGCATTGCATTCGACTTCAGAACAAGCACTCCAATGTTTATTCTGGACGACTTGAGAATAGAATATATTGAAAATGACGTCCCCATGTGGATGATGTCCCTTGACATGACATTCAGTCTTGCCATCAGTAGCCATATCGAGACGGTTACTAACCCTGCAACAGGCCAGACATCGGAGAAATCCAGCCTTGATGTTAATATATCGCTCATACCCGGTTCTTCTCGATGCCTCGTTATGAAGGATGATCAAGGTATAGGATTGCTCGATCACTCAAATCTTGTCGAATCTCTCGTAGAGGCATTGGGAAAGAAACTGGTCTCCTCTGCTGGCGCTGATCTGATGTTTTCAATCACTATGGAGAATTACGGTTTAAGCCTAAGCGATGCCAGCGCAACGTCCGGTGCAGGTCGCTATTTTCTCAAAATGGTTACAACAGAATCCGATCTCAGGAATACGCTGAGCTACATTCATACAGAATATTAATGCATCTGCGGATGTATAGAATAAAAACATTCAGGAGGTTTATTATGAAATGCTCTTTTATCTGGAATGTGCTGGTTATTATGGTGGTCTGCTGTATTTTTACCATACCTGTTCCGGCGTTAGCCGGGTTGAGTGCTTATGACATTGTAAAAAAATCAGAAGACCTGCTTGATCAAGCCAAAGACAGCAAAGTTGAAATGACGATGACATTGGTTAATAAAAATGGGGATAAACGAGAGAGACGTCTGAGCGCCTTTACGAAGAGAGAGGGAGAGAAAAAATCAAAATCAATCCTCTTTTTTAATTCACCCACCGATGTCAAGGGAACCAGTTTTCTTGTCTGGACAGATGAAAACAAACAGGACAAGCAATGGCTTTATCTCCCTGCTCTGCAGCGCGTACGTCAGATCAGTACGAGCGGAAAAGGAGAGAGCTTTATGGGGACAGAACTTACTTTTTTCGACATGGGCAGTCAGGATATCCATGACTATAACTTCACACTTCTCAAAGAAGAGAGCGTGAGCAACGAAATATGCTACGTCATTAAAGCGATTCCCAAAAAAGTGGAATTTTATAATGAAATTACCATCTGGATCAGGAAAAACAACTACATTCCTATCAAGGCCGTTTTTTATGATACGAAAGGACAGTATCTCAAACAGGGTCTGTTTATGAATGTGAAAAGCGTTCAGGGTATCAACACACCCACCCATATTGAAGTTTACAATGAGCAAAATGGGAGAAAGACGATTATTGACCTCAATAATATCGTATACGATTCCGGTTTGAAGGACAACATATTCACTGAAAGATTTATGACAAGAGGAATGTAGCTTTGAAGTCTTTTTTCACTGCTATGATTATCATTATAGGCTTGTTTCTTCCATGTCTGACTGCGGAAGCTTATCAATATGAATATGATGAGGACGTAAAGCTTAACGGAAAGATTTCCATTGATGGATATATCCAAGGTAAAGCTATCTATGCTTTCGATCATAATACTCCTGATGAGCATCCCTCCGGTGAGATTGGGCTGGAGATGAAAGCAAACGCTTCTTCATGGCTGTCTGCCAAACTGTTTTTAAAAGTGGTCGAGGACGGAAAGGTAAAGGCTCCAGCTAATGATAATGTCTTCAATCAGTTTAACCTGATTTACCAGGATAAAAATCCCTACGTTGATATCAATGAGGCTTTTTTTGACATCCATACTGGAAAGGTTGATTTCAGGCTGGGGATTCAAAAATTTGCCTGGGGCCGGCTCGATGAATTAACCCCTACTGATAACCTGAATACCTCAGATCTGACCGAAGGGGGTATCAATGATCAGGTCGAACGGAAAATCGGAGTGCCGGCAGCGAAGATGAATTATTATTCGGATCTGTTCAATACGGAACTTGTCTGGATTCCACAGTACGCTCCCTATCGTCTCCCCAAAGTCGAGGAAAGATGGTTTCCGGGAGTATTAATCTTCCCTGGGATCATAAAAACAAATACCGCCTTTGGAGATATTCCTCTTACCACTTCTTACAAAGATATCAATCTGCCCGACTTTAATCTGGCTAATTCGGAGACCGGTATAAGAATCTCCAAATATGTGGGAGGTTGGGACATCTCCTTGAGCTATTTCAGAGGTTTTGATGTCATGCCACTGATGGATGCTTCAACAGACATCACTGTTCAGCTAAAGGATCCCATCGCTCTTGCATATGCGATAAACGCCAATATCAATATTGAGCCAAGGGTTCATATGATGAATGTCTTCGGCTTTGATTTCACGACCACCATCGGTCCGTTCACTGTCCGTGGTGAGTATGCCTATTTCAACAACAAGTACTATATGCGGAAATTCGATTCTGTCCTGAAAGAACTTTATACAGCCCAGCAAAGAGATCGAATTCTTTCAGAATTCATAAATCACTATGTCGATTCCGGGGGTACTGCTATTACGCAGACATTTCATATAGACCCGGAAGTCGATATTCAGAAAGATTCCATGAAATATGGATTGGGATTAGACTACATCCATGGTGACTCAAGCGTAAGTCTCCAGTGCGTTCAGGAATTTATCCCGAATTATGATTTGTCAAAGCCGATATATTTTAACAAAGATGGCATGAATACAGTAGTAACCTTCTTGTTCAAACAGTTTTTACTTCAGAATACCCTGGAGATTAACCTGGGTGGCGCTTATGATGTGGAGTATCAGGATATTATGATCAAGCCGTCCATTAAGTACAATTTCACAAATGATTTACAGGGTATCATAGGCATATTAATCATTGACAGCAGTCATGATGACTCTATGTTTGGACAGTACAGAAATAATGACGAGGTATTTGCAAAACTCAAATATTCATTTTGACGAATTGAGGTGTTGTTATGACCATAAGCAATGACATTATCATCTATTCCATCGTATTCGCTTTAAGCTTCATTACATTCTATGCTTTCATCAGAATCAGCGTCAAAAAAATTGCTGGTATGGTGACCGACAAGCCAATATCAATTTTTCTTCTCTCTCTCCTCATAGTGGGTATCCTTGGAATCGGCATCAAAAACTTGACATTCGAACCAGACCTCAAGATGCTCCTCCCAAAAGATTTTCCTTCAAGTATAGTGTTTGACAAAATTACCAATTCCTTCGGCGGTATTGACACCGTCTATATTTGTGTAACGGCAAAGGATGGCACAATTTGGGATCCTCATATTTTATCACAGATACGCAAGATCAGCAGAACTTTAAAAAACGCTCCTTATGTGGATAAAGTCCTTTCCATAACCGAGGTGAAGTCAACCACCAACGATAAAGATATCATGAAGGTCAGTCTCATTGTTCCGGAAGATACGAAATTTTCAGGACCGGCAGAGATGGATACCATACGAACAAGTGCAAAAGCCAATGACCTGATTTTCAAACGCCTGATAAGCGCTGATGAAAAATCGGCACTTATCGCTGCAACAGTAAATCTTCATATCCCCGTAACATCGCCCGATGGAAAAACGACAAACCGCTGGATATCCGATAAAGAAATCAGCGAGCGCTCCCCTGGCAAACCTGATGAACCGACTCTGCTGAACATCATGGATAAATATGCAGATCCTGCTTACACGCTCACGCTTACCGGTTTCCCCTTCTTAAGACACAAGATGCAGGAGCAGATGGCTTCGGATATGAAGCTTTTTCTTCTTTTGGGCATTATTGTCATGCTGGGCTTTCTCTATGCCAGTTTCAGAACGATACGGGGTATGCTTCTCCCTCTTACCATCGTATTGATGGCGCTCATCGCATCCTTCGGTTTTATGGGGTGGATGAATGAGAAGATCACTCTGCCTTTCCTGCTTATGGGACCGATGCTTATCGCCATCGCCCATAACTATGGAACACAGCTCATCGCACAGTATTATGAAGACGTGCAGAAAGCAAACGGACCATTTACACGAGATGCCATCAAACGCATTGCGGGAAACTGCATCATCTCGATCGGTTCACCGGTTCTCATTTCGGCGGTCACCGTTATAGTCGGTTTCGTAACGATGATCTCCCATCCCATCAGGGGACTTGCACTGCTCGGTTTTTTCTGTGCGTTCGGTATCATTGTTTCTTTCATCCTGACAATCATTCTCACACCGGCCATCCTCTCTCTACTCAACATACCACAGATGCTGATCAGCAAAAACCATGGAACAAAAACGGATGAAATATTGCGGTCGATTGCACAATTAACCATTGACAGAAAAACTGCCATGCTCGCCGGTGTAATTGTTCTTGCCGCTGCTTGCATGTATTTTATTCCGAAAATAGAGGTCGATGCTAATTTTATGAATAACTTCCCGAAGGGTGGGTCTATCCATAAGGATGCAGACTTGATCGGCAATAAATTCGGCGGATATAGTACCCTCAATATCCTTATAGAGGCAACACACCCGGTAGCGAATAATTCCCCTGAAGACGGCCCGATGAAAAATCCGGAGATACTGAAATGGATGGAAGATTTTCAGAAGTTTGCATGGGAACAGACCGACCCCAAAACACATAAGAAGCTTATCGGCGATGCTCTGTCGATGGCTGATTTTATCGCCTATATGAATAAAACGATGAAAAACGACCCGAATGAAAGCAGGGTGCCGGATAGACGTGATCTCATTGCACAATACTTACTCTCCTACGAAAGTCAGAGTGAGGGAGATTTTTCCAATCTTGTTGACTATAAATACAACAAGGCGCAAATTATAGTCCGGCTGCCTGATATGAGCACCGCTCGTCTAAATATTCTTATCTCCCATTTGAAACAGTATATCAAAGATCACCCCAATAAGGATATTCAGATATCCTTTGGCGGAACGGTCGAGATGGTTGCTGAAATCGGATCGATGATTGTTAACGGGCAGATCTGGAGCGTTGTGCTGAGTGTCTTTATCATCATTATCTGCTATATGATTTTTTTCAGGTCCATTATAGCAGGCATACTTGCCGCAATACCGCTTTTTTGCGCAATAATACTAGTGTTTGGTCTCATGGGAATTCTAAATATATCGCTGGATTACATCACGGCAACATTAACAGGGATCAGCATTGGTGCAGGTACAGACTATACAGCATACTTTCTCTGGAGATTGAGGGAACGGTCCTGTGCCCATGGCGACCTTGAGAAAGGCTATGTCGATACCATGACATCGATAGGCAAGGGAATTGTGTATAATGGATTTTCCGTGGTTGTCGGGTTTTTTGTTTTCTTCTTCAGCAATTTTTTACCAATCCGTTTCTTCGGCCTCTTAGTTTCGTTTTCGATTCTTGCATGTATTGTTAGTACGCTCACCATTCTTCCTATTATCATTTTTATAGTTAAGCCAAAATTCCTCCTTATAGAAGGAACAGCAGGGGCGCTTGTGCATACGGACTATCTTATTGAGTCTCCGGTCCAGGAAGAATACGCCGAGTCAAATGAAGTATACCCGGGATGAAGCTGTTGAGGCTCTGATCAAATTGAGTCTCGGGATGTTTAAAGCATTGCTGGAGGCAGGCAAAGAGCTCTGGATGAGGCACTCCCTTCATGATGAGAGTGTGACAAAATCGTAATAGGCATATTTTATTTCAGAAGGGTAATCGAGATAAGTCTTAATTAGGAACAGATTTTTATCTTGAATCATCGGCCTCCCCCTTGCAGCTTAACCACTTTGTAACCGCGTTTACGCAGCAAATTGACCAATCCGTCCGCGCCAACAAGATGAGCAGCACCAACGACCACCATAGTGTTTCCCGAACTATCGAGGTAGCCTTCGATATTCCTCATCCATTTATTGTTTCGGTCGACAATCAGGGTCTGATATAATTTGGGATAGAGCTTTAGGTCTTTAATGTAGAGTTCTTCCATTTTGGGTTCATCTCCCTTTTTCCAAACGGCCAGAAGTTCACCCAGCATTACTTCAATTTGTTTGAGCTCCTCGATAGATTCAAGAATTTGGTCGCTTCCCAGATTCGCGTCCATGGAAGTAAGAAGGTCAAGTTGCTGGCCTACAGTTTCCAAACTGCCGGTAGCTTTTCCATCTTGAAGAGCTTTTTCTTTGAAAAAATAATCAATACCTTTCTGGGGGTTGACGCCGATTTTATTCATTTCCGATACCGTAAGCGTCATCACAAAAAAAGTCGGCTTAAAAAATTGGTATTGCTCCAACGGATAATCCCGTTCTTTACAGAAGTTTTCCGCTTTGGCGTAAGCCGTGGTTGTAATATGCTCTTTAAGAGTCGTGCCGTCATTGTAAATTGCCAAGCTTAAAAACTTCACCATATATTCCGGACTTTCCGTTTCGCCGGGCGGGACTTCAAATATAATTTTACGGGAGTCTTTATAAGCTCTAAGGAACTCGTCAGGCAGAGGATAGTCGGACGCTCTCAGCGCATGGAAAGAACCGGCGAGATAAACCGTAGCCTTGGAAGATTTTGCCACCCACACGGAACTTTCCGCCCCAACACTGGATGCTGTAAACAAAATAAATAATGACAACGCCACTGGCAACAAATTTAGCCTCATTTAATTCTCCTTACTTTGGACTATTACTCCATCTTATGAATACTAACAAAAAGTTCGGATGGATGTAAATAAGCTTTATTTATTTTATTTTAAAATTGTCTAAGTCGCAAACTCATTTATTTCTGTTTAAAAATAACTGGGTTAAGCTTTCGCGAGGCCTGGAGAGACAAAATTTTTCCTGTTGGCCTCTTGACTTTTTTCCGTCTTTCTTGTAAGGAAATGGCGACCTTTTAAGGGAGATAGTTTATGTTTGTCCCGGTCACCACAAAACCGTATTTAAATAGCGCTAACTTCAGAGTACTTCAACGGGTATCCCTGCATTTTTTTTTATTAACCAAAGAGAAAACAAATCAACATTTTATTTCCTGTGAAAACGGGACTCGCGGGTATGAACCCCAAAGCAAGTTTTGGATTTCATACCCTCCGCTTTGCGGGATAATTCGACTAACAAATATTACTGCACTACGTTTGCAATATTTGAGTCTCATTAATAAAGGAGGATTTTTATAATGACAAAAGTTCAGGTATTTGAAAACAGACCGCCGGTTCTCGGTATCAACAGTTTAGGCAGAATCGGAAAATTAACCCTATGGCACCATATCGGCAGAAAGTATTTTAAAGAAATTGTTGTTAATCTGGGGCGGGAAGCGGGAACAGG
Organism: uncultured delta proteobacterium; assembly: GCA_963710575.1. Classification (GTDB taxonomy): domain Bacteria; phylum Desulfobacterota; class Syntrophia; order Syntrophales; family Smithellaceae; genus Smithella. The sequence continues at coordinate 92,055 of CAVQAL010000006.1, read as the reverse complement.
TCTGGATGCCATCGCTCAGGCGATTGAAAAAGATACGACCTATGGGTTGCTTCACCGGTTCCTCTATGGCATAAACTCAGAGCGCCTTATTCAGATTACGGACGAAAAGAAAGGCAAGATGCTGATTGACGGCATACCCGTCACCGTGCTTCGTGAAGCAAGAAATCCCGCCGATATTCCCTGGCGGCAATACGGAGTCGATATCGTTCTGGACTGCACCGGAAAATTCAAGGATCCGACCATTGCTTCGGATAGCAAGAATGGTTCTATTCGGGGTCATCTACACGGCGGGGCAAAAGTTGTTATTAACTCTTCCCCCTTCAAGATAAAGAACAAAGCATTGTCAATACCGGATAATGCTGTTACCCTAATTTACGGAATAAATCATACGGCATTCGATCCCAAAAAACATCAACTTATTTCCGCGGCCTCCTGCACGACTACGGGGTTGGCCCACATGATCAAACCTCTTCTGGAAAATGAGGGAACAAATACCATCCTTACGGCTTCCATGTCGACCATTCATGCGGTTACCAATTCTCAAAGCGTATTGGATAGTGTTCCCAAAGCGGGAGAGAACGACCTGAGAAAGAACAGAAGTATTCTGAATAACATCATCCTGACATCTACAAACGCCGCCAAAGCCCTGGTAGAGGTAATTCCGGAGGTGCAGCACATCGGTTTTATGGCGGATTCAATCAGGGTGCCCACCAGTACTATGTCTTTGATTGTTCTGAATGCTACTTTTCAAACGCGGATTAACAAGCAAGGTGCAGCGATGGCCATCAATACAAAAATGGTCAACGAAATTTACCAAAAAGCAGCCCAAAATAATCCCGACCACTTAATAAAATTTACGATGGAACAAAATGTACCCACCGATCTTATCGGAGTGGATGCGGCGGTCATTATTGAAGGTCAGTTTAATCACACACGGACTGCCTTTATTAACTTGGATATTTCTCATATTCCAAACTTGCCCGCTGGACTGATGAAGGCGTTTCCCGAAAAGTTAATGAAAGTGCCTGTCGTCCATACCAAAATATTCGGCTGGTATGACAATGAATACGGAAGCTATACAAACAGGGTGGGCGATCTGACCGTTTACGTTCATAAAAACATTTTATAAGAAAAATGTTTCCGGGTTGGTTTTTAATTCGCAGCCGCAAACGGCGGCTGCGAATTAAAGTTTTATTTTTATATCACGTGCGCTTGTTAAGCCTCGCTTTCATGTTGTCCTGAATACACCGTGCCGCTCCAACCGTCTATACTGATGAAATCTCCTGCTTTGATTGTATGACCTTCTATGGTTGCGTATTCATCAATCTCATAAACCTTTAGTTTACTGAAACCGACAACTCCGACTTTGTTGAGTTGCGGGATTGTTACCGCGGCATGCGAGGTGCTACCGCCTTTGGCAGTCAGAAGTCCTTCAACTTGCAGCAGGACTCCAACATCATCTGGGACCGTATCGGGACGCACCAGAATGAGAGGCGTTTCCGGTTCAGCTTTGCGGAAACGTTTAATGTCCGATTCTGAATAAACCGCTCTGCCGTAAAGAGCGCCTCCGCTCACCCCGATGCCTGTTCCCAGTATGGATGATTGTAAGGTCTTGGTGTCCTTAAAACGCTTCCATTTTTTTGTCTTTATTGGATTCATATCCCGCGTTTGCAGTATATACAATTTATCGCTGGTTGGACCTTCAAAAGTAAACTCAATCTCTTGATGGTTGAAACCTTTTTCATAAATAAGAATCTCGGAAATTCTCACCAGTTCAGCATAAATCTCCGGGAATTTTGCTTCCAGGGATATTTTTGAATATCTGCATTCTGCTATGCGCTGCCGCTCCGAAATAGGATACGTCTCCACCAGACCGGAAACAATATCGTCTCCCTGAACACCAAATATGAAATCTCCGTAAAGGGTCACATCGGCTGACGTGCTTTTTGGTTCGCGGGTAAAAATAACCCCTGACCCGGAATGTTCATTCAGATTTCCAAAGACCATCGCCTGTATAATTACGGCTGTTCCCCATTTATCGGAAAGATGCATCTGATGACGATAGATTTCCGCCTGTTCCGAATACCACGATTCAAAAACCTGAAGGATGGCGTGCCGTAATTGTTCCATAGGTTTATCTTTGAGAACAATTCCATTGTCCATTATTCCTTTCTTATAGGAAAGAGCAATCTGTTTCATCTGGGCGGGAAGGAACGTTATCTTTCTTTCTACGTCATGTTTTTGTTTGAATTCGTCGATTATTGCATCGAAATAATTACGATTCAGCCCCTGAAACATACCCCACGACTGTAAAAACCTGCGATACGAGTCCCAAGCCGCCCACTGAAAGTTTTCCTTTGTGCTGAGACTTTCCGCTATGGTTTCGTTGATGCCCACATTTAAAAAAGATTTCATCATGCCGGGAAGCGAGACCGTAGCGCCGCTTCGTACTGATAACAGCAGTGGATTGCGGCGATCACCAAATTTTCGGCCCGTTATCTTCTCCAGCGCAACGATCTCTTTGTTTACCCGGACAGCAAGGTCATTAAAGATATGCTTATAACCATAGACCGCATCATATCCTCTGAATACTTCCGTGGTGATGATAAATCCGGGAGGCACATTAAAACCGAAGGATACCATCTCTTTGAGAAAATATCCTTTATTCCCGAGGAATATTTGGTTATCCAACCTTTTATTTTTTCTGTAAAAGGATGCAACTGTCAGTTCCGGATTATAGGCCATGACGACGTTGAGAATTTGTTTGTTATCTTTAAACTTTTCCGACTCGGAATTCAAAGTTTTGATAACTGCATTAACAAAATTGTCCAACACCTGAAGGCCGAAGGCAGAAGATATCATCCCGCGGATAAAATTTTCCGAGCGTTGATAGATGAATTTTTCCTGTTTTTTCTGCTCTGCTTTTTTATCAGCTTCAGCGTCTTGCTGGTAAACCTGCCCTATAATAACGGGCAAGTTGAAGCTGTGGGCGTCAATGTAATAATTATGAACGATATCCTGAATATCTTTGGAGATAAAACGGAAGATATCTATGTATTGGTCTATGGAAAACTGCTTGACCGGCAGGGCATGCGTCACGTATTTGACTTTAGCCGCCAGGCCTTCCGTAGAAATACCTTCAATTTCCAGGGCGCTGATGTAGAGCCACAGATATCTATGAATCTTTGTAATGGTTTGTTTGGTAATGAATTGGAGATTAAATGATTGAATCAACTCCTCAAAAAGCATAGTGGATAAGGTTTCCAGTCTCAGAGATAAACCAATGGCCTCAAATTTCTTCTCATGGTAGGTTCCGTACATTGATGGTATGCCTGCCGCGATGTGCCTTTTGTAGTATATGTTTTCATAGAACTGTGTTTTCTGGGGAGAAAGAATCGTTGCTTTCAATATGGACAAAAATTTCAGGATAATCGTAAGGCTCCGGTAATAATCCTTTATTTCCAGGAAGCGTTTCAGAGACGCAATATCGGCTTGGGGAAAGGCATTGACTGATCCCAAATCTTTCAACAAATCAATATACTGAGGATAGTATTTTTTATAGATCAACTGGTAAATGCGGATCATGATTTGGATCCGCTCCTGATCTCTGTCATTAAGACCTTTTACATGATGGAGTTCTTTGTTCACTCTTTCTTTGTCCCATTCAAGAAAATCTTGGGGATCATTATTAATCTTCGTAAAGAAATATTTAAACGCTTTGTGCATTCCGTCAAAATATTCTCCGGAGTTCATAACCTGCTCATATACCTCATCGGGAAGATGTACGCGGAGAAACGCCCTGTCACCGGAGCGCCAGTATTGGAAAATGTCCTCCGTAAATTTCACGAGCAGGCTGTTGCTCTCCACGTGGGATTGTTTCCGGAAAAAGTACACAAGTTTGTCGTTCCGGGAAGAAAGCTCGTCAACCTTGGTGGAGATATCTCTCAATTCTCCTTCTGCGCCGATTTCGCTGAAGTAGACCGGGAAAATTTTAAGGAGCTGTTTTATCAGGCTGTATGCCGGTGCAATATCGGTATTGAGCAGTGCGGAAATGTTTTTCTGGATGAGATCTGTATCCCGAACAAAAATACCCCCGATTTTTAAATTGATGATCAATGCCGAAATCAACCTTTTTGTCCAGCGGGGCTTCATCCCGATAATTTCGAGCCATGTCCGTATATTGGTGATATGGGCGGGATTGACTTTTACCTGCCATTCAATTGTTGAACCCTTAATCTCCGGATATTGAAAGCCGTAAGCAATCAGTTCATCGATAAATGTATCCACTAGGGGGTGGCTGTTTTGCGCAAAAACTTCCTTCGCCGTCGTCGTGATGCAATCAAAAATTGCCATGCTGAATTCATATTGGGATCTGTTCTTTTTTAAAAAGCCGAATATCTTGCGCACAAAGTCGTTCATGTTTTCCTTTTTTTCTTCCTGAAAAACCTTGTTGAGAGCGTGATTGATTTCCCGCAGAGCGCTTGCATGGATATCGGCAAGACTGGGAATGTCCATTATGTTAAAAAGGAAACCCAGTTTAGCCAGATGCTGGCGGCCTTGATGTGCTTCCGATTTTTCCAACAGATCAGCGGCCAGCAAATAACCGTTTACTACCTGAAAATAATCCGGCATATCAAGATATCTTTTTATTCGGTCCCCGCTTGCCTCCTGCGTGTCCGGACGAACGGTCTCCAACTTTTCGAGCAGGAATTGGAGATGCTTGTGGCTCAGTGGCTCGATGAATTGTCTGTACGCGTTGATTGACTCCTCTGTCTCTCCGTCTCCCTGGGTAAACCACTCGAAGGGGTCGGGTTGGGTCAGCCAGAATTGATATGTAATTTTAAACATCCGGTAGACAAGGCTATCGAACAGGGGCACGTGAATATCTATATTGTTCTCTGTAATGCTTTTAATGATTCTTTTGAGATAAGTCGAACATTTCTTGAAAATAATCTCATCGCCTGACGCAATATTCATTAGCGATTCAGTGATTTCCGAAAACAAGGATAAGTTTCGCGGGAGAAATTCGTTGCTCTGAGTAAGAATCGTGTCAATATAATCGAACAAATAGTGTATCGCGCTGTCTTTGATGTCCCTATTAGATGACGATTTGATAACATCGAAGTAAATACGCAGCATCATGGAAAGGGCGGACAGCCCATCTTGATGATTATTGCATATATAGAAATCTCCGATGGAAATGGCTTTGAGCTCTTTTAGAACATATTCCCAGTTAACTAGAGGATGGTTTAACTCCATCAGCAGTTCGCGGGTCTTTTTCTGCAGGCCGTAATGGCCCGCCACAACCTCAAGCAGCGGCGCATATTGTTCCGGTATTTCTATGGTTACGGCTGTCCGCTCTAAATTCACTTTCAGGGCGGATGAACCCAATTCCTGGTTTTTTTCGTCTGGACTATTTTCCGTTGTCATATTGTTTATCCTTCGGCAAACAGATTAATCAGAATTCGCATAATTTTTCAAGCTTAGAACATACGTGCTGGAGATGGCACAGTTTCCCGATTTGGCTTTTGCGCAAATGGTTATACAAGACGGGTCATTTTTGAAAAAATATATATTTAATGGAGTTCCTTTTTTATCACGAAACTCTATTAAATTGAAGATTTAACTTTCAGACAATTAATCCCGCGACCAGTAATTCCACTGCCCTAACCGTGGAAGGTACGCGCGCCCTCCCCGATAACCTGAAGGTCACTTGGGGTCACGTGTCAGGTCGAGGGCGGGCTGCACTCACAAGAGTTCACGTTATATAGGCAACATCAGGCTCCTGCCGTAGAAGGAGTTACTATTATTTCTTTTTTGTGGTTTTTTTTGCGGCTTTTTTTACAGGTTTTTTCGCTGTCTTTTTTACAACCTTTTTCTTAGTAGCTTTCTGTTTGACCACTTTCTTTTTTGCCACCGCTTTTGATTTTTTTGCCGCTGGTGTTTTTTTCTTTGCCGCTTTTATTTTTTTCACGACCGCCTTTTTTTTCGGCGCCGCCGCAGCCTGTATTTGCTTTATTTTTGACACACCCGTATTGATCATCGGTTCTTCACAGCAAATAAGGTCAATCGTGGCGCAACCACATTCTTCGTCCACGATTACGGCAAGTCCGCATACTTCACAACTCAGGACATCTCCAGTCTTTACTTTCGACATTTGCTTTTCCTCCTCGTTGTGAGGGGTTTAAATATTCACCCTCCAGTATTTTTTCCATTCTAATCAAAAAAATAATTTTTTCAAGTATAAATTACCGATTTTTCTGAAAAACATAGACGGCTTGACTTTCATCAACGATTTGATATTATCACAAAAACAGCAAACTTTGCTGGAGATAAAAATTTCTACCATGAAAATCTTCCCGCATAATCGCAAAAGATATTCGGCCAAGAGCGATTGAGAGCCGAGAGAAAAGGCAAACCGTGGAGTAAAAAATCAAGGAAACAGCCATCAGCTATTGGACTAATTATACATGTCATTAAAGAAAGAGCAAAAATATCGCAGTTGGGTCGAAGTTGATCTGGATAACTTTATTGGCAATCTGAAAGAAATAAAAAGATTGATCGGGCCGCAAGTTGATTTTATACAGGTCGTCAAAGCCGATGCTTACGGTCACGGCGCCATAGAAATTTCCAACGCTGCCGTAAAAAACGGCGCGCGGATGCTGGGAGTGGCCAATGCCGACGAAGGCGTTCAACTGAGAATTAGCGGCATCGAGGCGCCCATTGTTATTTTAGGGCCGTCAACCGTGGCCGAAATCGAACAAATAATCAAATATAACCTCACTCCGTCCGTTTCAGACTCGGCTTTCACCAAAAAGTTATATAAAGCGCTGAAAAAATCAGGCCACAAATTGCCTGTGCATATTGAGGTGGACACCGGCATGGGACGTGGCGGAACCATGTACAGCGAAGCGCTAAAGCTTATCCTTGAAATATCCAAACTGCCCAATATTACGCTGGAGGGAATTTTCAGCCACTTTGCCTCAAGCGAGTGTATGATTCCCTACAATGATAAACAATGGCGGCATTTTTCGGATTTACTTGCCGTTATCAAGCGCGCGGGAATAGATATTCCCATCCGGCATATAGATAACAGCGGCGCTATTTTAAATTATCCTGACTTTAAATTAAACATGGTGCGTCCGGGGCTTATGACCTATGGCATTTATCCATCGCCGGATAATCAATCCAAAGCCCGACTTGCTCCGGTCATGTCATTTAAAACCAGCATTGTTTTATTGAAGGATTTCCCTGAAGGCTGCGGCATCGGCTACGGCAGCACTTATGTTACTCAAAAACAAACACGCATTGCGACTATTCCGGTAGGTTACGGAGATGGTTATGGCTTTATTCTTTCCAATCAGGGTGAAGCTCTAATCCGCGGGGAAAAAGCGCCCCTTGTCGGACGGATTTCTATGGATATGTGCACAATTGATGTCTCTCACATTCACGACTGCAAGGTTGGTGATGAAGTTGTTCTTTTAGGCAGGCAGGGGAAAGAATACATCAGCGCCAATGAAATTGCCGCCAAAGCCAAGACTATCAGTTATGAAGTACTCTGTGCCCTGGGAAAAAGAGCGCCCCGTGTTTTTCTGCAGAAAGGAAAAACCGGCGCTGTTGAGCCCCGGCTGCGGAGAATATTTATTCCCGATGAAGAAAAATCCATTTCCCGCATTGATAACATCATTCGCCACTGCCTGCAAACACGCGCGAGAGATGAGGAACTGGGCAACGCTATTTATTACGAAATGTTTGAAACACTCTTCGGCAAGGAAGACCGCCAGCTAGAATTACGTTCCGGTTTTAAATACAATATTAAAATAGCGCAATTGCCGAAAGCAAAAGAGATATCTGCGCGTTCTAAAGATTATTTTCGCGTCAGCACACACATCGAATACAAAAAAACCATTCGCGACAATATTTTTATGATCGGCTGCGCTTTGAATAATTCACAATTAGCCGCGTTGTTTGAAGATCCGCGCTGCGAATACCGCTGGCTTTTGAGCAACGGCAAGGATTTGGTCATGGAGCGTGACTTTGCTGTCGAGCGTGTACGCATTGACAATAAAAACATACCCATTATCGAAACAAAAAAAACAAAGCGCGGCTACGAAGTTTGGTGCGGCAGCGATGAGCTCAAGGAAAAGATAAACAGCGAAGTTAAAATCGAAATAGAAATTGCCACCTGGCAGGCAAAGAAAAATAAAATTTTTCCTGTTTATCTTATTTATCCCACGAGGGGCGTGGATGTTAACTTTAATTACGAAAAAGCAGGCTTAAAAAACGTCAGAGAAGAGAGTTTCTTTGCCGGAAGGCATCCTCAACCTTCTATATCAGAAAAGAAAAGCAAGTCCATCAGCATTAAGATATCCGACAAAGATTGGATTTTCCCGACAAGCGGTGTGATCTTTATCTGGGATGTTTAATCATTATCGCTTGGTCTTCATTTAATGTAGTAACCGGACACTCTCCACATACCATTCTTGTCCATCTTTGGAGTAACTGTCTCAATCGCTGATTTTTTATTCTCGAATGAAGTGTTAAATTGAATTACAACATACTGCCCATCGGGTGCTCCCGGTAGAGAAGTTTTGTAGGAAGCACTCTTTACTTTCCTTGAAATCAATTTGCCGAGAGGTTCCCGTACCGTTTGAACTGCTTGTTCCCACTGATCCGGCTGGACAGCTTGTTTAAAATATTCAGACGATTCCTCCCAGCTCTCACTATATTTTCCTTCATCAACAATTCTGAGCCATTTCTCAGTCGCAGCAATTGCAGCCTTTTCCCTGTCATATCTGCCAGCCATGACAGTAGTAGTACAAAGGATAAGTCCAATCACCACAAAAAATGCTATTCTTCTAATCATGATTTTATCTCCTTTCGAAATGGTAAAGACTGGCTTTCACTTTTTTGCCGGTTATTTTTAATTGCTTCTTTCTTTTAGAAGCCAGACGGCCAAAGCGACTAGAACAACAGCTGCTACTGCGCTGGGCCATAGCGGAATTTCCATTCCGGCAGCAACAACATTGACTTTCAATAAAAAGCGGCATAATTGGGCGCAAGCCAGGAAAAGAAGTAAAATACCTACTACTAATGATGCTGGACGTTTCATAATTTTACCTCCTAGGAAACATGCTATTTTTATTAATAACAATTTACAAACAAGAAGCTGAGCCGGAGCAACTCAGCGGGCTGCAATCGGCTCTAACTATTGATTAATTTTCTATACTTTATTTAAAAAAATGGTTCCTCCGCTAACGATGATTTAATAACCTTAAGTTGAAAATTGTAACGTTGAGATATTTTTTCTACCAACTCCATAAACCAATTTGGAGAAGACGGGACAATATAGATATTTTCAATTAACTCATGCAAATTAATTGTAATCCAGACTCCATATTCTGGAGGTATCTTACCACTTTCCATTGGCAGAGGATCTTTAGGTGCTTCGTCGCTGATAGCTCTTATTTCATGTTCATGGTCAAACGATTTTCTCTTGTGCATGTAAGGATTGAATAAGTTTCCTTCTGGTAACCACACCTTATTGTAGTCAATATATTGGACTTCTCCAATATACACAGATTCGGGGAGACAATTCACTAACTTATTATAATTAGTCTGTATGCAAATGGATTCGTTTGTTCTTGTATACAAAGTCCACATAGCAGCAGATTCGAATTCATTCATATGCCAACAATTAATCATCATCCACTGTCTGTGCCATTTGTTAAAACCGCCTAACCATTTGAATCCTTCAAGCCATTTCTCCATTGGAATATTTAAGCGTTTACAAACTTCTGCGTACATTTCAGGTCTGAGCTTCTCATTAGCTCTTGCGTAAGATCCTTCAAAAGGATCACCAAGCATGTCAGCACGCGCAAAGAATAACCCATTATTTTCAAACATGGCTATTAATTTGGTAAAATCCATATATCGCCATATTTTCGTATTAGGCTCTTTTGGTTGTGGGAAAGAGGGGTGATCTATCTTTGCTGTCATAATTTTTTAAAATTAATAATTAATATACCCAATGAGTATTTTACGATATTTTGCAACGCTGGTGAACTTATCCCGATAAGCTTCGTTATCGGGATAATTCGTCCGACAAATTTCAGTACGCTACGCTTCTGAAATTTGGGATTCATTAAATTCCTGCTGTTTTAATATCCAACTTATTCTTATGTCTATCAATTGCCAAAACAATTAGTTTATCGAGCAGGTCGCTGTATTTGAGGCCGGTGGCCTCCCACAGCTTCGGATACATGCTGATGCTGGTGAAGCCGGGAAGCGTGTTTATTTCGTTGAGATAGAATTTATTGGTTTTTTTATCCAGGAAGAAATCAACCCGTGCCATGGAGCTGCAGCCCAGCGCCATGTAGCCCTCAACGGCAGTCTTTCTGATCTTTGTAGCAAGTGATTTTTCAATTTCCGCGGGAATTTTTAGCGCCGCTCCATTGGGGTCAATATATTTGGCTTCATAGGAATAAAATTCGTGACGGGGAATTATCTCGCCCAGTATTGAAGCAACAGGTTTTTCATTTCCCAAAACCGCGCATTCGATCTCGCGGCAATCAACAGCCTTTTCAATCATGACGCGTGTGTCAAACTGAAAAGCAAAATTCATCGCCTTCGCCAGCGATTCTTTTTTCTTCACTTTTTTAATTCCCACGGAAGAGCCGGTGCAGACAGGTTTGACAAACAGCGGCAGGCCGAGTTTTTCTAACGCGTTTTTCATTATGAATTTTGAGTCATCCTGCCAACGTTGTTTATTCACGGTTAAAGAAGGAACAACTGAAATGCCCGCCTGGTTGAGCAATCTTTTGGCGATGTCCTTATCCATGCCGACAGCTGAGCCGGTTACGTCCGCGCCCACATAGGGAACCATCGCCAGCTCCAGCAAACCTTGCAGTGTGCCGTCCTCGCCGAATGTTCCGTGAAGCACGGGAAACACAACGTCCAGAACTACTTCTTCGTTTTTATTTTTGATATTGTAAAGGTGCAGTTTGTTTTTCTGCTCGAAATGATTGACCAGCCATGTGCCACGCTTTTTCAATGAAAGAATTCTGCCGAAATCCTTATCGGTAATTATTGTTGGCTTGTGCTGAACATACCAGCGGCCGTCTCTTGCTATGCCTACGGCCGTTACGTCATACTTGTTTCGATCAAGGGCGGAAAAAACCGAAGCGGCGGAACAAAGCGAGACATCGTGCTCGCCCGACCTGCCGCCGTACAAAACACCGACATTCATTTTTGATGCCTTATGGTAACTTGCTTTTTGCCGCATAACTTATCCTTATAATGTTATTGTGTCATTTCCATTTGATATACGCTTTGCACAATGAAGATGTCAATTTAATTTTGGGCTTCCAATATTTGGATAAAGGAATATATCTTTACAAAATATTAAAATAAAATTATATTTTTAAGCATTCAAAGTTTAAAAGGATGAGCGGTTCAAGTATTTACATAACAATAGAATCCGACCTTTAATAAGGAGATAATTATATGAAAAAGAATTTATTCACTGCTCTTGGAATATTAATTTTACTGACAATATTTTATGTTCCGTCAGCTTTCGCTTTAGGATTTGGCGTGCGCGCCGATTATTGGATTCCAACTTTCAACGGTGATTTACGTGTAGACAACAACAACATTGCCGGAACAGACATCAACTTGCAGAATGATTTAGACATGAGTAGTGACAATATCCCCGGAGTCGAAGCTTATTTCGGAATTGGCAACCACGAAATCAGCTTGGCGTATTCCCGGCTAAATCTTTCCGGAGCTAAGAATATAAACAAGAACATTATTTTTAACGGCGTTACATATAATGTGAATGCATACGCTGAATCCGAATTGGCAATGAACATGATTGATTTTGAATATCAATATAAATTGTTAAACTTTAAAAATATTCTTGCCGGCCTGTCTATTGGAATTATCGGTAAAGTCAAATATTTGGATGGCTATGCCAGAATCCATTCACCAACACTTGGACCGGCATACGATGACAAAAAAGATATTCACCTTCCTATTCCCATGGTTGGCGTCGGCGCTAAGATAGGTTTGCTGGCCAATATTCTGGAAGCACGGGCAAAGTTTGTGGGCATGGGTTATTCCAACAGTTTCTTTTATGACGGGTTGGCGGATATTTCTTTTACTCCTCTTCCCTTTATTAATATCCACGGCGGTTACCGGGCGATGTCCGTAAAAATTGATAATATTAGCGATGTGACCGCCAAGATGGATTTTTATGGTCCTTACGCGGGTTTGGCCATCAGCTTCTAATACCAAGCAGTATCGAAACCCCTATCTTGACAAAAATCGTTCAACTACATATATTAGTGGCGGATTTAAGAGAACTTTTTGTGGTGATTTTATGCCTCTTTATTTTAATGCGGCACAGGTGCCAATGGCGGGTAAAGCATTTAATGATGCTGAAAAGCTGGTTTCGTGCCATTTTCGAACGAGCGAGGACGAACTGCGCAAAAACAAGTATGATGTAAAAACACTTGCATTTTTGGAAAAGCATGAAGTAAAAGACGGCGCTTTCGCTCATCTTTGCAAATATTCTTACGAAAAGCCCGACGGATTGGCGGGAAACGGCAAAGATGGGTTTGATTTTTATAGAATCTGCCTGCAGGACAATATCATTCTGGATGCGGTAGATCGGGCTAATTCTTTCATCAAGTTCAGCCCTTTGATGCTTTACATTGCCGTGCATGAATTGATTCATGTCTTGCGTTTTGGCAACGGAGAAATTGACTTTAATGCCACCAGAGAAGAAAAGGAAAAAGAGGAAGATATCGTTCACAATTTAACCAGGAATGCGTTGCAACCTGTCAAAGGTCATGATTTAGAAATAGTATTGGACTGCTTTAGCAGTCAATTTAAAATTTTAGATCTATTTAATTAATAGATGATTATGGAGGAATGTTTTTCAGTATGCCTATTTACGAATATAAATGCCGGAAATGCGGCAACCAATTTGAAGTGTTTCGGGGAATTTCCGATCCGGAAGTAAAAAGCTGCAAGTTTTGCAAAGGCAAGGTGCAAAAATTAGTTTCTTTGTCCTCTTTCAGCTTGAAAGGCTCAGGATGGTACGTAACGGATTACAAAGGAAAGAAACCTTCGACAACCACTAAAACGGAAAAGGCTGAAACCAGCGAGAGCTCTACAACTAAAGAAACTGCCAAAACGGAGACCGCCAAAACCAGCACCGAAGAATGAATGAAACTCAAAGATTACAAACGTAGTGCAGTAATATTTGTTAGTTGAATTCATCCCAGGAGCAAAGCGACGCGGGATTTGACACTCGCTGACTATAGGAAGCGTAAGTGGAATTAATGAAACTCAAATATTACAAACGCAGTGCCGTAATATTTGTTAGTTGAATTATCCCCTGTGCAAAGCACAGAGGGATATCCCAGAAGCAAAGCGATCGTGACTCCCGCTGACTACAGACCATACCCAAAAAGGTGAAAATTTATGTGGAAATATAAAGTTGTGTCTCCGGAAGAAGTTCTTTCTAAAATCGAACCGGGCATGGCCATTTTACTCGGTACGGGCATGGCGGAACCCCGGACTATGGTTAAGCATCTCATGGCTTCAGAAGAGCCTAATCTGCAGGATCTGGAATTGATTCAATTGGTGAGCATCGGGGATACAATACCCATTGATGAAAGATATTCGCGGAAATTCCGGCTGAAGACATTTTTCTCCGGCTGGATTGCTTCTGAGGCTGTCAGCGCGGGCAGAGTTGATCTTATTCCCAGCAGATTTTCACGAATACCAGGGCTATTCAAATCGGGAGCCATCCACATTGACGCAACCTTCATTCAGATTTCACCGCCGGATGAAAACGGTTACGCCTGTCTCCTCGGAGTAGATGTGGAAAGGCAGGCAATGGAGGCTGCAAACCTTGTTGTCGGTGAGGTCAATGTCAATGCTCCCCGCATCATGGGGGATACCCTGGTTCATATGGATGAGTTCAACTATTTTGTCGAGTCAACGGAACCACCACTTTATATCCCCCGGTGGCCGCTGGAAGATATTTACCTGAAAATTGCCGCAAACATTGCCAATGTAATTGAAGACGGAAGCTGCATATCTTTTGGCATAGGGCCTCTCTATGAAGCCCTGGCCGTGCAATTGGCCACAAAAAAGCATTTGGGTGTTCATTCTCCTTTTTTCACCGATGCCTTGATGGACCTTGTAAAGAGCGGCGCCGTGACTAATCGGCGCAAAGGCGTTTTTCGCGGCAAGTGTTCCGCGTCCTATCTGATGGGCAGTAAGGAACTGATGCAGTGGTTGGATCACAATCCGCTTGTTGAATTTCAACCGGAAGATGTGATTACCGATCCGAAAGTAATCGGTAACAACGACCGGATGATAGCAATTATTCCGGCAAGAAAAATTGATCTTACGGGAAATGTCGCTCTGCACACCGGCAAGGGAAATGTCACCGCCGGTCCGGGAAACGTACAAGAGCTTTTTATGGGCGCGGCGCTGTCGAAAAAAGGCCGGACAATTTTTAGCCTTCCCAGCCGTAACCGCAAGGGCATGCCGAATATTGTCCTGTCCGTTGATAATCTGCCTTTTCAGTTTACCAATCGTGAATCCATGGATTTGGTCGTGACGGAATATGGAGTAGCTTATCTCATGGGCAAGACAATGCGAGAGCGCGCGCAGACGCTGATTGACATCGCACATCCCGATGACCGTGCCGAACTTGTCAGACAGGCCAAAGAAGCAAAATTGATTTACGCCGACCAGATTTATTTCCCCGAATCAGGTTCTCTTTATCCCTCTAAATTATGCGTTACCCATGAATTTAAAGGCGGCCTGAAGGTTTGTTTCCGGCCAATAAAACCTTCTGATGAAGATATGATGCGCTTGTTGTTCTATCGGTTCTCAGATCAGGCGGTCTATTCCCGGTACTTCACGTCGATAAAGACAATGCCTCATAAAAAAATGCAGGAATATGTTAATGTGAATTACCATTTGATCATGTCTATTGTCGGCATTGTCGAGATTGCCGGCACCGAAAAAATTATTGCCGAGGCGCGATACGCCCGTACAAAACAAGATACTTTTGCCGACACGGCCTTTATTGTTGACGAAGAGTATCACAACAAAGGCATCGCTTCGTATCTTTTTGAATTATTGATTCGAGTGGCTCGCGAGGAAGGCATCCAGGGATTTACTGCCGACGTTCTGGCCACCAATAAATCTATGTTGAAAGTGTATGAAAAATCGCCATTCCCTGTGCGGACTATTTTATCCAGGGGAGTTTATGAATTAACTATACCCTTCACCCCTTTATCGGAAATGAAAGAAAAAGATTAAATTTCATAGTAACTGCAATCGCAAATGCACGGCAGCCGAAGTTTTTATTGATACGAAGCGGTAAGTTTTATTGTCGTGTTGATTAACCTTATGATTGAGGGATTTTTTTCTTATCCCGCCATCAATACGTTTCCACCCTCATCATGTTCGTCGTTCCCGTGGTCCACAGCGGATGGCCGAGCGTCATGACAACGCGGTCACCGGACTCAAGTCCCTTCATCGTTTTCAAGAGCGGATGAATAGAGGCCAACATTTCGGAGAGATGTTTTGTCCGGGGAATAAGCAGGCTCTCCACACCCCGCAGGAGGCCCATGCGCCGGGAATTTCCGATGTCTGTGGTGGCGCCGATGACGGGAATATCCGCCGCCAGCCGTGAGACCAGGCGGGCGCTTCCGCCGCCTTCAGTAAATACCACAATGAGCTTGGCACTAATTTCCTCCGCGGTGCGGCAGGCCGCGAAGGCAACCGATACGTCCGTGCGGCCGGAAAGATTTTCCTCCAAAGTGTCCGCAAGCAGACCGATGCGAGGCTTATAGTGTGCGTCCGCATCAGCGGCGATGCTGTCGAGGTAGCGCACAGCTTCGAGAGGATGCTTGCCTACAGCGCTTTCGGCAGAGAGCATTACGGCGTCGGTGCCATCCCAGATGGCGTTGGCGACGTCACTTGCCTCGGCCCGGGTGGGTTGTGGGTTTTCGATCATGCTCTCCAGCATCTGGGTCGCGGTGATTACGGGTTTCAAGGCCTGGCGCGCCTTCCGGATAATTTGCTTCTGGAGCGCGGGCACCTTCTCCACGCCAAATTCCACCCCTAGGTCGCCACGCGCCACCATGACGCCCCAGCTCACGTGCAGAATCTCCTCCAGATTATCCAGTGCCTGCGGATGTTCTATCTTGGCGATGATAGTCTGGGGACCGCCCAGTTCCTTGATGTGCAGACTAAGCGCCTCCACGTCGGAAGCACGACGTACGAAACTCTGAGCAAAGAGATCCACGCCTTCCTCTACGCCCCAGCGGACGTCTTCCAGATCCCGGGAAGTAAGGGGATCGAAGGCCACATCCAACCCGATGGGATGAACGCCCTTGCGAGCTTTCAGGAGACCGCCAATCAGCACCTTCAACAGGATCTGCTGATCGCGTATTTCCATGACTTCAAGTTTCAACGCCCCGTCGTCCAGCACCCAGATTTGACCGCATCTCGCGCCCGCAAACAACTCCGGATGCGGCAGAGGCGCCGCCCATGGATGACCTTCGGGCACGGGTGTGCCGGTTGCGTAGAGGACGCCGACACTGTCTTGCTCCAGGATTATCGGCTTTTCCAGTAGACCAATACGCCACTTGGGTCCCTGAAGATCAAGAAAGACGGGGATAATCCGTCCCAGTTCATCCGAAATTTTTCTTATGAGTTTCAGTACAGGGGTGCGTTCTTCAGGTTTGCTGTGGCTGGCGTTGAGCCGAACTGCGTCAGCAAGCCTCAGAGCGTCCCGAAGGATTCCTGCGTCTTGCAATGCCGGTCCCATGGTGATTACCAGCTTGGTCTTACGTTTTTTGATAAGAGATTCCTTTGTCATTTTGTAAATATATAAATAAGCGTCTTGTAAGTCAACCACGGATATAATACCCAGAAACAAGCTGCAAGATATCATATCCTCCGCTTTGCGGGATAATTTCCAATAGTCTTTGACTATTGGATAGTTCGACTTTCTCTTCAAACGTCGCTATGCTTGTTTTCAGAGAGTCTCACTACGACTAACGCTTCCTATAGTCAGCGAGTCTCATTAAATTGGAGTTTCGCAATAAATGCTAAAAAAATATCGCTACACAATCTCAGTTCAGTATTTGATGATATCTTGTGCGGCCTTTTTTATCATGGCCACGCTTTTTGTAAACTTTTCTTATTATCAATCAGCAGCCGCATATAATCCAATTCCAAGCCGATCATTTCCGTGTCCTTTCGCCGTAGCCATTCGGACAACCAGGCAAAACGAAGCGCTACAATAAATTCCACCAGATACTTCCAACTTGTTTTGGAGATAATTCCTGTTTCCCTCATGCCGGCAATAAAACTTTTTACAAGATCACCGGTGAGGCTTTGAGGATCTTCAATCCCAACGCAACCGATTAAGTTGGCCATGTCATAAATCTCACTTTTGCAACCTGAAAATTCCCAATCAATCACGCATCTAATATCATCAATGGACCAGATAATATTCAGCGGATGATAATCTCCATGGCAAAATGCCACAGGCAGTTTTTCATAAGCGGACATAAAATCTTTTTCCAGAAAACTTTTAATATCTTTAATTTCGGCCTTAATATCTTTATTATAAAGATTAATTTCGCGGATTAATTTGTACACATAATTTTTAAGGGAGAACACTTTACCGGGATCAAAAAAAGGAAGATTTTTGGATTTATGGTGCAGAGCGATGAGAAAACCGGCCAGCGCGGGGCCTCGCCATTTTTCATACATATATTTTTGCCGGTCAAGCACAACGCCCCTTACTAAAGGAATCATTTGCCAGAAATTATTTTTATGCCTGATAATAAACTCGCCCTTTTCTCCGGCTAAATATGGTTGGATGCGAAAGAGATTTTCCTTCGACAGAAAATCAAGATTTGCGGCAATTTGCCTTTTGTGCTCAAGGGCTTTCGCGGAAAGTTGCTCCAACACAAAAAACCGGCCACAATCATCTTCCAGAGCAACGCGAAAAACTGAACGTTCAGGGCTTCCCTGAACAGGGATATTGTGATGCAGTTTTTTCAGGCGCACTTGCCACAATTCAGTGACAGCTTTTAAAGTTTCCCTGCTAAACAACGGAGTTTCTTCTCTGGCGTGAATATGCGCCTTTTTATTTTTGCGGATTACACGCGCCGCGTAAGCAATGCCGCTGGCGCATTTATTACCGGCAATAAAAACATTTTCCGCGTCCTTCCATTCAAAGGCGAGATTGCAGCCGTTGGGACATTCCTGGCAGATTAAATTTCCCGTAAGCTCTTCTGTCATTGCAGGGAGCACCTTTTGCAAACCAGCCACTGACCTGCTCCGGGGCGGCAATTCAATATCCTTTTTCATCCTGCTTCCATGTCTTCCGGAGTTTTTTTCTAGCGCAGCTATTTTCTTTGCTCTGGGCATTTTTTTTATTTTTATTTCCAGACGCATTGCGTCGCTTCTACCCATCTTGGCGCTTGTTGTCAATAATTTCACCGGACGGCGGGAACGGGTATATTTTGCCGCTACTCCCTTATTATGAGCGGCAAAACGTTTCTCGATGTTGTTGGTCATGCCTGTATACAGACTGCCGTCGGAACAGCGCAAAATATATACAATCCATACTTTGCTCTTTTGCTTAGCCTTGATTTTCATGATATAATTTATCTACAATAGTGTGATTAACATCGCCATTAAAATATGATCCTTGCATAAACATGATGCTTTGTCGATTTTACCCTATGATTCACTTCATCACACTACTAAATTCCCGGAAGAAATGATATTCTTAGTTCAGTATGCAAAGAAGAATTATTCACATTGATATGGATGCTTTTTTCGCCGCTGTTGAAGAAAAGAAAAATCCGGCGCTGACCGGCAAACTGGTCGTTATTGGAGGAGGCGGAAACCCCAATAAAAGAGGCGTTGTTTCGACAGCCAATTATGAAGCCAGAAAATACGGCATTCATTCCGCCATGCCGCTGAGGACTGCATACAAACTATGCCCTCAGGCAATTTTTCTTCCTGTCGATTTTGAAGCTTATTCACAGGCTTCGCAACAATTCAAATCCGTTCTCTTGTCGATTACACCCGTTATGGAAAATGCCGGCATTGATGAGGCCTTTCTGGATGCATCCGCAGTGCCGGGAACGCCGGAAATTATCGCTGATAAAATTAAAACCGGAGTCAAAGAAAAAACCGGCTTAACCTGTTCTATCGGCATCGCTCCCAATAAGCTTCTGGCAAAAATCGCCTCCGACATGCGCAAACCGGATGGCCTCACCATTCTCCATGAAAATGATATTGAAGACAAGCTCTGGCCGTTACCGATAAGAAAATTATACGGCATAGGGCCGAAGACAGAAGCGCATTTAAAAAAAATCGGGATTGAAACCATCGGACAACTGGCCGCACTAACACTGGAAATTCTTATCGAACACTTTGGCAATTCTTATGGTCAATATCTATACGATGCCTCGCGGGGTATCGACGATAGTCCCTTGATTACCCACTGGGAACCAAAATCTATCAGCAGAGAAACTACATTTCAGGAAGATATCAAAAACTGGCAGACTATCGCTCGAACGCTCGCCGGGCTGGCCAAAGAAGTTGTTGCCGATATGCAGGATGATGGATATAGCGCGAAGACCGTTACCATCAAAATTCGCTTCAGCGATTTCCAAACTCTGACCAGAGCAAAAACAATAACTGATTATACAAACGCCGAAGAAGAAATCCGGAAAGCCGCCTTTGCCTGTCTAAAAAGAATCGAACTAAACAAGCGGGTCAGGCTGATCGGTGTTAGAGCGACTAATCTAAAAAAGACCAGGGAAAATAATTGACAAATAATGTGCAAAGCAATTAAATGAACGCGGTCTAATTTATGCCGGCACTCCATCACCGGGCAAAACATTCGAGGAGAGGGAATCATGAAAATATCAATCAAAGAACTTGAGGAACTGACACGCAAGGCAGTTAAGAAATACGGTTACAACGATGACGAAGTTAAAGTCATCACAGATGTGCTGCTCTACGCCCAACTGCGGGACAACAATCAGGGAATTGTGAAACTTATCGACAAGGGAATTCCCAAAGACCCGCAGGCAGGAAAAATCGTCATCGAAAAGGAAACTCCGATTTCCGCGCGGATCAACGGCAACAAAAACCACGCCATGCTGGTTGTCGGAAAGGCTGTGGAAATAGTGAAAGAAAAAGCAAAGAAAAGCGGATTCGCTATCGCCGGGACATTCAACACCAACACATCATCGGGAGCTATTGGTTACTATGCATCCCGTCTGGCAGTCGAAGGGTTGATCGGATTTGCTTTCGGCCGCTCACCACAGAGAGTCGCTGTTTACGGATCGTATGAGCCTGTATTCGGAACCAATCCCCTGGCCATTGCCATTCCAACTGAGCATGATCCTATCATCCTTGATATGTCGACCGCCGCTACTTCCTATTTTGGACTGGTGGAAGCCCAGACAGCAGGCAGAAGCATTCCGGCTGATTTTGCTTACGATAATCAGGGCAATCCGACGACTGATCCGCAAAAAGCCATCGCAGGCGCTATTCGCTCCTTCGACCGGAGCTACAAAGGATCAGGTCTCGCTCTGATCGGCGAAATACTGGCGGGACCGCTGGTTGGGGCTGCCTTCTGTGGAATCGGTGATAGCAAGGGCAACTGGGGACATCTTATTTTTGCCATTGATCCGGAACTCTTAACGGACCGGAAAACACTAGCCGGTAATGTTTCGGAGATTATCAGCAAGGTTAAGTCTACGAAGAAACTGCCCGGAGTGGACGAGATATTCGTACCGGGAGAAAGAGAAAGCCTCCTTGCCAGACAGCGTCGGGAGTCCGGCCTGATTGAGGTGGAGGATAACTTGCTTGCCGAATTGCGCAAAGTGGCTGGCGAGGCATAAGCAGGCACTAAACAGACTCAGATCGGATAAACATTATTTTTATGAATTTTCGGAACCACTTATCAATACCCAAGGGATAAATCCAAAATGAGGAAGATGCCTTTTTACATTGTTGATGTCTTTGCCGAAGAAAAATATGCCGGTAATCAGTTGGCCGTTTTTCGCGGCGGCAGTACGCTTGGCGATAACGAAATGCAGAGTATCGCCCGGGAAATGAATTTTTCTGAAACCACATTTATTTTATCTGAAACACAACGTGACGGCGGTTTCGATGTGCGCATATTCACGCCCGGCGAAGAAGTGCCTTTTGCCGGTCATCCCACATTGGGGACGACTCACATTATCAGAACAGAAATCTTGAGGAGGAATGTCGGCGAAATAAAACTGAATCTAAAAGCGGGACAAATTCCTGTAAGCTTCAACGATAACACTATACAGGGAACAATCTGCTGGATGCGGCAGATTGAACCGGTTTTTGGTGAAACCATAAACGCTAAAATCATTGCTCCTATATTGACTCTCAATCAAAGCGATATAGATAATCGCTTTCCTGTTGAAGAAGTTTCCACAGGATTGCCTCATATTCTTGTTCCGCTTTCCAGCCTGGATTCGTTGAAAAGAGCAAAGATCAACAAGGATAAATATTTCAAATTCATCAAACGACGGTGGGCAAAACCTGTTTTGATATTTTGCGCTGAACCGCACAATTCGCAAAATGATATAAGCGTTCGCATGTTTGCCGATTGTTTCGGCATCCCTGAAGATCCCGCCACAGGCAGCGGCAATGGCTGTCTTGCCGGATATCTGGTACGTCACCGTTATTGGGGAAAGGATGAGATTGATATCCGTTCTGAACAGGGTTATGAAATAGGCAGGCCATCCCTTTTATTTTTGAGGGCAGGGGAGAAGAATGGAAAAATATCCATATCGGTTGGCGGCAAGGTGATAACTGTGGCCAAAGGTGAGTTTGTTTGAAATTAAAATTGCAACTGATGGAAGGGAATAGCCAGGATGGAATTCAAGGATGTAACGATTATTACATCTACTTAGTTTCAGTTCTGGGCAGGTGTCAGACTTGAGGATTACTATTTGCAAGATAGTATTAGACATTGCAAAAACCAAACAAAGATTTGACCACACGAGACCCAACGATTTGGAAAGATCAATATTGGTTTGACATGTTTTACTCGTCAGGCTATATTCAAAAGAAGAAAGTACAATCGTTTGCTCAGTTAGTGATACCTATTTGGCAAACGATTGTGTAATAAGGAAGAGCTTGTGATCAAAAACGATAGATTTCATAAACTGATAATAAATTTTACGCCAACCGGAATGATACCCACAAAAGAAATAACACCACACGTTCCTTTATCCCCACAAGAGATAGTTAAAGAGGTATTGGAAGCGAGGCAATTTGGTATTTCAATGGTGCATCTTCATGCCAGAAATCAAGACGGACAGCTATTCTGCGAAAAAGAAATCTATTCGGAGGTTATCAACGATATTCGTCAGGTGGATAAAGATTTGATATTATGCGTTTCAACCAGCGGGCGATTCAGCACAGAGTTTGAAAAGCGCTCAGATTGTCTCAGGCTTGAGGGCACATCCAAGCCCGACATGGCCAGTTTGACGCTCAGCTCTTTGAATTTTAATAAGGAAGCTAGCATCAATAGCCCTCAAACGATTCAAATGTTGGCAAAAATGATGATGGAAATGGGCATCAAACCAGAATTAGAAGCATTCGATATTGGAATGATAAATTACGCCAAATACCTTTGTACGAAAAACTTGCTCAAACCACCTCTCTATTTCAATTTGATTTTAGGCAACATAGCTTGTGCTCAAGCTAATATTCTAAATCTTGGAGTAATGATTAATGAACTGCCGGAAGGTTCAATTTGGTCAGCCGGCGGCGCTGGAGATGCCCAACTGAAAATGAATGTGTGTGCTATGATCAACGGAGGAGGAGTGAGGGTCGGACTTGAAGATAATATTTGGCTAACTCCAAAAAGGGATAGGTTAGCCACAAACCTGGATCTATTGAAAAGAATTTACTTGATTGCTCAATGTTTAGAACTGGAAATTGCATCACCGAAAGAAGCGAGGTCATATCTGGAACTTGAACAATCTTCGTGAAATATGGGCCGCGTATCTCATATTCACATATGCGGATATGAGATAAACAGATTTGCCCATTGACTACAGGCACTGAATCATTAGATGAAATGTAGAATTCTATAATCGATTGTCGAGTACTTAACACTAAAAGAAAGGAAAACGATATTTTCTCAATCTCCACCACCTTTTACTTTTTGGCGAATGAGATCGATTGGTCTTGCACCATTTTTTTGTAACATCGAGTGTTATCAGACTTTCAACTTTGTTCCATTCATTTCGAAGCTCTTCTTTGTCAAAGCTGTAATGAAATCCCCACTTATTTTTGATATCTGTGCTGGGTAATTTATTCAGTAATTGTTTGTGTCGCTCAAACAGGAAATCAAATGACAAGTATTTGAAATGAAGATTCAGCAACTCGTCGTGTCTGGGATATTTAAGTTTACCTTTAGGATTAGCACTATGTCGACCAATGTCATAATTAGTTTCTCTTATTGCGTCTGGATTGAATAAACTCAGTTTGTTATAAAAGTCCGAAGCCGCACCGTTGGGAACTTCAGTTATTAAATCCGAATTATTGTCAGGAAATTTTTCGGAAAGCATTTGATACCCTAATGCAGGAATAGCTGTGATTTTCTCTCTTTTAGAGTTAATCAAGTAATTAATAATGTCTGGATGATAAAGGAACTCATCAATAGCAGTAATAATTACCCATTCGGCATTACCCCTGCTTTCTTTCCAGCAGTTATTATGAACGAACTGAGACGACAGGATAAAAGAATCATGATTCAATTCCGGAAATGGCCGCACTTCTGCGCGAGGATGTTGATTGATTATTTCGATTGTTCGATCATCCGACTGATCATCGAAGAAAATATATCGATTGACAAAATCATCGTAGTACTTAAAGAAAAAAGGCAGCATTCTTTCTTCGTTCCAACAAATGGCATATAAATGAATTACCGGTTTGTTCATGTTAAAAGGTTACATCGTTTAGTTTAATTTTTCTTGCAGGATTTCCTACAACTATCGAATAATCAGCAACGTTTTTTGTGACTACAGATCCTGCGCCGACAATTACATGTTTTCCAATTTTAACTTCAGGTAAAATGACAGCTCCCAATCCTACTAATGTACCTCTTCCAATCGTAACGTTACCACCTGTAACAACGCCAGGCCCAATCGAAACAAAATTATCGAGATATAAATGATGTCCGAGCGACGCACCCCTGTTTATGAAAACAAAATCTCCAATTTCCGATTGAGCCCCAATGACAACTCTCTTATTAATAAAACAACCTTTGCCGTTTTTGAAACTGCAAGGAAGATCATTGTTCTTATCGCTTAACAAATTGTATGGCCAGAGCCCTGATTGCAAAGCTTCATTTACAGCAATAAATCTGTTTTGGGGAGTAAACAACGGGCAAATAAAAGGAATGGATAAATCTATTGAAGCAATTTGAGAGATGTCAATCACTTTTTCCTGAAAAGTTGCGTATGATGTAATGTATTTACGGTTATTAATTATTGCGGCAATTGAGATATTGTTCGTTAAGCAAATTTCTTCAAAATCAACAATGATATTCGATCCCGAAGCATATAAGATTATCGATTCTTCAAGCATTTTGCATCTTTTTCCACTATTTCTTTAAAATGATTTTCCAACAATTCCGAGTGAATCGATCAGGAAATAATTTTACCTACAACTTTTGCTTCTACCGAAAGATCATTACAAATAAGATATTATGCATGATGATCTTTCCTTTGACAAGATATTACTTATTAATATTTGAATGATAGGCAGTCCGGTCTTGCATGTCAAGGCAATCTTGTGGCGTAAACGCTGTTTATTACGGATTGAAAGCTTGCATATTTACGAAGATTGACGATTTGTTTCTTACAGGCAGAAGTCGATTGTTTGCTTCACCAAAGTCTTAACCTGTGTGAGCAAATAAAATTGAAAATTACCGTTCATAACATTCAATTATGCCTGTTTCCTGAAAATAAAGTAACCAAAGAACCAAGTGATTAAATAACCTATTTGCCGGAACGCATTGGCAGGACATGCATCAAAGGTCTGCGAGACAAGCTAAAATAATTTTTGGTGAAATTGAAATAGTAGTAGAATCCCCTTTTTTGTTCTGAAGTCCAGACGCAACACCATGTCAGGGTTATTAGTTTGGTTAGATGAAAGCCATTTGATCCGGTAATTGAATCATCATATAACGTTGTCAGTTCTTGCCCTGTCGGCATTCGCCAGTCCGTATAACCACCGCCGCGATAATTCTGGCAGTAGGACATAGCATCTGCCGGGTCTATATTACTCCCATTGTCCTTTGCTGCCCACATCAGGTTCGTCTTCGTGTCCAAGACCGTCCCGTTATCATAGGCGATAAAGCGACCGTCCCTAGCTTTCTCCCCGGCAAAGGCACCCCCCGCATACACAACCAATACCATCAAAATAACAATAACTTTTTTCATGAAATTTCTCCTTAGCTTTTGGTCAAATAGCCCGGTTTTCTAATGGTGACACAATATTCCAACTATTAATGTTTGTAATGTTGCATACCTTTCAGAATTCGCCAATTGACGCTTACAGGAAGGTATCAATTATCTTGATTCTCAACGTCAGGTCAAGTTCTGTTTAGGGCAGATAAAGCAAGCGCGTAATTGGCGATATTGGTCTGATTAAAATGAAGACTATTTTATCCCTTTAAAGGCTTCAACTTCTCTCTTCAACCAGCTGACCCAGCCTTCAATTCCCGCTCCTGTTTTACAGGACACCTCCAGGATGACGATGCGGGGATTCAAAGCCACAACTCGTTTGCGCAAGGCTGACATATCAAAATCGCTGAGAGAGAGATAATCAATTTTATTGACAAGCAGTAAATCGCAGATGGAGAACATCAGCGGGTATTTAAGTGGTTTGTCATCCCCCTCCGGAACACTCAGAATCATCACATTTTTGTGGGCACCGGTATCAAACTCGGCGGGGCATACCAGATTACCTACGTTTTCGATGATGACAAGATCCAGATCGCTCACCGCCAGGGCATCAATACCCTGAGTGACCATGGTGGCGTCGAGATGGCAGAATCCTCCCGTCCTGAGCTGAATGGCGGGAATGCCCCGCGCGGCAACCTTCTCCGCGTCCACCTTGGAATCAATATCCGCTTCGATTACGCCAAGCCGCAAACTGTCTTTCAGATTGGCAACCGTCTGAAGAATCAGGCTGGTCTTGCCGGAACCCGGTGAAGACATGAGGTTCAAAAGCATGGTCTTTGTCTTTCGCAGGCGCTCCCGAACCTCTGCGGCTACCTTGACATTATCGGCCATTATTTCTTCTTTGACTTCAATCAGTCTGACATCTTCCACTATTGCACCTCCATATCCTTGATGTAGTATTCCCTTCCGGAAAGAAGCGTGCCGTCTTTCTGTCCGCAGGAGGGACAGATTAGTTCGCCCAATTTTGCCGCTTCGGCCTCATAAGAAGTGGAGCAAACGTTACACTGAACCATGATCGGCATTCTCTCTATTTTGAGTTTTGCCCCTTCGGCCAGTGTGCCCTTGCTCAAATAATCAAAATAGCGTTGAATCCACTCATCTTCGAGATCACTTAACTTGCCGACCTGTAGATGAACGGCCATCACCTGCCGTACATTGTTTGTTTCAGCGTGCTTTAAGATTATTTTTAAAATGCTTTCGGTTATAGGAAGTTCATGCATGTTATCACTTTATACCAATTTTAAATCAAAGCGCTATTTTTGTTGGCGTCGTTGTCGGCTTCCTCAACGTATGTAAAATACGCCTCGTCGCCTTCGCCCAGCCGCCTCAATATCATCTTTGATTTAGAAATGGCATATCCTTGGTCCGTTAAATGTTGCAACAAAACAACTCGTAAAGCCATCTATTTTCATCTCTACATCGCAATTTGCATTCTTATGGCGCTGTTGAAAATTAATGTATTAAATCAATCCTCTTTTTTTCGCAATCTGCATCATTTGGTCCATGCTTGTCACGGGGGGTATCCGCCTGTTAGCATCAGGCTTTGGAATGAGGCAGCTTGCCTCTGATGGACATGTAGTCACGCACAAACCACATCCTATACAGCGGTCAAGATCGATCTGCGCGACACCGTCTTTATTCATGACGATCGCCTCCATCTGGCACCGATCCAGACATATTTCACAGCCGGTGCAGTTCTCCCCATTTATCGCTGCCTGGTAGTTGGAAAAAACGAGTTCTGCCGGTTTGGAAAATTTTTTCACCGCTCCGAGTATCGCACAGCAGTCGCCACAGCAATTACATATGCCGCCAGGGTTCTGGGCCGTGGCAGGCTGGGTTACAAGCCCCGCGTCTTGCGCTTGTCTTAATATGTCGACCGCTTCTTCAACGTCTATCCGTCTCCCCAAATTGTTTTCTATATAAAACCGTGCCATGGATCCGAACATAAAACAGGTTTCGATGGGTTTATCGCAACCATTGCCCATGATTTTATGTGCTTTGCGGCAGAGGCATTCGGCGACGACGATAGTATCATTTTTTTCAATGATCGCGCACGCATCATCGAAAGCAGCTACATGGTGTTCAGAAATAATGGACTTCTCTACAGGAAAGGTGCGGAGGAAAAGCCCGTCAACCTCCGCTATGGACTGATTAAATCGCTGGTCCATATACTGGTCAATCAGCTCTCCCATTTCACGATCAAGTCGTTTGATCTGAAACTCTGCCAGACCATGCATGAAGGGAATTGCTCCATATTTGACCGAATCCCCCTTCCTGTCCCTGAAAAGAAGGCCGCGCTGCGCCATGTCTTCGAGCTGTCCGGCTATTTCTTCAATAGGACTTCCCAGCCGCTGAGCAACTGATTCCTGATCTTCCAGTTTAGGTGAGAGGTTGAGGAACATCTCTGCGTCCTTTTGATTGAAAAGCTTTTTCAGTATCGTTATTTCAATTCCCGTCTCTGTCGCGGGAAATCCCATGGAATACATATCGAGCCTTTGCTGTAATTGGCGAAAAATATCTTCCGACACTGTCGTGCTCCTCCTTTTAAATGTAATCACGGGTATGAACCCCAAAGCAAGTGGGATAATTCAACTTACAGATATTACTTCGCTGTGCTAGTAATATCTGAGTTTCATTAAATTGGAGTTTCAACAATAAAATATCGTTTGGCATATTTAACTCTAAAATATTTTATACCTTGTGCAACATCATTTCATATCCCATTTGAAAAAAGTATAAGGCGCAGAATCCATCATCTCTATCTTAGTAACGACTTTTCCAGCGTTTTAATGTTTTTAAAATATCTTAATAGGTGGTTTCGGAAGGACCGAAAAGGTTCAATGTTCTTTACAACCTTCATATGCAGAATAGCTCCTTCGAACCCATGAAATATGAAGCGTGCGGTATCAGCCGTACTCAGACTGGCCGGTAATGATTTATCGCGTTTGGCTTCCTGAAGGCATAACTCTATTTGCTTAATGCGCGTTTCGATCACACCTTCCAGATGCAAGCGCAGCCGTTCATTCGTATCGGCAAGTTCCAGCGAAAGATTCCCTATGGGACAGCCCAAAGCATAGCCGCTTTTTTGAAAGGCGGCTTCGAAATAATTAAATAGTTTATCCAGCCGTTTCAGGGGTGGTATTTTTTTGTCACTCAAATAGCGCGTGAAGATTCCGCTGATCATTGCGTTAAAATAATCAATAATCTCCAACCCGAAATCTTCTTTGCTTTTAAAATAAAAATAGAAAGAACCCTTGGGAATGCCGGCAGTCTGAAGAATCTGCTGAAGGCCTGTGGCATTGAAGCCTTGTGCGTGAATAAGTTCGGCTCCTTTGCGAAGGATCTCTTCGCGGGTATTGGTTCGTGCCATTAACAATTCTCCTCATCACGGGTATTATACCTTCCGCTTCGCGGGATAATATCCAATAGCCTTTGGCTATTGGATTCCACTGTATGCTTCGCATACACGATAATTCCACTTGCGCTTCGAACTTCGCTATGCTCGTTCTTAGCGAGTGTCATTAATTCGACTAACAAACTTTAATGCGCCTGTAGTGACCTTTAGGTTATTCGCTCTTAAAGTTCGAGTCTTATTACCTTTGCATAATTTTCATAAAAGCATCAAGCCTTCCTTTTTCCTGAAGGACTTTAGCCCCCATTTCCATGATCGTCGCCGGAATAGAGGGAATCTGTTTCCTTTCCTTAAGCTCAATAGCCCCGACCGGACAACCGGTCACGCACAAGCCGCAGCCGATGCACTCTTCCACATTGACGACGGCAACATCATCCTTCATTTCAATAGCCTTCACCGGACAGCGCTCATCGGCACAAACAGCACAGCCGATGCATTCTTCACCGTTGACATGTGCTTCAAAACGGCTGGGTTCAAAAGCGTGAGGATGCTTTAGTTGTGTTCTTCCCCGCAGGACCGTACAACAGCAAGGACAGCAGTTACAGATCAGGCCGGCGCGGTCAGCGCTGTTATTGCTTGTATGAACCAACCCCGCCTCTTCTGCCAGATCGAGAACTTTCATCCCTTCTTCTTTGTTGATCTGACGGGCAAAACCTCTCTCTACAAGAAACTCAGCCGCTTCGCCGAAGATTAAACATACTTCTTTAGGTTTGTCACATTTGGCGACGCTGACTCTGCAGGCGCATTTGGCCAATGCGATGTACTTTGCATCGTTAATGAAATTCTTAACCTCGTCATAGGGATGCACGCGGTCTTGTGCCGTAATCGATTTTTCAACAGCAACTACTCTCATCAGGGGCGTGGGGCTTCCGGAAAAGGAGGCGCCGAGAGCTTCATGATGATATTCTTCCCATAGCTGGCCTAAGCGATCGTGCATTGGTGTTCCACCGCCCTTCATAAAGGGAAACTCAAACACGCCGGGAATCAGCGGAAGTAAGCCGTAGAATTTCGATCCCTCTTTTTTTCGGGAATGAATAATCCCTTTGTTTGCCATTGATTCCAGATTTTGCGCTGCGTCGCTTTCCGAAAGCCCGGCCGCTTTAGCTATGCTGGATACGCTTTTTGTTTTATAACTCATATTGACGGCAAGAGCCGCTTCTTCCGGAGTGAAAAGTGTGCGCAGTATTTCATCGATCGACTTTGCTTTCGGCGCTGTTGTAGGATGTGAATCCAGAATTTCCCTTAATCGTTCATAAATATCCATGATTTCCCCCTTTTTGCTTTTTACTTCCGCATACTATAATAGACCGGTCGTCTACAAGTCAAGTAATATTTATTCAGAACCATAAATAAATTTTATGGCTTGATAACATAATGTCCCTATTTATTCTTGACACAAAGGCGGTTTTTTCGATACTACCTTATAACATTAAGTAGGAGAAAAAGATCTGATGACAAAAATGAACCTTTGCCGGCAAGTGACGGAGGGAATCGGAGCGGGGGAATCTCCTTTGATCCCGATGATGAGGCAAGATTATTGCTTGCCGCCGCTGATTTTATTCCTGTTTAGTTTTACTCAAATTTACTTTGATAAAATATTACTTCTGATGAAAGGAAATAAACCGTGATGGAATTTAAGGATGTAACAATTGTCAAAAAAGCAAATATTTATTTTGACGGCAAGGTCACCAGCCGTACGGTAATTTTTCCGGACGGTTCCAAGAAGACACTGGGTGTCATGTTTCCCGGAGATTATGAGTTCGGCACGGCGGAAAAGGAGATTATGGAGATTCTAGCCGGCAATCTCGATGTACTGCTGCCCGGCGCTGCCGGATGGATAACTTTTAAAGAAGGCGACGTCTTTGAGGTACCGGCTCAATCAAAATTCAGTTTAAAAGTGAAGAGTCTTATGGACTATTGTTGTTCCTACATTAAGTGAAAGATAGGAAACTTAGTGCCAGATTTTATATAACTGGCGCACCTAGCACAAATCGAATACGAGGCACAAGAATCTGTCATTCCTTTGATTAAAGAACATATTGCTTTTTCGGATCAGGAAATTGAAAAAATCAGAAAACAAATTGCCGATACCATTAAACATCATCAGCATCTTAAACAGAGTCAGGATTTGTTGAATTCTATTCCCGGAGTTGGTATGGTGTAATAACCAACCTAACCCGGGATAACGCCTGCCAGAATGGATAAAATGACACCGGTGACGATCCAATTAAAAAGCTTAACAGTCAGGTGTGCTCAAAATGCAAACAACAGATCTCTTTCAATTTCTGTTATTTGCAAGGTCATCACCGTGGCAACCGTTGTCGACCTATAAAATACTTTATAAGTATATGAGTTTAATCAACCTTAATGACGACCGCATCTCCCTGTGCCAGACCACCGCAGATGCCTGCAACCCCGTACCCGCCGCCCCTGCGCTTGAGTTCGTACATCATGTTCATCAGGATGCGGCCTCCGCTGGCGCCTACCGGATGGCCGATGGCAATTGCCCCGCCGTTGGGATTCGTCCGCTGAAGAAGCAAGCGCCACTTTTGCTCGTCCCTGTCGGCCAGTATCTTTGTCGATACCAGCGTAACTGCGGCAAAGGCCTCGTTGATCTCGACGATCTTCATGTCGTCGATGGTGAGCGATGCCCGCTCCAGGGCTTTCCTGATGACAAAACCCGGCAGCTCTGCCATCCGCCGGGGCTCGCTTGCCCCGCTCGCCACAGATACGATGGTGGCCAGAGGTTTTATACCCAGATCCTCGGCCTTCGACCGCCGCATGATAATCAAGGCCGCGGCACCTGCATCAAGACCCGGGGCATTGCCCGCAGTCACCGTGGGGCTGCCGTAGATGGTCTTCAGTTTGGATAAGGCCTCTATGGTGGTGTCCGGCCTGGGCAATTCATCTTTCTTGAAAACGAAGGTCGTACCTTTTTTCTGGGGAATCACAACAGGCACAAGCTCATCATCGAACCGGCCATCCTTATCGGCCTGTGCCCATTTTTTGTGCGATCCTACCGCCCAGGCATCCTGCTCTTCGCGGGAGATGCCGTATTCGATGGCGATCTCACCTGCGTCCTTGCCCAGCGGTGTATATTCTCTGTAAGTAATAGGATTCAGGTAATCCTGCACCAACAGCGGCTTCATGCCCGAACCCCAGCGATGTCCGTTCATGAGAAGCGGAGTATTGCTCATGTTCTCGGCGCCCACAGCCATGCAGGTATCCGCCTCGTTCAGCAGGATGGCCCTCCGACCCAGTTGAATCGCGCAGAGCGACGAGCAGCATGCTCGATCTATGGTAAGAGATACCAGGGTATTGGGCAGCCCTGCCCGCAACAGCGCTTGCCGGGCATTCACATTGTCATAAAGGGCGGCCTCGGCCTGATCGCACATGCCGTAGTACAGCTCGTTCAGGTCTTCACCTTTGAGGCCTGCCCGTTTCAGGCTCTCTTTCATCACGATGACCCCGAGGTCAGTGCTGTGCATCTCCTTGAGCACCCCGCCGAACTTGGAAAAGGGTGTACGTACTCCGCTTACAATAACAACGTCATTTTTGTCTTTCATATATTGCTCCTTTTTATCGTATCTGGTCGCCCTTGTCGATTCCGCACAGGTACCTGGCAACCTTCTGTTTATTCTTCATGTTTACAAGTCTGGCTATCATGATCCGCTGCGCCTGCGGTGAACCCGCCCCGTGCATGGACTCGGTGAGATAACCCACGGCAGCGGTGCCCATGGTGATGTTCTCGATGAGCCTCAGTATCCTCATCCGGTACTCAGTCGGGACATCGGCCTTGGTCTGGTAATATTTCTTCACCCACTTGCCCACCTCCGGCGAGTTGATGTCCGCCTCCGACGGACAGGTGACCACAAGACCACCTGCGATATCCTGGGCAATCCTGGCTATCTCATAGGGAAAACGGGTGATATTCTGCTTATGCACATTGGCCAGAAGCACATCCACCAAGTACGTCCCGCTCGCCTCCTTGTGACCTTCTGATGCGCAGGCGATGCATCCGCAGTAGAGTGTCTCGTTCAGATGATTCATCTCGATGATCTTGTCTTTCACGTGGGAAGCCTTCTCCGCGCCGTTGTACTCGGCAACGGTCTGGGCCGCGCCGATGAGCACATCGCCCACGCCCACCTTGCAGGCGTAGCTCTGGCGATGGTAGGCTGAGAAGCTCTCCACCAGCTGCGTGGTAAAATCAAATTCCTTGTACATGAACACCCGCTCCCATGGCACAAACACATCTTCGAAAACAACCAGGGCCTCGTGACCTCCATAGTACATGTTTCCCCGGTCAAAGGTCATGCCTTCGAGTTTCCGGGTGTCACAGGACTGCCGGCCCATAATGTAGGTGATGCCCGTCGTATCACTCGGCACCGCAAAGGCCACTGCATAATCCTTATCCTCTTCTCTCATCGTGATGGTGGGCATTACAATGATCTCGTGGGAGTTCACCGCGCCGGTCTGGTGTGCCTTCGAACCCCTAACCACGATGCCGTCTTTCCTCTCTTCCACCACGTGGAGGAACATGTCCGGATCAAACTGCTTGTGAGGAGGCTGGGACCTGTCGCCCTTGGTGTCGGTCATGGCGCCGTCGCATACAAGGTCGTTTTCCTGAACGTATGCAAGAAATTTCAGAAAGCGCTTGTTGTAATTCGTGCCGTACTTGGCGTCGATGACGTGGGTGGTTATGGACAGCGCATTCATGGCGTCCATGCCCACGCAGCGCTGGAAGCAGCACGCGGTGAGAGATCCCAGGAGTCTGCCCATCTTGCTCTTCTTCACCAGGTCGTCCACGCTCTGATGGATATGAGTGAAGCGGTTGATCTTCTTACCCGTCAGGTGTGACTTTACGGTCATGATATCTTCATATTCAGGTTTGTGGGCAAATTCGTAGGTGGCTGCCACCGCATTCATGGACGGCCGGATGATGGGGTCGTCTACCACATTCTCGATCTTCTTGCCGAACATATACACGTTCAGCTTCATTTTCCTTAAACTCTCTTCATATTCTTTGGCATTCATAAGTTTGCTCATCTAATCCTCCATTATCTTCATTTTCTTCCGGCCCTGTCATCGTGAAATTGTTTTCTAAAAAAGATGCCGCGCAGTACAAGGCGGATTACTTATTTTTTCTCATGGCCGCCAGTTTCGTCTGGAGCGCATCTATGCGTTCATGATTGTCTTTTGAGCCGATATACGTTCTGAAGAGCCATTCCTGGACCCTCATGGCATCATCCAAGCCCGCCCCCAAGAGATGGTGCGTAAGCTGCTTAGTTTCTTTCAGACAGCCACGGTCGTATGTTGCCATCTCCCGGGCAATGACGCTTACTTCCTCAAGAAGTTTTCCTTCGGGGAAGACCTTTGTGACATACCCCATGCGCATGGCTTCATGGGCATCGTAGATCCGCCCGGTCAGGGCCACTTCAAGGGCGTTCCCCAGACCGATGATCCTCCAGAGGGGGTCGACAATGGGTGTCAATGACAGAACAATTTCCCGCTGCCCGAACTTCGCCCTTTCAGAGGCATAACGGATGTCGCACATCTGGGTCAGATCGAAACCTCCTGCAATGGCAGCCCCCCCCACGGCGCAGATGACAGGCTGGCTGCAGAAAAGTATGGAACGGTAGGCCCGCTGGAACAAGGCCGTATAGGCCTCGTTTGATACCTTTTCCAGCTTTCTGATGACCATCAGGTCAAACCCTGCGGAAAAGTATCTTTCACCGCCGGTCAATACGATGACGTTCACCTCTTCCCGGTTGGAGAGGTCGGAGAACATCCCTTCGATTTCCTCAAGGACCTCGGGCGCCAAAGAGTTCCCTTTGTCAGGGCGGTTGATGGTGACAGTTGCCACATGCGCGTCAACATCAAGTAAAAGATATTCTGCCTTCATATTCCATTCTCCTTATTCAGTAATAGACCCCTTTTGAAGCGCCCGGTATTTCATTATATATTGTGCTCCCGCTTGCCTGCCCAGTTCATAATCGGCATTCAAAGTCTCATGATCCGACCGAAGCCTTGCCGAGCGGAGCTGGGGCGGCGGCGAGATTTCAAAAATCTTTGCATCACCGGGCGGGTTATGGATAAACCGCACCGCGTCCTTATATACCCGATGGAGAATTCGGATCCGGGAGGAGAGCGCCGGATATCTCCTGAGAAACAACGTAGCCATGAACCAGTCAAAGAACCATCCCCTGGACCGATTCGCCGGCCTGGTACGGATTACTACGATAGTACGTGCACCGCGCAGGTACGCCTCCTTAACAGGCAATGGCTCCGCTACTCCACCATCGGCAAAAAGCTTTCCCGAAAGCTCCACGAAGCTGCGGTACATCACGGGCAGAGCGCTCGATGCCAGCAGGGTTTTATGCAGGGTAGAAGCATCGGGCCTTATGAATACAGCGTCTCCTGTATGCACATCCGTGACGCCCACCAGAAACTCACGCGACTCTTGGCAGGTGGCCATCTTTGCGTCCAAGGGATTATGGATGGCGGCATAAGCCCACAACCAATCCAGATCCATAAAGTGACCACCTGCAAGGAACCTCATAAGACTGATTAATTCCTTTTGTTGCATGGGCCCGCTGCTGAGCCGGTAGTATCTCTGATACTGCCTGGCCAGATACGATGCGAGCGTTACAGCCCCTGCCGAGACCCCGATGAACAGGTCAAAGGGATTGAATTTCTTCTGGAGAAACTCCTCGAGTATACCGGCAGCAAAGATGCCTCGCATCCCTCCGCCTTCCACAACCAGAGCGGCCTTGACCTCTGGCATTAGAATCACCTATCGAGATATTATGTAATTCATGTAAATCTAGTCCTCGAAGAGTGCCTGGAGCATGTCTCCGTACTTTTTCATGACATTGACTCGTTTAAGTTTCATCGTTTGAGTGAGCATTCCGTTATCCGCCGTGAAATCTTCCGCGATGAACAGGAACTTCTGCGGCACTTCGTAGCCGCCGTATGTCTTGCGCAGGTGAGTAATGATGTCTTTACTCAGATAATCCTGCAAATCTTTGTTCTTCAGGGATTCTTCCAACGTGTCTTTCATAAGCGCTTTGGTGTTCGGATCGGCTTTCAGTGCGGCAAAATCGGGAACAATGATGGCGACATTGTAGTTTTTGCCTTCGCCGTAAAGCAACACATTGAGGACGTAGCGCAACAGTTTAATTTCATTTTCAATGCCTTCCGGATGGACATACTTGCCGTTGGCCAGCTTGTACTCATCCTTAAAGCGGCCGGTGATATGCAGGTAACCTTCTTCGTCCAGCCAGCCGCGGTCGCCGGTGCGAATGCCGGGAAAACCGTTCCATGTATCCGGCATCATAACTTCCGCCGTTTGTTGTGGTTTCTTGTGGTAGCCCATCATGATATGAGGACCGTACGCGATGATTTCACCATCGTTGCTGTCCTCGCCCACGCGTGATTTGTCGATCACCACATGCATGTTCTTCACAACCTTGCCAACGGTTCCGTACTTGTTGCCGTATTTGGGTAAGTTCATGGTGATAGTGGGCCCTGTTTCCGTCAGACCGTAACCGTCAAATGTCGGCTGGCCGATATCTTTAAAGAAGAGAGCGATTTCCGGTTTCATCAGCGCGCTGCCGGTCACGAAAAATTTCAGATTGCCGCCGAATACATTGCGGACCTGAGAGAAAACCAGCGCATCGTAATCGTTAAACTCTTTTGT
Organism: uncultured delta proteobacterium; assembly: GCA_963710575.1. Classification (GTDB taxonomy): domain Bacteria; phylum Desulfobacterota; class Syntrophia; order Syntrophales; family Smithellaceae; genus Smithella. The sequence continues at coordinate 55,346 of CAVQAL010000006.1, read as the reverse complement.
TTTTTCCTTCAAGTCTCTGTTTTTGATAGCTTCCGCTACTGCCAAATCGAAGAATTGCTTTTTAACCGGATCGGCGGCAACCCCTTGCTGAATGGTATCATAAACCTTGTTGACAATGCGGGGAACAACGGAAAGTCCTGTGGGTTTGACTTCCTGAAAATTCTGAATCAGTTTTTCCACGGATTCGGCAAAAGCAATACCGCCGCCGCAATGGACGTAATCATGGAGATCGGCGGCCTGACCAAAGACGTGCGCCCAGGGCAGAATAGCCACCACATGCATGGTTTCATCCAGACTGAACATGTCCACGCCAGCGCGTCCGCATAAGGTAAGAGCCCCGTGAGAAAGCATGACGCCTTTTGGATCACCGGTGGTGCCGGAGGTATAGATGATGCTGGCCATATCCGACCAGTGAGGCTTGATGGACGGCACAGGGTGTTTCTTGCCCATTGCTTCCAAGGCATTCATGGAATTCTCACCCTCACCGTAAATGATAAAAATTTCCTTTAACGTGGGTATTTCTTTTTTAAAATCCTTGACCTTTTCATAAACGCTGGCATCCCGGACAAACAGGAATTTAATTTCAGCGTCGGCGACAATGTATTGCATGACTTTCTTCAGTTCCTGTAGGTACATGGGAACGAAAACACCGCCTAGACCATGAACAGCCTGCTCGCAGATAAACCATTCCGTGCAATTATTGAGAATGACGCCTACGGACTCGCCTTTGGATAAACCAAATTTTTTCAAGGCACTCCGTAGATTATCAACCCTGTCGGCTACCTGCTTGTAGGTCACCCATTCATACTGTCCCGAAGCCTGATTCTTTGTGCCAAAAAGTCTGTTGTCCGGCCACCGCTTCACGCTGGACTCAAAGAGATTTACCAAGTTGTTTGGGCTGGTAAAATACTTGTCTAATTCTTTGATTTGTTCTGCTGATAGGTTTTTCATGGTCATCTCCTCATTTTATATGGTCATTTGTCTTTCCCGTGTCTGTCCATTAATGCTGGACAGTCCCGGGCTTTTTCTTGCTTTCGGACATGCGCCCGCCGTCCTTGACGGCACAACCTCTCCTGTGTTTGGTCCTGTACTATCATCCAAAACAGGCTGCGTCAACATCCGCCAGCGAGAATTCCTCGCTGCTTATGGCCATAACCTTGCCCTGGATCACGGGCAGGACGCGCGAGATGAAGAACTGCGCCGTGTGGATCTTGCCGCTGTAGAATGCCGCCTCAGAATCACTGACCACAAAACTGCGGCGTTGTTCATTGTCTCGAGCCCCTTTCTCTTCAAAAAGTTTATTAAGCCGCTCGTTTGCAATGATCGCCTGCCACAGGTGCATCCAGCCAAGCAGCGTGTCCCCCACGATCTCCATCAGGGGGCTGGCACTCATGAATGCATCATGCACTTTACCGGCTTGAATCTGAGCGGTAAGATGGGAAACGGCATCGAGCATCTGTTTCCGGGCCATCTTGACTGCTGCGGCGCTTTTTTTCAGAGCCGGCATGCCGTCTGCGGTCTCGATGGTCTTGTCGATCTCTGCTATCAGGTATTTCATTACCTCTCCCTTGGACATGGGGATTTTCCGGGAGAGCAGGTCAATGGCCTGGATGCCGTTGGTTCCCTCGTAGATGCCGGTAATCCGGCAGTCGCGGGTGAACTGCTCCACCGGGTAATCCTGGCAGTATCCGTATCCGCCGAATACCTGAATGGCCGTATTACATACCTGAAAACCCATATCACTCGTGTATGATTTGCAGACGGGCGTCAGAAATTCGATCAAACCATACAATTTCTTCTGCTCCTGTTCGTCAGCAGTGGAATTGCGCTTGTCTATACAAAAAGCGGTATAATAATTCAGAGCCCTGAGTCCCTCCACATAAGCTTTCATCCACAGGAGCGATCTGCGAATATCCGGGTGAGCAATGATAGAAACCGGTTTTGCCGCAGCCCCTTTCTGTGCGATGTCTGTTCCCTGACTGCGTTCCTTTGCGTAATTCCTTGCATTCAAGTATGCCGTACCGGCGAGGCCCTGGGCCTGCATGGCCACAACGAGCCGCTCCTCGTTCATCATGTAGAACATGGCCTGGATACCCTTGCAGCGCTTCCCGAGCAGCTCGCCGATGCATTCGCCGGAATCGCCAAAGATAAGCGAACAGGTTGCAGCGCCCCGAATGCCCATCTTATGCTCGATGCCCGAGCAGGAAACGTCGTTGGACTTGTCCAGGGAACCGTCATGGTTCACGCGGTGCTTGGGAACGATGAAAAGAGAAATCCCCTTGATTCCTTCGGGATCGCCGTCCACCCTAGCCAGCACGGCATGGATAATGTTGGGCTTGCCGTCATGATCCCCTGCGGTGATGAAGCATTTCTGGCCTGTGATCCGGTAATAGCGGTCATCAATCTTTTCCGCCCGAGTAATGATTCGAGCTAGATCGCTCCCGGCACCGGGCTCGGTGAGGCACATGGTCCCTCCCCATTCAAAGCCAAGGAGCTTTTCCAGGTAGAGGTGTTTCTGCTCCTGGGTGCCAAAGAGCTTGACGAGCAGGGCGGTGCCGTGGGTAAGGGTCATATACTGGCTCATAGCCATATTGCCGGCGACAAAGGCCTCATAAGCTGCAGTAAACAGGGTAAGCGGCAATCCCTGCCCGCCGACCTCCGGCTCTTCAACGGACGCCACCCATCCCTGCTGGGCATACTGCTGCAAGGGTCCGTGGAAAGATGGCGGCAGGGTGACCTTTCCTTCTTTCCACTGGGCTCCGATGCGATCTCCGTCGACGTTAGTGGGAACCAGGTCGTTCTGGGCAAACCTAACCGCCTGATCCAAGATCATGCCGAACTCCTGCATCGAGAGATGATTGAACATTTCTGAGACGCAAAGCGCCGTAATTCCTAGTTGCTCATAGAGCACGAAATCTATGTCCCTTCTGTCTACTATGCTGCTGGCCATTATTATCTCCTACTTATCTTTGAATTTAGGTACGCGTTTTTCCAGGAAGGCGGCTGCGCCCTCTTTCTTATCCTCACTCACATAACATATGCCGAACATCTCGCGTTCAAGCTTCATTCCCGTGTGAAGATCCATGGCCGATCCTTCGCCGACTGCCCGGATAGCGGCCCCAACAGCGATACGGCTTTTTGATGATATGGCATCGGCAAGTTTCATGGCCTCTTCCACGACAGTCCCCTTTGGCACTGCCTGGTTAACCAGTCCCTATGCTTCGGCCTGCCTGCCATTGACAAAATTTCCCGAAAGGATGAGCTCAAGGGCGCGGGCCCTGCCAATGAGTCGCGGTGTCCTCTGGATGCCACCGTAGCCAGGGATGATGCCCAGCTTGATTTCCGGTAATCCCAAGGTAGCCGTCTCGTCGGCTAGTCTGATGTGACAAGCCAAAGCCATCTCCATTCCACCGCCGAGGCAAAAGCCGTTGATGGCGGCGATAATGGGCTTGTCCGCATGCATCATGAGATTGGAGAGTTCCTGGCCATTGATGAGGGACTCCGCCCCTTCCTGGGCGGTTGTAAAGTCGTTCAGTTCGCTGATATCCGCTCCCGCGATGAAAGCCTTTCCCGCACCGGTAAACACGATGACCCGCACATCTTCATCATGAAGGGCCTTAAGCAGGGTGTCCCGGATATTACCCAGTACACTCCAGCTCAGCGCATTCATAGGCGGATTGTTGATCTCCATCAGGGCGACGCCTGTGTCATTCACAGTGTATGTGCACCACGATCCTTCATTAATCTTCTTCATGGCAAAACCTCCACTGTATTTTCATTTCTTCCCATAATGATAAAAACCGTTGCCCGTTTTACGGCCATAGTCCCCCCGTGCATGCCGCTCAACAATACTGGGACTCGGTCTGTCAGCGGGATTGTGGGTTTCCTGAAATCTTTCCATGGTTACAAAATATTCCAAGTCGATTCCCGTCATATCCAGAAGCTGGAATGGGCCCATAGGATGTCCAAGCCCGTTGCGGGCGGCATTGTCTATATCTTCGATGGATGCAATGCCAAGGTCCAAAAGAGAGCAGGCTTCCCTGGTAATTGCACTGAACATGCGATTACAGATAAAACCGTAAATTTCCTTATTTACCTTTGTTGGCGATTTACCCAAAGCGCGGCTGACTTCCATAACCGCATCGACCGTTTCGGCAGACACATGCGGGCCTTGGACAACTTCAACCAATTTCATGACCAGAGCGGGGTTAAAGAAGTGCATGTTGAGCACTTTATCCGGACGTTTTGTCGCATCAGCTATTTTAGAACTTACTATATATGAACTGTTCGTGGCCAGAATCGTATGGGGCGGACATATTTTATCAAGCTCCCTGAAAAGGGATCGTTTGGCCTCCAGAATTTCAATGATGGCTTCGATAATAAGATCAGCATCTTTTGCCGCAACCTTGAGATCTTCGGTAAAGCAAAGACGTTTGTGAATATCATCAACTTCTGACGCCTGCAGCTTTCCTTTCTCCACGCGATCACTCAGCCATTTACCGGCAAAATCCTGGGCACTTTTCAAAACAGGCGCCACACTGTCGGTACAATATACCTTGAAGCCTGACAGAGCGGACTGAAGAGCAATCTGCCTCCCCATATTGCCTGCCCCTACGACACCGATTGTTTTGATTTTCATATCCTGATTGCTCCTTTAAATTTGTTCTATTGGAATACTTTTCAGCAATAGTTGTGCCACAAAAAGGAACGTTGAAGGATGAAATATAAAGACAAATTATATTAAGTGGATAAATAAAAACGTCTTGAAGCTGCCACATGAATAATCAAAATCGTCACCCCATATCGATTCATATATGAATCGATACACGCCGATATTGATCTACATATGAATCATTGAAGATTTTGATTTATTTTTGAATCAATTTGTAATAGGAATAATGACAAATTATCGTAACGATATATAATTTTTCCGGGGGTGTACATCATGGATGATCTTAAAGCGGCTCATTTTCTGGATCAGTTAAACGATCTCTTGATCGAAACAAAAACATTGAAAATGAATGAAAAAATCAGCGATTTTATGCGACCTCATCCCATCGTCATAAAAAGCACCTCGACTTTGAAAGATGCAATCGAAATAATAATCAATAACAGGATAGATGGTGTTCCTGTCGTTGACGAAGACAACATGATGGTGGGTCTGGTAACAAAAACATTGGCCTTGAGAGAAATCAACAGGAGCGATGATCTCAAACAAACCGTCAGCAAAATCATGAAAACGGATCCGATCGTGACGGAACCTGATGAAGACGTATCGACCCTGATTACTGTCAACGTCGGATGCCTTCCGGTTGTTACTGACAGAAGGGTCGTGGGCATGATTACCCTCTCCGATACAGTCAGGGCCTATTTCAGTTCGATCATAAATCTGAAGGAAGAACTGGATACTGTCATCAACTCCGCTTACAACGGCATCATCGCGATCGATACCGATGGGAATGTCCGTCTTATCAATTCGGCGGCTGAAAAAACCCTGGGCATGCTGAAAAAAGATGTTTTGGGACGCCCCCTGTCCCAGATATTACCGGATTCCAATCTTTACGATGTCGTGCGTAGCGGTAAAACCGACTTTGGACAAAAAATAAAATTCGAAGACAAGATTCTGGTTACGAACAAAAGCCCTCTTGCACATAAGGATAACGTTATCGGCGCCGTTGCCGTCTTTCAGGATATTTCCGATTTCGAGTTGATATCGGAAGAACTGCATTATACGAAAAGTCTGAAAGAAGAACTGGCAACCATCATAGAGTCGTCTTTTGACGGCATTTATCTCACGGACAGATCCGGAAGAATTCTGCGTGTCAACGAAGCCTTTACACGAATAACCGGCATCGGAAGTGAAGAACTTCTTAATAAAACCATTGACGAGCTAGTGGAAAGAGGCGTCTTCAAGCATACCATACCTCTTCAGGCCTTGGCGGACGGCAGGCCTGTCACCACATCGCAGGAAGTGAGAACCGGAAAAACCATATTGGTGACCAGTAATCCTATCTTGGATGAAGACGGACAAATTTCACGAATCGTTCATAATGCGCGGGACATAACGGAACTGAACAATCTCAAGAATAAACTGGAACAGACGGAAAGTCTGAGCCAGCATTACCGTGAACAGCTGAATAAAATAAAAATATCAAATAAATATATTACAAAGGCGCGCAGCTCTAAAGCCCTGATTGAACTTGTCATGCGGCTCAGTGCTGTAGATACAACGGTCCTCATCACGGGTGAATCCGGGGTCGGTAAAGAAATCGTAGCGGAGATCCTGCACGAGAATAGCGACCGGCGGGATAAATTGATGGTCACCGTCAATTGTGCCGCCATACCGGAAAACCTCCTGGAATCGGAACTATTCGGGTACGAAGCCGGAGCATTTACAGGGGCCAGCAGGAAAGGTAAAATCGGCGCATTCGAATTAGCCGACGGAGGAACCATATTTCTGGATGAAATAAGTGAACTGCCCTTTAATCTGCAATCAAAGCTGCTGAGGGCTCTTCAGCAAAAAGAAATCACCCGCCTGGGAGGCAATAAACCGCTGAAAGTGGATGTAAGAATCATTGCGGCTACAAATCAAAACCTGCTGGACATGGTGGCGAGAAAGGATTTTCGCAATGACCTGTTTTACAGACTCAATGTCATTCCTATTAAAATATTGCCCCTAAGAGACAGGAAAGAAGAAATTCCCGATTTCGTTTCCCATTTCACGAAGCTGTTCAACAAGAAGTATAAACTGAACAAACGATTTGATGAAAGGGCCGTCCATGATCTTATGCAATATAACTGGCCGGGTAATGTTCGAGAATTGCAAAACATGATAGAAAGAAATATGATCACTTCCGAAAAAGACGTGATCAAAAACCTGGACTTCGGGGAGGACAAACCCGACAGATACAGGATTGACGCGACATTCAAGGAACCAGCATCTGCACTGCAATTAAAAACAGCCGTGGAAAATCTGGAAAGAGATATTATTCAGGATGCCCTGCACTATCATGGCACATCAAGAAAAGCGGCTTTTGCCTTAGGTATCAGCCAACCGACAATCGTCCGAAAGGCTTCAAAATACAAGATTAAGATGAAAGCATGTTAAGCATTTTTCATGATTTTCAGAAAGCAATGTATTCCGCAAGACTGAATCTCCAGCAAAAAATCAAACAGGGATTATCGTCGATGAAGACAGATAAGGCGACAGATTTATTTCCCATATAGTTATGTAGCCTGCAAAATGTAAACAGTTCCATTTGCCTTCATCAATCAGTACAGGATCAAATCATTGATCGTTATTATCTCCTACGGCAATAAAATTGTTCAGCCTAACACTTGTAACAGGGTTTAATCCCTCCACTAATATTAAAAGGAGTTTGCAACACGACTAAGTGCAACCCCAATAACGAGCGAATCAAAAGGGCTTATTTTGAATGCCAGAAAGAAACGATTTATAACATAAGAACAGCTATTTCAAGATATGAGCTTTATACCAATTAGACATTCAAGACATGAATGGATAGACTGAAACAAGGCCAGATATAACTATTGATCTTTGAAAATTGATATTGGGTGAGAAAATAACCAACCCGAAGCCGGTTATAAATCACAATAGAAAACAAATCCTTAAATGGAAAGATGGAACAGAGTGTCCACTGAAAGGCGGTAGGGTGCCTAACCGGAAGATGGCATTTTAGCCTTAATAGTATCTGCCCTTTGCCTCAGCACTTGAGTAATGTTTGTATAATTTTGTTCATTAGCATACATCTCCGCAGTATAACCCAGATTATTTTTTGCCTTAGTATTCGCCCCGGCATTAACGAGTAATTCGACGATCTTCGTATATCCGGCCATGGAAGCAGCCATCAGCGCCGTATTGCCTTCATTAGTTTTCGCATCAATGTCCGCCTTTTTATCAATGAGCAATTTAGCGGTTTTTAGATAACCTTCCGTGGCAGCCTTCATCAGCAAAGTGAGGCCGTCATCTTTTGCATTTATGTCCGCCCCTTCATCAAGCAGTTTCTTAACAAGAGCCGCATCACCTACAGCTATATTTTTGTGCCAGCATGTTTGTTTCATTTTCCATAATCCAAATCCTATTATAATTAAACATATAAGGAAAATCGTATTCATAATTATTGCTCCTTTCTTATAAGAATGAAGTTAATGCTTCACATATTATATTTGCTTTATTTTACATGTAATTTTTGTCTATTGCAAATTGAAATGTTGAGAAAATTGGGAAAATAAGAAAAGCGACATTACCGGAAGTTGTCAATAAAAACTCTTTAAAAATTTTTTAAGATCATCAATGCACTAAAAACATTTAGCCGTTTATTGGTGAATTTTGAGATAATAAATCAGAGCCGTGAAGGATTTGTCCGGGATGGAATATTTATAAGCTCTTTGGATGAAGCTCTTTTCTAATTCAAAGCCGTAAGCTTCGTAGAACCGGTAGGAAAGCGCTGTATCCGTGCATACGGATGTTCCTTCATAGCCTCGAGCGCGAACGGTACCTACAAAATGATCCATAAGACTCCTGCCCAATCCACGACTCCTATATTTATTTATTGAAGTAAATAGCTCAATTTCGCACATGGGCCAACGATTAGGATGGAGAAATAAAAAGGGGAGATAGCCGTAGATCAACTGAAAAAAATGTCTATAGGCCAACCAATTCATCCTATAGCCGTTGACCAAGCCTTTGGGAATCATGTATAACAAATAAAACAGGATGGCATTGATTAAACCTTTTATCTTAAGAGGCGCCACACCAAAGAGAATGCCGCAGATCTCCCCGTCCACTTCCGCAACAAAACAGTCCGTCGACATTTTATAAAAAAATTTTACAAGATCCTCATGCAGGCTCGGCTTTGCATGTCGCATAGATGGCCACAAGATATGTTCAAAACCTTCGTTAAAACAACGGACGGCTCCTTCCATGTCCTTTTTTATCTCAAAAGCCCTGATATTTGTTTTTATCATTTCGCTGTTCTAGTATGCTTTTCTTTCAACCCATACAATATCTGAATGGTTCAACTTTATCATTTTACCGTCTATTTTATAAGACATCGCTTCTGATGGATGGGAGTATAAGAAGAAAGGGGTTGTATGTCAATACAATATAGACCTTAAGATTTGAAATATAATGCTTGTCGTCGAGCGCGAATAGTGTTTATCTTTATCAATTAATGGACATACAAACTTGTTTTCCTTATATTTCACTTCGTGAAAAAAGAATATGGTTAGGTTATGTTTAAAAAATATTATCTGCCCGTAATAAAAATGCACACGTGAAAGGAGACTTATATGAGAACAAAGGAACAATACATTGAAGGTCTTAGGAAGATGAAAAGGAATCTTTATTTTAACGGCAGCAAGATTGACCGGGATGACGAGGAACAGCTTCCCGCCTTGAATGTTATGGGGTTTACTTTCGATGCTCCGCATATTCCCGAATTCAGGGAGCTTTGCACCGCCAAATCTCACCTCACCGGAGAAACCATTAATCGTTTTTGCCATATTCATCAGAATTCTCAAGATCTGCATAACAAACAGGACATGACACGCACCCTGTGCCGTACCGGTAGAATGTGCATTCAACGTTGCATGGGAACCGATGCGATCAACGCGGTTAACGCGGCAAGTTTTGAAGCGGACAAACAGAACAATGGCAGCACTCAATATCACAAAAACTTTATCAAATGGCTCGAAAATTTTCAGAAAAACGATCTGGTTGGATGCTGCGCTCAGACCGACATGAAAGGAGAGCGTCTCAAGAGGCCGGGAGAACAGACCGATCCCGATATGTATCTCCGAGTAGTAGAGAAGAAGAGTGACGGAATCGTGGTCAGAGGCTGCAAACTGCATATTTCTGAAGCTTCTATTGCCGATGAAATTATCGTTGTTCCGACAAGAATTCTGGGGTCGGATGAACAACAGTTCGCGGTATCATTCGCGGTACCGGCGGATTACGACGGAGTAAAACAGGTTGTTCACATTCATAAAATACGCAAAAGAACTCATTTCAAAACGGGAAATCCCGAAATAGGATATACGGACTCTTATGTTATTTTCGACGATGTATTTATTCCTTGGGAGAGAGTCTTCCTCTACGGCGAGTATGTCCATGGAGGCGCTCTGGCTATGCTTTTTGCCCTTTTTCACCGCCATAGTTATTCAGGCTGCAAACCGGCTATCGGCGATATGTTGCTGGGGCTTGCTTCCCTGGCGGCAAGACATAACGGGATATCGAAAGCCCCTCATGTCAGAGAGATACTAGCCAAGATCATTATGATTACCGAGTTGGGCTATGCTGCAGGATTTACAGCTTCAGCCAAGAGTAAACCAGAGATATATGTGCCGGGCATAGGCCAGATGCCGTATGGTCCGGGCAGTTATATTCCGAATTCCATCTATGCAAACGTAGGCAGGTGCCTTACGGGCGAGGCTGTTTTCGATGAACAGGAAATGCTGTGCAATATAGCAGGCGGTCTGCCTTCAACATTTCCGTATGAAGCCGATCTGGCCAATCCTGAATTGAAACCATTGCTGGAAAAATACCTGAAACGCAACCCGAAAATTCCTATAGCCGATCAATTAAAGTTCTGGCTGTTATTTGCGGAAGTGACCTGTTCCTCAAATACCGGGTTTATGACCTATGGATCTTATCACGGCGGCGGTTCGCCCATCATGGAACAGATTGCCATCACCATGCAGTATGATATAAAATTAAGAGAACACATGGTTAATGCCGCGGCGGGCATAGAAAAATTGGATATGGGCCGTATTACAAAATTTTAAATCTTTTTGATTTTGAATTGAACAGATCGGTGTCTCCCGATGCTATAGGTTGATATTTGTTTTCCCCTCTTTCCGTCGTTAAGCAATATATCAACCATTGTTGTTGTGTCCGTCATCGCTACTCAACTTCTTCCCTTCGTGTTCATTATTTGTATTTGTAGAGAGCGGGCTCATCCCTCTCTCTACAAATTTTTCTTTTATAAATTTAAATATGATGCCGATTATAATTCCCAAAATCAGCCCTGCCACCACGTCAGAAGGATAATGCCCGCCCGTGTATACGCAGAAGAAACCGATAAAGCAGACAAATAAAACCATCAGCCAACGCAACCCCTTATAATCGTCCCACAGTACGGCTACAAGCGCGGCTGCCATGGCAGTGTGCGTTGACGGAAAGGCCCAGCCCCATTTTTTTATCATGGTCGCAAGGAAATTTACGTCAGGAAGCGACACAGCTGGCTTTGGCCTTTTAAAGAGTGGCTTTAAAATAAAGGTGCTTGTTATGCTCGCGGCGATTAATGCCCACAGTGAAAAAGCAATATTATTTTTTTCCTTTTCTCCGCCGTTCTTTACTAGAAAAAACATGCCGGTAAAAACAACCGCGGCAAGAAAAATATCATTTGCAACAAACCTCATTACTGCGGCCGCAATGTCATTACGGAGGTCCGTGTTTATGAACCTGAACACCGCAATATCCGCGTTGAGTAGATCCTTCCTTATGTTTTCAATCATTTACTTTATTCCTTGAGCGGTGTTAGTTCGACAAGAAATTCCTTATGCTCTGTCTTCTAAAAATTACTTCGATAAACGCTGCATAATATAATATTCGGTGAGAAGCGATTCTTCGAAAATAGGTAACTGCCGATGACTCAGGAATAACCTTCTGTTTTTAGTATTCCATGCCTCTAGATATTTGTGGCGTGAGGTCTTTTGGCCGGATTCCCTTCCATTTCTCACCAACCGGACAGACTCGCATGCACTCAATACAGTTGTCGACATCGGTTATGTATGTCTGGCCGGATTCCACAAGCAAATCCCGCCGCCTTGCATGCTTCAGAACCATCCTGATAAAACCGGGCCACTCGCTAAGTTTGGCGGGCGACAGACGCTTGAAACCATAGGACCAGTAAATAAAACAGGGATCCACGTCGTAGCGGTCGATTTTCAGGGCGCCGGACGGGCAGGCGTTGATGCACCGGCCGCATTCAGTACAGAGGTTTAATTCTCTTCCGGGATCGGTATCCAGTGGTGCTTGGGTTACAATGGCACAAAGCCTCTGATGGGGTCCGAACTCGGGAGTGAGCAGCAGATTGTTCCTGCCGATTTCGCCTATGCCGCAACTTACGGCGGCATGTTTATGGGAGAGAAAACCCAGCGCCCTGGTCTGCCGGAATCGCTTTCCGGTTTCAGGATTGATTTTTACAATCTCCGCCGGCTTATCCGCAGAGACCGGCAGGGATAAGAAGCCCTCACGTTCTAACATGCGGCTGATTTTTTCAGCTGTTTCATCGAGCAGCCGGGAAGTCTGCATCTTGTTCCGTGTCCAAATCATGATGTCCGGTGCATAAACAGCGCCCAACGAATGTGCAACCGCCATAACGATCACACTTCGTGCCGTCGGCATAAGAGCAGTAGCCGGTCTGGGCGGATAAGCTACCATAAGATTTTGCGCATCGGCTATTCCCACCAGGTCTATGCCTTCGGCGCGTATTATCTTTTTTATGGTAACGGCATCAAGCGGGTTATTCTTTTCAGATCCAGACATCGTCATATCTATATTAACCTTTAGATATTTTCCGAGAGCAAAAGTACGCTCACTCCATTTCAATCTCAAAAGTCATTTTGCTAAATGATTTTTTTCGGTGGGGCACATTATTTCAACTATTACCGGTCGTAATGTAGCATAAAACGACAAAATGGAAAAACAAAACTTACTTGAAAAAAGAAACAAATATTCAACCTCTACGAAAATACTGGGTTTCCAGTGGTTATCAATAAAATATCTCCTTGACTTCGCGAATCATTAAGGTAAAAGTAACAACGTTTAAACAAGGCATTGTCAATTGGTTAAGAACTAATCTGAACCCTTTTTTGTAAAGGTGATGCCATGGAAAGATTATTGAGACCCTGTTTCTGAAAAGAGGCGGGGTTTTGTGTTTTGAAATTGAAATAGGATATACTAGTTATCTGTATCTTGGATTCAAGACAAACCACAATGGCAGGAGGGAATAAAATGAAAAAATTTTTGAAGTATGGGTTGCTCGTTATCGTTGCCATCGTTTTAATTATGGTATTATTGTACTTTCTTTTTCCAGAATCTGCGTTCAAGATGGCGGTTAATGCTCAGCGAAGCTCCGCCGGCCTGGTCAAAAAAGAAGTTCAAGTCGATGATCACAAAATAGTCTACTTGGAAGGAGGAAAGGGAGAAATAATCATACTCCTTCATGGATTCGGCTGCAACAAGGATTTCTGGACGGCCTTCGCCAAATACGTGAAGGGCTACCACCTGGTTATCCCCGACATCCCTGGTTTCGGTGAAAGCTCACAGGTGCCGACTGATAATTACAGTGTTGAGAGTCAGGTGGTGCGCATCGATAGATTTGTGGAGGTGCTTAAACTCGATAAATTCCACATGGCAGGAAATTCAATGGGAGGCGCTATTACTGCAATTTATGGAGCAAAACACCCGGAGAAGGTCCTGACTCTTGCCCTGTTTGACACATCTGGATCTCCATCTCAGAAGAAGAGTGAGTTCGTCATGCAAATGGAAAAGGGCAATAATCTGTTACTGGCCAATAACATCGAAGATTTCAATAAGCTTCTGACATTGGTTTACGTAAAACCACTCCCAGTTCCTAAATCATTCATGAAAATAATGGCTGCAGATTGGATGGCCCATAGGGAGTTCAACAAGAAAATATGGAACGATATGCAGATATTTCAATTTTCGTTGGCTCCATTCCTACAATTGATTCAGGCCCCTGTCCTGATTGTATGGGGCGATCAGGATAAAATTATTGACATAAGTGCCGTTGCGTTCCTAGAGAAGAAACTGAAGACTTCCAGGACGGTCATCATGAAGGATACTGGCCATTCCGCCATGATGGAGAAGCCTGAAGAAACAGCGAAGATCTATCTAAATTTCCTGAAAGAGAAGAAATGAAGATTCATTATAATGGATTATACTGACGATGGCATTAACTGAATTTCTCTGGTTCATACTGCAATCAAAGAAAAGGCAGGCTCAGAAATGGCTCTGCCTTTTTTATTGATTCTTTCAACCGGTAATCGTTAATTTATATAACTATCTTTTTTGAGGGCTTGTAGAAAGAGAGAGTTATTCTCTACTTATAATTTTTCAAATTAAAAAGTTTCCAGAAACTAGATTAACGCTTTTTTTTAGACAACTGGTCACTATTGGGTCACAAACTTTACTTCGGTCTATATTTCGTTAAAAATCCCGTGATTATTTTCACTTTCTCTTGACATTTCAATATGGTGCGTATAGAAAAAAGAGGTCAATCGATTTTCCGATCACATTCGCAAAAAAAAAGAAAAAATGGAGTCGTCCTATGAGATCATATGTTGTTATTTCCTCCATGGGGCCGGATCGTCCCGGTCTGGCCAAAGAAATTGCTGAATTTTTTGCAGCCCGGGGTATCAATATCGAAAGGTCCCGCGGTTGTGTGCTGGGCAATGAATTCGGCATGATCATTCTCACATCGGGAAAGACTGACGACATCGAGCGTCTGATTAAAGATCTGGACAGCCTGCGTGAAAAAACAAAGTTGGAGATCTACGTTCGGAAAACCAAAGCGCCCAGCCATCGCGACATATTGCCGTCGATTCCCTACAAGCTCATTGCCACGTCCATTGATCATCCGGGGATCATTCATCAAATCTGCAAATCACTCCAACTGAGGGGAGTCAGCATTGAAGAAATATCCACCAATGTGGATAATAATCCCGTTACGGGAGCGAATGTGTTCCATATGGCCTGCTACTTTTCTCTACCGCCGGCTGTGAAAATTATCGATCTTAAAAATGATTTTAACCGCATCAGCGACGAATACAATATTGATATCCGGTTCGACGCGGTGATCAGTAAATAGCGCTATGAGGAAAACCAAACAACATAATCCGGAAAAAAACCTGCGGTCCATTGTTGATGTTGCCTCAATGCTCGGATTGATGGAAAACGATCTGGAATTATACGGCCGTTATAAGGCCAAAGTAAGGCTAGAAGCAATCCGGCGATTTTCACGCCGGAATAAGTCATCCTTGATTCTGGTATCGGCCATGACGCCGACCCCTGCCGGTGAAGGAAAGACCACCGTGTCCATCGGGCTTGCGCAGGCTCTGGCTAAAATCGGCAAGTCCACCATCGCGGCTTTGAGAGAACCATCACTGGGGCCTGTTTTCGGCATCAAAGGCGGGGCTACCGGCGGCGGACTTTCCCGAGTTCATCCGGTCGATGACATTAATCTCCATTTCACCAACGACTTTCCAGCAGTGGAAAGTGCGCACAATCTACTTTCCGCCATCGTGGACAATTCCATTTTTCACGGCAATCCTTTAAATATCGATCCGCGCAAAATCACCTGGCGCAGGGTCATAGACATGAACGACCGCTCTCTTCGGGATATCGTTATAGGTCTGGGCGGTTCCACCAATGGAGTACCCCGGGAAACCGGATTTGATATTGTTCCATCCAGTGAAATTATGGCAATTCTCTGCCTTTCGCGCTCCTATGAAGAATTGAAAGACAAGATACGCAAGATTCTGGTGAGCTTTACCTATGACGACCAGCCGGTGATTGCCGGCGATTTGAAAGTGGAAGGCGCGATCACGGCACTCTTGAAATATGCGTTGCTGCCCAATCTGGTGCAGACCACCGAAGGCGTGCCGGCCATTATTCACGGCGGCCCATTCGCCAACATTGCCCAGGGTACCAACAGTATCATGGGCACGGACCTGGCGCTGCGCCTGGCGGATTATGTGGTGACCGAGGCCGGATTTGGCTTTGATCTCGGCGCAGAAAAGTATTTCGACATCGTCGCGCCCTACGGCAATTTTAATCCCCGGATTGTCGTTTTGGTTGCCACCATTCGTGCGCTGAAATATCACGCGGGCGTTGCGCGAGAAGAACTGAACGATCCCAACTCTCATGCGGCCGTGCTGGGAATGGCAAATCTGCGCAAGCATTATGAAAATATCGACAAATTCAACGTTCCCTGCATTGTTGCTTTAAACCGGTTTCTTTCAGACACAGATGAAGAAATAAAAGCGGTTGTGGAAGCTGCGGAGAACGAAGGAATGAACATCGCCCCGGCGGATATCTTTAAACTGGGAGGCGAGGGCGGTTTGGAACTTGCAGAAAAGACCGTCCGGCTGATTGCCGAAGCCAAAGGAACATCTAAGCCGCTCTATGACTGGAAACTGCCGGTTGAAGATAAAATATTTAAAGTTGCGAGCGAAATCTACGGCGCTGTTTCCATCGATTACCAGCCGCAGGCTAGGCGCAATCTCGATATGATCAAAAAGATCGGCTACGATAGACTGCCGGTCTGTATTGCCAAAACTCAGCAGTCGCTATCCGACAACCCGAGCCTCTTGGGCCTACCCAGCAACTTTATCGTTACTGTGCGGGAAATCAAAATCGCTTCCGGCGCGGGTTTTTTGGTCCCCATTACCGGAGAAATCCTCCGGATGCCCGGCCTTTCCAAAACGCCCGCCGCTTACAACATTAATATTGACGATACCGGGAATATAACGGGAATTGTATAGTTTTTAAAATCGTTTTAAAATCTTGACAGTCTTGTCAAGCAACCAACGATGACTGACGCTGACCGAATCCGTCTCAATGATCTGGTGAGGCGATACGCTTAATTGAGCGAAGAATTTGGAAGGTAGTTTATTAAAAATGATCAGAGTATTGTTAGCGCGAACATACAGGCACTGTCATCTGGCCGGTCTGGCGGTCCTGGCAATTCTTCTCTGTGGTGCCGAGACAGGGACCGCTAAGGCAGTTCAATGTCCGGACGGCGATCATTTTCTGATCGATGTGAAAGAAATTGCCATCCGGTATCAGGCGACGGGAATCGAGACAACTCTGAACGGACTGGCCGTCTTGCGAGTGGCGGTAAATCCCAAGACACTGCAACAGGTCGCCATCGGAACCCAGAAGATGAGTGAGGTGCTGAAAGCTATGGTTGTGGGGTACAACAGTTGCGCCATGACCCGGCAGCAGTACAATGAGTGCATGAAGCTTCTTTTTCAAGATATTAAGGGAGATGCCATCAAGATCGAGGAGCTCCGGAAAGAAGTGCTGGCCGGAAAGAAGATAGATGGAAAGCGGCAGGAAGATTATGAAAAACAGCTGAAGAGATACGAGAGGAAACTACAAAAATTATATCAAATCAGCGGCAAGGAGATCGACTACGAGCGCATTACTTCCATTGTCGAGGATATTGTAGATAAGAAGATAGAGGAGATTCGCAGCGAGCAAGTTCAGGTAAATGAGGACATCCTGAAAAGACTTGCGAGTCTTGAACAAAAGCAGGCCGAGTGGCAACTGACAGCACCACAGCAAGTGTCTGTCGAGTTGAGCGAAACAAAGAAGCAGACGCTTCAGGAGGTTGAGGCGGCCGAGGAAGCCTACAAGAAGGGCTATGCCCTCATGGATCGTTACCGGTTTGCGGAAGCTGTGCCGTATTTTCAGCAGGCTCTGTTAAAGGTGAAGCTACCAGATTTTTATTACGCACTGGCCATGGCTTCCGAAGAATTACCTGACCTCAACAAGGCAGAGAAAACAATCCTCGAAGGGCTTGATGTTACAACAAACAAGATTGATCCGGCAAAAAAGGCCAGCTATGATAATCTGCTCGGGCAGATCCTACAGGCCAAGGGAGACCTCGACGGGGCGCTCAAATACACGGAGCAGGCTCTCAAGATCGATGAGAAGGTTTACGGCCTCGATCATCCCAATGTGGCCATCGACGCCAACAACATCGGACAGATCCTGCAAGCCAAGGGGGACCTCGACGAGGCGCTCAAATACACGGAGCGAGCCCTCAAGATCGATGAGAGAGTTTTCGGCCATCCCAACGGGGCCCTCCTCGCCAACAACATCGGGCAGATTATGAAGGCCAAGGGAGACCTCGACGGGGCGCTCAAATACACGGAGCGGGCCCTCAAGATCGACGAGAAGGTTTTCGGCCTTGATCATCCCAACGTGGCCATCGACGCCAGCAACATCGGGCAGACTCTGCAGGCCAAGGGGGACCTCGACGGGGCGCTCAAATACACGGAGCAGGCTCTCAAGATCGATGAGAAGGTTTATGGCCTCGATCATCCCACCGTGGCTCTCCTCGCCAACAACATCGGGCAGATCCTGCAGGCCAAGGGAGACCTCGACGGGGCGTTCAAATACACGGAGCGAGCCCTCAAGATCGATGAGAAGGTTTTCGGCCATCCCAACGTGGCCCTCCTCGCCAACAACATCGGGCAGATCATGAAGGCCAAGGGAGACCTCGACGGGGCGCTCAAATACACAGATCAGGCCCTCAAGATCGATGAGAAAGTTTTCGGCCTCGATCATCCCAACGTGGCCATCTACGCCAACAATATCGGAACGATCCTGCAGGCCAAGGGGGACCTCGACGGAGCGCTCAAATGCACGGAGCGGGCCTATAAGATTCTACTGAAGTGCTATGGGCCGAATAATCCACTTACTAAGACCATAGCGAGAAATCTCGGCGTAATCAGGAACGCCCGGAAATAACGCCGACAGTCAGACAACTATGTTGCACTCTTTCAATCCCAAATTAACAGTTTTGTAGAAAACCCCCTCTTCACACTTTGCAGTGAAAGAGCGATGCATCCTCTGCTTATTTTTTTTAAAATTAGAAAGTCCTCGGAAAGAAAATGAAAGCCTTTTTTCAGGCTACTGGCCACAAAGGCTATCAATGAAAACTAGGTTTGAGATTATAAATATTAGATTTTAAAGTGCTCCTGACGCGAGTCGAACGCGTGGCACACAGATTAGGAATTTTAAAAGTACAAAAATTTAACCCCTCGATTTTAGGTCTGATTTCCCGTAAATACTTAAAAAACAAACAAAAAATCAATTCTATCTATTCCCGTCAATTCTATCTGTTCCTTTTCTTTTCCCATTATTCTGTCACAAGTTTATCACAGTGATAACGGATCAATAATCCTATGGTCGAAACAACAGTATGTATTTCGGAAATGCCGATGGCGCAGGCTTCCTGAACTTTCGGATGCATGTAAAATACCTCATCGATACCCCGCAGATAAACATTGTAGCTGCTGGTAATAATCATATTTTTCTTGCGGTCGACAATATAAAAATAACGATCATCATCCATTGATGAAGGTTATAACAAAGCAACCGATCTTCTGAGCAAAGCAGCTTAAAATTGTGAGCACTGTCATCTCCTCACGCATCAATTCAGCCCAGGGCCTGCCTTGCCTCCTCCTTCGATTGAAAGATGTGTGGGGCCAGTCCACGGCTTTTCAGTTCGTCTCCCAGTTTCATGCGTAGGAACGCGCTCGTCGTGTAGCGTGTCACATCAGTATAAAACTCGGACACAACATACTTAACCATGCTAATATAGTCGGCCTCCAGTTCTGGAACAATGGAGAAGTTGTCATAATTGACAATTGTTTTGACTCGCTTACCGAGGGGCCGGCATATTTCTTCTACCCGGTGTCTGATTTCTTCAATATCCTCTTTCTTGCGAATGGCCAACCCTTCAAAGTTATTAAAGAGGATGTTAGTCTCCGGATCGTATTTCATGCGCTCCGGGATGGGAATATAGAAGATGTCCTCCTTGAGTCCCATGACGGGCAGTTTGAAGATCCGCTCGTCCATCAGGCGCAGTTTTTTGATGATGGGTTGGAAATCCATGAAGGCTAAAATATCCTTCTTTAGATCAATACCGGGAGCGATCTCGATCAGCTCCACGCCCTCCGGGGTTAGTGTGAAGACACAGCGTTCCGTCACATAAAAAACGTGCATGCGATTTTCCTGCGCAGTTTTTCCGCTGAACGTTACCTGCTCCACGTCGTGGAGGAATTTTTTCAAGCCACCCTCCTTAACGATGCGGAGTTTGCCGTCATCCACTGCCGCTTCTGTATCGCCGGCCGTAAAGGTCCCCGCAAAAATTATTTTCCTCGAGTTCTGGGTAATATTGATAAACCCGCCGCATCCCGCTATCCGAGACCCGAAGCGGCTTACATTGACATTGCCGTGCCGATCCATCTGGGCCAGACCCAGACAAGCCAGATCAAGACCTCCGCCATCATAAAAATCAAATTGGTAGGGCATATCGATTAGGCAGTCCATGTTCGTTGCGGCACCGAAATTCAGTCCCCCTGCCGGAATGCCTCCGATGGAGCCTGCCTCTGTTGTCAGGGTCAGGTATTCGAAAATTCCCTCCTCATGGGCAACGCTGGCCACGCCTTCAGGCATGCCGATTCCCAGGTTGATGACCATGTTAGGCTGCAGTTCGAAGGCCGCGCGCCTGGCGATTATCTTGCGGCAATCCATTTTAAGGGGTTCGATGCTGTCGACCGGAACTTTAAACTCGCAACTGAAGGCCGGATTATATGGCGTGATATAGGTCTGTTGATGGTTTTCCGGCCTGGCTACCACGACGCAATCAACCAGAATGCCCGGAATCTTGACTTGCCGGCTATTCAGGGCATTGCGATCGGCGATCCGCTCTACCTGGACGATAATGATACCGCCGGAATTTTTGGCAGCCATGGCAATGGAAAGGACATCCAGTGTGACCAACTCCTTTTCCATGGTGATATTGCCATCCATGTCAGCCGTCGTTCCCCGCAGGAAGGCGACCTGGATCGGGAAGGTCTTGTAGGCCAGACATTCTTTCCCGTCAAAATGTATGATTTCCACCAGATCTTCGGTGGTGGCGGCATTAATCTTTCCCCCGCCGTTCCTTGGATCCACAAATGTTCCCAGACCGACCCGTGAAATCGTCCGGGGATTGTTTGCCGCTATGTCACGAAACAGATGAGTCAATACACCCTGGGGCAGGTTGTATGCTTCGATCTTGCCGTCGAGGGCCAACTTCTGCAGCTTCGGCGTTAGACCCCAATGGCCGGCTATGACCCGCTTCAAGAGCCCGGTATGAGCCAGGCGATTTGTGCCCTTCTCCTTTCCATCGCCGATCCCGGAAGCGTAAATCAGCGTCAGATCTCCGGGCTCACCGGTTTCCAGAAACCGTTTTTCCAGGCCGATGATCAGCTCCTCCGGTATGCAGCTGCCCACAAAACCGTCGAAAGCCAGTGTGTCACCGGATCGGACCACCTGCACGGCCTCAGTCAGTGAGACAATCTTTCCCCGCTTCATCCTCTTCTTGATATCTTCAATGACGGGACTGACAATGACATGGCTGTTCATATGCAGAACTCCTTTCCGGCTGGAATCTTATTTTGCATTTATATCATACGAATATTTCGTGGCAGAAGCGCATTCCGCTAGAGAGAATATAAATTAATCCGGTTAAATGGAATTATAGTTTCAACCCTTTTTTGATCTTATCCAGCATATTCTTTTCGGTGTCATCGCAAGCACCGTCGACTTGGCACAGCCTGCGGGCGATACTCAACGCGTCCAGGCGATCGTTCTTGTCCTTGATCAGCAGTGATAGGGTTTCAATAGCCTTATCTTCGTTCGCCTGAAGGAGGGCAGTCTGTTCATGCATGATTTTTTTGAATTTCGATGGACGTATTTTGCTTAATACCTTGTGTGTTTTGGCGATTTTATCAGCGATTTCAAAATGCGGCCGTTTGATGTCCCTGCTGGCGTTTGCCACAGCCATGTATATACGGATCAGTCCCGCCGCATGACCTCCTTCTTCCATGGCCTGAAGTCGCTTATCGTAATCGGCTCTTTCATGTTCCGGCACATTTACGACCGGTTCTGTTTCAGATGGCGGAATGAAAAGCTGCAGCCAATAGTTGCCGTAAGTCTGTCGAAACAATAGTTCCTGGCCAAAATCACGGTAATCGCGATACATGTTAAGCATGTTTTCGGTGAGTGCGGCAAAGTCTTTTTCCATGGCCGAAAAGGGATTATCCGCCGATGCAGGCTTGCGGTTCTGGCGAACGATAGGCGCATAATTTTTGATCGGGCGCATCAGAGGATTGATATCGGCAAATAAATATCTTTGCATGCGCAGCGGATGCAGATGGCGGATGATTTCCGCGGAAAGTTCCGTAGTCCAGAATTTTACCCAGGGACGCATCAGCAGCTGATAAATGTTGTCGTTGGTCTCTGATACTTTGGCAGACGACGCTGAAATCCGGTTCGTCCGCGTTGCCGTCGTCATAGGCGGCTATGTCGGTAAACGTGCGCGGTTCAAATTGTGTGGAAAATTTTCCGCTTTTGACATCGCCTTCAATCACCATTTCATAGAGACCGGGCGGAAGAAAATCAATCATGTCAAAGTGGCCGATAATTTGTTTATGTTCTTTCTTGGCGACGGAACCGGCGACGAAAATGCCTAAATGACCGATATCCTTGTGAACGATGTAAATAATGACCTGTCCGTGTCGTTTGATATCTTCCACGGAGTCGTAAACACGGGGAATCCAGTTGAGCGCCTGCTGGGCCGGCGCTATGTTGTCGCCCATCGACGCAAAGACCAGAATCGGACTTTCAATATTTTTAAGGCTGAGCTTATGCCCTTCATGCAACTCCAAATCGCCGCGCTCCAATTTGTTGCCGACAAAGAGATTGCGGACGATATAATGAATCTCATCAGTGTTCATCATAAAGAATCCGCCCCACCATTTTTCAAAGTTGAGATAGCGTTCCTCCTCTGTGTCCACCTGAGAATACACATTATACTGCTTTGTCCAGTATGTATTGGCCGGATTCAAAAGCTCCATGTTCAGAACCAGATTCGCGCCGTCAAACACGCCATTGCCCAAATCGCTGAAAAATGAATTGACCCATACGCCGCCTAAGAGTCCTCCCATGTAGCGCATGGGATTGACACCGGCAATGCCGCTCCAGTAAGACAAGGGCGCGCCGTTGAGCACCAGTGGTCCCGCGATGCCGGGTTTGTCCGCACAAGCCAGTGCGGCTGCCCATCCCGCCTGGCAGTTGCCAATGATGGCCGGCGCATCGGCGTGGGGATTTAATTCGGCAACCTTCTCAAAGAATATTTCCATGGCCTCTATGACATCAGGCAGGGTTTGGCCGGGGATGGGATCTGTGTAAAACAGGATGAAATAAACCGGGTGTCCGTAATCCAGAGCCATGCCGATTTCCGAGTCGCGTTTCGACCCCCCGATACCCGGGCCATGACCGGCGCGCGGATCAATGATCACGATGGGCCTTTTGGGTTTGGTTAAACTTTCTTTGATTTTTTGATAGCGATTACTATTATCTAACAGGTAAATCTTTACTACGGCGCTCCGAAATTCTGACCAGCGCGTAATTGCAGGGATGCTTAAAAGTCTTGGCATTGAGGATCATTTCATAATTAAACGCCAGCACCGGCGGCTGGCCGCTACGGATATGTTTGATGTAGTTGTTGCCTCTTTTACGGAGAATATCCGTAAAAATAATCGACCGCTGAACGGAATCCACGATGTATTCGCTCAGATATTTTTGCCAATCGGACCATTGCTGAATATGCTTATTATCGGGTTGTTTTTCCATAAATATTCTCAAAGCGCCTTAGCCCGGCTTGTACAACATGATTGGCAACTTGTGGCATGATCGATAGAGATGATATAGTGTATCATTCCGAAGCCGAGCTTACAGGCCACTATTGCCCAGCATCAGGATAGTACGACTTTCCGCCAAAAGTAAAGCCTTTACACCATAGGCAAAGCATTCCTTATGGCTGTCGATTCTGTGATGCAATCGATAGTCTCCTCAATCAGTCGGGTGCACAGACTTATTTCTTCTGCTTTCCTGCAATAGAGAAAAAGTCTTTCATGTGACTCATGTTCTCATCGGCATATTTCTTGAATTCGTCATAGCCTTTTTTATACATATTAGTCAATTCTTCTGTGGCTTTCTTGAAATCCTGGGGCATCCAGTTTGCCTGGTTTAAGAAAGTATTGAACATCATTTCGTTTTGATTCTTAAACATGTCCTTTGGGTCGGAGTTTAAAAATGCTTCTATCTTAGCGTGTCCCTCATCCAGGGCCTTTTTGAAATCGTCACGAGCCTTCTTGTACACATCGAACCACTGGTTCATAACCTTTTTGCCTTCATCTCCCATACCGGGGTTATTGTCGATGAAAGTCTTCAAAAGTTTTTCCGCCTGATCATGAAATATGGCCATTGTTGAAAAGCTGTTATCAAGTGCTGCCTTGTGCAAATCCATAATCTGTTTCACTATTTGCTTGTTGTCCATTGTTGCCTCCTTTTTTTGTAAAAAATATTGTTTTGATCATTTCATTAAATCTTGAAAACTTTCTATATTCGCAAAATTAGTCCACTAAATACTAAATAGCAATGAGAATAGAATGATAGATAATTGGCAGGTAAAAACTACTACCTGTGTAATACTGTTGGCCGCAATGCCGCATCGTCATCTCCCCACCTGAAATCTTTAATATCTACAATTTTTTTGACCGCATCCGAGACCGGCTGATTTTTTTTGTTTCAGAGGAACCGGTTGATTTAGCGATGGTTCCTGATAAAAATCTTCGACCAGAGACAAGGAATTCAGCAAGCAATTTACGGCTGACGACAAAAATATGCCCGATATTTTTCTCAATTGTCCGATTGAGGCTCTTGCTGGTGAACTTGACATTACTTTTATCCACCTGTCCCCATGTCTCACCGGCCACGCAAGAACCTGCAGGCGCTATGGGATCTCTTGAACCTTTGTAATCAAAAATTCTGACCCCCGCTTGTTTCAATATGGACATATTGACCGGCTTTCCATCGAACTTAGGATTGGTGGAGGAAAGACAATATTTCCCTTCATAAATCTGATTGCCTATGAATATATTTTGAATCCATTGAATATGAGCGGTTATGGGGAATTTAGTTCCATGTGTCAGCCAGTAAAGGAAAGGCGCTGCGTCTATAATCGATTCTTTTGTTTCCGCGCGGCTATAAAAACCTAAAACGACCGTATATTGGACGCCGGGCTGTATTTCATTCATACCCGATTCAATGACCTGCGGCGGAATATTAACCGCGCCGAAGAGTTCTTCCATCAGGTAGGGATCATAATCGCTGCGGATGAGTGAGCGAATCGGGAAATGACCGCTGTCTTCATCATCAAACTTCACCGGTGAAGCCAACAGAGCTATTTTCTTTATATCCATCGGCTTGCCGGCAGCGAAAAGCTCTTCTGCCCGCCTGGCAAGATAAGGCAACATGAGTGTGCCGCCCATGCAATATGCCATTACATATATTTCGTTTTGCGGATGCCTCTTTTTGATGATGTCGAAATAAAGATCAGGAATCGTTTTTCCATAAAAATCAAGTCCCAACTCGGTTTCCTCCCAGCCCGGATCACCGTGATCAACCATATAAATGATCATAACCTTTTTTAAGTAAAGCTTCGATCACAGACTTGCCGGGAGCAAGGTCGAAAAGTTCGGGTTTGTTAATGAGCGGTGTCGCCATATATATAATTTTGCCGTTGGGTTTAATGCCTCGAGGAATCGTGTAATGGCGCAAACTCACCTGATGAATTTTTGATCCTTCGACATATTCATAAGCTGAAAAACCAATATTGCCGGATGTCGCTCTTTCGGAATATTCTTTAATGTCAAAAGCGTTGGCGTCATAAAGATTTTCCAGACGGACGCGATTTTCCGCAAGGTAATCATCAAAAGAATTGATCAATGTTCCATCCGGATTTTTTTTGGCGAAAGGCAAATCACCATTGGCAAAAGTTTGTTCCGTGATCAAAACCACCAGGCACTTTAAGAGCTCTTTCATGGCTTTGAGGCGCGTCAACCCGATATTATTGTATTGATATTCCAGTTGGAGAAACTCATCCATATAGTTTTTTAAAAATTCTTTACCTTTTGACGTTGTGCAAATCATCCGGGCTTTTTCCCGGTTGAATTTTCCGTCTTTAATAAAAAAACCTGTT
This sequence comes from uncultured delta proteobacterium, assembly GCA_963710575.1. GTDB lineage: Bacteria > Desulfobacterota > Syntrophia > Syntrophales > Smithellaceae > Smithella. The sequence goes on along the minus strand of CAVQAL010000006.1, from coordinate 29,409 downwards.
AAAGTATAAAGAAGCCGGGAATAGTTTTTGTATATCCAGCCGTTCATATCGGCAATGGCATCAGGATTCCTGGACGCTCCAACGGCCAGGCGTGCGCTGGCTTTGACTGGCCGTCAGCATCAAATCCAGCATCGCGCTTTGCCAGAACGCAGCAATCGCCAAAGGGTCCGAATATCCACATCTCCTTGCTGACGGAATCAAGGGCTCTTTTATAATCGAATAAACTTCTGATCTGCTGACCGATTAATTTGCTTTTCCAGGGCAGGGCTGTCGTAAAGTTTTCCGCATTATCGGCAGGGGAAAAACCGAAGACATTCATTAGTTCGTCCGGCGTGATCTTAGTGATATTTTCATTAAGCATATTTTAATCCGTCCATAATTCAACAAAATATCTTCACTGATTAAGTTTCATAATACATAATTATCATACGTAATTCAGGAAAATGATATTGACAAATATTATACTCATTACTAAATTAAACACAGTTTTTTAACAGTCAAGAGGCGCTTTCTTTAATAGTTTTTCAACGTAAGGTGAAAAATGGCTGACGAAGACAAACAGAATCCGTTTCAAGAATCTTCCGTTTTTCCATGGTTGCAGACAGCTTTGGATATGTGGCTCAATATGGCTAAAGCAATACCGCCAAGCCCGGATAATGCCCTCGATACACAAACCGCCGACACAAAACCGCTTTACGAAGCAGTTGGATATAAATTTAAATCAGTTCAAATCTTTTTCCCGGATGATGAGCGAGCCGGAATCCGCCTCTGCAGTGGGCAATACCTTCATCGCTCTGCCGGAAATTCTCCTAAAAATGGCCAAATCAGGTTTTGACGCAGCTCTTCAAATACAAAATCATTTGATAGAAAAAGCAGGCAAGATCGGTAAAAGCACTGAAGCGTATAAATTCGACAATCTGGATCAGGAAGTATTTGAATCGCTGAAGGATATTTACGAAAAAGAATTGCGGCAGTACCTTAAAATTCCTCCTCTGGGACCTACCCGTTTTTATCAGGAACGATTCAATGAAATGCTGGATAAGCACAATCTCTTTGAAACTATGCTGGCTGAATTTTTTTCCGTCCTTTATTTACCGATGGAAAAGTCTTTCAAAGTTTTTCAGGAGAAACTCCAGCAGATGGCCGAAGAAGGGAATCTTCCCAAGGAAACAAAAGAAAGTTACGCGATATGGATAAAGATTCTGGAAGGCCATTACATCAATCTGTTCAAATCCAAGGAATACACTGATGTGCTGCATCGTACGCTCAATCAGATGAATGATTTCATCATTGTCAGGAATAAAACCCTGGAAGATTTTTTCCAATTGCTGCCTATTGTGACGCATAAGGAAATTGATGATTTATACAAGGAGTTCCACCTGCTTAAAAAGAGGGTAAACAAACTCGAAAAACAACTTGATATTTCGCCGAACACTCTGACTATCGTTAAGTAGCCAGTCTGCTTATATTTGATGGTCAGTGACCAAAATTTTTCGGAGTGAAGATTTTCTTATGAATTCATCAAAAATTCCCCTGGATCTGATTCTGGAAAGAATGGCCGAAGACGCGGAAAAGGCACAGCAGCGCGTTTACAAGGCATCCGAAATTTTGCAGGGTCAGCTCAACTATGAACTCGGCTCGACGCCTTATGAAATTGTGTATGAAGAAGACCGGGTCAAGCTTAAGCACTACTCTCGCAATGAAAACGCTGAAAATAAGTTAAAAGCGCCGCTGCTGGTAGTTTACGCGCTGATCAACCGCGAAACCATGCTGGATTTACAACCGGACAGGAGCGTTGTCAAAACGTTTCTTGAAGGAGGCATCGATCTGTATATGGTGGACTGGGGATACCCCAAGCGCAAAGACCAATTTTTAACGATTGACGATCATGTCAACGGCTACATGAATAATATCGTCGATTTCATCCGTAAAAAACATAATATCCCTAAAATCAACCTGATGGGCATATGCATGGGCGGAACATTCAGCATCATGTACTGCGCGCTTCATCCCGATAAAATAAAAAATCTTATCACCACTGTTACGCCATCCAACTTTGACACAGACAAAGGGCTTCTGCATATATGGATGAAAGATGTCGACGTGGATCGGATGATTCGTACATTCGGCAATATTCCCGGCGATCTGATGAATTTAGGATTTCTTCTGCTCAATCCCGCGCGCTTGATGATAGACAAATACGTCGGTTTTATGGAAAATATGGACAACAAGGAATTTGTGGAAAACTTCGTGCGGATGGAACGCTGGATTTTTGACAGTCCCGACGTTCCCGGAGAAACCTTTCGTCAGTTTGTCGAAGACTGCTATAAGAAAAATTTGTTGATTCAAAGCAAGATGTTTCTGGACGGCAAGCGCGTCGATTTAAAGAAGCTGACCATGCCGCTTTTGAATTTTTTCGGCGAGTATGACCACCTGGTGCCGCCTACGGCCTGCAATATGCTGTCCAAAGCGGTTGGAAGCAAGGATGTGGAGGATGTTTGTCTGGAAACAGGACACATCGGCATTTATGTGAGTTCTAAATTCCAGAAATTATTCGCGCCTAAAATTGTCCAGTGGCTGAAAGACCGCGATAAGGAAGATATTGTCGCTTCGAAGACGGAATTCAAGCGAAAGACTGTCAAGAAAAAATCTGCTAAAAAAGAAAAAATAGTCAGAGGCGCTAAAAATAATCGATCAGGAACAGCGCAGGAAATATAAATTATTAGTCATCCAAAAAATATTTAAGCCTTATAAAAAAGGGAGATAAGAATATGTCAACGCAAGAAGGATATTTTCGCAGCTTAAGTAAATTAATTTGCTCCTCAACACGTTCTCCATTCTTGCCGCGCAAGCCAAGTACGGTATCATTCCAGCTTTGATCAACCTGCGGAAATACGCCACCAACAATCTTGACCCAGATAAAGCTTTAAACAACAACTGGAACCATTCTATCGCGGCGAGTTCATTGCCGGTGCAAGCACGGGCATCAAATCCTTCGCGGATTTAAAAGGCAAGACTTTCTGCTTCGTTGACCCGCTCTCCACTTCAGGTTACATCGTTCCACGCATCATTCTGGCTGCCAATGGTATCAATCCCGACACCGACTTCAAAGCCACCCAAAATGCTGGTTCTCACAACAACGTGGCAATTGCCGTATACAAAGGCGATTGCGATGCAGGTGCATCTTACATTGATATCTTGACTGATTCAGTGCCAACCTGGCGGCCACCTATCCTGATATTGCCACGAAGGTTAATATCTTTGCAGATACGGATCGCATCCCGAACGATGGCGTTCAATACATCAAGACGCTCGATCCCAAACTTCAAACGATCACCACCGAAGCGTTGCTTGCCATGTCCAACGATCCGGGCGGCAAGGCCGTGCTGACCAAACTATATAACGTCAATGCTTTCCAGAAAATTGACTTAACCTTCACGATGTATGCCGACTTCCTGAAGTTCTTCAGAAAGCCGGAGTTGATCCTGCTTCGTTGATTAAGTAAAGATTTTATAAAAGCCTGAGGCGTTATAATGCCATCAGGCTTTTCTTTTTGCATATGTTACGAGTTGAAAATCTCACGAAGGTCTATCCCAACGGGACGCGGGCGTTGAAAAACGTCAGCTTTGAAGTTAAGGATGGCGAGTTCCTCGCCGTGATCGGCTTGAGCGGTTCGGGCAAGTCCACTTTGTTGCGTTGCATCAATCGCCTCATCGAGCCGACATCCGGAAAGATTTATTGGAACGATCAGGATGTCACCGCGGCTTCTACTGGTGAAATGCGCAAGGTTCGCCGTCAGATCGGGATGGTTTTCCAGCAATTCAACTTGGTAAAACGCTCATCCGTATTCACGAATGTGCTCACCGGCCGTTTGGGTTATGTCAACACGCTTGCCAGTTCATTGCATTTATTTTCTTCTGATGACCATAAGCGGGCATTGACCAGTCTCGAACAAGTCGGTCTTGCGGAAAAAGCCAATGTGCGCGCCGATTCGCTTTCAGGCGGACAACAGCAACGCGTCGGGATTGCGCGCGCCTTGATGCAGGAACCGAAGTTGATTTTGGCGGATGAACCGGTCGCTTCGCTCGACCCGGTGCTGGCTCATTCCATTTTGAAATATCTCGAGCAACTGAATAAAGAGCGCGGCATCACTGTGCTTTGCAGTCTGCACTTCCTCGACCTGGTGCATCGCTATGCTACCAGCGCCATCGCCTTGAAAGATGGCGAACTGGTCTTCCAGGGATTGCCAAAGCAAATTGATGACGCTCAATTCAAAGCCATCTATGGTCAGGAAGCGGAGCGCGTTTCGATTATTTAGCATCCGCGTGCCTTGATAACTTTCCCATCATTTCTTTCATGAACGAATCAGGGAATACCCCAACGCCTTCCACCAATCCTGCCCTCATAACATTTTCTTCTTTGATTCTTCCAGGGCTTGGACAATTCCTGCTTAAGAAGCGTCAGCGCGGTTTCGTAATATTTTTTGTAGTGCTGATTTCAGCGTTTCTCGTCAATTGGTCGCTCGTCCATCAGAATATCGGGAAAATAACCCTCGGCGAATTCACAACCAGCTGGCTGTGGCTTCCATTGATCCTGTTTTGGATTTGGAACATCATGGATGCCCGCGCTTTATCGAGTGCGAAGACCATCAACCTTCTTCCTGGCATCGCCTTCATCGCAATCATTCTTTATGTTATTGCCTGGAATGTTACCGACGTTCGATTGGATCGACTCGTTGAACGTTTCAGTGATGCGCGCACGGTCGCGACCAATTTGCTTAATCCGGATGTGATCACCATAACCATTAATGGCAATGATCAAATATGTGCGTGGCAGTGCATGTTCACATACACCAGCGATAAATTATCGGGGCGAACCACACAAGGCCCGATTCGCTGGAGCGATAACTTATCAGATATTGTTGGAAGTGTTAAAGATATTTCTGCTCCATCTTGGGAAGTGAAATTGGGCTTGGCTCAACAAGGAAGTAACGTCAAGACGTTTTCGTCCGGAACGATGCTTCAAACCATCGCCATGGGATTAATGGCAACAATTTTCTCTACCATCCTTGCCATACCGGTTAGCTTTTTGGCGGCGCACAATATCATGTCGCGGGTACGCGGCGGCATGATCGTCTATTATGTCATGCGCACGATCCTGAATGTGGTGCGCGCCGTGGATACGATTGTATGGGGCTTGATCGTCATCGTTTGGGTGGGGCTGGGAAGTTTTGCAGGCGTGATTGCATTGACGATTCACTCCGTGGCCGCGTTGGGGAAATTGTTTTCAGAGGAGATCGAACACATTGACGAGGGTCCGGTGGAGGCGGTCAGCGCGACCGGCGCGAATTTAATCCAGACCATCCGATATGCAATCATTCCGCAGATCACTCCATCCTTTCTGGCTTATTCGCTTCTGCGCTGGGATATCAATATGCGTTCCGCAACGGTCATCGGGTTTGTGGCCGGTGGCGGAATTGGATTCTTTGTGGTCGAGACCGTGCGCATGGGAGGCTATCAGCAATACGCAACCGCGTTATGGGCTGTGGTGATCGTCATTGTTTTGGTGGATTTCATCAGTTCGAGAAGTGGCGCGAAAGCATCTTAAAGGATCAGCCGCAAAAAGTCGAAACTGCGAAGCGGCCTTTCTTAACAATTTACGCATTGCCTTTTATGTAATCCTCGGCGCGCTGGCTTTCATCTATTGCTGGAATCTGAGCGGCATCAGCATCAAGGATATGCTCAGCCCCGGCACGAACTTCGGTCAATTGATTCATGACTTCGTGACGATTGATCTCTCGTCGGATGTTTTGAAACCTGTCATCCAGCAAATGATCGTGACGATCTTTCAGGCATTTCTTGCCACTACGCTGGGCGCGATCGCAGCACTGCCTTTCAGCTTTCTCGCCGCCAAGAATCTGACCGGACGCAGTCGGCTCTCGGCTTGGATTTATTACGCAACGCGGGCAATGCTCAGCCTCCTGCGCTCGATTGAGGCGTTGCTTTATGTAGTCATCTTCATCTTTTGGGTTGGCATTGGTCCGTTCGCGGGAATGCTGGCATTGGCCGTGACTTCATTTGCATTGATCGGCAAATTGTTTTCGGAGGCCATCGAGAATATCGATGCGGGCCCCATCGAAGCGGTCAATGCCACCGGCGCGAACCGTTTGCAAATGATCGTGTATGCGGTTCTTCCGCAGATCGTCCCGCCGTTCGTATCGTACCTGATCTATCAATGGGATATCAACATCCGCATGGCGACGATCATCGGCTTCGCGGGCGGCGGCGGCATCGGCTTGACCCTCACCACATTCTTTGGTTCTCTTGAATATCACAAAGCGGGAACCGTTGTGGCGTTCATTGTGATCGTCGTGGCGCTGATGGATTTCGCCAGCGCGAGGTTGAGACAAGAGTTGATATAAAACATGCACAGGGTGGATCGTGATTGTTAATTTTCAATTGCACGGAATATTCAGATTGGCGTATGATTAGTCCTGATGAAGGATAAACATACGAAAGCTTTACATCCTGACATTCTGGCAGCTATTCACCGAGCACTTCTGGAAGACATCGGCGGCGGCGATATAACCACAAACAGCATCGTTTCATTTGATGCTTTGATGCAAGGGAGAATCATTGCGAAGCAAAGCGGCATCATTGCCGGGCTGGACGTAGTGAATGCTGTCTATGAGATGGTTGATTCAAATACTGATTTCAATCCCGCAGTATCCGAAGGCGCTCGCGTGAATGATCATCAGACTCTGGCGACGGTTTCCGGGGCCGTTCGTTCTCTCCTGACCGGAGAACGGACCGCGTTAAATTTTTTGGGTCGCATCTCCGGCATTGCCACGTTAACGCGTCAGTTTGTGGATGCGGTTGCCGGTACAAAAGCCATTATTCTCGACACGCGCAAGACCGCACCAGGTTTGCGCATGTTAGACAAACTAGCTGTATTACGCGGAGGCGGTAAGAATCATCGTGTTGGACTCTACGATATGATGCTGATTAAAGATAATCATATTGATTTCGCTGGAAGCCTCGAAGAAGCCGTCCGACGCGCACGCGCTGCCCATAGCGATGTGGAGCTTGAAGTCGAGGCTCGAACGCTGGACGATGTGTGCGCCGCGCTTGAATTGAAAATCAATCGCATTCTATTGGACAATATGACAGTTGAGATGATGGCAGAGGCTGTCAGCATCACGAAGGGACGCGCCAAGCTCGAAGCGTCAGGGAATGTAAATCTGGAAAACGTCCGGCGCATTGCAGAGACGGGCGTTGACTTTATTTCGATTGGCACGCTGACGCATTCTGCAAAAACATTCGATGTTTCATTCGACTATGTCCGATAAACAAATGTCATTGCGAGGGCGCGAAGCGCCCGTGGCAATCTCATATTAAATGCAAACAGGAGATTGCCACGTCGCCGCTATGCGGCTCCTCGCACATGTGCCTGCGGCTCAGTGCAGGCAATGACACCGAAATATAAAGGAAAAAGATGAATTCCGAAGCACAAAAGTTATACGAGGAAATGAAATTGCATCTGGCGAATGTGGTGCCAGATTTTGAATTGGCATATAAAGCGGAGATTGCCGTTGAGATCAACGAGTTGAAGAAACAACGCAATGCTGTTATTTTGGGACACAATTACATGGAGCCTGTGCTGTTTTATTCTGTGCCGGATTTCAAAGGCGATTCGCTGGACTTGAGTTGCAAAGCCGCGCAGACTGATAAAGATGTGATCGTATTTTGCGGTGTGAGATTTATGGCAGAGACTGCCAAGATTTTGAATCCAAACAAAACGGTTCTTCTGCCCGCGACGAAAGCGGGTTGCTCGCTCGCCGCCAGCATCACTGCCGAGGATGTTCGCAACCTTAAGAAAAAATTCCCCGGCGTGCCGGTTGTGACGTATGTCAACACCTATGCGGACGTCAAAGCGGAAAGCGATATCTGTTGTACTTCAAGCAATGCGGTTGCAGTGGTTGAATCTCTCAATACCGATACAGTTATCTTTTTGCCTGATCAATATTTAGCCAGCAATGTGGCTAAAGAGAGCGGGAAGCATATTATCTTTCCATCCCTCACTCCATCCGGTTTTTCACAAGCAGAGACCAGCTTGCTCGATGTTCAAATGATCGGGTGGCACGGACGATGTGAAGTCCATGAGAAATTTACAGTCAAGGATATCGATACGGTGCGCGCACAATTCCCGGATGTGGTGATTCTCTCGCATCCGGAATGCAGCCCGGACGTTGTTAATGCATCCGACTTCTCCGGAAGCACGAATGCCATGATCCAATATGTCCGCGAATTGAAAGCGCCGCATTATCTATTGCTGACCGAATGCTCGATGGGCGATAATGTCGCGGCGGCCAATCCAGAAAAGGATATGCTGCGGCTGTGCATGGTGCGCTGTCCGCACATGAACACGATTACAATGGAAGACACGCGCGATGCACTGAAATATAATCGCTATGTGATCGATATTCCGGAAGAGATCCGCATTAAAGCTTTTCAGGCAGTGGATCGAATGATCAAAATTGGATAACGCATGAAGACCACTGATGTTTTGATTATCGGCTCGGGGATTGCCGGTATTGCAACAGCCATTCAACTCGCGCAAAACCCGAAGCGGAAAATCATTCTCCTTACCCGCGCGTCTGATGTTCACGAATCAAATACATTCTGGGCACAGGGAGGAATTATCCATCGCGGGCCGGTCGATAGCGCCGAACTTTTGGTCAAGGATATTCTTGACGCTGGGGCTGGCGCATCCTTGCCGGAATTTGCGCGCATCCTTGCTAATGAAGGTCCGCGGCTTACAGATGATATTCTTATCGGTGAGGCGCACATTCAGTTTGACCGTGAAGCGGATGGAACGCTGGCGTATGGTCAGGAAGCCGCTCACTCGCGGCGAAGGATCGTCCATGTTGCAGATGGAACCGGTGCCGCCATCAGCAACGGCCTGGTTGCATTGTTAAAGAATTATCCCAACATCGAAGTGCTTTCCAACGCCACGGCGGTGGATTTGATCACGTATCCGCATCACTCGCGCGATCCATTGGATAATTATCGTCCGATCCAATGCCATGGTGCATATGTATTTGACTACAACGGGAAAGCCATTCATCGAACGTTGGCAGCGATTACAGTTCTGGCGACAGGCGGCTTGGGACGCATCTATCGCAACACCACCAACCCTTCGGGCGCACGCGGCGACGGCCTTGCGATGGCCTCGCGTGCGGGTGCGCGCATCATCAATGCGGAATATATTCAGTTCCACCCCACTGCATTGGCGGTTCCTGGAGCGGAAGGATTCCTGATCAGCGAAGCGATGCGCGGCGAAGGCGGCGTTCTGCTCGATCCGAATGGACATCCTTTTATGCAAAAATATTCTCCTGAATGGAAGGACCTCGCACCGCGCGATATTGTTGCAAGAGCTATTCATTCAGAAATGGAGACGAACGGCTATTCGTTCGTTCTTTTGGACATTGCGTCTCATATGTCTGCCTCCGCCATAAAAACCCGTTTCCCCAATATCTATGCCGAATGTATGCGCGTTGGACTCGATATTACGCGTGAGCCAATCCCGGTTGTTCCCGCCGCACATTATTTCTGTGGCGGAATTGCTGTGGATGAATACGGACAGTCCAGCATTGCGGATCTTTACGCGGTGGGTGAGGTATCCTGCACAGGTTTGCACGGAGCGAATCGTCTGGCGTCCACTTCCTTGTTGGAAGGACTCGTGTGGGGTCATCGCGCCGGACAAAAAATAGAAGAAACGTTAAACGCCAAATCGTTTCCGATTCCAACCCGCGAGGATATTCCACCATGGGATGAAAGCGGATTGATCAACGATTCTGATCCGGCGTTGATTTAAGGTGACATGCAGACGATTTAAAATATCATGTGGCATTATGTCGGCTTGATCCGCTCCGGCGACCGGCTGGCGCGTGCCATCCGTGAGCTGCGCCATTTGCAAAACGAGATCGAAACCTTTTATCAAAAAACAAAATTGAGCGATGGCTTGATTGGATTGCGAAATGCGGTGGAGGTTGCGTTGATCGTCGCCCAGGCCGCTTATCATAATCGTCAGAGCCGAGGCTGCCATTACCGGGTGGATGCAGTGGAGGCTGGAGATCGATTGCTGTAACCTTTCCTTTCATTTGGTAGAATCAAAAGAATGTCAAAACAAAATTGGAAGTTCATCCGAAACATATTCATCGCGCTCGCAGCTGCCGGACTGGTCATTCTGATATTGCCGCGTGTCATCACGACGATTTATAGTTCGACGCGCATTTACACCGTTGAATTGGTACCGACCGAGCGCGTCGCCATCGTCTTCGGCGCAGGCTTGACCCGCGATGGTCAGCCTACTCTGATTCTAAAAGACCGTGTTAGAACGGCAGCTCAACTTTATTTAAGCGGTAAGGTTCAAAAGTTATTGATGAGCGGCGACAATCGTTTTGTCAATTACAATGAGCCGGAAGCGATGCGTCAATACGCGCTCAGCCTCGGCGTCCCGGACAATGCGATTGTTCTTGATTATGCCGGACGTCGAACGTATGATACATGCTATCGCGCCAAAGCCATCTTCGGTCTCAATTCGGCGCTGTTGGTCACGCAACAATTTCATATGCCGCGCGGCATTGTTTTTGTGCAACATGCTTGGCGTCCAAGCCGTCGGCGTGGAGGCGAACAATTATTGGTATTGGCCCCAGCTGATGTTGATTTGGAACATCCGCGAACAACTCGCCACGGTCGGCGCATTTTGGGATGTGTATGTTGAAAAGCCGTTGCCGGTGCTTGGTAAGCCCGAACCCATCTTTACGGAGAACTAAATGAATCGCGATGAAGGTCTTGCTCTGGTACGTGAATATGTAAAGAACGAAGGTCTGGTGCGCCACATGTTTTCGGTGGAAGCTTGTATGCGTTTCTACGCCGAAAAATTCGGCGAAGATGTGGAAGCGTGGGGATTGCTCGGCCTCATCCACGATTTCGATTGGGAGATTCATCCCACGCTGAATGAGCATCCCATCAAAGGCGCGCCGATCCTGCGCGAGCGCGGCGTCAGTGAAGAACTCATTCAGGATATTTTGAGTCACGGCGAAGGGACGAATGTGCCGCGTGATACATTGAGACGCAAAGCGCTGTATGCGTGCGATGAAATCACCGGCTTGGTGACTGCGGTCGCGCTGGTGCGTCCATCCCGTTCTCTCTTTGACCTTGAGCCGTCTTCCGTTAAAAAGAAATGGAAGGATAAAGCCTTTGCCGCCGGCACCGACCGCGCCGAGATGGCCAAAGCCGCCGAAGATTTCGGCGTGGAGTTGTGGGAACACACGGGCAACGTGATCGTTGCCATGCGCCGCATCGCGCCTGAATTGGGATTGGTCGGAAACGTTCAACCTTAAGATGATGGATCGTACACAAAAAAAGATTCTCTGGCTGTTGATCGTCATCGGCGCGATCTATTTCATCGCGTTTATTTTTCCCAACGCAACCGGCGCGAAAACTTATTCGATGATCTCGCTGTTTTCGCCGGATGAGCATATCCAATATCCAACCGCGCTGTCCATGCTGAGCGGCGGCAATCTAAAGGATGCCCTTCATAAATTCATCCTGTACGGCGATTACTCTTACGGCTTTCCGTTTTATGGCGGCAGTGCACTCGTCTTATTGCCGCTTAAATTGACCAATGCGCTCAACAGCCAGAACGTTCAACTGGCGATGCTGCTTCTGCGCCAGTTCATCAGCGTCCTGCCCATGTTGCTGGCAATTCTGCTGATGGTTTATACACAGACCAAGTTTCGTTCGTATTTTACGTCCATCATCACATTTATATTCCTGCTGTCCGTTTACGCGGTGGTGGAGAATGACCTTTGGTGGCACGCCGACAGCCTTGCGGTTCTATTTGTTGTATTTGTGTTTTTCTTTTTGGATCGAGACGAATTGAAATTTGGAATCAATTTTCGACTGGCAGCGGTTGCCTGCGGATTGGCAGTCGCTACAAAGGTGTTGGGACTATTCTTCTTTATTACAATTCCCGTTTATATCCTGATCGGCATCCAACAAAAAAAGATTTCATGGAAGCAGGCGTTGCCCGCCGCGGTAATATTCGTTGCTTTGCTGGCGCTCGTGATTGTTGCCAGCGACCCGTTCCTCTTGATCCAAAGCGAACGCAATCAAATGTTGATGCTCGTCCATCACATGACGAATACCATGACTCAAGGCTACACTTTATATTACGTCAAAGAGTTGTTTACATGGCTTTGGGTGCTTGCCGACCTTGCCTGGCCGCCGTTTCTGATCTTTATCGTGCTGGTGTTGTTGCTGGGAATTTGGAAATCGTCCAGGCCGGTTCTGCATCTCCTGATCCTTTGCTGGGTCGTTCCATTTTCCTTTTATGTTCTCTACGTTGTCTCTGCCGAGTTAGATCACTACTTTCTGCCGATCTTGATCCCTTTGTTTAGCTGTGCCGCAACAGCCTTTGAAATCAAACCAGCTTCCTGGCTTTCCGAAAAATACAACGGCTCATTTTTGAAGACATGGGGAAATAAGTTGTGGCTGGCAATTGTTGTTCTTATCGTTGGATATCAGGCAGTAAGTTATCTGTCAGCGGATGCAAAGCTTTATCACAACGATCTCACCCGCGAGCAGACCAGTACGGCCATTCAGTTCTATAACGATTTAAGTCAAAAATATTTATACAAGCTTCCGTCTGATCAGACGTATGTGATCCTGCGCGATGTCCGCATGTATTTCCCCGATTCCGCTTCCGACCGCGTGCTTTCCTTTTACGTCACCACGAACTATGCCGTCGTTCAAAAAGATAAACCGGACGTCATTTTGCTCTGGCAGCAGCGCATCTCTGACTATACTCAGCCGGGCGCGGTCGCGGCGGCAATTAACCAGAATGCATTCCAGGCTGTGCATCAATTTTTTTCGGACGCATCCGAAAATCAATTAACTGGATTTCGTTTGATTTACCGGAATGGTACCGGATTGGCGTTTGTCAGCGACGCTCTCTATCAAAAGTATTTCGCTTCACCCTGACAAGTTGAAGTCCATCTTTGTTGTTTGCGGGAAAGGATCAAGCCATGAGCGATGCGACACATCCTGTTTATCGAATCACCGACCTGCACGAAACCGAACGTCCGCGTGAAAGGTTATCTTCGCTTGGACCGCAGGCATTGAGCAACGCGGAGTTGATTGCCATCTTATTACGCGTGGGTGTGCACGGCGAGAATGCGGTTCAGGTCGGGCAGCGCTTGTTACAACAATTCGGCGGATTGGGTGGATTGCATCGCGCACCGTTTGACGAGTTGGTTAATCAGCATGGAATTGGCGAAGCCAAAGCCGCGCAGATCAAAGCCGCGATTGAATTGGGGCGAAGGCTTACGCTCGAATCAACCGAGGAGCGTCCGACCATCAATAGCCCCGCAGACGCGGCCGCGCTGGTGCAATATGAAATGTCCGCATTGGAGCAGGAACATCTGCGTGTGCTGTTGCTCGACACTCGCAATCATGTGCTGGATATTGTCGAGGTGTATCGTGGATCGGTCAACACATCGCAGGTTCGAGTGGGTGAAATTTTCAAGGCGGCAATTCGGCGCAATGCCGCCGCGCTGATCGTGGTGCATAATCATCCCAGCGGCGATCCGACCCCAAGCCCGGATGATGTAGCGGTGACGCGTGCCATCGTACAAGCTGGAAAATTATTGGATGTGGAAGTGTTGGATCATTTGATTATCGGTCAAGGAAGATTTGTTTCGATGAAGGAAAGAGGATTGGGGTTTCAGTGAAAATAAAAGGCACAATGCTGATGTGCTTGCTAGCTTTGAACGCAAACATATAGCTACATTATGTGATTTAACTTATCTATCTTGACTTATTTTTTTCGCTTTGTTATTCGAGACCAAAGTGAAATTTTTTCAGGCTGACGGTAAGTGCCTGCTGGTCGATCAACAAAGACGTAATCATATAATAGTATTGCGGCAATAATATATCCAAATATCTTTAGGCAAATATCAATATAGCTAAGTAATCTTCTCCAAATTGGAATGGGAGCAGGATTAATCACCAGATGTATATCCTGTTGAACCATTTCGCCTTGGCTATCTTTCACTCTTACTACAAAATCTGTTGCAGATGCTGTTGTTGGATTGCCCGTTATTTGACCATCGTTTGTCAATAATATTCCTTGGGGAATATTACCATTTACTAGTTGCCAAACATAAGGCGGAATACCTCCAAACGCATTTAATTGGAAAGAGTAGGGAAAGTCTACCTGACCGTCTGGAATATAAATAGCATTTCCTATTACGAATATCGTCCGCTTTACTTCCGCTGCTTGCGTCCCTGCTTGTAAAATTTCTAGAGAAAAATCCTTATGATTTGATCGATTATCATTATCAATCACCGCAAGAGTGAACTGGGCTTGTTGTATGTTTTTGGGTGTCCCTGTAATAATTCCGCTAGCTTCATCTAACGTCAACCCGACCGGTAAAGAGCCTGCTACAATTTTCCATTTATACGGATTTGATCCGCCGGTTGCTGCAAGGGTAATATTATATAAATGATGGGCTAAACCAGCAGGCAACCCAACCGAGATAATCCTCGGCGATGTTTCGGCGAGTTGATTGGATCCTCCCACAAATGCGCTAACAATGCTTAGCATAACTATCATAAACATAAGCGTTGTAACTATTATCATGAATAGATCCACAAACCGCATTTCAATCGGCGGTTCTGCTGCACTGCGTCTTTGTCCAAAACTTCTACTGAACATAATAGTAGCTCCTAATGGGGCACTCTTTTTATTATGAACTCTTCATCCTTTCTTAAATTGTTCTCTACTCTCTCAATCTTCATTGCTATGTCAAGCATAGCCGTATTCATAGAGTTTAATAGCTTTAACAAGATTCCATCACTTTGATTGATTTGTGATAAAGCAGCGGACGACGAATTGAACTGTTTCCCTAGTTCTTTCATTTCTAAAATAAGATTATCATATCCAGCAGGAATGCTATTTGCGCTTTGAGTTTCCTGGGTTCGAGATATAACTCGCAAACAAAGCATATCAGCATCATAAATTGCCTGTTCCTCGAAATGGAATTCTAACGACATGAGTAAGAACATCAACACACTGCTGCCCAATGCAAAGAGGGTTATGTTAAAAGCACCCGCCAAGTGAGGAACCACATTATTCACCAGTAGATTTCTCAAACCACCATAATCTTGAGTTGTAGCTAAAGCGGTACTTAAACCAGATACTGAAGATGCCATCTCAGATGCCGTTCCCATAAAACCTAGCCCCGGAAGTGCCCATATGAGTGCTCTTAATGGGCCGTAATCACTATTAAGAAAAGCTGAATCCACACCTGATTGTCCTCCCAATAAGGTTGAGATCTTCTCACTACCGTTTTGACCTTGAGATATTAACCCAAAGCGTCTATTCAATAACGAACTCTTATATTGCTGTGAAATTTGTGAAGTAAATCGAAACAGTGAAGCAAAATCAAGACTTGCTCTGTTTAATTGCGTATTACTTATTCTAATTATTGAAAGCTCGTGAGCTGCCCATCGATTTCTAAATAACATCGAAAGCAGAGACCAAACAACCACTAAAAGCACTATTAATGCAACGAGACCGGGCATTGATGGCTCTGAAATTAGATCATTTATGAATTCAAATCTTTGTAGCAATTGATATCGCAAAAATATGCTAATAATAATTGCGCTTAATATGCCGGGCAACCAAAACGAAACAAAATTATTTCTCATCTTTACCTATACCCTTATATTTTATCAATATACGAAAAGAAAGTATTTATTAAATAATCAAGTCGTTCCTCGTCTACTTTGCCGCGCAACCTTCTTGCCTTATCGCGTCTTATGAGTTCGTCAATTCTAACTTGATCATAAAGTGTTGATCCTTGTACAGCTTCCTCCTGTTCAGCCTTTCCAATTTCATCAGTAATGTTTGTGAGTACAATTAACTCTAATTCTGCTCCCTCGCCTATTTTTAACTCAGAGAGTTCTAAAGTTTTTCAATCGTTCATCATTATAAGCTAGTTGATATCTAAAGCTAAATGTAAACATCATTTCAGGTATAGCTCTTTCAATAGGTAAATCCCATTTTTCGACAATCAAATCCAACAGACTACTAACTCGTGTATCCTTGTCAACTATTAACTCAAGTTCCTTTTGAAATCTCTTGGACTGCAATAGAATCGTAATTTGACCTCTACGTTTCTGCTGATGGGGCGTAATTAATTGAGCTTGTATAGGTTCCCTAGTAGTTTGAGCAGGATTTGTGTAATAGATATTGATATTTTCCCCGGCAATTATTGGGCTGCTGACAAGTTCGGCATTTCCAGATATTTGCGCATTAGAGCTAAAACTAATTGCGCTTTGTTTGTATTCTTCACCAACAGTCTTTAAAACACCTTCCGCGAATTGCTTATCCTCTTCTAAAAACTCTTTTAACGTTTCCTTAATATACGCTCTGACATATTTGTTATCAGGATTCTTTTCGAACTCTTCCAGTTCATTTAGTCTCGTTTTTTCTTCAAATTTTTGCCTTATTTCATTATGAAGTTCTTTATTCTTCGATGAAAGCGATTCGACGGCTTTTGAACTGACTTCTTTGCCAAAATTCTTGGTAAATTCTCCCACCACGTTTTTCAGGTAGGGTGTCAATACCGAGACAATATATCCTGCCAAATTAGCAAAATCAATCGGGCCCATATGACCCTCCATATGCGTTAAGTTATGAGATACCGTTTCTTCTACAATTGGATTTGCTTATTTGCATCATTATACATTAAACAAGTAATTTCATAGTATGAAATAATATTCTCTTATTGCGCAATCTATACTTTCATCTCTAGTAATCAATGCTGATTAATGCACTTATACTTCCTACCTTTCCTGAACTAGTCAATCACATACTTCTCTTTACACCAAACTCTTTAAATTCCCCGATTGCATTTTCCCATTCCACTTTGGATTCATTGACGCGGCTGGCGCGCGGCCCGGCCTTCATCGCTTCGACAAAACGATCCACGTTTTCGTGTTCACCTTCCGCAACGGCTTCGACCGTATCGTATCCGACATTCCGCACCCAGCCTGCGACGCCAAGCTGGCGCGCGTTATATTCAGCGTATGAGCGGAACCCGACATTCTGCACCAGCCCCTGCACCCACACATGGGCACGAACCATTTCATCAGGCATTTTTTCTCCGTGCAACAATGATGCCGATTGCGCCCCATATTGGGACAATCAAAGTTAATCCAAGTATGATGAGATAGGGCAACAGATTTTGCACCGCGACGCCTGTGACATTTTGCCCGAGAACAGTCTCGCGCCAGCGCATCTCCAGTTGATTGAGCGGTACACCGACCGCACGCGTCGCGCCGAGATCGCAATCGAGGCCATCGGCATAGGCTTGGGTCAGCGCCACGATTCCGGTATTGCCATAGGTGTCGCGCAGAAAACGGACAAAGGATTGAGATTCCGCAAAAGCCAAATAAGCGCGTCCGCTATCGGCGGGGAAGGAAGCGCATAAGTCACTAAAAGATAACAATGAATTATTTTTGCTGGCCGCATCCAGCGCGCTTGCATAATCCGGATTTGGGTAAAGCTCCTCCATCGAAGCGATGCCTTCCTCCAGCCAGGTGGGCAAGCTATTAAACCCATTGCCCAAAAAGCGATAGAGCATGATGTGGGTGAGTTCATGCGGTACCAATTGTTGCAGATCAATGGACTGTGTATCGCTTGGGGCAACGGCGAGCATTCCAATTCCGAGGGAAGGATCGGCGTGACCGGCTTCCCATTGCCTGCCGCCCAGGGTTAGTGAGCTGACCAAATCATCATAATTGGTATAGATATAAACATCAACCGGCGAATTAAGTGAAACCGGAAAAGTTTGGCCGATGCCTTGCAGCCCTGCGCGCGCCGCATCCAGCGCGGCCTGACCGAACGCGTCGTCGCCGTTGTACCAATGCACGATGACCGACTCATCGTTGAGTTCTTTCCACGCGAAACGATTGTCGTCGTACCGGAAATAAAATGGCCCGGTTGAAACACTTTGATTATTTGTCAACGTTGCCTGATAGGAAAATTCGATCACTGCAAAAGGCGGGATCAAATGCTGGCTGGCATCGTATTGATAAGCGGTTGAACCATCCGCGCCGAGCGTGAGAGGCACGACGCGTGTATTTTGATCGGTTACTTCGCGGAACGAGATAAACGCCTGCTGGATGGGAGTATCGGAGGTAAGCCGCGCGAGAAACGTGATCTGCTGGCCGAAGTTATAGGAGATGTTAACATTGGTTGCGTTAAGTCCAGATTGGGCTTGCGGCATGTTTGTAAACCCAAAGGAGATCAAAGCCAAAAGAAAAAAGAAAACGAATTTCCGAAGTCGTTTCACGATTACATCCTCAGGAAGGCCAATGAAGAAGTTTACCCAGCAAAAATCCTGCCCCGCTAATGAGCAGAATGGGCAGGAGATTGTCGGAAGGTTGAGAAGAGATCGCTGAAAGGCATGATGCCGTATTGTAACCCCGCTTATATCAAATGTCACACCTGCACTTGCAGCGCAGGTGCAAGTGTTGCGAGGAGCGACGCCCTGCGACCGAAGGGAGCGTCGAAGGAGGAAGCGACGTGGCAATCTCCTCTAAGAGACTGTTTCTTAAAGAATCCTTTAACCACAGATGAACCCAGATAAACATCGATTCTTGATAAAAACAGCCTCAAAAACGCTCTTAAATCCTTTTCATCCGTGTTTATCTGTGGTGAATTGGATTTAAGAAACACTCTCTAAGGTTCAAACGATGATTGTATAATAACTTGAGCTTGCCACGACCTGCTACGCAGGTCTCGCAATGACAGCTGCAACATTATTCCTCTTTATCTATCAAATCGTCTTCCAGATCCAGATTGAGCAAATCGAATTTCGCGAGGTCCTCGGTGAAAGCCAGATTGTCCAACGCCTCTTCGAGGAATTCCACCTGATCATCATCCTCGGTCTCGTCGATCAGACTTTCAATATAGATACGCGCATCTTCGCCGCCGATTTGTGAGAGCGACCAGACGGCCGCGTTCACAACCAGAGCATCATTTTCATCCTCTTCGAGCATTTTGAGCAATATCTCGCGAGCCGGTGTCAGTTCCAACTCACCCGCGGCTTCAATGGCCGCCAACTGCACGCGCGGATTTTCATCCAGTATTTTTGGAATCACATTCTCTTCCCAGCGCTCATCGGAGGAACGTCCCATCGCGAATAGTGCACTGGCCTGCCAATCCGGGTCTTCGCGATGAAACGCCGATTCGATCAACGTGATGACTTCAAGACGGGATGAATACCCGATTGCTTCGAGCGCCTGACGACGGACGTTTGGGTCATCTTCGCTGTTGATTTTTTCAAGCAACGCATCTTCAACTCGACCCTGAGTTTTTTCGGGATCTCTTCCAGCTCTCCCAATTGGACAAATTTTCCCAGCGCCGAGGCGGCCTCCGCGCGCGGACGCATCTTTATCGCTGGATAATATTTTCAAATAGACTGGAATGAGTTTTGTATCATTGCATTCATCGAGCAGACGAATGGCACCGGCCTGCACCTGTGCATCCGGGTCGTTGAGAAGTACACGCGCGAGGTCATCAAAGCTGACAAGGGTGTCGTTATCAGATAAGGTTTGAAGCTCTTCGAGCAGGAGCCGCTTGCGGTCCGGCTCGATGCGAGGCCAGGCTTCGAGTAATAGATTCAGCGAGACGGAATCGATATCTGAAAAGCTTCGCAGGGAAGAACGAGATAAACTCTTCTTGCCAGCGAGCAGTTCGTCAATCGTCTTTTGAAAGGGAAGTTTCAACTCATTCATTTCGGCAGATTGATGATGGCGGGATGGATAAAGTCCATGGCGTTGACGTAGATCATAAAGAGCAGCAGGATGGCAAAACCTACGGCATGGACATAGTTTTCAAATTCGGGTTTGACGCGGCGGCGCAGGATCAATTCCAGCAGAACAAAGAAGATGCGGCCGCCATCCAGCGCGGGAAAGGGAAGCAAATTGATGAAACCGATACTGACGGTGAGAAGAGCGATCAATTGAAATGTGAAGTAAGTCGGCGCTTGTGAATTAACGGGTGCGGATGAATTGGATGAAGATGCGGATAGAGGCGGAGTCGCTTGAGCTGTTTGTCGGCTTTGAATGTCGCGGCTGACGGCTTGCCCGAAGAGATCGTAGATGCCTTTGAGTCCCACAAAGCGTCCCTGATCCGGAGTGATTTGTCCATTGATCATTTCTGCCGGGAGCGAGACCAACGCGCTGATTTGGTCATAAACCGCCAGAGCGCCATAACCCGTCAATTCGATGATCGAACCGGAACGTACCATTGCATATCCCATTGAGATGCCCAACGCGCCCTGATCTGATGGGCGCGAACTCAATGGCGTGGCGGTGACGGTTACATCTTTATTGCCGCGTTGAAGCGTAAGCGTTACGGGCTTATCCAAATTGGCATAGATCACATCATGTAATGTGTTCGGGTCGGAGATGGTTTGCCCATTCACTTTCAACACAATATCGCTGGCTTGGATGCCAGCCTGCGCGGCAGGCGAATTGGGAATGACATCGCCAATTTGCACTTTGTTGTAATTGGGAACACCTATCTGATAAAACAAATAGGCGAACACGATCACCGCCGTTAAAAGATTCACCGTCGGCCCGGCAAAGAGAACCGCCAATCGTGTCCACGGACTGGATGCGGCGAGTCCGCCCGGAATATTCGGATCGTTCTCGCCCTTCGGGCGGACGAACCCGCCCAATGGCAGCCAGTTGAGCGTGAACTCCGTGCCCTTCCAATGGAATAACGTTGTGATGCGCGGCGGAAATCCGATGCCGAACTCTTCGACTTCAACCTTCAAAAGGCGCGCCACAATAAAGTGGCCGAATTCATGCGTAATGATTACGCCTGCAAACACGGCCACAAAAATTACAGCAGATAGAATAGAAATATTCATTCATTACCTCAGCTTGTAAAAAGCCAATTCATTATATCCTGTTTGGATTAGGAGAAGATAAAGCATGGATGAACGGACGATGGTGTCTCTTACCCCGGCGAAAAGCCATCCACAGATTTCGCAGATTACACAGATTGAAAAAATGAAACTGCGAAATTTGTGTAATCTGTGGATTATTCCTCTATGATTTTCTGCCGGACCTCCGACATGCGCGGTCAACACCTCTTTGACGCCGGAGATTTTGCGAAGGCGCATCGCAAGTTCATCCGCTTCTTTTTCTGGACAAAGAACGTGTACGTTCGCCCCGGCATCCACCGTATAACAAGCGGACGCGCCCGCCTCGCGCCATTCCCGCACGGCCTGCATCACTGCCATCGAAGCCGGAAGCCAATAATGCAATGCGGGGTTGGATGTCATCATCACAGCATGCATCATATCCGAATCGAGTTCGACAATGGATGCGAATGAATCGAAATCGCGTTCCAGGATCGCGCCGCGGCAAATTTCGATTCGACGCGGCGCATCAGCGACGCGCGCGGCTTGCAATGGGCTGGTGCCTGCCAGCGCGTGGCCTTCGGTGGAGCCGGTCTTTTTGTGTGACGCGCTGATGATGGCAATGCAATCGGTCAAAGCCCAATGTTCGCGCGGCGCAATGGAATAAGCAAACGAATCATCATCACTGGTTCCCATTTGCCATTCAACGAATCCGTTCGGAATGGAACGCGCCGCCGATCCGGAGCCGCGCCGCGCCAGGCGCGATAATTCGCGTTCGCTTAAGTTCAATCCCGCTGCGCTGCTGGCAGCCAAAGCCAATGCAGCGAATGCGGATGCTGATGAAGCAATCCCCGCGCCAGAAGGAAAGTTGTTTTCGCTGACGATCTCCGCGCGTTCTTGGATGCCAGCCATTTCACGAACCAGATCGAGAATCAGGGAAACGCGCTCGAGTGCTGACCCGGCCACTTCGTGTCCATTGATGATCAACTCATCGAAAGGCAGGGATGGCTGAAAGCTAACGGACGTACGCGTCCACAACCCGTCGAGGTTGAACGAGATCGAACCGTTAACAGGAAGCCGCAGAAGCTGGTCACGGTTGCCCCAATATTTAATCGCGGCAATGTTCGGATGGGCAAGAGCGGCAGCAGAATGAATCGTCATATGCAATAATTATTCAATCAGTTCCAAAAACGCTTCAACTACGCGCGGATCAAAATATTTACCTGATTGCTCTTTGATGTACTCAATAATTTTTTCCTTTGGCCATGCCGAACGATAGGGACGGTCATACGAGAGCGCATCGTAAACATCCATGATGGAGAACATGCGCGCGGACAATGGAATTTGTTCTCCCTTCAAGCCGCGCGGATAACCGGAGCCATCCCATTTTTCGTGATGGCAGTATGGAATGTCGAGGGCGGAACGCAGATATGAAATTTTAGAAAGCAGGTTATAGGCATTTAGTGGATGCTGACGCATAATCTGCCATTCTTCGTCGGTGAGCGGGCTTGACTTGAGAAGAATATAATCCGGTACGCCCATTTTCCCAATATCATGCAACAGCACGCCGCGGCGGATATTCGGAAGTTCAGAATTGGGGATTCCCATTTTATGTGCCAAAGTAATTGTTGTTTCCAAAATGCGGCGGGTATGGCCGCCGGTCGCGTGATCCCTCAATTCCAATGCCTGTGCCCAGCCCTCGATGGTGGCGTCATACGCCAACTCCAGTTCAGTATTGGAGTGTTCGAGATCGTTGAAGAGCATCGCATTATCCATTGCAATTGCGGCTTGACTGGCAAGCAGATTGAGGAGATCATTCCATTCAGGATTGGATGGGAATGCAGAACGATGATAAAGCTCCAACACACCTTTTACCTCGCCTTTGGCGATCAAAGGAAGGCCTCGATAAGAAATGAAGCCTTCATGCTCGATCATTTGCCGGAAAGGCGGGGGGAGTTCGGCTTTGGAAAGTTCAGCCACATCTATTATTTGGCGCGTTAAGGCAGCGCGGCCTGCCAGGTTTTCTCCGAGACGAACCGCCGAGCCGCTAACGTCCGAATGGAATCCCACACCGCCCGCATATTCGAGGCTAAGCGTACCGGGGTTATGGAATAAGATGCCCGCCGCGTCCACTTTTAGCAGATGGACAATAGATTCAAGCACAACCTGCAGACTGACGCGCAAGTCTGTGGTGGAGCCAATCACCAGATCAATCGAATGCAGGGTAGAAAATTGCTCGACGCGTTCCTCCAATCGGTCAAACAGACGCGCGTTATGCAACACGCTGGCGACGTGCGCGGCAAACAGCGATAACAAGTTTGCATCGTTTGGTGTAAAGATACGCTTCGATTCGCCGTACTCACGGACTTCCAGCACACCCATCAATTCTCCGCCAAAAAGCACGGGGACACCAAGCACCGCACGGAAGGGAATGTTCTCAAATCTTGGCGGACGTCCTTCCCAACTTTGATAGTCGTCGATCAGAATTGATTCGCGGGTGAGAGCGACTCGTCCCATGGCTCCCTCTCCCAGTTTCAAACGTATACCTGTACGCAGTATTGTGTTTGTGGAAAAAGTTGATACCACTTCTTTATGTTCGGCATCATAAACATAGAAACCGCCAACGGAACTGTGGAGTAATTCAGTCGCGCGTTCGACGATCATCTGTAAAAGCGATTCGTTGTTCTGTTGTGTGGATATATCGCGGGTGGTCTCGACTAGTGTTTTGAATTCCTGCGCATTGCGGCGAGACTCTTCGAACAGGCGCGTGTTTTCGATGGCGATAGCAGCCTGCGTAGCGAGTAATTCCAGCAATAGCCAGTCTTCCGAGTTGTAAATATTTGGCTCATAACTCTGTACCGACATTGCCCCAATGATCTTGTCACTCACACGCAATGGTACAGCCAAGATTGAACGCGCCATATCTAAAGAGCCAAACGTTACCGAATCCACCTCCACAGGATGGCTTTCCAGATCATCGTCAACCTTGATGGAAACGCCGCTTTCAATCACCCAGCCGGAAAATCCCTTGCCCAATGGGACTTTCATAGTCGGACTACGTTCACCCCGATCATAGAGATAGACTGCGTCAATGGAAGTACGTTTATCATCCAGGAGAGCAATCGTGAAAACTTCTACTGGCAGCAACTTGGAAACCGCATTGTGAATGGAGGCATAGACCTGTTCGAGATTTTCGCCTACGCGCGCAAGCTCCTGACTCACTGCGTGTAAAGTAGCCCATCGCTGCGCGTATTGTATGGCATGCTGGAACAACCCGGCGTTTTCAATCGCAGTGGCGGCCTGATTGGCGATTGCCATGGCCATCTCGCCCTGAGTTTGGTTAAAAGCATTTGGCTGGTCACTGCCCAGCGATAGATAACCTATCACCTTCTCGTGTGCGATTAACGGCAACCCCATCCAGCCGCGGACAATTCGTGAGTTATCGAAGGCATGGAAACGCAAGTCGGCCTGGGCATCGGCCAAGATCAGTGGGGCGCGGAGTTGAAGTATATATTGTTCCATACTGCCTTCGAGCGGAAATGACCGACCGACAAAGTTTCTTGAACTATAGCCTCTTTCCGCTGCGAATCGTATGGTCTTGCCTTCATCAATGAAAACGGCGGATGTGCTGGATGGGATCACTTGCGACAATCCATCCAGCAGGGAGTTAAGAATCTGTTCCAGGTTCAGGCTCGACGTGAGAGCGGCCGCGGCCTTCTGAAGCATCTCTGCCTCCTGACAGCGTTTCCGTTCCGACTCGAGCAAGCGCGCACTATACACCGCTCCGGCCGCCGCACTTGCAAACAACGAGAGCATGCGCACATCTTGCTCTGTAAATTTATGGTTTCTTTCTTTCGTTGATGATGTGGCGTGCAGACCGTGCGCAACCAATACGCCAATCAATTCGCCGCCATAAAGCATGGGAACGCCAAGCACGCTGTAAAACGGCCAATCCTTATATTGAGCTTCGGCGCCTTCCCAGATTTTGTAATCATCGACGATCATCGGCGTATGAGATTGAACAATTCGTCCGGTGATCCCCTCTCCAAGCTGTACTGGCTGCACGCCAACAGGCAGATTGGAGTCGGTTGTTGCTGCAACTTCCAGCTCAGAACGTTGCGAATCATAGAGATGCACCGTTCCACCCGGCACGCCCAGAATCATTGCCACATCCTCCGCGATGATCTTCAGCAAAGAGGAAACATTGCTCTGCAGTGCCAGTTCAGCAGTAACCTCGTACAGCGTCGCCGACTCGATTGCGCGGCGCTGGGATTGATTGAACAAACGGGCATTGTGAATCGCCGCCGCGGCCTGCGCGGCCAGTGTGGTCAGCAGGCGTTCATCGTTCTCATCGAAAGCTTCGATCTTGTCGCTTTCCACGCTGATGACGCCGATAGTCGCCTCGTCAATTTTCATAGGCACGTACAATCCGGATTTCATGCCAGCGAAGGTTTCCATATAACGAGCATCTTTGGCTAGATTACCAATACGGACTGTCTCACCATATTTCATCACCCAGCCGGACAGTCCTTGACCTACATGTGTGATTTTGGCGAGCGCTCTTTTAAGTTCCGCTCTGGATTTACCGCCTCCTCCGCTAAATGCGATCACTTCCACTTCATCGCTATTCTCCCGACGCAGGCGTACTGTGGCATCCTTCCAATACAAATGTTTTCGGAGAACATGGATGATTTGTTCGCCGATTGCATGGATATCCATCGTGCGGCCAAAAGCCAAACCGCTTTCATATAGCGCTAGTAATTCGATCAGGCGGCGCTGGTTCCGCTCTTCGACCTGCTTTTGGGAAGTGATGTCACGCGCAACCCATATAACCGTATCTTTTGTGAGCAAAGCCGTAATGCCTGAAAACCACATCACCTTGTCGTTGACCAGTAAGGCATATTCGAAGCGAACAGGCTGGCGAGTCCGCAATGCTCTGCGAATATATTTTACGAATTGATCAGCTTTTTGCTGTGAAAAGATATCGTGCATCCTTTTGCGAAGCAGATCTTCCGCTGGCAGGTATTGCAAATCAGGATTCGTAGGGACGATCTTGAGACAGCGGCCGTCTTTATCGAGCACCATGATCAGGTCGGGAAGAGCCGCGGAAAGCGCGCGTAGTTCGCTTTCTGAGTCGCGCAGGGCGTTCTCTGTCTTCTTTCGTTCCGTGATATCTTCGACGGCGACCCACGCGGCTTTACGCCCTTTGCAGATCAGTTTGTGAGAAATAATATCTACATGGATGATCGTGCCGTCTTTCTTGAGATGCCGCCATTCTCCTGAATATTGGAGGCGTTGCCGCTTCGCGTGCGCATGCTTTTTGAGACGCGTTATATCTTCCTTCAGGTGAATATCCGAGAGGCGCATTCGAACGAATTCAGCGCGCGAATAGCCGTAATGTTTCACCGCGGCCTCGTTGACCTCGAGGAAGCGCAGAGTCTCCAGGTCGTAGATCCACATCGGCAATGGATTATTTTGGAAAAGGAAAGAAAACTGATCCGGCTTTTGAACCGCTCTCTTTCTTTGATTCTTGGTAGGCGTGCTCATCGCTCCTTTCAAGATTTAATCTTGCAACTATAAAGATGCTTTGACTTGCTCGCCGCGAAATCAGCGCATTGCTCAGGCCGTACCATTAATTGAGACTATCGCAAAGATAAAATTTTGACAATATGTCCTTGAGGGGATTTTTATCCCCCATAGGTAATAATTGGTTATTATAGCGTAGTTCGCACGCCCAGCGCCCTTCAATTTTCAATTTTTGAGTATCAATTGCTCAATGGAAACCTTTCTGCATCCTCTGCTATAATCTCTTTTATGATTTTGGTCACAGGCGCAACCGGATTTATCGGTCGTTCGCTGATCCGTCATTTGTTCGAGGCCCGACGCGAAGTCCGCGTATTGATCCGTCCTTCGCCTCGTTCTCCTCGCCTCCCCACCGGCGTACCTGTTGAAGTGGCCGTTGTCAGCCTCTCCGATGAACGCGCCATCCGCGCCGCGTTGAAGGATGTGGATACGATATTTCATCTGGCTGGTGCCGAGTTGCAGGGACGCGATGCCAATTTGCTGGTCGTGGATATGCGCGGGACGGATAATCTGGCGCGCATGGCCGTGGACGCCGGCGTCGAGCGCATGGTGTATCTCAGCCACCTTGGCGCCAGCCGTTCCTCCGCTTATCCTTTGTTCAAAGCCAAAGGCATTGCCGAAGAACATATCCGCCGCTCAGGGGTGCCTCATACCATTTTTCGTTCATCCATCGTCTTCGGACAGGAAGATCATTTCACCACCAGCCTGGCCTACGTCCTGCGTGCCTCGCCCGGAATCTTTCCATTGCCCGGCGGCGGACGTTCCATGCTTCAACCTTTATGGGTGGAGGATCTAGTGAACGTAATGATCTGGTCTCTCGACAATCCCGAAACAATCAATCACACTTATGAAATCGGAGGAAGCGAATATTTCAGCTTGAGACAAATCGTGGAGATCATCATGGATTTGCAGCATGTCCATCGCTGGCTGGTTGCTGTTTCGCCGACAACCATGCGCGCGCTGACCGTAACCCTGGAATCATTCTGGCGGAATTTTCCTTTATCTTCGTTCTGGCTGGATTACTTGGCGGTCAATCGAACTTGTCCGGTGGATAACCTGCCGCGCCAATTTGGATTGATGCCTGCGCGTTTCGCTTATCGTCTCGATTATCTCAAACGTTTGCCGTGGTATGAATCCGCATGGAAACAAATCGGCAAAACATCCTCGGATGCCGCCGAGAAGATTTTAGAAACCGTTCGCACATTTCGGTTTTAACTATGCCAATTTGGAATATCCGTTTGTTGGAAACGATTGAAGAAATGTCCGCCGTCGAAGACCTCCAGCGCGAAGTCTGGCCCGGCAGTGAGACAGATATCGTTCCGGATCATTTGCTAATTACGGCGATTTATAATGGCGGCCTTGTACTCGGTGCATTTGTCGATGAAAAGCTGATCGGCTTTGTATTTGGCTTTCCGGGTCTTGAGTTTACACCGGATGGACCGCGCCCAAAACATTGTTCGCATATCGCGGGCGTTTATGCCGAACATCGCGATAGCGGCGTCGGTTTTGCGCTCAAGCGCGCCCAATGGCAGATCGTTCGGCATCAGGGGCTCGACCATGTTACGTGGACATATGATCCGCTCCTCAGCCGCAACGCGCGGCTAAACATTGCGCGGCTCGGCGCGGTATGTTCCACCTATCGCCGCTCTGAATACGGCGATATGCGCGACGGCCTCAATGCCGGGCTTCCATCGGACAGATTTCAAGTGGACTGGTGGATCAACACCAAGCGCGTCGAACGGCGATTAAGCAAACGCGCCCGCCCAACATTAAGTTTGAATCATCTAATGCGCGTCGGTGTGCATCCTTTATATTCGCTTCAAACCGGACCCGACAACTTGCCGCGCCCGCCCGAACATGTTCCTTCTCTGGAAGCGCAACTCATCGCCGCGGAAATTCCATCTGATTTTATGGCGCTCAAATCTGCCGATTTTGCCCTCGCCCGCGACTGGCGATTCTTTACGCGCGAATTCTTCGAGACGGCATTTGCAAAAGGTTACATCGTCACCGATTTTGTTTTCGATAAAGGCAAAAATTCACCGCGCAGTTTCTATGTGCTTACCGACGGCGAAAGCACGCTGGAAGGCTGAATGAAGCCTCGATCTTTTTTTGCGCGGCTGTTCCGCCGGCTCGATAAAACCATCGCTTCGTTTTTCTTTCTCGATCAATGGGCAATCTTAACGGCAAAAGGGGCGGACTACGATTCGCTCCAATGGTCAATGTTCCGTTCGATTGTCCCGGAGAAAGACCGTTATTGGGCTGATCCATTTATTGTTACGCGCGAAAATCAAACTCATATATTTATCGAAGAAAAGATGTATGCAACAGGTCGCGGGCGGATTGCATGTTTAACTCTGGACGACCATGGCAATTTGCAATCTCATCAGGTCGTGCTTGAACGTCCCTATCACCTTTCGTATCCTTTCATCTTTGAACATCGCGGCGAAACATTCATGCTTCCCGAGACCGCTCAAAATCGCACGCTTGAAATCTATCATTGTGCGCGCTTTCCCGATCAATGGGAATTGGCTGCGGTTTTGATGAACGATGTTTACGCGGTGGACGCGACTTTATTGGAACATGAAAACCAGTGGTGGTTGTTCGCCAATGTTAAAGAAAAAGGCGGTTCGAGTCTCGACGCGCTGCATTTATTCTTCAGCGATGATCCGTTATCGAATCACTGGACACCGCACCCGCACAATCCAATCGTTCGGGATATTCATTCCGCACGGCCTGCGGGTCACGTCTTTATGCATGATGGAAAGTTGATCCGTCCTTCGCAGGACAGTTCGCGGAGATACGGTTATGCAATT
>CAVQAL010000005.1:0-24665 GCA_963710575.1 uncultured delta proteobacterium | reverse complement strand
ACTCTCTTATCAAAGAAAATCCGCAAGCTTTGAAGGAAGAGTTGGGCGATTTGCTTTTTCAAATATTATTTCTGGCTGAAATGGGGGCGGAATCAGAACTGTTTTTTCTAAGTGATATTTTGGATGGAATTATAAAAAAAATGATCCCGGCGGCATCCGCATGTATTTGGCGATAAAAAAGTAATTTCCGTTCAAGAAATCAAAGAAAACTGGCAACAAATGGTAAAGAGAGAACGCGGCGCTAAAAACGATGACAAAAATTTATTTAGCAATGTGCCGCTTTCACTCCCCGCCTTGAAGCGAGCACAAAAGATCACTTCCATAGCAGCCACCTACGGCTTCGGTTGGTCAAAAATTCAGGATGTGATTAAAAAACTGAGAGAAGAAATCAAAGAATTAAACGCTGCAATAAAAAACGGCCGCCATGATGAAATCGAAGAAGAAATAGGAGATATATTATTCACGATGGTAAATTTAAGCCGTTTCGTTCAAGTTGACGCCGAGACAGCATTATCCAAAGTAACTAATAAATTTTTGCGGCGTTTTTCTTATGTCACCGCTCAGCTCTCCGCTCGCGGAATATCGCTGGAGAAAGCAACCTTGCCCCAGATGGATGAACTCTGGAATGAAGCAAAATCACGGGTATGAACCCCGCAGCAAGCTGTGGGTTATTATACCACGTTTGTTCGAAACAATTCGACCGGCGGCAAGCGTCAGTCGCAGATGACCTCACATGACCGTTAGGTTATTAGGTTATACAGTTTGTTATCGTCCCACTTAGCTTCGCACGTGGGAGACTCGTCTCAGCAAGTTTCAGCGCGCTTCGCTTCTGAAACTTGGGACTCATTACAACTTGCAGATATTACTGCGCTACGCTTGTAATATCTGAGTTTCATTAGAACTGGAGTTTCACAAATGAAGGATTTAAAATGAAATACTTTCTTTGCGTTTTAGGTATGGTTTTTATAATTGAAGGCCTCCCTTACTTTATTTTCCCGGAAAAATTAAAAATTTATCTGCTCAAGATGACAACAATATCGGATTCCACTCTGCGTTTTTTTGGAATATCCTCAATGATTGTTGGACTTATACTGCTGTATTTCGGAAGAAGTTAAGCTCATTTTTATTGACAGCATCTTCATAATCTGATTATTTGCTCAAACTTTTCATTTTGCATAAAGAGATCTATGGAATTAAAAGACTTTTCATATTTTTTACCTGATGAACTTATCGCCCAGCATCCTTGTCAAAAACGGGATCGCTCGCGCTTACTGTTTCTGGACAAAAATAAAGAAAAAATGGCGGATTCCTCTTTTTTTCAACTCCCTGATTTTCTGCAAAGTGGTGATGTTCTGGCTATTAACAATTCGAAAGTGATTCCCGCAAGACTCTTTGGCAAAAAACCGACCGGAGGCATTCTGGAAATGTTGCTGTTAACCAGGAAAGAAAGCGAAAATGAGTCTCAAACATGGGAAGCGCTAATAAGACCGGCCAAGAGACTGCGTGAAAATGATGTCATCGATCTTAGTAACAACTGCGAGGCCAAGGTTTTAGCGCGCATATCCGATAAGAAATGGCTGTTGAAATTTTTTGCACAAGATGGATTTGATGCTTATTTAAACCTTTATGGCCGCGCCCCCCTGCCCCCTTATATTAAGCGTAAAAAAAATACTCAACCGGATATCATTGACCGGGAACGCTACCAGACTATTTACGCGAAAAATCCCGGTTCTATTGCGGCGCCAACCGCCGGACTGCATTTTTCAACTGAAGTTCTGCAAACATTGCAGGCCAAAGGAATCCAGATAGCCCCGATAACGCTGCACGTTGGTTATGGAACTTTTCTGCCAATTGAAGTAAATGAAGTGGAAAAACATGTTATGGAATCCGAATGTTATGAGATAAGTGTGGAGTCCAGCCAAATAATTAACAATGCAAAGCGGGTAATCGCGGTGGGAACAACATCTACCCGCACTTTAGAGAGTGTTGCCGATAATAATGGATATGTCGAGGCGAAGTCCGGCACTACCACTTTTTTTATTTATCCCGGTTATAAATTTAAAAAAAGGTTAACGGACTTTTAACCAATTTTCATTTGCCGCAATCATCATTGTTTTTACTTGTTTGCGCTTTTGCCGGTACAGACTTGATCAAAAAAGCTTATTCGCATGCCGTGGAAAATCGTTATCATTTTTACAGTTACGGCGACTGCATGCTGATTCTTTAGTAAGTTAGAAATTATTTTTTGCGTTTTTTGGTAGAAAATAATTTCGTTAACGCGTTAGTAAGTTAGAATTTGCTTTCTTGAAGAAAGCAAATTCGTTAACGCACTTATCCCGTGTGGCGGGACTTATCCCGTTTATCGGGTGTAGGATACAAGAAGATGCCTTTTCAATTTGATTTAATAAAACAAGATAGTTTCACTGCTGCCCGCTTGGGGGAAAATGATTACTCCCCACGGTATGGTGCATACACCCGCGTTTATGCCGGTGGGCACACAGGGAACAGTCAAATCCATGCTGCCCAAGAAATCAAAAATTGCGGTGCTGAAATTATTTTAGGCAATACTTATCATCTTTATTTGCGCCCCGGCCATGAAACCATCAAAAAACTGGGAGGTCTTCACCGGTTCATGAATTGGCCGATCCGATCTAACCGACAGCGGCGGCTTTCAGGTTTACTCTTTAGGCGCGTTGCGCAAAATCACACCCGATGGCGTTATGTTTCGTTCCCATATTGACGGTTCCAAACATTTTTTGAGCCCACAGAAAGCGATTGAAATCCAGGAAGCGCTGGGATCGGACATTATGATGTGCCTCGACGAGTGCACGCCCTACCCTGCCACATTATCTCAAACAGCAGAATCACTGGCCTTGACGGTAAAGTGGGCGGAATTGTGCAGAAAAGCCAAGAGCAGTGCCGAACAGGCGCTCTTCGGCATTATTCAGGGTGGAACTTACCTGGACTTACGCAAACAGGCGGTAGAGCAAATGACCCCCTTCGATTTTGATGGCTATGCCTTAGGCGGAGTGAGCGTCGGTGAACCTGAAGAAATTATGTATAAGATAACAGATTCAATTACGCCGTTATTGCCTATAAATAAACCTCGCTATCTTATGGGCGTTGGCACACCGGAAGATATTGTTTTCGGAGTATCCTGCGGAATAGACATGTTTGACTGCGTCATCCCCACCCGATGCGCCCGTCACGGATTATTGTTTACAAATTCAGAAAAGATTGTTATAAAAAATTCCCGCTGGCGGGAAGATAGTAATCCGCTTGATGAAATATGTGATTGCTACACCTGTAAAAATTATTCCCGGGCATATTTACGTCATCTTTATATTGCCGGAGAGATACTGGCTATGGTATTAAATACAATTCATAATGTCCGCCATTATATGCGACTCATGGAGCAAATCAGGGCCGCATTAAAAGAAGACAGTTTTTTAGAATTTAAAAATGATTTTTTAAATAAATAAGATGAATTTATAAAAAAATCTGATAAAGAACAGATTTAATATCATTTCTAAATCAAAGATGATATTGAGGCTGCAATGAAACTCGAATTACAGTTACGCAGTAAACTGGAATTCGTTAGTTGAACTGTCCCGCTTCAGCGGGGCCAGGTTAAAGCGACGAGGCGTATAGAAAATAGTTAAGGAGGAAGTTAAATTGATAACATCAGCATATGCAATGGGCGTTGCCCCAGGTGGTGGATCGGCCGGTGGAGGCGATTGGGGTTTTATCATCACCATGGGAATAATTTTCGTTATTTTCTATTTTTTACTAATTCGCCCTCAGCAAAAAAAACAAAAGGAACTCAAGGCCATGTTAGATAACCTTGCCTACGGCGACACAGTAATGACAACCGGAGGGATTCACGGTAAAATAACAGGTTTGGCCGATGCAGTAATAACTTTAGAAATTGCCGACAAGGTAAGAATAAAAGTCGCGCGAAGCGCTATCGGCGCTGTTCTTCAGAAGTCGGGGTCACCGGTTGCGTCACCAGCGACAAAGTCATAGTACAGACAGAAAGGGGCATTTATGATTAAATCTTTAAAAATAAGTATAGCAATTACAGCTGTAGTATGTCTTGCTGCTCTGTATTTTCTATTACCGACATTAATTCCTCAGCTTCCAACTCCGTGGAATGCATATTTTCCCAAGGATAAAATTCATTTGGGTTTGGATTTGCAAGGCGGGATGCATCTTGTTTTAGAAGTTGATACGGAAAAGGCTCTGGAATCCATGATGGAAAGGAACGCCAATGATTTAAAGGAATCGTTGATGGAAAATAAGGTCCATTTCCGCAATGTAGAAAAGACAAAAGGCGCTACGATCTCATTGCAGCTCACTGAATCAGCCGGAAAAACCGCTTTGGATAAAATCCTCAATGACCAGTATCCTGATCTGGAAATAGACTCTTCCTCCCCGCATGAAGACGCACAAATCGTCCATATAAAAATCAAGGATAAAAGAGCTATAGAACTCAAAAAACTAACCGTCGAACATAGTCTGGAAACAATTAGAAACAGAGTTGACCAGTTCGGCATTGCCGAACCGGAAATTATCCCAGAAGGAGACAACCGCATTCTAATTCAATTGCCGGGTATTAAGGATCCGGAAAGAGCAAAAAACCTCATCGGGAAAACAGCCCTTTTGGAATTCAAAATTGTTGATGACGAACACTCGCTGGAAGATGCTCTTCGCGGCAATATTCCCGAGGAAGACATCATCGCTTACGGTTTGCGTACCGACAAATCAACCGGAGAAAAAGGTTCCACACCTTATTTGTTGAAAAACAAGTCGCTTTTAACCGGTGCTTCTCTGGAAACCGCCAAAGTACAAATTTCCAACCGTTTTGGCGAGCCAACCGTGTCTCTAAAATTTAATGCTCAAGGCGCTACCGATTTCGACCGGATTACCGGCGAAAATGTTCGCAAACGTTTAGCTATTGTCCTGGATGGTGTAGTCCATTCGGCGCCTGTCATTCAGGAAAGAATATCCGGTGGCCAGGCACAGATTACCGGTACATTTACCATGGACGAAGCACGCGATTTGGCAATTGTTTTACGCGCCGGCGCTCTGCCCGCGCCGGTCAATATTCTGGAAGAAAGAACCGTTGGTCCATCACTCGGCAGCGATTCAATCAGGCAGGGTATTATGGCCACATTCATCGGCTCACTATTGGTTATTTTCTTCATGATTCTCTATTACCGTCTTTCGGGAACTGTCGCGGACCTGGCCCTCATTATAAATATCGTTTTGGTTCTGGGCATTCTGGCGGCCTTCAAAGCCACTTTGACGTTGCCTGGAATTGCCGGTCTGCTCCTCACTGTCGGTATGGCTGTTGATGCCAACGTTCTTATTTTTGAACGAATCAGAGAAGAGTTGCGGACAGGAAAAACGATTCGGTTGTCATTGGATACCGGTTATAAAAAAGCTTTCATTACTATTATTGATACGCATGTAACCGGAATAGTTTCGGCAATTTTCCTAATTATATTCGGCACCGGTCCTATTAAAGGATTTGCGGTAACGCTGATCATCGGTCTTCTGGCCAGCCTCTTCACCGCTGTTTTCGTCACGAGGGTAATTTTTGATTATTTTACAGGAAACTTTAACATCAAGAAATTGAGCATTTAAACAAATACATAAGCAGGCAGGAGAAATAGAATGGAGTTAATCAAACCAGGAATTCACTTAGATTTTGTCGGGAAAATGAAATATGCGATAATTTTCTCGGTAATCCTGACAACCATCAGTATTGCATCTGTTATTATACAAGGAGGCTTGAACCTCGGAATTGATTTTGCCGGTGGATCTATCATTCAGGTAAAATTTCAAAAAAGTATGACCGCCGACAAGATCAGGGGGGCGCTCAAATCAACCCGTCTGGAAAACAGCATCATCCAGCAGTTCGGCCCCAACGAGTTTCTTATTCGCACCGCGGAGTCTTTCCATGATCAAAAACTTTTCGAAGAAAACGTGAATAAACCATTGACCGCAGCTTTCAATAAAGATTACGAAATTAGACGCGTGGAAGTCGTCGGTTCCAAGGTAGGTATGGATTTCCAGAGAAAAGCCATTTTTGCCGTCATTCTTTCCTGGCTGGCCATGCTCATTTATATAGCCTGGCGCTTTGAATTCCGCTATGGACTGGGTGGTATAATTGCCCTTATTCATGACGTCATTATTATCATCGGCACAATTTCCATATTGAGAATGGAATTTACTATTTCCATTCTCGCGGCAATATTCTTTATTATTGGTTACTCCATAAATGATACGATCGTCGTGCTCGATAGAATAAGGGAAAATGTAAAGTTGAATCCGCGGCAAAAACTGTCCGAGACCATCAACATGAGTATTAATCAGACATTAAGCAGAACGATATTAACTTCGTTTACAGTGTTTCTAACTGTGATCGCATTGTATATATTCGGTGGGCCGGTACTCCACGATCTGGCTTTTTCACTGCTGGTCGGCGTCGTGTTCGGCACGTATTCTTCCGTGTTCATTTCCTGTCCGATAGTGCTGCTTTTTGAAAATCTGCAACTTTCGAAAATGAAAAGGAAGAAATAAATTGTCAGCCTTTGCTGGAGTGGGATTTGTTATTTTTATTTTGATATTGTTTGCGGGCATTTTCTTAAATTTTTTCGGCTTGCCCGGAACTGTTGTTATTTTTTTTGATGTCTTGCTTTACGCGATATTTACCGGTTTTCATCCCGTCGGATTTAAGATTATTCTGTTTCTGCTTATTTCCACCATAATTGCCGAAACAATTGATTTCTTAGTTATGGCTGGGGGGTATAAGCCGATGACGTCAAAAAAATCCTTTGGGGCTGCCGCAACAGGAGCTGTTATAGGAGCATTTTTGCTTACACCGTTTTTTGGGGGACCAGGCACATGGGGAGGATTTTTTTTGGGAGGTCTAGCCGGAGTACTGACGATAGAATTTATCAACCAATCAAAATTAAAAACTCCTTTCCGAACACCTGGTGGTGCTATTTTTGCTATGATCGGAGGAAAGATGGTTAAAGGATTAATTGCCCTTTTTATGATCGCCTTTTCTCTATCCAACATTTATTCTTAAAGGTTTTCAGTTCATATGGCTAAAGATGATAAATCAAAAATAAAAGAAGAAACAAAATCAAAAGTTAAAGAATACATTGAATCAATTATTATTGCTATTTTAATTGCACTTTTTATTCGGACATTTATAATCTGTGCATACAAGATACCTTCCCGTTCCATGGTGCCAACACTGCTGGTTGGCGATCATATATTAGTCAGCAAGTTTATTTATGGTGTAAAAATCCCTCTTTTAAGAAATACTATTATTCCCATCAGAGAACCCAAAAGAGGAGAAATTGTAGTTTTTATTTTTCCCAATGACCGGTCTAAAGATTTTATCAAACGAGTTATCGGCGTGGGCGGTGATACAATCGAAATCAAAAATAAAAAAATATTTATCAACGGCAAAGAATATTTTGATTCTTACGGCATTTATAGCGATAATATAATTTATCCGGCAACAATGCAGCCCCGCGACAATTTTGGCCCCATTACCGTTCCCAAGGATTCTATTTTCGTTATGGGTGATAACCGCGATGAAAGCCTGGACAGCCGCTTCTGGGGATTTGTCAATCTGAAAGATGTTGAAGGAAAAGCTTTTATAATTTACTGGTCGTGGAACCACGAAGACCATAATCTCCGCTGGCAGAGACTGGGCAATCTATTGCACTAAGGCGAATCTAAATATTTTATACTGTCGGAACACTCAATTTGTTCTCGTTTTATACCGTTTCGCTTTCAAAGGATAACGAGGCGGCAAGGAGAAGGCGACGAGGCGTATTTTACACGCGTGACCTTCAGGTTATACGTTAAGGAAGCCAACGACGATGCCAACAAAGTTAGCCAAAGAAAGCGAAACGGTATAAATTAAAAAAATGCCGATACAACCATCGCCACAGACAAAACATTCAGTATAACAACCGTTGCCCAGGAAACAATGTTCATCAACCGGCCGTTGACATAATTACCCATGATTCGTTTATCATTGATTAAAAGAAGCATAAAAATTAAGATAAACGGCAGCAGGATTCCATTAATAACCTGAGAATAATACATTATCGCGATCAGGGGTACATTGGGCAGAAGAATAAATCCCGCGCCCAGCAAAATCATAAAAGAATAAAGGCCGTAAAACTGCGGCGCTTCGGCAAATTTGCTATTCAAGCTTGATTCCCAGCCGAATGCCTCACAAATTGTATAAGCCGTCGAAAGCGGCAAAATAGATGCGGCAAAAAGTGACGCATTGAGTAAACCAAAGGCAAATAACCAGGAACAGTATACTCCGGCAAGAGGAACCAGAGCCAGAGCCGCATCCTTAGCCGTGTCAATTTTTAACCCGTGTTGAAACAATGTAACAGCGCAAAGCATTATAATAAAAAACGCCACTACATTAACGGTTATCGAACCAAAAATAACATCCATACGGGAATATTTATAACTTTCGGCTTTTAAACCTTTATCCACTATGGATGACTGCAAGTAAAATTGCATCCAGGGCGCAATGGTTGTTCCAACGATACCTATGGCCATAGTCAACATACCGGTATCAAATTTCAGGGTCGGGGTGAATGTGGCGGTCTTGATTGCCGACCAGTCGGGATGCACTAGAAATCCGGAAATGATGTAGGAAAGATAAAAGACGCAGGCAACCAGAAAAACCTTTTCTACCGATTTATAATTTCCTTTTACCACCATCCACCAGACAAGGAAGGCGCCAACAGGAACAGAAATATATTTACTGACGCCGAAAATTTCCATACTGGCCGCAATTCCGGCAAATTCTGAAAATGTATTGCCTAAATTAGCCAGGAGAAGAACTATCATCAAGTAAAAAGTTATTTTCGCCCCGAAACGCTCTCGAATCAAATCGGAAAGGCCTTTACCGGAAACAACACCCATGCGGGCGCACATTTCCTGAATGATAATTAACGCAACGGTGACAGGAATAAGCAGCCAGAGCAGGCTCAATCCGTATTGGGCACCCGCCAGAGAATAAGTAGTTATACCGCCGGCATCATTATCCACATTGGATGTGATAATTCCGGGGCCGATCAGCGCAAAAAAAATCCCCAGCTTCCAAAAGCCTTTTTGGAATATATTTTCCCAAAGCTGTCTGATTTTTTCCATGGTATCTTCTTTCACGAAAGATTAAATTTATTGGCCCAAGTGCGGAGCAACAACTTCCAAAAGATTTTTGAATATAATCGTTCCTTGCATCCGTTCGTTTTCATCAACTACAGGTATCGCCGTCACCGCATACTTCGCAAAATGTTCGGCAATCGTGTCATCTTTGTCATCTAGTTTTACCGAAATGACCCGCTCATCCATCAGATCTTCGAGCTTATTATCCTGATCGGCCAGAATCAAATCACGCAAAGTTACAACTCCCAATAAGCGCTCGTCATCATCAGTCACATACACGTAATAAACCAAATCTACATCTTCTGCCTCCTGGCGAAATTTTTCCAGTGTTTCTTTTACTGTCGTTGATGGGCGGAAACTTAAATAGGATGTCGTCATCATACCGCCGGCTTCTCTTTCCGGATGAGTCAAGAGCTCTTTAACATCATCGGCAATATCCTTTTCCATTTCGTTTAAAATGCCTTCGGCCTTTGCCTTGGGCAAATCGCCCAACAGGTCGGCAGCTTCGCTCAATGACATTTCTTCGATAATATCAGATGCCTCGGCGGAGTTGAGATCATTAATCAAGCTCACTTGAACCTTGGAATCTGTTTCTTCAAGAGTTTCTGCGGCCGTCTCGATATCAAGAGCTTTGAATACAGCCGCCCGCTGCTTAATATCCATCTCTTCAAGAATATCGGCCAGGTCGGCCGGATGTATTTTCCCCAGCCTGTTTTGGGTAATATTCAAGCGCAACAAGTCCGGCGTATGCACCGGTTGCACGAATTTCCACGAAATAAATTGATTGGGCAATTTGTAGTCAAAAAGACCCTGCATAATTACATCAAAGGGTTTAATCAATCCCATGCGGCGGATCAACCCGCGAAAACCGACATCAACATGGACAAGATGCATCCCCTGGTTTGTTTTTAAAAACTGGAGATCATTCACTCTTCTGATCTTGGCGCCATCCGTATCAACAACCTGTTTATCCAATAAGGCGTCTTTGAGAAGAAGTTCCCCCTGCCGCAAATTCAGGGGAGATAATTCATGCGTTGAATTTATAGCAACTGATACATCTCCGTTTAAATCGACCACATCTTTCCATGGAAGAAAAACGGGAATTTTTTTCTGGGCGGAACTGAATATTATTCCCGTAACTATCGGGAAAGGATCAACGAATTCCGCGGTTAAATCATAAACACGGCCCAATGTCCCCCCTGTAGCGCCAATAATTTTTCTCCTCAGGATTCTGCTTAAGAACAAAAAAACCTGAGAATCTTGATTTACATCCATATTTTTTCTCCAGATTATCCGCTTATATCAGTTATTTTTTTTAAACGAAAGTTTTTTTGAATATTTTTTTCATCTTGACACATAAGCTTCTTCGTTGTATAAAAAACTAAATTTAACCCTTTTAATTTAATCCGGCGAGATTGAAAAAGGAACTGAGAATGAAAGAAATCATCCAAAAGTTTAAAAAGCCTTTTTCCGCAAGGGAAAAGGCTTTTTTTTATAGTACCATTTCGCTTTCAAAGGATAACGCGGCGGCAAAGAGGAGGCGCCGGAAGTGTATTACACATATGCTGAAGAAGCCGACGACGAAGCCAACAAAGTTAGCCAAAGAAAGCGCATTGGTGTAACAATCCTGGATTGAGGTCAGTATCATGGCGGACAATAAGAACATAAAAACAGTAATGGATAAAGATGGAATTGACCGGTGCCTTACCCGAATTGCCTATGAAATTCTGGAAAAAAACAAAGGTATGGAGAATCTCGTTCTTGTAGGAATCAGAACCGGCGGAATCTATCTGGCTGAAAGATTACAAAAAAAAATATCAGACATTGAAGGAGAAAAAATTCCATTGGGAATATTAGATGTCAATCTTTACCGTGATGATATTTCCACATCCAACAAAAAACAGCGCCTGGAAGAAACAAAAATAAACTTTTCTCTCGACAATAAAATAGTTGTCCTGATTGACGACGTTCTTTTTACAGGACGAACTATTCGCGCGGCCATGGATGCCTTGATCGATTTTGGCCGGCCTAAAATGATTCAGCTCGCCGTTTTAATCGATCGCGGCCATCGCGAACTTCCGATCAGAGCCGATTTCGTCGGAAAGAATCTACCATCTTCTCTCTGGGAAGCGGTGCGAGTAGACCTCGTGGAAAAAAATAATGTGGATGAAGTAGTCATAGAAGAAGAAACTTAAATTCCATACTTTTTAAGGCCCGTTATGAAATTTGAAAAAAAAGACATTCTGGGAATAAAAGAGCTTTCCGTGGATGAAATAAACATCATTCTGGAAACGGCCGAATCTTTCCTGGAAATTTCCACCCGCAAAATAAAGAAAGTACCGACACTACGCGGCAAAACAATCATCAATCTGTTTTACGAAGCCAGCACACGCACCAGAACATCTTTTGAGATTGCCGGTAAAAGATTAAGCGCCGATACAATTAACATTTCATCCTCGACCAGTTCTGTCGTCAAGGGAGAAACGCTTATTGACACAGCCCGCAATCTGGAAGCCATGAATCCCGATGTCATCGTCATTCGCCATAGCGCCGCCGGCGCTCCGCACTTGCTGGCATCACTGGTCAAACAGTCCATCATCAACGCCGGCGATGGCGCACATGAACACCCCACACAGGCCCTGCTGGACATGATGACCATCAAAGAACATAAAGGAAATATTTCCGGATTGAGAGTGGCGATAATCGGCGATATCGAGCATAGCCGGGTTGCCCGTTCCAATATTTACGGCTTATCCAAAATGGGCGCCAATGTTGTCCTAGCCGGACCAGCGACTATGCTGCCGCGTGATATCGAACAAATGGGAGTTAAAGTTTTCACCAGATTGGATGACGCCATCACCAACGCCGATGTCGTAATGATGCTGCGCATTCAACTGGAGCGTCAGAAGCAAAGCATCTTTCCTTCACTGCGCGAATATTCCCAGCACTACTGCCTGAATCGCAGCAACATTAAGCTGGCGAAAAAAGATGTCATCGTCATGCATCCGGGACCAATTAACCGCGGCGTGGAAATATCGCCTGATATCGCCGATGATCCTTCTTACTCGGTAATTCTCGATCAGGTCAATAAAGGCGTAGCCGTAAGAATGGCTCTGCTTTACCTGCTTACCGGAGGTAGTGAATGAAAATATTATTAACCGGCGCGAGGATAATAGATCCCGCACAAAATATAGACGCTCAGATGGACCTTCTACTGGAGGATGGAAAGGTTGCCAAAATCGGCTCAGATATTTTGAAGGCAGCAAAATCCAAAGATTCAGGAAAAATAAATATTATCGAACTGGCCGGAATGATCGCCGTTCCAGGCTTGATCGATATGCACACGCATTTGCGCGAACCCGGCCTCGAATACAAAGAAACCATCACGTCCGGCGCTACCGCTGCTGTCGCCGGCGGTTTCACATCCATTGCCTGCATGCCCAATACAAATCCAATCAATGATAACCGCTCCATTACCGAATTTATCAAAAGAAAAGCGGCGGAGGCCGCGCTGGCCAATGTTTATCCAATCGGCGCCATCAGTAAGGATTCATCCGGTTCCCAATTAACGGAATTCTGGGATCTCAAAGAAGCGGGCATAATGGCCGTCTCCGATGATGGCAAACCCGTAATGGATGCAGCCCTGATGCGCCGGGCGATGGAATATGCCTACTCTCTGGGATTACCTATTATTTCGCACTGTGAGGATATAAACCTCTCCGGCAACGGCTTGATGAACGAAGGTTATTATTCCACGATTTTGGGACTGCGCGGCATCCCCGGCATCGCGGAAGAAACAATGGTGGCCCGCGATATTTTAATCGCCGAATTCACCAATACCTGCGTCCATATAGCGCATGTCAGTACTGCCGGTTCTGTGCGCCTGATCAGAAAAGCTAAAAAAAGAGGCTTGAAAGTAACTGCGGAAACCGCACCTCACTACTTCACGCTGACTGATGAAACGCTGCAGAGTTACGATACCAATTTTAAAATAAATCCTCCGTTAAGAAGTGAACAAGATGTCGCGGCAATTAAAAAAGGGTTATCCGACGGAACGATCGATGTCATTGCCTGCGACCATGCTCCTCATGGACGGACGGATAAAGAGGTGGAATTTGAATATGCCGCCAATGGAATCAGCGGCCTGGAAACTTCACTGGCGCTGAGCATAAGTCTTGTCCGGAATAAAGTGCTAGCATGGCCGGAGTTAATCGCCAAGATGAGCGTCAATCCGGCACGCATTCTGAACTTACCGAAAGGAACGCTCGAGCCAGGCGCAGACGCCGATATTACTGTAATTGATCCGCTGCTGAAATGGACCGTTGATGTGCAGACATTTCGCTCACGCGGGAAAAACTCTCCGTTTAACGGACGCCAGATGCAGGGCAAAGCCATTCTTACCATCGTCGGCGGAGA
Organism: uncultured delta proteobacterium; assembly: GCA_963710575.1. Lineage (GTDB taxonomy): Bacteria > Desulfobacterota > Syntrophia > Syntrophales > Smithellaceae > Smithella. The sequence goes on along the minus strand of CAVQAL010000005.1, from coordinate 11,027 downwards.
AATTAAGTACGATGGGCGCTAGAGAAAGTCACAAAACCACCGGATTCATTCTGCGTACATTAAGCTACGGCGAATCGGATTTGATCGTAACCTTCTACAGCCATGATTTCGGCAAACTCAAGGGAATCGCCAAAGGCGCCAAGAGAAGCCAGAAAAGATTTGCCAACGTTTTTGAACCTTTTTCGCTGACCGATATAATTTTTACCCGCAAAAATCGTGATACACTTGCCTTCATTGAATCTTGCAATATCATCGACCACTACCACACCATTCGTCAGGATCTGGAAAAAACATTAATTGCTTCTTATTTTATTGATCTTACGGAACTCTTCAGCCCGGAAGGGAAAAACCAATGAAAAATTGTTCCAGCTTCTGCGGGACTTTTTAATTATGCTAAGCCAGGAAAAGGCATCGGATTGTGCTATACGCTTTTTTGAAATGCGTCTGTTGAAATTAACCGGCTTTGAACCGGCGCTTGATCATTGCATCATCTGTAAAACGCCGGTTACCAACGGCAACTCGTATTATTTTCATGCCAACGAAGGCGGAATCAAGTGTAATGTTTGTGTAAAACCTGAAAGATACGAACAGCCGATTTCCGCAGGCACAGTGCGCACTCTGCTTCTGGGTAAAGAAATGGATATAGATAAAATAAAATTAATAGCACTTACCGACTCACTGGCAATGGAATCGCGCACTATCCTTACCGGTTTCATTTCGCATGTGCTGGGACGTGAAGTTAAATCTCTGAAAGTTATGGAACAGGTGCGAAGGCTCTGCACATAATGCTTACACCCTCCAAAGTTTTGGCAGAAGAAATTTGCATAAACTAAGTATTGCGGATTGTAACATCCCATCTTGACAAACCGTTGAGGAAATATCCACGATACCAATAAATCACCTGCTGAAGATAAGAACGTCAGAATTCGTACTATCTTAAGAAGTGTTCATCATATTTCTCAATGCTATTATCATTATTTTCGTCTATTCTTCAGATTATAAACGAAAATGCTGTATCCTATCTTTGCAACCGGTCGCTTGGTCCTCAGCATGGCGTACACATCCTTTTTTTCAAAATACACACCCTGGAGATTCGTGGCGCTTATGGCCACCCAATCATGTAGAGTCACCGTTTGCACACCGGGTGACGGGTTTCGCAATACTTCACTCGGCAGCCAATCGTAAGCGATTCCATATCGATCCGGCGTATCGGAACCAAAATAACTCAGGCAGACTTTCGGGATACCGTGCTCCCGCATATACCGCCCCAGGCCTTTAAGGTCCTGCCCCCAGTCAAGATTCGAGTCTACCAGATATCGGTAACCATTGTCCGGTCCACCGGCCAGCTCGTTGAAATAGGCAAGATAGTGGGGATGAATGTACAACGAAGCGCCGATATACCACGCTATAAGAACGCCATACACCGTAGTTAGGGATTTTTTTGACAAGAGGGTCTTGGCCGCGCCAGCGGCAAAGACAAACAGAAAAGGATACACTGGAAGAATGTAGCGCAAGCCTATGGCCTGTGAATTCACGCTAAAAAAGCCGAAAATAACCGCAGCGGGAACGAGGAGGAATAATTCCTCGAATCCGCCGCCGTTTTTGCGTATGTTCCAGAGATAAATGAAAAATGCCGATACAAGAAGAAACATGCCCGCAATCGGCGTTTTAAGCACAAAGGCAACAATAAGGTAATTCCACCAACCGTGTGTTGAGTACTCGCCTGATAGAAATCCCCAATGACCCATATGGGCATGTTGCTGCTGAAATGCGATGCCGGTGAAATAGGGCTCCAGATCAAACCGGTAGCCGAGAAGCAGGACAGCAAAACCGAGCATGCCGAAGATGAGGCAATTGCGCAAAGGCAGGAACCGGTATTTCCACAGATAGACTGCCGCGAGCGCGATACAAACAGGAACAATCAGCGCTCCGGTAAATTTCGATAGGAGTGCCAATCCGAGGGAGATTCCGCCCAAAGCGGCATCTGTGACACGTCCATTTTTGAGCAATTTCCAGAAGAAATAGAACGTAATAAATGAAAATGCCGTTATGACGATATCAGGGGTAACAAGCCGTGCATGGGCGAGAATATTCGGGCAGAAGGCGTAAAGGATTATGGCTGAAATGGCACCGGAACTTCCGTAAAGTTCATATGCCCATAAGTAAACGAACCATCCAAGGAGTATTGCAACGAAAACCATCATAAGACGGGATAGAGTCAGGAGGCGGTCTCCCCTGTTTTCCGGACTTGATAACAGCGTCTGCCCTCTGCCGATGTCGACCTTTGCGCGATAGAACCGCTCTTTTTCCTGCGCCGGAACATGTTTCCACAAAGCCTTATCGGTTGGGGAAAATAGCAGTGGGATGCTGCTGAGGTAATACGAAAGCGGCGGATGGAGTATGCTACCATTGACGTCCCATTTCCCGGTTTGCAGCAGGTATTTACCAATGCCAAAGTTAGGTGTTTCGTCCCAGGTCGCCGATTCCTGTACCATGCTGGTAAAGGCCTTTATGGCAAAGACCAGCAGACACACCGCAAGTACGATACGGGGCGTCCATGAATTTGCCGGGCGGGATTGGACCGCGGGTAGGGGTTTTTCCGTGACCATGGTCATTTCACGATGATTGGATTTTGATTTTTTGTCAATTCGTTCCTCGTCTGACGGGCATACATCACTGATTTTCAGAGAAGCCGTGGTTGTTGACCATACCGGATATCGTTCCATTATTTTTTCATCTGTCTCCTGAGTAATGCACTGAGCTGGTTAAGATTTCCCCGCGACTGAAACATATGCGCGTCAAGTCGACCACTGTTTTGAAACATTCATAGGCGATCGGGTAATATTTCTTTGTTTGATAAGAATTTTCTTTTTTGAAAAATCAAATCATCATAAACTTTGGTTTCACCTATTACATGATACCCTAAAATCATATCTCTGAAAATGACAAATTAAAAAAGAATAATGTTAAAATATCAACGGCAGTAACCGCTACTTTTAGCTGCTTCTAATATTTTGCATTTTCCTAATTCACAGGCTCTTTGTACATCATGGCAGCCATTTTTGTTGTTGCCTTGCCTAAAACAAGTAATTCCTCTATTATTGTAAGCATCGGCATAATCTTGTTTAAAGTATATAGCCTTATTAAAGTCCTCGATAGCAAGTTGATATTGGCTAAGTTTACCATAAGTAGTTCCTCTGTTGTTATAGGCATCGGCATAATCCGGTTTCAGATGGATTGCCTTTGTATAGTCATCGAGAGCACTTTGGTGCTGACCTAGTTTATTGTAAGAATTGCCCCTGTCGTTGTAGTAATTAGCATAATCCGGTTTTAGGCGTATGGCTTCATTAAAATCTTCTATGGCATGTTGGTGCTGATCAAGTTTATAGTAAGTTAAGCCTCTGTTGTCGTATAAACCGGCATTTTTAGGGTCCAGGTGTATGGATTTGTTATAGTCCTCAAATGCAATTTGATATAGGCCGAGTTCAGTATAAGCTTTTCCTCTATTGCTGTAAATCGTACCGTAAAAAGAATAAAGATAATCATCGTTAAAGGTTAAGATTTGATACGGCATCATGATAACCTTGTTATAATGATCTATAGCCTCCTTGACTTTTCCTTCGTCAAACAGTGCAAAACCTAAACTGACATGCGCTATATAGTTATTCTTTGTTACACGCAAAGCGTGACTGAAAAGCTTGATACTGTTTTTCCAGTAGCCGCATTGCCGCCAGGTTAAAACTGTAAGAATGGTAAGAACGGCTATTACCGCCGGCAATAAAATCTTTTTGCGGATATTCTCACTTTTAACCAGATACGGAATTCCCCATGACAGAATAATGGCAATCCCGACAGATGGCAGGTAAGTATGGCGATCGGCCATCGCCTGCGAGCCAGCTTGTATCAGGCCTATTAGAGGAACCATTGTTCCCAGATACCAAAACCAACCCACGAATAAAAAAGGCAGTTTCTTAATGTAATAAATAACAATAACAGTAATTAACATAAGGATAAGGCCAGAAATTATAACTTTCCATAAAGTAAGGGAATTTTCATAGGGATAAAACACGGCTAAATCAACCGGCCAGAAGATTTTTTCTAAATAAGCGATATAGGAAATAATCGCGTTGATACCGCGTTTGAGGAAGGGTAGAGCTTCAATGGGAGTAACCGCCCCTATTTTATTTTGTCCTGAAAAGTGATGATGCTCGAGGCGATGGTTAATAAAATAAAAGGAACCTTTTCCCAGATAAGGCCTCTGGCTGAATTAAATTTTATTCTTGCCTGCTTCATCCATCGCTTTTTGCCAGCGTTCAAAGGCCAATAATCCAGAAGCATCAAGATAAAGGGAAGAGTGACCATCATAGGCTTGGACATCAGAGCCAGAGCGAATAATATCAGACTCAGGAAATATCTGGATAACTTTGAATTTTCGGCATAGAAGGCGTAAGCGATAGAGACAGGCCATTCCGAAAAACATACTTAAGACATCTTTTCGTTCGGCGGCCCAGGCTACTGATTCCACCCGCAGAGGATGAAGCGCAAAAAAAGCGGCGGCAAAAGCGGATGGCCAGATATTATTTGTTGTTCTATTCAAAAAAAGGAACAAAAAGATAACAGCGCCGATATGCAGGAGCAGACTAATAAGATGATGTCCTGAGGCATTTGCGCCGAATAAGACTCCAGTCTAACATATGAGAAAGCCAGGTGAGTGGGTGCCAGTAAAAGACATCTACACTGGTAAACGCCCATTTGATGCTTTCCGGATTAATTCCCGATTGAATATGATTGTTTTCAGTAATATATTTGTTATCGTCAAAATTGATAAAATCATTGCCTGCTATCCGGCCGAAAGCGGCACAGGAGGTAACAATTAAAAATATGATAATGAAATAAGTATATTTTTTATTTTCGGAACTAATAGCTATTTTGTTTAACATTGCCACTATCCGTCTCCTTTAATCACACAATTTAAATCCCTCACAAAAACAAACACAAAAAGTTCTGTTTTTTATATCATAATACTGAAAATAATATCATTAACTATAACATTTAGTAATAATATATTTTTATTGAGGTTGACTATTTGCGTAATACGAGGACTTATTATCTATATTATTTGTAAATAATATACTGACATACTTCATTTGTACAAGGTCATTTTTTTTGCTAGTATAATTTTCAGAAAATATATTAAAAGGATTTGAAATGCGCAAACCAGAGTTATTAATTCCCGCGGGCAATCTGGAAAAACTACGAACCGCTTTGCTCTACGGAGCTGACGCCGTCTACACCGGCGTTACCGGCTTGAGTCTGAGAGCGGATTCGGCGGAAATGTCTCTTGCCGATCTGGCAACCGGCATTGGCGAGGCTCATGCCCGGAAAGTCAAAGTCTATGCGGCAATCAATACATTTGCTCGCAATGCTGATCTGGAACAGGCAAGGCTTTTGATTCCTGCTCTGGCTGACGCCGGAGTGGATGCGCTCATCGTCAGCGATCCGGGAATGATTCGCCTGGTTCGGACTTTAACGCCCCATCTTCCACTGCACTTAAGCACACAGGCTAATACAACGAATATTGAAGCTGTCCGCTTCTGGCGCGATCAGGGAGTACGACGAATTGTTCTGGCAAGAGAACTAAATTTGAAAGAAATCGGAGAAATTGCCGAGGCTGTTCCCGAAATGGAGTTGGAAATTTTTATACACGGAGCAATGTGCATGGCCTACTCGGGACGTTGTTATTTGTCGGCATTCCGCAACCGTAGGAACGCCAATCAAGGCGATTGCAGTCAACCCTGCCGCTGGGAATATTTACTTCACGAATCAACAAGACCAAACGACCCGCTGATTCTGCATGAGGATGATCGCTACAGTTATTTGCTTAGCTCCAAAGATCTATGTCTCATCGAATATCTGCCCGAAGTGCTGGTATCCGGCCTTACAAGTCTCAAAATTGAAGGCCGGATGAAATCAGCCTATTACGTGGCGGTAGTTGCACGCACATACAGACAGGCACTGGACGCACTAATGCAGCAAAAAGAAAAATACAAATGCAGGCCTGAATGGATGAACGAACTTACAAAAATCTCTAATAGAGGTTATACAACCGGATTTACATTTGCCAAAAAAAAAATAAATGAAACCAACCCGGGAATTAAATATATCCAAACTCACGAACCGGTGGGAGTAGTATTGCAATATGATTCCGTCAAAAAGATGATGCTTATAGGCGTCCGCAATCATCTGGTCGCAGGCGATGAAGTGGAATTGCTATTGACTGATGATAAAATCAAAATAGATACGCGCACTCTGATTGACGCAAACGGGAAACTGCTTAAAGAAGCAAATAATGATAATCAGATTTATCTGCCTCTGGAGCAGGAGGTACCGATCGGCGCTATATTGCGCCAAAAAGTAAAGTAGCTTCAGCTTTATAGTCTGGAACAAAAAAAGATAAATGAGAATATTTCTTCCTGTAAGCGAGCATTCGATAATTTCGATAGTTATCCACCCCCTTTAAATCATCATCAATAAAACATCCTCTTGACTTAATGAGTTAGGCGAAAACAATTATTGCAACATTAGGGTATGACGCGTATACAGAAGCGCAGCTTCGACCCGATTTCGGATCTCGGCCTTCGCGAAGATGTTGCGCAGATGGGTCTTGACGGTCTTGGAGCTTAAGAAAAGCTTACTTGCGATTTCTTCATTGGTCATGCTTTCGCTTATCAGTGCCAGAACCTCCATCTCTCTCGGTGAAAGCATTTCCAGTTTTGACAAACTCAGGTGGGTGAGAGATTTAAGAAGATCTCTTTTCTTCATGGATTCTTTGATGAATTCATTGAAAACACGCGTGATCAATTCAGCGTCGAGCCAGATCTCTCCCTGGGCCACCACGCGAATGCATTTAATAAGGTGCTCGTAACCCAGCGCGGTCCGGAAAAACCCCCGCGCTCCCACCATCATCATTGCCATAACGTTTTCTTCGTTGTAGCGTTCGCCAACGATGATGGTCTTCATGTTAGGCAATTTATCCCTATAGCTGATTATTTTCCCCAAATTAAGAGATGCCAACTCCAGCAGAATGAACTGATCAAAGAGGAGTACATCCGGCCGCTGCTCGATCATTTGCTTCACGAAAGCAGTGGCCTGTTTCACCTCGCTCTTGAGATTATTGATGATAATGGTACCGAGGAGGTTGATATCTTTCTCCTCGTGCAGGCGATTTGTAAGTTGCCGCAAATATTTTTCATCACAAGTGACTACGGCCAGCTTGATCATCTTCATTTTCAACCTCCTGGCAATATTCATTTCACCGGGATGCCATCGGCAAAACTCTATCCACAGAAAAAGCTATAGTTTAAACGAGATCGTCTTGCCTACGCATAAAGGATTAGCCACAGAATGTCAACTATTAATTGCTTAGCGAATCGTAAACCTATTCTGTATTCATATATAAATAAATATATTTATATTGGACCTTAATGAAAATTCAATCAGTCTTGGATATGTTATCCCCCACCTGCACAATAAATAGGGAACCATCGTGCCCATTATTCTTAGTTTAATATCAAATTTAATCCCTAAATTTCGATCTTAAACCACCCTTTTCATATTGACACTATACCCCTAGACATGCTACTTAGCCGCTTGTTCGTTTGAAGATGAATGCTGGCAACATTGCCCAATTTTTCACTTAAAACAGCAAGGAGAAAATCGTGACTTTTCAGGAATTAATTTTTGCCCTCGAAAAATACTGGCACTCTCAAGGCTGCATAATTCAACAGCCCTACGATATGGAAGTCGGCGCCGGCACATTTCACCCCGCCACCTGCCTGCGCGCGCTGGGACCGGAACCCTGGAATGTAGCCTATGTCCAGCCCTCACGCCGCCCGACTGACGGCCGCTATGGCGAAAATCCCAACCGTCTCCAGCACTACTACCAATACCAGGTAATCATGAAACCTTCGCCGGTTAATATTCAGGAACTTTATCTTGATTCACTCAAAAGCTTCGGCATTGATCCTCTTGATCATGATATTCGCTTCGTCGAAGATGACTGGGAATCACCGACACTGGGCGCCTGGGGACTGGGATGGGAAGTATGGCTTGACGGCATGGAAATCATCCCAATTCACTTATTTCCAGCAAATCGGCGGTTTTGATCTCCATCCGGTTTGCGCCGAACTGACTTACGGAATCGAACGCATCGCCATGTACATTCAAGGAATCAATAATGTCTATGATTTGCAGTGGAATGATAAAGTCAAATATGGTGACGTCCATCATCAAAGCGAAGTGGAATTTTCCACTTATAACTTTGAAATCGCCGATATATCCGATGCTGCGAAAACTTTTTGACACATACGAGCAGGAAGCCCTGCGCATTGCCGAAAAAAATTTAGCCCTGCCGGCCTATGATTACTGTTTAAAATGCTCCCACACATTCAATTTACTCAATGCCCGCGGCGCAATCAGTGTTGCGGAACGAACAAGTTATATCGGGCGGGTCAGAAATCTGGCGCGCCTCAGCGCTGAACTTTATTTAAAACAAAGGGAAGAAATGGGTTATCCACTCTTAAAGAACAATTAATAATCTGGAGAAAAAATGAACAAGGAACTGCTTTTTGAAATTGGCACCGAGGAAATTCCCGCCGGATTTTTATCCAAAGCTATGGCTGATATGGAAGACATTATCAGTAAATCCCTTACGGAAAAGAGGATTGCTTTTGATGGAGTAGAATGCATGGCCACACCACGCCGTTTGGTTCTCTATATTGCCGATGTCGGGGAAAAACAGGAAGACCAGCCCATAGAAAAAATGGGGCCGGCAAAAAAAACTGCTTTTGACGAAAACGGTAATCCGACAAAAGCAGCTTTAGGATTTGCCAAAAGCCAGGGACTGGAAATATCCGAATTGGAAACAATCGTTACCGAAAAAGGTGAATATCTGGGTGCCCGCAAAACAATCTCCGGACAATTAACAACAGTCCTATTACCCGAAATTCTGACCAATTTTCTACTGGCCATACCCTTCCGAAAATCTATGCGCTGGTCTACTTATGATTTGCGTTTCGCCCGGCCGATTCACTGGCTTTTAGCCCTATATGGCGGCTCTGTTATACCACTTAAAATTGAAGATATCGAAAGCAGCAATACTTCCTGCGGTCACAGGTTTATGAATCCCGCTCCTTTTGCTGTTTCTAATTTTGAGGATTATCTAACCAAAACCAGACAAAAATATGTTATTGCCGATCCGGCAGAAAGGAAAAAATCAATTCTGACCCAAGCACAAAAAGCGGCTATCGAAGTCGGTGGAAAAATATTTTATACCGAAGATCTGCTTGATACTCTGACTTTTATTGTGGAATATCCGATAATCGTGCGCGGCAGCTTCGATAAAGATTATTTAAAAATACCCAAAGAAGTTCTTACCACCACAATGATCGCCCACCAGAAATACTTCCCCATTATAAATGATGAAGGGAAGCTTTTGCCCTACTTTATCGCGGTAAGCAATACAAAGGCACGTGACATGGAAGTTGTGGCACGCGGCAATGAAAAAGTCCTCCGGGCCAGGCTTGCTGACGCTCAATTCTTTTTCGAAGAAGATAGTAAAATTTCTTTGGAGCGCCGTGTCGAATCATTGAAAAAAGTTGTTTTTCATACTCTTCTGGGTACTTCTTATGAAAAAGTAATACGCTTCCGTAAACTGGCGCTAAAGATTGTTCAAAAAATAAATCCGGCAATCAAAAAAAATGTTGACCGGGCAGCACTTCTGGCCAAGGCTGATTTAGAATCACTGATGGTCGGTGAATTTTCTGAACTGCAGGGCATTATGGGCCGCGAATATGCTCTATTATCGGGAGAAAAAACGGTTGTAGCTCAGGCTATTTATGAGCATTATCTGCCTATCGTTGCCGGAGGCGAATTGCCTAAAACAGACGAAGGTGCCATTGTCGGCATTGCCGATAAGATTGATACCATTGTCGGCTTTTTCGGTGTCGGCTTGTCTCCCACCGGCACGGCTGATCCTTACGCGCTTCGCCGTCAGGCTTTAGGTATAATCAATATTATTTTGGCAAAGCGCTATCCAATAACACTCGACTTTCTTGTCGACGAAAGTATCACCTTGTTCAAGGGTACACTAAAAAAATCGCCAGCAGAAATCAAAAAAGATGTTTTGGATTTCCTCCGGGGACGTCTGCAAAATCAGCTGATCGCGCAGGGGTACGCTTATGATACGATTGAAGCTGTATTGACTGTCGACTCTACCGACGTTGTTTTGGCACTAGAAAAAGTAATAGCGTTACAGGCCTTCCGCGCTAATCCCGAATTTGAACCAATCTCTATTGCTTTCAAACGCGTGGATAATATTTTAAAAGATTTCCGCAATCCTCAAGTGAATACCACTCTTTTTTCTTCCGCAGCCGAAAAAAATCTGTTCTTTTCTTTTAAAAAAATCAAAACCCAAGTTGAAACCGGAATTAAAAAAAGCGATTATGATTTCGCCCTAACGCAGCTTGCCTGCTTACGCCCGCCGGTAGACGCTTTTTTTGACAGCGTTATGGTTATGGATAAAGATAGGAAAATACAGTTTAACCGATTATCACTTCTGGCGGAAATATCATTTCTTTTTCATAAAATTGCTGATTTTTCTAAAATTGTTACTGCGGGCTGATTTTTTTTATTAACTGCTTTATAATTTAGTCATTTCATTAGTCGCATTGACATTCATATAAAGCCTTGTTAGAATTACACAGTTTTTAGTTTCATGACATTACCGGAGGGAATTGCTAGATGAACGGTCAGACAAAGCCAGTTTTCAGCAAATGTTGATGAAAAACTGCGTATACGCAAAGTTCTACAGGAAATAACCAATCGTATTCACGCGGCTCAAAATATCAAACAAATTCTTGTTGATTTTAAAGACGGCATTCTCAATCTTTTCAATGCCCATTCCATAACTATTTATGTTGTAGACAAAGTACGCAATGAAATTTATTCCATGTTTCTGACCGGCACGC
>CAVQAL010000004.1:0-27500 GCA_963710575.1 uncultured delta proteobacterium | reverse complement strand
GGAATGGTTAAGAACACATACGGCACAGGTTGTTTCATGCTTATGTTGGCCGGCGAAAAGCTGGTGCATTCGGAAAACGGGTTGCTGACTACCATCGCCTGGGGTGTGAACAACAAAGTCGAATATGCCTTGGAGGGAAGTATTTTTATCGCCGGCGCCGCAATTCAGTGGCTGCGCGACGGCCTGAAAGTTATCTATGACGCCAAAGACAGCGAATATTTTGCCACGAAGGTTGAAGATTCTCTTGGCGTTTATGTTGTTCCTGCTTTTGTGGGACTGGGTGCTCCTTACTGGGATATGTATGCCCGGGGCGCGATTATGGGGTTGACCCGGGGAACAACGAGAAACCACATCATCCGCGCCACACTGGAATCTATTGCCTATCAAACCCGTGATGTTCTGGAGTTGATGCGCAACGAATGCGGTATTGATCTTTGCGAACTGCGCGTGGACGGCGGGGCATGCGCCAATAACTTCCTGATGCAATTTCAGGCGGACATTCTTGGCGTTCCCGTCGAACGACCAGAGATTATTGAAACGACGGCTTTGGGGGCAGCCTATCTGGCCGGTTTGGCAGTCGGTTTCTGGAAAGATCAATCAATGATTGCCGATCGACGGAAGGTCAATCGCAAGTTTACTCCAGGCATGCACGAAAATAAACGAAAAGAACTCTATGATAACTGGAAAAAGGCTGTAGGACGCGCAATGCACTGGGAGGAAGAAAAATAAAATAACATGATTAAAACTGATGTTATTATCATAGGCGGCGGAGCCACCGGTTGCGGTATTGCCAGAGATCTGGCACTGCGCGGTATTACCCACTGTCTCATCGAAAAAGGAGACTTCGCAGCAGGAGCTACAGGCGCCTGCCATGGTCTTTTGCACAGCGGCGGCAGATATGCTGTTACCGATCCAATAGCCGCCAGGGAGTGTTACGAAGAGAACCTGATTCTTAGAAGGATCGGCGAAAAATGCGTCGAGCAAACGGGGGGGTTGTTCGTACGCCTGCCTGGTGATTCGAAGCGCTTCCGGGAAGTATTTCTCCGGGGCTGTGAAGAAGTAGGCATTCCAACGGAAATCATTTCCTCGACCAAGGCTCTTGATTTGGTTCCCAATTTGAACCCGGAAACTGAAGAAGCAATCAAGGTTCCCGATTGTTCTATCGATCCGTTCCGCCTTTGCATGCTTAATATTCGGACTTCGCAGTTACGGGATGGTATTATCTTCACCCGGCATAAAGTTACGGAAATTATCAAATCACACGGCCGTTGCGTCGGCATCAAGGCCAGCGATCAGGCAACCGGTGAAGTGAGGGAAATCCGCGGCAACATCATCGTTAATGCGACCGGCGCATGGGCGAATATGATCGCTTCTCTAGCCGGCTCTGAAGTGCCCATGACCCTATCCAAGGGTTCTTTGGTTATCACCAATCACCGCCTGACCAACATGGTAATCAACAGACTGAGGCCGCCGTCCGATGGTGACATAATAGTACCCAATGAAGCTGTTTGTCTGGCCGGAACAACATCGCTGGCGGTGGAAGACCCGGATAAAATAGGCATTGAAACGCCGGAAGTCGATACCATCATCAGCGAGGCTGGGCGGATGATTCCTCATTTTAACACCACCCGCATTATTCGCGCTTTTTCGGGTGTCCGGCCGCTGCTCAAGTCCAATAAAATAGACAGCCACGAAATTTCCCGCGGTTTTCAGATTATCGACCATGACAACGGAATGTACAGCATTGTAGGAGGAAAGCTCTCGACTTTCCGGCTAATGGCGGAAAAGATGGTCGATGTCATCATGGATTCTTTCAAACTCAAAAGAGCCTGCGAAACGGCGGAAATTCCCTTGGAAGGACAGGAGGAGTTAAGCGGTTATCCCCTTTCCAAGCGGCTCGCTGATATGAAAAATATTGTCTGCGAATGTGAACTTGTGAACAGAGAGGAAGTTCAGAGGATTATCCGCCAGACAGGCACTCGAAATGTAGGCGATATCCAACACAGGACGCGCCTTGGCATGGGACCATGCCAAGGTGGTTTCTGTACTTTTCGGGCGCTAGGCATCATGAATGAAATGAGTGTCATCTCGCCAGAAGAGTCTATGGAAATGCTGCGGGGATTTCTCCAACGCCGCTTCAGAGGAATAAGATACGCTCTCTGGGGCGATCAGCTCCGTGAAGAACAGCTTGTGGAATATATATATTTGGGCATTCTGGCCATGGAGAAACCGCAATGAGCGTTACTGAATACGACGTCATTATCATCGGAGCGGGAGTAGCAGGCCTAACGGCGGGAACGCTTCTTGCCGTACACGGTTTTAAAGTCGCCCTCGTCACCAGCGGAGAACCGACAGCCTGTCTTTCCACCGGCTGTATCGACGTTTGCTCCCACGATCATAGTCCTCTTTGCAGCATTAAAAACCTTCCTTCAGAGCATCCTTTTCATCTTGTTTCCGAAAAAACGATCCGGGAATCGTTGGATAACTTTCAGGTGGCCATGGGCGAAATGGGTATGCCTTATGTTGGCACTGCCGAAGAAAACCGCCTTATTCTTTCCGCTCTGGGCACGTTTAAGACTTCCTGCCTTGTTCCTTCAACAATGGAGGCGGCGCCGCAAGACACTAATGACAGCATCCACGTAATCTCTTTTAGCGGACTCAAGGATTTTTATCCCAGTTATATCGTCTCCCGACGCAAGAATACTAGATTTTCAGTATATGATGCCGGTGTTTCCAGCACTATGGGTATCGCTTCTCATTTCGAGGAAAAAGAATTTTTTGAAAAGTTTATCATTTGGCTCACGAAAATAAATATTCAAGAAGATAAGATCGCTTTCCCCGCCGTCCTCGGTCTGGGATCGGCAGCTGAAATTGTCAAAACCATTTCACTCCTCATGGGAAAACCCGTTTTTGAAATCCCGACTATTCCGCCATCCATGCCCGGCAGAAGACTGTTCAATGCGCTGAAAGACTATTTCCGGAAAAAGGGGGGTGACATCTACTGGAACTGGCCGGTTATCGGCGTGGAAAAATCGGGAAAGATCATTGAAGCGGTTATGACGGAATCGAAAGGAAGGCCTAATAGTCTTAATGGAAACGCCTTCATTCTGGCTGCCGGATCATTTGTCGGCGGCGGCCTTACCGCCACACGCGAAACCATTATTGAAAATGTATTCAATCTGCCGGTACACATTCCCGGCCCGCGCGAAACCTGGTTCGATAATGATTATTTTTCTTTCAACCACGGCGTTGGCCGTGCTGGAATCAAGACGGATTCTCTCTACGGCCTATTGGTTCGCCTTGGAAAAATATTTTTGTGTGCGGCAGTATCCTGGCTGATACGGACATATTAAAAAATGGCTGTGGTCATGGCCTGGCACTGGCAACAGCTCATGTGGCGGCAAAATCCTGCATGGAGTATATTTAATGAATTTTGAACACTGCATCCGCTGCACAATTTGTGTGGAAAACTGCCCCGTATTCCGAGTCAACCCGGATTTTCCCGGACCCAAGCAGGCGGGACCCGATGCTCAGCGATTCCGGTCGGACAGAGAAAAAGCAGAGGACGAGTGGGTGCTTCTATGCAGCCAGTGCAAACGCTGTGAAATGGCCTGCCCCTGCGGAGTAGAACCTGCACAGATCATAATGATGGCGCAGCAAAGATACGGTCTGGAACATCCTCATTCACTCGCGCACCTGCTGTTTGCCAACAACTATTATTTGAGCTCTCTCGGCTCTTTAACCGCCCCTATCGCCAACAGGATCGCAGCAACCGAAATGGGGAAAAAGGCGTTTCGGGCATTGGGAATATCAACTTATATTCCCTTTCCGAAATTTCGTTTCCGGACACTGCGCAAGGAAAAGAAAAGTCTTAATAGAAGGACAAGAAAAGTTGCCTTTTTCTACGGATGTTTTATTAATTTCTATCGTCCGGATATCGGCAGAAAAATTATTCGTTTGCTGTCCTCATTGAATGTGGACGTTGTCCTGCCGCCCCAGTGGTGCTGCGGACTTCCCGCGCTTGGTAATGGAAATCTCACCCTGGCCAGATCTTTCGCAGAAAAAAATGCTTCCTCTTTATCCAACTATATCGACGCCGGATATGATGTTATATATACGTGCACATCCTGTGGACTGTGCCTTTTGCATGATTATCCGGGCATTCTGGAAATCCCGCAGGGGAAAAAAATCGCCGAGAATAGTTACGATATACATGAATACATCATTAAACTCATCAATGAAGGGTATATCAAACCGGACTTCGGCGAGGTGAAGCGTAAAATTGCCTATCACATCCCCTGTCATCTCAGGGCGCTGGAAATCGGTTATCCGGCGGCAAAGCTCATGGCGATGATACCCGGATTGCGATACGAAATTCTTGATGACGCCTGCTGCGGGCTCAATGGAAGTTACGGTTTCAAGAAGAGTAACGAGTCCACGGCAGTCCAGTTGGGCAATCGGGCTGTCTCTCTCATCAAAAAAACCGGATCTGAAAATATTGTCGCGGATTGCGGCTCCTGCCGTATGCAGTTGGGCGGGCTTTCCGGCATGACCTCTCTTGATCCGGCGGAAATAATCTGCGAATCACTGGGAATTAAGGATCAAAAATAAATCGTGCGGCAAAATGCCGTTTAAGTTCCGCCAACGCTATACTTTTCTCGGACTACTGAATACTCCGAGAATGCATCCATAAAGTAATCTTTTAATTAAGAAGCATACAGGAATAGGTGAATTCGGCTTGAATTATGGTCGAAATAGCCTTATTTTGGTGAAAATAACCATTATCTTGCATACAAGATTATATATATTTATTGCTGTGCAGGTGTTTAATAAATATTTATCTTTGATTTTACATACTGATTTCAATTTTCTTTAACTATTAAAGGGATATAGATATATATTAAATTGCACTGGGCATATAAATTGCTTAATATTAACAATTTATACATAGAATTTCCCATATAAGATAATATGAAAATTAGCGGAGCCCCTGCTATAGGAGTCGGAGGCTTCCTATAATAATAAGACCCAAACTTCAGAAACAAAGTGCATAACCGAAGCGAAGCGCGCTGAAACTTGCGGAACGAATTATCCTGCGAAACAAAGGAGAACGATGCCTTCCGCGAGGGTATGGCACATTTCTCATCCGGCAACCGAGCGATTCCAAGTCGCGGAATTAAATTGGATTTACTAGACATAATTTGAATGAGTATGCTATAAAATTTAGTAGAGGTTGAGTAACAATGGCCGTCAAACCGAAAGCCGTACGCACACCGGAGAAGAAGAAAAACAAACAGGATGATTTATTCCATCTGGCAAAAACCATTATATCAAGTGCCGGAATCGGAATATATATCGTACAGAACGGTAACTTTGTCTATGTCAGTCAGCTATATCAGAAGCTTACAGGCTATTCAGAAACCGAACTTATCGGCACATATTCCCTCAACAATATTTATCCTGATGATAGAGAAATGGTCAGGGACGAAGCGATAAAGTGCTTGAAGAAGGAACGCTTTGATCCTTATGAATACAGGTTCGTCAATAAAAAAAATGAGGTAATATGGGTTTTGGAGACGATCACCCCCATCGTTTATAAAGGGAATCGAGCCACGCTGGGAAGTTTCATGGATATTACCGGGCGCAAACGGTCGGAATCCCAAAGGGAGGCTGCACTCGAAGCACTTCGTCAGAATGAAGAAAAATATCGGACCATTCTTGAAAGCATCCAGGAAAGCTATTTTGAAGTTGATCTTGCCGGTAACTTTTCTTTTTGCAATGATTCAATGCGCTTACTCCTTGGCTATTCCAAAGAGGAATTGCTGGGCATGAACAACCGGCAATATACAGATAAAGAACATTCAAAAAAACTTTTTCAAACGTTTAATAAAGTTTACAACACAGGCGAATCAACCGAAGGATTCGATTGGCAAATTATAAGAAAAAATGGGGACAAAAGATATATTGAAGCATCCGTATCGTTAATAAAAGATTCATCAGGTAAACCGATAGGGTTTAGAGGAATTGTCCGTGATGCCACCGAGCGCAAAAAGGTGGAGCAACAACTCAACCATATGGCTACCCACGATGCCCTGACGGGACTGCCCAACCGTTTGATGTTCAGCCAACTGTTGAACCACGCAATTCAGTCTGCACAGCGTCATAAACGGCAGTTAGCAGTCTTCTTCATCGATCTTGACCGTTTCAAAACTATCAACGACTCTCTCGGTCACGAGGCAGGAGACCGGCTGCTGCAAGAGATGGCCATGCGGTTTAAACAACTGCTGCGTGCAGACGATGTTGTCGGCCGTCTGGGAGGAGATGAATTCATTATACTGATCGAGGAAGTGGACGAATTGAGTCAAGTCGCAAACGTAGCCCACAAGATACTTGCCACCGTGATCAAACCGATGATTCTTCTGGGTGAAGAATGCCGGATAACAGCCAGCATCGGCATCAGCATGTACCCCAAGGATGGAACAGATGAACAATCCCTGATGAAAAATGCGGACATGGCCATGTATTTTGCCAAAGAAGAAGGCAAGAATAACTATCAGTTCTACTCCAAAGATATTCAGTCGCAATCAAAAGAACGCTTCTGTATAGAAACAAACCTGCGTCGTGCGCTGGAGCGCAATGAACTATCATTAGAATATCAGCCCAAGGTGGATTTCAAAACCGGCCTGATCACGGGTGTAGAGGCCCTGCTGCGCTGGCAGAATCCATCCCTTGGTTCGGTAACCCCTACGCAATTCATTCCGGTGGCCGAAGAGACAGGCCTGATCGTGCCCATCGGCAGGTGGGTGATGAAAACAGCATGCGCTCAAAATGTAGCCTGGCAACGCCAGGGCTTGCCCCCTGTCTGTATGGCGGTCAATTTATCGCTTCGCCAACTCATGGACGACAACTTATTAGAAGATATTAAAAACACATTGGTGGATTCCGGCATGGCGCCAAATCTTTGGGAATTGGAAATCACGGAAAGCATGGTAATGCATAATCCTGCACGCATGATTGAAGTTCTGACCAATATCAAGAAAATGGGCGTGCGGCTCGCCATTGACGATTTCGGCACAGGCTACTCTTCTCTCGCTCAGATCAAACACTTCCCTGTCGACACGCTTAAAGTGGACAGGTCCTTCATTCGTAACATCCCGCACGATTCCGAGGACAGAGCGATCACCGAAGCGGTCATTGCAATGGGCAAGAATCTAAACCTTACTGTTGTCGCCGAAGGTGTGGAAACGCAGGCGCAGAAGGATTTTTTGCAGGATCATATCTGCGATGAGATGCAGGGTTTTCATTTCAGCAAGCCTATTGCGCCCGATAAGTTTGCCGATCTGCTGCGTAAGAACAACACCCCTTCACAAACAAATTAATTATTCCATAAACAAGAAGCTGATTAAGCCTTTTGAACTCCGAAAGAATCACGGGTATAAATCCGGATTCATTTACGGTGGCGCATTTAGGCCAAAAATCATCAATCGAATTTTTCGTTTAGTCCTTCCCTGAAAGCGAAAGTGTAACCCCTCCTGCAGAAGCCGGAAGCTCCCTATTTAAAGCGACCTCCCGCGAGTTAGTGCGCACGCCTCTCTCGGCTGGCGCCATAGGATTCCAAGTCACGGGATTGACTGATTTTAAAAAATATGCAAGATTGCGTCATACAAGACAAAAACTTAAACGAACTTCTTTATAAAGATTTGATATCCGAAAGGAGAGAAAAAGATGCCGGACGCCGATGGAATCAAGGAAGCAAAGATGTTTCATTGCGATATGCAGCAAAAGACACAGGGGTTTTTTCTCAAAGGTTCGAATTCCCTGGATTGGGGAATGAAAAACAGACTATCACGGATATTTAATCCCGTGTCCGGCCGCACGGTCATGCTGGCCATCGATCACGGTTACTTTCAGGGACCCACCACCGGTCTGGAACGGGTGGACATCAACATCCTTCCTTTAGCGCCATACGCGGACACTCTTATGCTGACAAGGGGAATTCTCCGCAGTGTTATACCTCCATCTTCTTCTCAGGCCATTGTACTGAGGGTTTCCGGAGGTGCCAGCATTCTTAAAGAATTGTCCAATGAAGAAATCGCAGTGGATATCGAAGACTCCATCCGTTTGAATGTCTGCGCCATGGCTGTGCAGGTTTTTATCGGCGGCGAATTTGAAAGGCAGTCCATCATCAACATGACCAAGATGGTTGATATCGGCAACCGCTACGGCATTCCGACCCTCGCAGTGACCGCCGTGGGCAAAGATATGGCACGCGATGCGAAATACTTCCGGCTGGCTTGCCGGATATGCGCGGAGCTTGGCGCCCACTATATTAAAACCTATTATATAGATGAAGGTTTCGAGACCGTTACCGCGTCCTGCCCTGTGCCGATTGTAATGGCCGGCGGCAAAAAGATTCCGGAACTTGACGCCCTGACAACGGCCTATAACGCGATCCAAAAAGGCGCCGCCGGTGTCGATATGGGGCGCAATATTTTCCAGTCCGTAGCGCCGATTGCCATGATTCAGGCGGTGCGCGCAGTCGTCCACGACAACGAAACTCCAAAGAAGGCTTTTGATCTCTTCAAGAGTTTGAAAAGATCAAAAGTATGAAATATTAACCCGAGCCCCGCGGCGCTTGACGCTTGCGGGATAATTCAACCAACAAACTTCAGTCGTAGATGACCTTTAGGTTATGCACTGTGTTTCTGAAGTTTGGGTCTCATTAAAATGAAAGTCGCGTACTGGTATAACAACAAAAATATCCGTATCAAAAATGTGCGGACTCCAAAGCCGAAGCACAAGGAGATGCTGGTCAAGGTAATTTCCTGCGGCATCTGCGGCAGTGATATCGTCGAATGGTACCGACTTCCCAGAGCGCCGCTGGTGCAGGGACACGAGATAGGCGCGGAAGTCGTCTCTGTTGGCAGTTCCGTAAAAAAATACAAACCCGGCGACCGCGTATTTATCGCCCCTAAAGTGCCCTGCATGAAATGTTATTATTGCGAAAACGGGCACTATCCTCAATGCTCGGAAATCAAGGAACGACTCCCGGGCGGTTTTGCCGAATACATTCTTGTTCCGGATATTTTAGTAAATAACGGAACATATCTGCTTCCTGAAAGCATTACTTTTGATCAAAGCACGTTCATTGAACCTCTCGCCTGCGTCATCAGGGCGCAAAGGCTTGCGCGCGTGAAGAAGGGACAATCTGTTTTGGTCATCGGCTGTGGGATGTCCGGACTGCTTAACATCAAGCTGGCATGGACAAAAGGATGCAAAATAATAGCCGCCGACATCAACAAAACAAAACTCGGATTTGCATCAAGAATGGGAGCCGACGTCATCATCGATGCGACGGATAATATTTCGGAACGCTTGATCGCGGAAACTGGCAAAAAAGCCGACGTTGTATTTTTATGCTCCCCTGCCGATTCAGCGGTGGAACAGGCTTGGCGTTGCGTGGATAAGGGCGGTGTAATAGTGCTCTTTGCCGTTCCCGCACCGGATAAGAAAGTTGTAGTTCCAGTCAATGATTTTTGGATGAAAGAAATTACCATCCTTACTTCTTATTACTGCGGGCCTCCCGATATTATGGAAGCAATGAAATTAATAGAATGGCGCAATATTATAGTAGATGATCTAATCACGCACCGGCTTCCTCTAATCGATATTGTCAAAGGTTTTCAACTGGTAACAGACGGCAGAAAATCAATTAAGGTAATAATTAAACCGAATGAACACTAAATACCCAGTTCTATCTTGTAACTCCTTATTCCAATTGAATAACATTTTAGCTTGCAACATCAAAAACTTTATCGGGAAGAACGAGGAGAAAAACTCTCTTCGCCTTGAACTTGATTTTCGAGAGCTCTTGCACAAGCGATTCTATTTGTTTTTCATACCGTGGTTCAAACGACTGGAAAGGCGGCATTGGCGCGACAGTTACTACCAACGTGCAATCACCGTAGTCTTTCTGAGCTTTCTTCTGACAGGTCGCGAGCACATGAGGAAATAAAGCATCGAAATCATCGCCCGGTTCGCCTACGTGAATTTGACCATATCCTCGATCCACGATCAGTCTTGCGTCTTTAGCCTTCGCATCACCATCATGAGGAATCGTAATCTCAATGCGATCAACCTCTTTTCCCGTTTCGCTGAAAACTAAAGCGTCGTATCCCTGATTTCCTAGAACTAGTTGAACCTTATAGCTGCCGGGATACGCGCAAATAGCGAAACGACTCAGAGGGATAAGCTCATCAAGGAACTTCTTGTACAGCCCCTCTTTCAGAATCCCACGATGCCTCTCGGATTCACTAGCCTTGACAGTCTCCACGAGTTGAACCACAAACTTACGCAAGTCGCTGGGTGAACGCGGCTGCTCTAATTCTGGAAATGTAATCATCGCGTATCATATCCTCCAACAGTAAATAGGCATAGGAGTTACCAATTAAAAGGCACGTGTCAATAGACACGTCTGTGGCCAAGTTTAGAAATATAAGTTTTTCTGCTTTCTATAGATATTTATTTTTTATTGCAACGACGCTTTTATGAGTGGAGCGTGGATTTAATCTTATACCGCTTCTAAATCAAAGATGATATTGAGGCGGCTAGGCGGAGGCGACGAGGCGTATTATACATACGTTGAGGAAACCGACAACGACGCCAACAAAAATAGCGCTTTGATTTAGAAGTGGTACTATTGAGCGATAGCTTCCTTAAGCTTCTGCGCTAAAGCTTTATCCGCAAATACTTTTTCAATAGCATCGCCGAGAGCAATACCGGCCTGTTCTCCAAGGCTCTCTTCCGAAAATAAAACATTTTCTTTTGAATAGCTGCTCTCCACCCTGCTTTTATAAATTATCTTCCCTTTGGCGACATCCGCAAAAACAATGGTCAGCTTCATATCTGCCGAGTAGGTGTTGGAGGGAAACCCCCGCCGGCAGGATATTTCCAGTGCATCTATATTGCCGCCGATAATAATTTTAAAGTCCTCCTTCGGCATGGTTTTTTCCTTCAAATCCCATTGCACAATTTTATCGGAAACTTTATACCCGGCCTTTCTTAAATATTCCTTGATGCCCTTGGATATGGCTTTAGTCGCCGTAACATTTTTAGGAAATACCAAATTATTCATGCCGTCTTTTTCCACTACACGCCCGATAACAAGCTGGTCATCCATTTGGCGCTTATCGGTAAATTCGGCTATGGCAATAATGGCCTCAGAAGTTTTATCAGCTTTTAAATACACAGGGATGGCGGCTTTATCCGCGTCATAGTACATGTTAACGCTGTAAAGGCTCGCGGTACTAGCGCAGCCCATAATACTGAAAATAGAAATCAGCAATCCCCATTTTAATATTCTGTTTCTTTTCATTATCTGCTCCTTCTTTAGGCTAGGCAAGCTTCAGAGAACTGTTTTACGTTTTCATCTTCGCCCATCGCGATTAATCTGTCGCCTTCAGCAATAATATAATTGGCCATCGGATTGAAAATCATCTTTCCTGAATCCTTTTTCACAGCGACAATGATCAGCCCGTAACGCTTGCGAATTCCCGAATCTTCCAGTGACTGAGTGATGAACGGTGAGCCTTTGCAAATGGATATTTCTTCCATGCGCAACTCCAGACTTTGCTGACGGGTGGTAATTTCAATGAAATCCAGCATGGCCGGACGTAAAATAGCCATAGCCATTCTAACACCGCCCAGCGTATAGGGAGACATGACCCGATCCGCTCCCGCCCGCAGGAGCCTGTGTTCCGATGCTTCTTCCTCGGAACGAGATATAATATATATTTGTTGATTGAGTTCCTTTGCCGTCAAAATAACATAAAGATTTTCCGCATCCGACGGCAAGACACAAACAATGCCTTTAGCCCGTTTGATCCCCGCCTCAATTAAAATTTTGTCCTGCGTTGCATCTCCCCGGAAGCAAATAAAACCCTCATCCTGAGCCTTTTGAATCACCTCCGGATTGTTATCAATGACCACACACGGCATTTTACCAGCGATTAGTTCTCGGCAAATCAGGAACCCGATCCGGCCGCCACCGCAAATAATATAATGATTATTCATTTTCTCGATTATTTTTTCCAATTTACCCCTCCCTAATAAGCTGCGTAAGCGTCCTTCAATGAAGGTTTCCGAAATCAGGCCGAACGAATACAGCATTGCGCCTACGCCAAAAATAATTATAAAAACCGCAAACATTTTCCCTTCCGCCGTTTTCGGCGTGAAATCACCATACCCTACCGTCGTTAAAGTAATAATTGTAGTATAAAAAGAATCAATAAAACCCCATCCTTCGATAAAATGAAAACCTATCGTGCTGATTATAAAGATGGTAAATAAAATTATAAGGGTGATTTTCAGTTTGTTGGTAAGTATCAAAAGCTTCTTTTCTCCTTTATGCTTCCTTATACCTCATTAATTCAATTTAACAAATTCTTTATAAGATAATCCACGGGTATTTTACCCTCCGCTTCACGGGATTGTTCGACTTACAAATTTCAATTCACTTCGTTTTTGAAATTTGAGTCTCACAATAAAAACTAGAGATGAAAATAATGCAAATTATTTCTTTTTGATTTCACAATATTATAATATAATAAAACCAATCTGGCAACATTATTGCGCAACATAATTTATTACTATTATGATTAACAAGGAGGCCATATGACACCAGCAACCGAACAAGCTCTATGCGGGCTGAGGGATCTTTCAATGATCAAATGGTATGTGATTCCTCTTTTAGCTATTGTTTTTTATATCTATACACGGGAAATCAAGGAGGCGCGTCAAACTAAAAACTGGGATGCAGTCCTGGCCGGTCTGACAATTTTCGGTGTCGACTTCTTTAATGAAACATGGAACAGCTGGGTTATGTATCTGACCCAACGCTCCGCTTTCTGGACAACACCGGGAGATACCGCACTGCGAACGCTGGTGGGATGGAATATCGAAATCATGTTCATGTTTCTCATCCTCGGCATTATTTTCTACCACACCCTTTCCGAAAGTAAAAAAGAGAAAATTCTCGGTCTGCCGGAAAAATGGTTCTGGGCAATAGGTTACAGCGCCTTTTGTGTGTTTATCGAATGTGTGCTTAATACCGGCGGTCAGCTTGTTTGGGAATACCCTTTCTGGAATTTATCCTTTAAGGGCATCTGGCTGATCTTTTTCCTGGGCTACTTCATCTTCTTCTGCGCTGCTATTTTAGTGATCAGCTTAAAAACCCTGAAAAGCAAGATCATCACCGTGGGAATGATTTACGCTGTACCGGTTTTGATGAATATAGCCGCGTTGGGATTCTGGGGCTGGAAATATTAATTCCAATTCTAAATCAAAGCGCTATCTTTGTTGGCACAGCCTGCCCCGGCGAAGGCCGGGCGCTATCTTTGGTGACAGAGCTTGTCCCGCGTATGCGGGATTGTCACCTAGCCCCGCTGTAGCGGGACAGTTCAACTAACGAATTCCAGTTTATTACGTAACTGTAATTCGAGTTTCACTGCCGCCTCAATATCATCTTTGATTTAGAACCGGCATAATATGATAATATGGAGATCAGTAAAGATTGAGTGAAGAATATTCCTCGACGACCTTATTATATTTTTCGTGAATCATTTTGCGGTCGAATTCCCAAAATTCGGCCAGCATCTTTTCCTGCTCGTCTTTGTTAAAATATTCCTGGCAGGGATAAAAGAAATGTTTGTCTTCTTTTTCGATGTGTTTAGGGTAAAAATTGCCCAGTTCCCGTGCTAAACTGATTATTTCGATGAGCTTTCCTTCCTCGCCCTGCAAATATTTAACTTTTGCCGCGACCAGCGCTGCCGTTGTCTTTCTGCCCCATACATGCTCGTCGAGTAACTCCTGCATGATTTTCTTTAATTCCGGTGTGAGATCTTTCTTAGCTAAATCTCTAAATAGAATTTCCTCTTCCTTACCGTGATGCGTGCGGTCGGCGTATGTGCGCACAAAATCAACGGCTGTATCGATAATCAGAGGATTAACCTTTTTGCTTTTTTCAACCTGATCAATATGGCGCATCATTGAAGCCAGCATTTTTTCAATTAACCGGTGTTCCCACATTAACGGCCCGATGGGTTTCATAAATCATCCTCCTTAAGTTGTTAAACCATTTAGCTTTCTTTGGCTAACTTTGTTGGCAGCGCCGTCAGCTTCCTCAACGTATTTTCATACGTGTGACCTTTAGGTTATACGTCTGCGGAGCCTCCTCCTTGCCCCACTGACATGGGACAGTTCAACTAGCAAATTCCAGTTCACTTCGCTCCTGTAATTCGAGTTTCACTGCCGCCTCGTTATCCTTTGAAATCGAAATGGTATTATTTCATTCTTATTTTGATGGTATTTATACCATGAAATGAATCAATCAACATGTTTTTTCATTCAACTTTATAATTGTTGCAACTCGGTTGCATTTTTGATAAGGGTCAGGCATGGTCACAAATTTAAAACATAAAGATGCCTTGCTTACTCTGCAAAAGGCCGGTATTTCTAAAACATCGCAGCGCCTTGCCGTTTTGAATATATTGCTCAAGGCAAAAACCCCGCTGAGTGTAAACACTATACGCCAATCACTGGAAACCAAAGCCAACAGTGGAGCCCCCTCCAGCAGGAGCCGGAGGCTCCCCAAAATAACGCGACCTCCCGCGAGTAACAGCACATACCTCCCCCGGCTAGAGCCGCGAGATTCCAAGTCTCGCGGGATTGACAAAGTAACCGTTTACCGCATCTTATCTCTTTTCAGACAACGCGGGATCATTCGGGAAATATCATCAGCCGGCGGTGCTAATTATTTTGAAATGGCTACATTGGAAAATCCACTACATCCCCATTTCAACTGCCGAAATTGTGGAACATTTACTTGTTTGGCACCACTGTCTTTCACACAGGCGCCGGAGTTAATATTATCCAAGGATGATTACAGCATTGATCATATCGAAATTAATATATCCGGCCTTTGCGCCTGCTGCCGTAACGCAACCGGACCACAAAAAAAAATGATATAAACGGGAGGAATAATTATGTATTCAAAAAAAATATCTCTGCTCATCTTCATTTTGTTATCCTTTCTTCTGTCCTGTCAACCGGCAAAAGAATCAAACAAGGAAGGCCAAAAACTACGCGTAATTGCCACAATTTTTCCAATTTATGATTTTGCCCGCAACATCGGCGGAGATAAAATTAAGGTAACCATGCTCCTGCCGCCGGGAATGGATGCTCATCATTTCGAATTGAAACCGGGAGATATAATCAAGGTCAGCAAGTCAGATATTTTTCTTTTCACGAACTTCGACATGGAACCGTGGGCATACAAAATCATCAACGCCGCAGAAAAGAACACCAATATGCTGGCTATCGAAACCGGAAACGGAGCCGTCTTACTGCCCCTTGGCAAAGAAGAAGGAGAGAATGAGGAAAATGAAAATCATGATTCCAAGTTCGACCCGCATATATGGATGGATATGGATAACGCCCAAAAGATGATCGATAATATCGCGGCGGCATTTATTAAAAAAGATTCGCGCAACAGCGATTATTATTTGAAAAACGCTCGTGATTACAAAGCCAAGTTGATTGCTCTAGATCAACGATATCGCGCAGAACTAACCGGATGCAAAACGAAAACCATTTTGCACGCCGGTCACTGGGCTTTTGCTTATCTGGCTAAAAGATACAACCTGAAATATATCGCCGCTTATAATGTGCTGGCCGATGCGGAACCATCGCCGCAGAAAATAGTAACTCTGGTCCAACAAGTAAAGACAGAAAAGGTTACTTATATTTATTATGAAGACATGATAAATCCCCGCCTGGCCCATATGATTGCCAAAGAAACAGGCGCCGGATTACTGAAACTCAGCAATGGACATGATGTCAGTAAAGCAGATATTAAAAACGGTGAAACTTTTATTTCGTTGATGGAAAATAATTTGACTAATTTGAAAAAAGGATTGCAATGTCCATGAACATCATCAGTGTTGATAATTTAACCTTCTGCTACAATGGTCTGGAAGTAATCAGCGACATTTCTTTTTCCGTAGGAAAAGGCGATTATCTGGGCATTGCCGGACCAAACGGATCGGGCAAAAGCACGCTGATTAAAAATATTCTGGGCATCCTTCAACCGCAAAAGGGACGCGTCAATATATTCGACCAGCCGTTGATTTCTTTCAATCAATGGAACAGAATCGGTTATTTGCCCCAGCGGGTAAATTCCTTGAATCAGCATTTTCCCGGCACCGTCGAAGAAATAGTTCAGTTGGGAATGAAAAAAAAGAATCCCGTCGATTTAAAACGCGCTCTGAAAATGATGGGAATCGCGCATCTTGCCGCCCGCCTGATCGGCGAACTCTCTTACGGAGAGCAACAGCGAACCATGCTGGCGCGCACTTTAATCAGTCAACCGGATTTGCTCATTTTCGATGAACCGACGACGGCTCTTGATCCTGAAACAAGAGAAATTTTCTACTCCCTTACCGATGAGATGAACCGCACCAACGGCACGACTATTATTCTTATTACTCATGACACGAGCGTTATCGGCAAATACGCCCGCAATCTTCTTTATCTCGACAAGAAAATAATTTTCTCAGGAACATTTGAAGATTTTTGCGCTTCACCCGATATGACCGGTTTTTTTGGACCGATCAGTCAGCACATGATTTGTCATCAGCACGATAGATCGGGGAGCAACATTTAATGGGACTTGGCGATATACTTAATTATGAATTTGTTCAACGCGCCATTTTAGCGGGTATGCTGATTGCCGCCGTTTCTTCCGTATTGGGAGTTTTTCTTGTCCTGCGCCGTTTTTCCCTGATTGGCGACGGACTTGCCCATGTAACTTTCGGCAGTGTCGCCGTTGTAATGCTGATCGGCGTCAGCCCCATGTACATTACACTGGCAGCGCTACCCTTAGTAATGCTTTCATCTCTGGCTATCCTGAAATTAACCCGTTCCAGACTTATTCAGTCAGACGCGGCTATCGGCATTGTTTCTTCCATCGGCATCGCCACAGGTATTATTCTGGTTAGTTTATCCAACGGTTATAATGTTGATTTATTCAGCTATCTTTTCGGCAATATCCTCACCGTTACACAGACTGAACTTATACTGTCTTTTATTGTTTTTTTAACCGTCATCACCACGATAATTATTTTCTATAATGATCTTTTTGCCATTACTTTCGACGAGGAACTGGCCCGGACAATGGGCGTTAAAACAAACCGAATCAACGTGATTCTCTTTTTACTGACCGCAGTAGCCGCTGTTTTAGCCATGAAAGTTGCAGGAATTATGCTGGTTTCCGCGATGCTGATTTTGCCTCCTTTAACCGCTCTTCAGTTATCCGTCAGCTTTAGAATGACCATCATTGCCTCTGCATGTTTTTCCGTTTTATCAGTCGTTTGCGGCATTATTTTGGCTTTTTTGTTGAATTTACCGGCCGGAGGAACTATAGTAATTTTCAATATCGGATTTCTCTTATTAATTTTTGGAGCTAAAAAAATATTGCCTTTCCCGAGGTAAAATAAAATGGCTCTTCTCAATTATATTTTTTATCGTTCCAATGTTATTTTTCTGCTGGCGTTGATTTGCGGCGCAATCCTACCGCAAGGATTCCCCATCGGTAATATCCTGATCTTACCGGCATTGATGGTAATTCTAACCATTACTTTATTGAGATTTCCCCGCGGTTTCTTCCGCCGTCCTGGTCCGCTTTTGTCCGCATCCATTCGAAGCAACGTCATGAATTTTCTTGTTCTGGGGAATTTTATTATTTTGGCGAGTATTTTTCTGATCCATAAACAGGAGATTTGGGTTGGCATGGTGCTGATCGCCGCCATGCCGCCATCCGTAGCCATAATACCCCTGAGCAATTTCCTTCACGCCGACAAAACTTCCGTTTTTACCGGCCTGGCGGGAGCTTATTTGGGCGCCTTGTTAATCATACCGTTAATAGGCTTAGGGTTCCTAAAATATATCCACCTTAACTATTGGAATCTTATCCTGCTGGTATTAGAATTAATTTTTCTGCCGCTTGCTCTCTCCCGGCTGGCCGTGGACAAAGCTTGGGACAAAATAGTTGAACCATACGAAGAAACAATCATCGATTACTGTTCTTTTATTGTATTTTACACCATAACTGCAGGCAGCAGAAATATTCTCCCGGATCGGTCTCCCGATCTTTTTGTTATCGCTTTAATTGCTTTTGTAAGCATTTTTTTCTTCGCCTTTGTGATTGGAAAAATTGGAAATTATTTTCATGATCCCGAAAATAAAAATACCTCTTTTCTGCTTCTGGGCACTATGAAAGACTGCGGACTGGCGGGCGGCATAGCGCTTATCCTCTTTAACCAGGAGGTTGCTCTTCCATCGCTGATTTTCGCTATTTGCACTTTCATCTATATGAATTGGCTTAAATATAAAATGAGGTATATCATTAATGATCCTAATAATCAGAAAAAAGATGCAATTAAAATTTGACAAACCAAAAACGCGACATATTATAAGAGCAACATATTAAAGAGTCACTAAAAGAAAGGAG
Organism: uncultured delta proteobacterium; assembly: GCA_963710575.1. Taxonomy (GTDB): domain Bacteria; phylum Desulfobacterota; class Syntrophia; order Syntrophales; family Smithellaceae; genus Smithella. Next base: position 8,935 of record CAVQAL010000004.1, on the reverse strand, counting down.
AAGAAATATGGCCATATCATTACCGGAACTCCCTTACGGGAAAGATGCGTTGGCGCCGTACATCAGCGCTAATACTTTAGATTTCCACCACGGTAAACATCACAAAACCTATGTGGATAATTTAAACAAATTGATTACCGGCACCGACCTTGAAGGAAAATCTTTGGAAGAAATTATCAAAATTACTGCCGCTGATTCTGCCAAAGCCGGTATCTTCAACAATGCCGCCCAAATTTGGAACCATTCTTTTTACTGGCAATGCCTGAAAAAATCTGGAGGGGGTTCGCCCGCAGGCGCTATCACTGCAAAAATAAATGCTGCTTGGGGAAGCTATGACAAATTTGCCGAAGAATTGAAAAACGCCGGTGTTACCCAGTTTGGCAGCGGCTGGGCTTGGCTGGTTTTGGATAATGGCCAGTTAAAAATAACAAAAACAGCTAATGCCGATACGCCTCTGGCCCATGGTCAAAAGCCGCTTTTAACTATAGATGTCTGGGAACATGCTTATTATCTGGATTATCAAAATAGAAGGCCGGATTATCTCACCGCTGTCATTCAAAACCTGATTAACTGGGATTTCGTTAATGCCAATTTAGGTTGATCTGACTTAACAATGGCAATTAATAAAAAAAGGGGGCTTGGATCAAGCCTCCTTTTTTAATATCTATAAGAACAGGCGGTGGTTATTATTTCTTCTTATCTACTCTGTTCTTCAATTCTTTCCCTACTTTAAAGAAAGGTAATTTCTTCGGTTCAACCTTGATTTTAGTGCCGGTTTTAGGATTTCTTCCCGTGTAGGCGCCATATTTCTTTACTACAAAGCTGCCAAAGCCTCTGATTTCAATACGCCCGTTTTTTTTCAACTCATCGGTAAAACCCTTAAAAACAAGATTAACAACATCAATTGCCTTTTTTTCCGTTAAATTTAACTTACTGCTTAAAGTTTCAATAAGACCGGATTTGTTCATAGATCCTCCTTAATACTAATTGCAACCATAAATCGCCCGATGATAATTTATGTCTGTTTTCTCCATGTTAGAGTTTATTATTTATTTTTTAGCGAATGTCAAGAAAATTTTACCTTTTTCTACTTGTTATATTTCAAGAAGTTGGCTTATTTCTTTTTTGGTCAAATTCCGCCATGTACCTTCCTTCAAATTGCCCAGGTTCAAATCACCGATTGCTTCCCTCACCAAAAGGGCTACTCTATGACCAATAGCTTCAAAACCTCTTCTGATAATTCTATTTTTCCCCTCTTTCAGAGTAAGACGCAACCAGCAACTCAGATCATTTATCTTTTCTATCTTAACGTTTTCCGGCTTAAAAACACAATCGGACAACTTAATCCCATTACCCAACTGTTTGAATTCCTCTTTGGACAGACGTCCTTGAATTTTGACTCTATACACTTTGGGTTTCTCAAAGCGGGGATGCTGCACTTTTTGGGCGAAATCGCCGTCATTAGTCAAAAGCAAAAGTCCCTTGGAATCATAATCAAGCCTTCCTACCGGATAAACCCTTTCCGGTACATCACGCAGCAAATCCACAACTGTCGGTCTATTCTGGGGATCATGAAGGGTGGTAACAAATCCGGCCGGTTTATTTAACACAATATAATGTTTCGTTTTTTCTACAGAAATAGTTTTGCCGTCAATCCGGATAATATCTTTTTCGGGATCAGCTTTTACTCCCAACTGAGTTACCACAACATTATTGACACTGACGCGCCCTTCGGTTATTAGTTTTTCCGCGTGACGCCGCGAGTCCACACCGGCAGTCGCAATGACTTTTTGCAGACGTTCTTTCATAAATCGGAACTATCTTCGATTTTTTCTTCGGTAATCTTTTCGACCTTAATTTCTTGTTCTATGATTTCCTGTTCTACCAAGTCTTGTTCCAAAGTGTCCTGTTCTACAATTTCCTGCTGTTGATTAAGTTCCTTCAATTCCCGTAAATTCGGCAAATCCAGGAGATCTTTCAGATTAAAAACTTCCAAAAATTTTCTGGTTGTCCCGTAAATAATGGGCTTGCCGGGTACATCCTTGCGCCCAACAATACGCACAAGTTTTTTATCCAAAAGGTTCTTGAGCGGACCTCCCACATCCACTCCGCGAATGCTTTCAATTTCAGATTTAACAATGGGCTGCTTATAAGCAACGATAGCCAACGTTTCCATTGCCTGCGGAGATAAAGAATGAGGCTTTGTACTTTTTAGCTTTTTAATCCAGGGGCTAAGTTCAGGCCGTGTACGGAATTGAAAACCGCCGGCAACTTCCTGCAGATAAATACCACTTTGCCGTTCATCATATTCCAATATAGTTTTTTCGAGAGCTTCTTTAATTTCCTTTTTTTCAACATCCGAAAGGATCATGCAAATTTTTTCAAGCGCCAACGGTGCATCGGAAGCAAAAATCAAAGCTTCAATTACTGCCTTAATGTTTTCCATTTACGACTCCACAGCCGGAAATATCCGGATCACTCCAAAAACCGAAGTTTGATAAGCCTTGATCATCCTGAGCTTAATTAATTCCAACAGAGCTAAAAAAGTGTAGATGATGCGCCGGCGATCTTTTCTCTCTCTGAGCAAATCCTCAAAAGTCAGATTTTTTGCCAGAGACAACTGCTCCATAATTTCGTTAATTATATCAGTAAGCGATAATTTTTCCAAATCTATTTCCATAAGTTCTTTCTTATCGCTCTGGGAAACAATGCGATGGAAAGCCTCAATAAGCTCAAAAACACTTACTTCCATAAGCTCTTCCCCATCCGCAGTTGCTTTTTCAACCTCTTCCGGCAAAAGCGCCGCCCGGGTAAACACATCTCTCTCCAGGAGCGGCCGTTCTGCCAGATTTACCGCGGCTTCTTTAAAAGTCTTATGTTCGATAAGCTGCCTTACCAGTTCGGCCCGGGGATCTTCCTCTTCGGCTTCCGGCTCCTCGGGCACAGGCAAGAGCATCCTGGATTTGATGTGAATGAGAGTTGACGCCATGACCAGATACTCGCCGGCCAAATCGAGATTAAGCGCTTTGATCATTTTGAGGTACTGAAGATACTGCTCGGTAACCAGAGCTACGGGAATATTATAGATGTCAATTTCGTTTTTCTTTATGAGGTACAAAAGCAGATCAAGCGGACCTTCAAAAATGTCCAGCTTGATAGCATAATTTATTGTTTGTTCGTTATCCATAATTTGTTGAGGGCACATATCCGTTAATAGGCATGGCAGCGCCGTTTTAATCACTTACTAAATTTGGAATGAAAATTTCTGCATTCAAACGTTCCGCTCAATGGGCAAAAAACCTGACCATTAATCGATCAGATATTAACAGCCGTACGAACTTCATCCATTGTTTGACGCGCTATCTTTGTTGCTTTCCTGTTCCCTTCTTCTATGATCTCGTTAATTTCTGCTATATGGCTTACATAATAATCAATGCGTTCGTGAACAGGACTCAATTCTTCGGCAACGCGCTCGGCCAGCATTTTTTTGCAATCAGTACACCCGATCCCCGCTTTCCGGCATGCTGCATCGATATCTTTCACTTTCTCCGGTTGAGAATATAAACCATGAAAAGCGAAGACATTGCATATTTCAGGATTTCCCGGATCGCTCTTTCTCATTCGCTGCGGGTCGGTAAACATGGAAGAAACCTTCTGCTGCAAAACCTTACCGCAGTCACTAATACAAATAGAATTGTCATAGGACTTGCTCATCTTTCTTCCGTCAATTCCCAGTAATTTGGGTACGCTGGTTAAAAGCGGCTCCGGAACAGGGAATATTTCTTTATAAAGAAAATTAAAGCGGCGGGCTATTTCGCGGGTGAGTTCGACATGAGGAAGTTGATCAACACCTATAGGCACGCCGTAAGCTTTGTACATGATGATATCGGCGGCCTGCAGTACCGGATATCCTAAAAAACCGAAAGTGGACAAATCCTTATTGGCCAGTTCAGTCTTCATTTCCTTATAAGTGGGATTGCGCTCCAGCCACGCCAAGGGAGTAATCATGGAAAGCAATAAGAATAGTTCGGCATGCTCTTTCACCGCTGACTGCACAAAGAGAGTGCTCTTTTGCGGGTCGAGACCGACGCTGAGCCAGTCTATTACCATATTGACGGCGTTATCTTTAATGCCTTCCGTGGAACTGTATTCGCTGGTAATGGCATGCCAATCGGCCACAAAATAAAAACAATCGTATTTGCCGCTTTCCTGCAACTCCACCCAATTATTTAGAGCGCCGTGTAAATGGCCCAGGTGCAGTTTCCCGGTTGGTCTCATTCCACTAAGAATTCTTTTGAGTGCCAAAACAAAAACTCCTTGTAAATTATTACTCGCCATGACAGGTATTCGATGCCTGCTTTGCGGTACTATACCGCTGAGCATCGCTAGCGGGATAGTTTCCCACAGCCTTTGGCTATTGGATAGTTCGACTAACTCTTCAAATCCCACGGCTCTCTGAGCCTGGGATCGCTCGACTAAAAAATTTCAATACACTTCGTTTTTGAAGTTTGGATCTCACTAATGCACTAAGGCCTCCGGTTATTATGATAAAATGCGGAGGCCTTAGTTGTACTATAACAAAATGATTTATTATCTTACTTTGTCGGCCAGAGTCTTGCCAGCCTTGAATTTTACGACTTTCTTCGCGGGAATCTTAATGGCTTTGCCAGTTTGAGGATTCCTGCCTTCTCTCGCCTTCCTCTTTACCACTGAGAACGTACCAAATCCAACAAGAACAAGTTTACCAGTCTTCTTGAGCTCTTTGGTGACTGTGGCTTCGTATGCGTCTAATGCTTTTGCCGCTTTGTCTTTGGTAATACCTACTGCTTTTGCTATAACCCCGACTAAATCTGCCTTCGTCATCTTCTAAAATCCCCCTTTCATAAAATCAAATTATTATTTTTATTATCAACCGTTTTTTCGGCCATTATCAAAGCTTCTAATACTCAAACCCGCTTGTTTACTCATTTGAAAAGGGGCTGTCCCTTTTAAACTCACGATACGACTAGCACAATAAAAATTAACAATCAAGAAAAAAATGATTATTTCCTGAATAATATTTTTATTCGTGAAACTCCAATTTAATGAGACCCACGCTTCAGAAACAAAGTGCGCTGAAGCTTGCTGGACGAATTATGCCAGGCGCGTAGCGCCGTGATATTTGCAAATCGAATTATCCCACATGCGTAGTTATGTGGGACAAAAACCATCTTTGTTAGCCGAATCAACCCGTATAACTGGGTATAATACCCAGCAGCTTGCTGCGAAACTTTTCCAAAGCTTGCTTTGGGGTTCACACCCGTGATACTTTATAGGGCAACTGCACGCTTCTTTACAAATAACGGCCGTTGTGTTAGTAAACCACCGCCATTAACTTGAGCAGGTGACTTATGCAAAATTCAAATATAGAAAAAATAAAGGCATGGATTGGTCTATCCCGTCCGCCTTTTCATACCGTTGGCATCCTTCCTTTTCTATTAGGAACTATCCTGGCATACAGGATCCATTCTACTATCAGCATTGAAATATTTATTTTTGGCGTCTTGGGTGTTATCCTGATTATGCTTTCCACTTACCATTCCGGCGAATATTTCGATTACAGAGGAGATATGATATCGAATAGCCTGCATGATAACCAATTTGCCGGCGGCACACGTGTACTTCTTACCGGTAAAATGTCGCCTCTAGTGCCTCTTTGGACAAGCATTGTTGCTATAATCATTGCCGCTGCTATTGGACTTTTCCTGCAATTTATTTTAAAAACCGGTCCCTATACACTTCTCCTCGGCTTTCTGGGCGCTTTCCCCGGGTTCTTTTATTCCACTGAACCGATCCGACTGGTAAAGAGAGGCATCGGAGAAATATTTATTGGATTTTGCTATGGCTGGTTGCCGGTCGCTTCGGCCTATTATATACAGACAGGCACAATCCACCCGATCATTCACTGGCTGGCAATACCCATCGGCCTTACCGTTTTTAATGTCATTTTACTCAATGAATTTCCGGATTATGAGGCCGACAAGGCCACTGATAAAAAAAATTTACTTTACCGCATCGGAAAACAAAAAGGATTAGCGCTTTATGTGGCCTTCTCCTTATTGACATCGCTGACCATGTTTATATCCCCATTATGGGGAATTCCTTTCAAGGTAGTTTATTTTTATCTGCCCTTTTTCATTATATCCTTATATATCATTGTCATGATCATGCAGAAAAAGCATGAGGATGGGAAAATGCTGGAAATCTTATGCGGCCTTAATATTGCCGTCAATCTGGGGACTTCCTTATCTTATATTCTGGCATATATTTGATGAACACAAAAAATAAAGTAAAAGCTTTTTATAATCCGCCGGCCCTTCTGATCAAACAATTCGGCAGCTCTCTACTCATGGGATATCTAAATCGCTGGCGTAATTTCCCCGGATGGCTTTTTAAGTATGGTTTTAAATCCATACCTGTTGCCAATGGCGCCTGGGGTATGGGTTGTATCGGTTATCCCGGTCATCCGGTTTGGGAAGTCACCGGCGCCTGTAATTTAAGATGTATCCATTGCCACGCAGTAAGCGGCAAAGCTGCCCCGGATGAACTCACCACCGATGAAGGCAAAAAACTAATTGACATGATCGCCGCCAACAGCGAATTCCGTACGCTTGTCTATACGGGTGGCGAACCGCTGGTAAGACCTGATATTTTCGAATTGCTCAAATATTCGCAGCAGGCCGGTCTCGCCAACATCATCGCCACTAACGGAACATTAATTGACGAAGAAATGGCTTTTAAACTGAAGGATCACGGCGTTGTTTGTAACGCCATCAGCATTGACGCCGCCAATCCGGAAATTCATGATTTTGTAAGAAACAAACCCGGCTCTTTTGATCTGATGCAACGCGCCATCGAAGCAACAAAAAAGGCCGGCATTCTTCTGCAAATAAATACAACGGCCATGGAATACAATATGCCGCATTTGCCTGAACTCATTGATTTTGCGGATGGCTGCGGAGCAGGTATAATGCTTATGTACCAGCTTGTCGCCGTCGGCCGCGGGGAAAAAATTGAGAAGGCCACATTAAAGAAAACCGCCAATAAATACTTAAGTGAACTTATCGCGCTCAAACAAAAGTCGGCTCATACGATGATCGAACCGGTCGCCGGCCCTCAATATTGGCCTTATATGCTGGAGAAAAACGGCATTCGTGACGGCCTTATGCTCAAAATAGCAGGTAAAGTTTTCCACGGCTGCACAGCAGGACGCGGTTTTGTTTATGTCAAGGCTAATGGTGATGTTTGGCCGTGTCCCTTTGTGGAAATCAGCGCCGGTAATGTAAGGGAAATGGATTTTAACAAGATTTACTATGAATCGCCCGTTTTCATTAATTTACGTAACAGGGAAAAACTTTTAAAAGGTATCTGCGGTGATTGCAGTTACAAAACTGTTTGTGGCGGCTGCCGCGGACGGGCACTGGCTTACAGCGAAGACTATCTTGCGGAAGATCCGCGCTGTTTTATCCATGAGACCCAAGATTCACATACAAAGTAAAGTGAAGCTTAGTCGTAGTGAGACTCAGATTTTATAAGTGCAGCGTAATGAAATTTGTAAGCCGAACTATCCAATAGCCAAAGGCTATTGGAAATTATCCTAGGAGTGAAGTACCCTGAAGGGCATCTTCGACGATGCGGGACACAAAACAACAAAGAACCATTTATAGAATTACTTCACTTGGATAAGGAGAGACAATATGAATACAATAGAAATAAATCAAGATCAATTCAGAGAACTGCTTAAGAACCCCAATGAGAAGCCTTTCGTTATGTTGAATCTTCTGAAGTTTAAAAAAGATGGCGGCAGGAAGTCATACGCCCGTTATATCAAAGAGGCCAACCGGTTTGTGGAAGAAGTTGGCGGAAAGCTTCTTCTATTCAGTCGGCCGAAGGAACTTTTAACCGGGACAGAAACGTGGGATATCTTAATGCTGGTTCAGTATCCATCACGCAAAGCCTTTATTGAAATGGCTAATAATGTTGAGTACCTTAAGATTCATAGTTTCCGCGAAGAGGCGCTGGAGAACGCAGTTCTTTACGCAACTGACGAAATAGCCTTACGAAATCTCCAGCAGGAGTGAATAAGCAAGCGTATCTAAGCGGGGCTATCAGCCGAAGGCGGAGGGTATCACAGGGTATCATAGGATACCACGTGGTCCACGAGAAAACTACGAAATAATTATATTCTCACCCATCTGGCTACCACCATTGACGTCAGGTTGGATATAGTACCCAAAATCCTCCTCTGTTCAGGCAGAAGATTCCCCAAAAAGGATGCTGTGGGTTTTATATAGTTCATCATTGTTGCCAGCTTCCTTCGCTAAATGATTCTAAAGGCCTTCGTACTTATACCTTTTCGCTTTCTTTGACTAACCTTGTTGGCGGAGCCTGTCCAGCGTATGCGGGATCGTCGACCTCGGAAGTGTTTGTATATCCCCTAATCCGTTGCTTCCGTCCGGGACCATTCGAGATAAAAGCGCCGAAAAGCCACTATTGACCAAATAGCTTCCACCAACCCGAACGGCCAAGCGCCCTGAAGGAAACCATAAACTGATCCGAGTATGCAGGCTACCGCGAACCCCAGAACAAACCAATGGCTGCGTGCTTCGAAAGCATAGCATACCAGCATGGCGGTCACGGCAAATAATCCAAAAAGTGTTAGTCGATCCATCTCAAGCCTCCCTGAACCTGGCCAGTTTTAAGTTCGCATAAAGTACGTTATTTTTTTTGATAAGACATTGTGTGTTCATGGTTGAGCTATAAGAATTTCAGTATTGTATGTCAAAGAAATCTTGGTCACAAAATGTGGGGTGTGGCATCAGTAAGCGCGCCGGGGGTACATCGCTACATTCGCCCTTATGAGAAATCTGTTCACCTGCCATAAAGGTATCATGCT
>CAVQAL010000003.1:0-420910 GCA_963710575.1 uncultured delta proteobacterium | reverse complement strand
GTATTAAACCGGATAAGATTAAAACAATACCTTTCTATAATTTTTATGTAATTTCCCCTCCTTTTTCATTGACTGATTCAATTTTTTACCGGATGCTGTTTTTAAAAAATCAATGGCTCTCTTCTTTTTATGTCTTTAAAGTGAGTTTGATAAAAGTTAACTTTCCTTTGGCTACTGCATACCAGCCATAACCTCTACTTTGATTCTTTAAAATTTCCAAGTGCTGCCTGTTTATTTTCAATGACTTTAAATATTTCCAGTCGATAAGAACTTTCTGTGCATGATCGGATTATCTCATTGACTGGCAATCTTAATCTAGTTTTATTGAGATTTCGTCATGATTTGTCTGCGACAAACGAATATCTCCGCCGCGCGTTAGTTTGCCCACCGTGGATACGCGCGCGTTGCGAAAATCTTCGCGTGTGTAATCGCGTTTATTTTTTAGCCATCGCCAACACCCGAATGACTATTTGTAGTGGTCCTCTACGTGGTTTTATTGTTGTAATTACTGTAGTGTCGTTTAGCATATTTTTGGCTTTATCATCCGATATTTTAATGTTGGCATTGACATCGATAGCAATAGGTTTCTGGAAAAACATTTTTGTAAATTGCTTTTTCGATTTTCACATCTGGATATTTTTCTGTGCCAGCAAATTGACAGATCTTTTCCATAATCTTTTTTAATTTCTTTTATTTGACATTTTTCAGTTCAGCCCGCGCTTATTGATATATTTAATATCTTTTGCACGCAAATACATGATTTTTCTGTTATCATACCATCCAGAATTTCTTCTTCGAAGCGTTTGATATAATCGGGTTGATTTAAAATATCTTTGGTAAGCATAGCCTTTTTTTGATTTAACAGGAACTGATAATCTTCGAGATAAATTTTGGCGCCGTTAACCGTGGCTACATAGGGACGAGAAAAGATATTAATTTTATCGCAGGGAAAAATAAAGCATCAGTAATGGCATACCGTAGTGAATAGCTATTATTCCCCGCGATTTTTTGAATGAATGCGATTTTGCATTTATCATAACATTTCTTTATATCCTGCTTGCGTCTATTGGGCAAAGTATCTTTAATAGCAGACCGGCCTGAGTCAGTATTTCCTTTTTCGTGGAAGAGCTGGCACGGGTATAAACAATTTATAATCCGGTGTAAAGCGTAAGCCTTTGATTTTCTTGTAGTTAAGAGCAATAATCTTTGCCGGGTCAACGGGAGAAGATCTGGAGAAAATATACAAATATTTACCGTCATATCCCATTCTTTTTTACCTTGCAGTGGCTTAAGGCAATTTCTTATATTGATAACTTGCAACAAATTGTCTGCGGATGGGGGTAAAATTCCGTAAGAGTCCCGGTAACTCGCCTTTGATCTGATTAAGATCTTCATCATTTGCAGACAGAGATATTCTTTTATATAAGACCAGTCGCTGATGAACATCCTGCACATACTTTGGCAAGTGAATACTCCCAACTGGATTTCGGGCAATAACTCTTCTTCGGGATTTCTTTTCCTTGATTCCCGAACCGTTTTTTCCATTAATTCGGTATAGAGTTCATACCCGACCGCGGAGATAAGACCGGTATGGGAAATGCCCAGTAAATTTCCACCGCCTGGATTTTTATATTCATCGTATGCAATCCGGAACCCGGAACCCGGCTCGGAGAATTCTTTAATCACCTGCAGCCTCTCATCGCTTCACGGGAAAGCATTGCGCCCCGGGGCAATAACAGGTAGGCAAAAGCTTCCTGATTGGAACGGCCCACGCGGCCGCGGATCTGATAGAGCTGCGCCAAACCGAATTTTTCGGCGCGATTAATAATGATCGGTTTCCGCTGTGGGAATGTCCAAACCGGAACCTATAATAGTTGTGCAAATAAATACGTCGCATCTCTGCTGGAGACAAACTTAGCCATTGCTTTTTTCAATTTCCGCCGGTTTCATCTGACCGTGGACAGTTCCTGCACTCTGCCTGCGGCACCGTAACGACGCACCAGATGGGCAAACAGAATAGATTGAATGCAACGCGGGTATGAAGAATAAGAACTGCCCAAGGCGTGCCAGCTCTTTTTCCACGGCGGATTTAATTGCATCTTCATCAAACTCCAGGACATAGGTTTTTATGGACACACGGTCTTCCGGCGGCGTGTTGAGAGCTGGACAAATCCCAAATGCTGACAAGCGATAGATGAAGAGTGCGCGGGATCGGTGTTGCCGAAAGCGTGAGCACATCAACGAGTCGGTACGTGATTTTTTTTTATTTTTGTGCGATACGCCGAAGCGCTGTTCTTCATCAATGATCACCAGTCCCAAATCTTTAAATGCAATGTCCTCTGGAGCAGGCGATGAAATCCCATGACGATATCCACTTTTTGATCGCTCAGTTCTTCCACAATTTTTTTGTTCGGCGGTGCTTTTAAAGCGATTCAACACTTCTACGCGAACGGGAAAGTCATTAAACCGGCGGCAAAAAGTCCGATAATGCTGTTCCGCCAAAATCGTTGTGGGTACCAAAACAGCAACCTGCTTGCCATCCATGACAGCGCGAAAAGCTCACCTGATCGCAACTTCCGTTTTGCCAAAACTGGTATTGCCGCAAATTAACGGTTCATCGGCTTGGATTCATCCATGTCCAAATGGATATCTTCAATCGCCTTGGTCTTATCCGGTGGTTCCTCTAATTTAAACGTGGTACTAATTCCTCATAAATCCGATCCGGCGGGGCGAATGATTTCTTTCCAGAGCTTCGCGGGCGGCATAAATGGAAGTCAGTTCCTCGGCATATTCCCGAACTGATTTTTTAACTTTTTCTTTTACCGCTTCCCGTGAAGCTCCGCCCATCTTGTCAATTTTCGGCACATAACCATCGGGACCGAGGTAGCGTTGAATCTTTTCCAAAGAATTAACAGGTATGTAGAGTTTATCGCCATCTAAATATTCAATGACCAAAAAATCAATTTCGATTTTACCCACGGTGATTTTTTTAGGCCACGATACATACCAATACCGAAATCAGTATGGACAACAAAATCATCTTCTTTTAAATCGCCAAAGCACTTTAGAAATTAACCTTCCCGTACCGGTCTTAAGCGGCGGCGCGGCGCTTTCTTGATAAAGATTTCTTCTTCGCCAGAAAAGCCAGCTTCATGGCCGGAAAAATAAAACTGGTGGAAATTTTCCCTTCCCATAAAATAAGTTGAGGATTTTCTTCCCACCGGTTGATATTGCCGATGATTGAATCCTGGGCACTAAAACCTGTGCTGATAAATCATAAGAAAACAGCAGACGCTGCATCCGACGCAGGGCTTCTGGATTAGGCAGAAGAAAACAATCAGCATGCCCTGGGATAACGACGTTTTAATTTTTTCCGCGGTCCACCCCGGGTATGCGTCTTCCTTAATCTCACCGGCAAGCAACTCGCCCGTGCAAAGATACTGGTAAGTTTCAAAAGCAGCCGTTATTGCCGCATCATCTCTGGCTTGATCAAGATTCAGGCCTTCCATAAGACTTGTCCGAACTTCCCCATACCAGTTAAAATATTCGCCGGATCGATATAAGCGTTTTCTTTTTCCAGATAAAATTTGCCGCTGTTTTTAGTTTTGAACAATAACTTGTCGATGCTAAGTTCCGCATTCTGGATTGCCTGGTTTATGGCCAGCGGATCATCTAAAATAACCAAAGTATTCGGCGACAAATAATCAAAAAGGCTCGACAACTTCTCGCAGGAAAGTCCGTTGTCGTTATCGTATGTTTCATAAAACAGTGGTAAAAATATCGGATTGATGGAAGTGGCCAGATCGTTTTGCAGGGTATCTACCAAACTGTTACGAATCTCGCGGGAAAGGGAGAGATCGCCGGCACGCCGCCGGATATTACGAACAGCTATTTCCAGAGTTGACGGATTAATTATTACCTCGCCTGCCGGAGGCACAATGAAAGCGTCCGATGATCCTATTGAGCGCTGGGAGGAACCATCAAACACCCAATGGACTCAATATCATCGCCCAGCATTTCCAAACGCAGCGGGTTTTTTTCAGTGGGAGGAAATATGTCGATAATGTTTCCCCGAATACTGAATTCCCCTTTTTCTTCCACCAGGCCGACTCTTTTGTAACCACCGGACATCAAGCGCGTACAAAAGTCGTCCCTGTTTAATGCATCGCCCACGGAAATTATTTGTAAATATTGATTGAATTCCGCCAGTGGCATCACTTTTTGCATCAAAGCAATTATGGAAGTAACAACTATCGTGTTGTTTTTTGTTTGCAGATTGGCAAGCGTCTCCAGTCGGATTAATTCTTCCGCCTTCTGAAGAGCAAACATGTCAATGGTCAGAAAATCAAGCGACGGATAATACAATACGGACTCTTCGCCTAGAAACAAGGCCAGATTGCGAGCAAACGCCGCCGCTTCTTTTTCTTCCGGACAGACAATAAGCAGAGGTCTCTCCAGACGGTCAAAAAGAAGAGCTGTCAGGAAGGGACGGGCCGCGCCATTGAGTCCGCTGACATCAATCTTAGGGGTACCCTGATTAATCTGCCGGAGAAGATTCCGGAGGGGCTCAATATCTTCCGTGTTTTTTTTTGTGATAATTTTTCGCACTTATAATAATCCACACTTCCGGTGTCAGAAAATCAAGCAATACTAAAACCTGTTCTAAATCAAAAATGATTATTTATTAAACACCTATGACCTCCCCCAAATACCTGCACCATATGTTAAGTTAGAGTTGTGTCATTTTTTGATTATTGCCGATTGTAATATAGCATAAATTTGCAGAATTAGAAAAACAACCCTACAGCACAAAGTGTTTATTGAGGTGACCTATAACAGTTCAATGGTTGGCAGTTATCAGCATTGAAGATTACGGATGGAAAGAAATAATCTACAGGGTATACTCATATTTTCCCAGACGTTAATTTACAATCTTGTCTGGTGCGGTTATTTTTTATGCTCATTATACATTATAATTTGTTAAATCTTCTTGTGCTGATTTTTCAGAAGAGTATTCTCCGTTTGAATATTCAACATCGTTGTACATATAGTGTATTGACCAATATGCTTGACCATTAGAGTGCGTATGTTTCTGTACCCACTTCTTGGTTTTTTGTTTCCATTCTCGATTGTATTTCATTTTTCTTCTCCTGCTTTAGTTATGTTATCCCCCTTACTGAAAACATCCGCTTGTATAAATTGTTATTTAATAAAACATGGTGTCTGGATGGTTGGACTATAGAAAGTCCTGTCTTTTATGTCAATAAAATATTGATCTAAAAATGTGAGGTAGCGAATGTTGTTCTCTTCGCTCGATAAGCCTGCCGTACCAACTTTATTGAAGGTGACCGATGCCGTTACCGGAAAAATAAAAAACAGATGAACTATTATTTAATATGTGGTAGGAATATTATAACAGGGCCGCAGGCAGAATAAACTATCGGATATGATAATAAGGTGGATTTTGATCTTATAAGGCTTGACGAAAAATAATCACTTGATCATCATATCAAGTAATTACTAGGGAGAGTATGACCAATAGAAATAGATATGTTTTAGGACTAGTAATCCTGCTGAGCGGGGCAATACTTACGATTCCGGGACTTGTAGGTTTTTCAGATGCATCAAGAACTCCGGCGACTCATGGCAATCATTCTCAAATTAAGGCACCCCGGAATCTTGTTCTGCGCTCCGCCTCCGCATTGGTGGAAGACCAGATGACAGGGGAATGCCTGGTTCAGAAACAGGCAGAGGCCATCATGCCCATTGCCTCCATCACCAAACTTATGACCGCCATGGTAGTGCTGGATGCCAAAATGAACCTTGGGGAATCCATCACCATCGCACAGGAAGACGTGGACACCTTGCGCCACAGCCACTCTCGTCTGCCTGTTAATACCAGTCTGACACGCGGAGATGCTCTGCTGGTGGCTTTAATGGCTTCCGAGAATCGCGCCGCTTATGCTTTGGGGCGGACCTATCCAGGCGGTCTCGGCGCTTTCGTTTCTGCCATGAATGCCAAGGCCCGGACACTGGGACTCGTCGAAACACACTTCATAGATCCCGCCGGTATTCACTGCGGCAACGTTTCCTCCGCCAAAGACTTGGCGCGGATGGTGGACGCAGCTTACCATTATAACCTTATCCGGGAATACACTACCTGCAAAGAAACCACAATCCGCTTAGGCCGTCGAACCAAGCAATTCCATAACACCAATCACCTGATCGGAAATCCTCGATGGCAGATCGGACTCTCTAAGACCGGCTTCATCGATGAAGCAGGCCGGTGTCTGGTAATGCAGTCACAGGTGGCTAAACGCCCTGTATTGATTGTGCTGCTCGATTCCCAAGGCAAGCAGACCCGATACGGAGATGCCAACCGCATCAAGCAGTGGATAGAAGGTTCACAAGCCTTGCGGCAAAAACACAAAGGTTGAATACCAGGGGAAATATAAATTTTCATCCGGCACACGCAGGCTCGCGACACCTAGTGACCTTTAGGTTATTCAGGGGATTAGGGTATCAGGGGAAATCCAATCTTTTACAAAACTACAACCGATAAGCAAACGGCAGTGCTATGTGGTTCTTTAGTGGCAATTTTCAAGAGTAAAACTTTGCACCCAGATCATGCGGTTATAGAAATATTCTTTTGGTTGTTCGTTGACTTAATGTCCTGCCGCAATGCTCACATTGTACAGCATCAGATTTTGTTTCTCTAGAGCAGTATCGACAATTTATCATATCCTCTTCTTTGGGGATAAAAGCGCCATCTTTTTGTGTTCGCTCATATAGTTTCTGGATCGCTTCGTTGGGTGTATCGACAAATTCCACGCCTGCCTCATAAGAATCATTTTCAATAATGACTTTGTTCCATTTTACTTTTCCGATAGTGGTTATCTTTTCTTCCAAACTATTTAATGTGATATCTATCTTAATGATGCTATCGACGGGCAAAAGAATACTGCCCTGAAGTTTAGCACCGGACAAGCAGATGTCCTTGCTGCAGTTATAAATGCTTTTTGCTTTAGAAGAATCATCATCTTTTCTATTAAGCTCTTGACGCCTCGACCATTCCTCTACGGGAATAAAGGTGTCTCCTTCCTGGGGTATCTCATCTTTTTTATTAAGCTCTTGTAGTTTAGACCATTCCTTTACTGGTATAAAAGTGTCTTCTTCCTGTGGCATCTCATCTTTTTTATTAAGCTCTTGTAGTTTAGACCATTCTTCTACGGGGATAAAAGTGTCCTCGGAGACGATATTTAGGGTAACCTCGTTTTCTTTCCTAAATCGTTCCTCTTTCCTTTTTTCTTCCATAACGAGTCCTTCCGTTTTTTACTCCACAATCATTATTTTACACCCTTCATTTCAAACTCTGCTTGCTTGTGCTTGAAATATAATGAAATCGGTTTTTTATGTCAATGAAATAGTGGACACCACCGGTTGGAGTAGGGGAAATTCCTTTTCTGTTTCTTGTACTATGTCGTGATTCTTGCCTCTGATTTTTTAAGCATCGGCAGGAAGGCTGTTCGTTTATCTTCGATGAGTTCGACAGCCGAAAAGGCGCACTGATGCACGCATTGTCCGCAACCGATGCATTTTTTTTCATCGATAGATATTTTTTTATCAACAATGGACATTGCCGCAGTCGGGCAGAACTTTGCACACTTTTTGCATCCTGTACATTTTGTGCTGTCCGCAATCTTCGCCATATAAAAGCTGCTGTATTTCAGTGGCAGAGACCCCATGTTGTAAGAGCGCAGTATTCCGCAACAGTCCCAACAACAGTTGCATATGCCTGCCTGATAAAGACCGGTATCATCTTTTTCGTGGAACACGGTATGAATGGCGCCCTTGTCTCTTACTTTTTGTATTACATCAAACGCCTCTTCCCTGCTGATTTGGCGGGCGTATCCATATTTGATAGCTGGTATGATCCCATTTCCGAATCCCAAACAACCTCCATCGTCAGGTATTTGTAACCGGCAGGGATCATCAAGGTTCAAGGTAATCCGTCTGCACATGCAGGTTAATTGACCGATAACGCTTTTTGTTCCGTATTCATGTATCAGATCGTTAACGGAATTTGTCGGATAGATTTTTGAGTCCGACACATTAATGGTATGATTAATATTAATGATGGATTTCCCCCTGGCATCTTTAGTTTCATGGACCAGACCGACACTCTGATTAGATACCGGCGCTTTCCTGATCGTCATGTTCATTATATTCCGGAGGGGGAAGAAATTGTATTTCCGCCCGGATTTAACAAATTCCATCCACCTTCGTGCAAATTCCTTTTCGTCAGGCTTGCCGATTAAGTACGAAACCTGCGCTTCAAACCATCCGACGATAATAGGTTGGAGGGAATAACGCTCTTCATCCGTTTGCGTGTATTTTATGCCGATAAATCCTTTTTGAATGAGGGATTCAAAAAGCGGCTTGAACTCCCCATCCATACCGCTTACGGCTACTGCTTTTTCATACGAATAAATATCGGTACCCAACCGGAGCAGAAGGCCAAGTTCCTCTCCGGTAAGAACATAATCGATTGATTTAAGTAATTCATCAATGGGCGGAAAAAATTTCTTGTTTTGCTTGTTCATCAGCATAACAAGTTTTCTAAGGTCACTTTTCTTGTTTTGCAGGGGAATCTTGTTTTCTTTCATGGCTCCTCTCTTTATAATATACCGTATTGCTGAAACTCCAATTTAATGAGACTCGCTGACTATAGGAAGCGTTAGTCGTAGTGAGACTCTTTGAAAACGAGCATAGCGACGTTTGAAGAGTAAGTCGAACTATCCAATAGCCGAAGGCTATGGGAAATTATCCCGCAAAGCGGAGGGTGTAATACCCGTGATCATTCAAGAAACTTATTCTTCATTCGATTCGGCTCAATAAACATAATGCTCTTTACCTGCACTGATTTTTTTCCTTAGTTCATCAGAAATCCTTTCATCACCTTCCCTGTCCTTGGAGGGGGAATTGAGTCGCACCTGTTTCCTTAACCAAAGGTCTCCTGATCAACCATTCGGTAGAGGTAAGATGACGCTAATAATTACCGGCTAATTCCTGTGCTCTTCAATGCCTTTGTGTCACCCTGTCCACTGTTTCCTTCAACTTTATCGCTATCAGGTTTGATGAAAAGATAATAAAGCTGGCCTTCACGGTATGTTCCGCCCGCAAGTTCTCCGGCATGGTCACCAACTCCCATATAAACGTCACACCGGCCGGCGGCCCGGATAGCGCCTCCCGTATCCTGATCCAAAGCAAATCCTACGGGCCTGGCAAGATCAACAGCAACAAAAGCAAACATCGCCCTGGGATAAATAGTCTTATCCGTTGCAATCGTTCTAAAGGGTGTAACCGGTTCGTTGAGCGCACCTCTGGGCTCGCCTGTTTCAGAGTTGAAAAAAACAAATCGGGGATTTTTATTGACGTACATATCCACCTCATCAGGATGGGCCTTAAAATAATCAATCATGGCTTTGATGTTGATATTTTTATCGGAAAGTTTTCCCTCCGCTATCATTATTTTCATGATACTCTGATATTCCCATCCGTTATGTGCAGAATAACCGATTCCTGCGATCTGTCCACCAGGCATACGAATTTTTGCCGAACCCTGCACATGAACGATATAAACCTCAAACGGGTCGCCAAGCCAGACAAGCTCATTGCCGGCAAGAATATTGGATTTTTGTATATCCTGCCTGCTGGGGTATTTTTGAATCTGTCCATTGGGCATTACTTGGCCGAGCATAGTACCATCAGGCCCTTTTAATAAATCGGCAGGCTGCTTATATAAAGGATACCGGAAACGGTCTGTGCGTACAGGCGAACCGTCAAAAATCGGCGTGTAATATCCTGTAAACAATACGGTTCCCTGATCATCACAGCCGACTGAAATATACGTATCGAATTTTTCCCGCAAAACGGTATTCATATCGCGAGGAGGCAATCCGGAAGCAATAAGTTTTTTGAGTTCCTGCAGAGTTCTTACCGCCTGTTCATGAGTGATGCCGCCATAAGGGTAGAATTTTTGACTGGATGGTTTGGCCATGTAGTTCAGGCTGTTGGAGATTGCTTCCAGCAAGCCGTTTGTATCAGATAACGCCTTTGTGTAGTCGGGAATTTGGCTGGGATCGGTGATCTTTCGCAATGCCAGTTCACCAGGCGGCAATTGACGAGTATAATCTTTTTGGGGTGGTGGAAAGTCCGTATAAACTACAACCCTGCGTTTTTCGCAACCCGCAAGAATTAAAAAAGCAATTACCCATAACATGACGAGAAAAATAATTCTGCTTTTCATGGGAAAACCATAAGACAAGAGAGCCGTTTATGTCAAAGGAAATTTGGCGGTAAAATAACAAATGTTGAACGGAAAGTTATGGGCAGAATTTAGGGAGTGGCAATTGCCAAAAGTAAAAATGCTATCCCGTTCCTTTCTGAGTATTGCCTCAATTATCGCTTTTACCTACAAGTCCTCAGGTATTGCGAGTACAATATTTTGACGATTTGCATTTGAAATGTTCTATCTAACGTAACTGTTCAATGAAAGTGTAAGCGATGCACTGCAAGTCGTTATTATGCCATCTCTATTCATAAGTTCTTGGGAGGAGGTCCACTTCCGATGAAAAACTTTCCTTTGGGCTTGTATGGCAAATATTGTCCTTTCCCTTGATCAAAGATTATGGAGTTTACAATTGGAAGAGGTAATTTTGAGTATCTATTAAAGTCATCTACAGTGGATCTTATCGTAAACACAATTCTGTCTGTCGCGACTAGCCGGCGCGCTGATAAGAAGACCTTTTGTACGACTGTATGCTCAATCGGTTCTTTTTCAATTTTCGTGTTACTGTTGTCTCCAAAGTTCACATCTATAATGTCCTTAGAAAAACATACTATCTCGACTCTCAAATTGGTCGCTGTCATTTTTCCATTATTCGCGAGGACAAATAAATGGTTCACGCCAATATTCGTGATCTCAGGTTTGCTTTCGCGAATAGTCACAATTGGAGCAGTGTCTTGATCCATTAAATTTAATTTTTCTATTACATAGAGTCCAAGAGAAATAATGGCAATTAAAGTGCTAATCGCCGTCAATTTACTTGGTAAACTCCAAGATTGCCATTGATTTCTTGTGGGCCACAATCTCACCAGTACTTTTCCTTTCTTTTGCATAGCAGTATTTATATGGACCCGTGCTAATATTACAAATGCCAACAATTAATGGTTGTAATCTAGCATAAAATTAAAAGTTTGGGAAATAAGGATAACAGGAAGAAATACTTGCCGAGTTATTTTTGTTATCAAAAACAACTTTGTCCTGCAACATATGAAACAATTATTAATAAATTACAGACAACTTCAGACGCACCGGTTTTTGCAGACGAAGCACGGATGGAATGTTTCATCTTAATATTATATCGATTCTAAATCAAAGATGATATCGAGGCAGCAGTGAAACTCGAATTACGGTTATGCAGTGAACTGGAATTCGTTAGTTGAACTGTCCCGTTTCAGCGGGGCTAGGCGGAGGCGACGAGGCGTATTACTGATACGTTGAGGAAGCCGACAACGACGCCAACAAAGATAGCGCTTTGATTTAGAATTGATATCAGCCGGTTTTTCCATTTTCCAAAGCGCAGAATTTTTTTTCTGCGCGCAGGGCGGGATCCTGCCGGTAGTATTCTTTAAGAACACGATAAAGATCAGGGGCGTTTTTTGTCATTAAAAACGGCTGGTCGAAGAACTGCTCGGTGGCCACAGCAAAAAATTCAGCCTCATTGGTAGCGCCGTAAGAATTAAGAAAAGATTTCCTGCCGTGTTCGGCGTCATGCTTGAGGCGCAGATATTCACGGGAACATGTCTGCACCCAGTCGCGATATTCAGCTCTGTCGCGCAGCGGAGGCGTGCCATCAGCGGCGCCGTCGAGCATATCGAGCTTATGGGCAAATTCATGATAGACAACATTATGACCCAGCTCGGGATGGCGGCCGCCATGCAGCGCCGCATCCCAAATGATAATGACAGGTCCCTGCTGAAAGACCTGCCCGATAATAGGATGGGATACTTCTACAGGCGCAATGGCTGTTTCAAAAAAGCCCAGCTTCCGCTGGGGTGGCATCACGGTGGATGGATAGACGATGATCGTTTCGACATTCTGATAGTAATTGTGAGGCAGGCCCATAAGCAGAAGGCACGCCAGAGCGGAAATGGTAACGCGGATTTCGTCGGTAAGTTCCAACCCGCCGCACCCCTCCCAATCCTTTTCGGCAATAAAGACCTGAACAAGTGCGCGCAAATGAGTACGTTCGGCATCATCCAGCATACAGTAATGGGCAACATTACTATGCAGGATATTTTCCCAGGCGGGAGGAAACGGCTCCTGTGTGAGTTTTTTCCGGCGGCGATTGGCAAACCAGCTAAACAATAGTCATCAACCCCTCACAATGAGGACCTGAATACGTTTATCATTGTGGATAACACCATAGGAAACACTGCCAAGGACGGTGGCAGATAAGGCGCTTCTTCCATGGGAGCCCATAACAATAAGATCTGCCTTTGACTTCTTCGCCTCTTTCACAATCTCGTCCACAGGATGCCCCGTCTTTATAGAAATCTTAGACGCGACACCGTTTTTATCGCACAGTTTCTTTATTTCTCCGGTATACCGAACGGCAGCTTCTTTCAGATAATCATCAATCGGTTCTATTGTGTGCCGTGGCGTCTCCGATGCCGGAACGATCCGGGCTATCAGCGAGCGTTGATCGATAACGCTCAGGATAATAATGGAGGCTTTCAATTGTGTGGCGAGGTCAACCGCATACACGGCCGCTCTTTTAGCTGTTTTTGATCCGTCTGATGGCACAAGAATTTTTGAAATCATAAAGCCTCCTTCAATAATAAAAGTGGATAAAACAATACGATCTTCTTGATAAGAATTTTCTTTGTTGATGAGAAAAGTATAAGACAAAGAGGCCTTGTCTGTCAAAGTAATTTTGATCACAAAATGTGAAAAGTCTCGCCGCCACGTTAGAGCACGCAGTCTATAATCGCGCGTTCTCAAGGATAACACGGCACAGCCTCCACACCGGGTAAGGACAGCAAGCAAAATAAAAAGGGCAGGATATGAACGGTCCTGCCCTTAAAAGCAATAATCAAACCCAGCGATATCTTGCTTAGTACTTCCCTCCGATATAATTGCTCAGGTTATCAATCAGCAAGTCCTTCTCGGAGATAGTTGATTTTACAACGTCTCCGATGGAGATGACTCCAACAAATTTGCCTCTATCGAAAACGGGCACGTGCCTTATATGTTTCCCGGTCATCAGCACCATGCAATCCGCTACCGGAGTATCCGGCTTTACCGTGTACATTTTAGCCGCAGGCGTCATAATCTCTTTTACCCTGGTTTTCAGCGAAGTTTTACCCTTCAGGATAATTTTTCTCGCATAATCGCGTTCCGTGAGGATGCCAACCACCTTATCCTTTTTATCAATGACCATCACTGCCCCGATTTCTTTTTCCGCCATGAGCTTCAGGGCGTCAAATACCGAAGCGTCCGGCAGAATCGACCACTGCTGCTTTGCTTTGCTCTTTAAAAGATCGCTCGCTCTCTGCATAACAATACCTCCCCGTTAATTCACAATGTTCGTTTGTTAATAAAAATACATCCCTGAATCATTTTGTGCCCAATGACTACGGAGCTACTTGCAGGATGTTCATTCCAAGCAATTTAATTATACGGTCTACTGTGTTCGACTGTCAAGATAATTTAATTCTAAGATTGTGGAAATGCTGATCGCTTCCTGCGGGTGCATTCGGGATGTTTTTCCGGCAAACCGAATTTATCGTTTGCGGCAACAGATATTTTTTGTTATTCCTTCATCATGAATCAGGAAATACTATCCCTTGGTAAACACGCGCGGCATTTGAATATTGAGCTTGGTGAGATGCAGCTGGCGCAATTTGATGTTTATAAGAATGAGCTTTTACAATGGAATGCCAAAAAAAATTTAATTTCCGAAAATTCTTCGCAGGAAATTATCACGCGCCATTTTCTGGATTCGCTGACCGCGCTGCAATTTATTCAAAAGCCCAATGCCCGGATTATTGATGTTGGATGCGGCGCTGGTTTCCCCGGCCTTCCCTTAAAAATAGCGCTGCCAACCTTAGAACTCTATCTTCTGGAGACCAATCGCAAAAAAGTTTCCTTTTTAAAACATATTATTCGTCTTTTGAATCTTACGGATACCTTTGTTCTGCATGACCGCGTTGAAAATATCATCAAGACGGATTTATGGAAGGAAAAATTTGATATTTTAATTTCCCGCGCCGCCTTTAAATTATCAGAACTTCTATCGCAGGGAGAATTTTTTCTCGCCCCGGGAGGCGAACTGATTGCCTTGAAAGGCCCTAATGTTGATAAAGAATTCGCGCAGTGTTCATCAATCATAAACCAATACAAAATATCTCAATTTATTCAGCATGATATAAAAGTCCCTTTTTTAGAAGCACAGCGTAAAATTATTATCGGGAAAAAGTAAAAAACCCTTCTAAAAAAAACTTTTTTATGCTAGTGCTAACGGCAGTTCTTGCAAAAGAATTTATTTTTATGCGCTCAATAAAATAATGAATAAAATTATATGTATAGCAAATCAAAAAGGTGGCGTTGGTAAAACCACCACCGCAATAAATTTATCTGCTTCTCTGGCGGCGGCGGAAAAAAAAACTTTACTCATAGATGGCGATTCCCAGGGTAACTCCACCAGTGGAATGGGCGCAGATAGAAATTCTTTTCAAAAAGCTAATTTGTATCACGCGATGATCGGCCAAGCACCGCTCAACAATGTGATTATAAACACGGTTATACCGCATCTCGATATCGTACCTTCTAATCAGGATCTTATTGGAATTGAGGTTGAATTTGTCGGGATGAAAGAAAAAGAAAATCGGCTGCGTAATTTATTAAACGCTCTGGACAGGCATTATGATTTTATAGTAATTGACTGTCCACCGTCGCTGGGTGTTATGACTGTCAATGCTCTTGTAGCGTCAGACTATTTAATTGTTCCTTTACAGTGCGAGTATTTCGCTATGGAGGGATTGGGGTATTTGTTAAACACCGTAAAGCTGGTCAAAGCGCAATTAAACCCGCATCTCGTTTTGGGCGGAATTCTGCTGACTATGTTTGATCAGCGCAATTTACTAGCGCATCGGGTCTCCGACGATGTACGGAAACATTTTGGCAACAAGGTTTTTAAAACGGTTATCCCGCGCAATGTGCGGCTTTCGGAAAGCCCCAGCCACGGATTACCAATTATCCTTTATGACATTAGGTCGCGCGGCGCTCTGGCTTATATGGAAATGGCGCAGGAAATAATTCGAGGGGGAATGTAAATGGCACAAAAAAATGTGCTCGGCAAAGGGCTTGGCGCCATTTTTCCGGATTTGTTGAATGATTTCGACAAGAAAACATCTATTTTTTCCTGCGGTATTGAAGAATTACGGCCCAATCGCTATCAACCCCGTAAAAATTTTAACGACGGGACACAGAAGCAACTTATTGCTTCCATTAAAAACAGTGGCATCATTCAACCGATTGTCGTCCGCAAACTGGACAATGGATATGAAATTATTGCCGGGGAACGGCGCTGGCGGGCGGCGCAGGCTGCGGGCTTAAAAGATGTGCCTATTGTCATTCGCCAAGCGACAGATATGGAAGCGGCGGAAATGTCGTTGATTGAAAATATTCAACGGGAAGAATTAAATCCCTTGGAAGAAGCAAATGCCTATGTGACGTTAATCGAAACTTTCAAACTTTCTCAGGAAGAAATTTCTTTCCGTGCAGGCAAAGATCGCTCGACTATAGCTAATACCATCCGTCTTTTGAAATTGCCGGACAAAGTCAAAGCGGCTCTGATAGAAAAAAATATTTCTTCGGGCCATGCCCGAAGTTTATTGGCATGCAGTTCCATCGAAGAACAAATTGAGACGCTGGCTGTAATTTTAAAAAAAGATTTAAACGTCCGGGAAACGGAACACTTAATCCAAAAAGCAAAGGCGCGCCATGCGGATAAACAACAAGATTCTAAAAAAGATCGCTTCCTGAATGATCTCGAAAAAGCATTAGCGGTAAAAGTTATGGCGAAGGTGCAAATTAAGGGTTCGGCGAAAAAAGGATTGATCGAAATCCGCTATACCTCTATGGATGAATTAAACCGGTTATCGGGTTTGATTCTCGATGATTTTAAATAATATAAGATTTTCCAGACCTATCAACATATGTTGATAGGTCTGTTTATAAGGTTGTTATAATGGATGCATTTTGGGACAAAACAAGTAAAATTATTCAGGAAAAAATAAGTAAGCAAAATTTTGATACTTGGATAAAACCTATCAAAATTGTTGCCATGGAAGGCAAGTGTGTCCAATTGGCTGTACCCAATAAGTTTTTTAAAGATTGGCTGTTAGATAATTATGCATCTACCATTAAGCAATCCTTGCAACATGCCGCAGGTATTGATGTTGATATTGATTTTGTCCTGTCTAAAAATAAAGATAGCCATCCGGAACCCGCGGAAAAGCACGCGACACACACCAAAAATATTTCAGCAGCGACAATCAGCAGAGGTAAAAACTTTTCTTTTCTAAATGATAACTATAGTTTTGACAGATTCGTGGTTGGCCCTTGTAATCAATTTGCCCATGCCGCTTCCACTGCCGTAGCCAAACAACCAGCCAAAAATTATAATCCTCTGTTTATTTACGGCGGCTCCGGCCTGGGAAAAACACATTTACTCAATGCTATCGGCCTGCTTGCCAATGCGACTCATCCGTCGCTCAACATTATGTATGTTTCCGCCGAAGAATTTATGAATGAAATGATTAATTCCATTCGTTACGACCGGATGCCTAAATTTAGAGAAAAATATCGCAATATTAGTTGCCTATTAATTGATGATATTCATTTTTTGGCGGGAAAAGATAGAACGCAAGAAGAATTTTTTCATACTTTCAACACATTACATGATTCTGGCAAACAAATTGTTGTCACCAGTGATAAATTCCCAAAAGACATTCCTAATCTGGAAAGTCGTCTGCGTTCCCGTTTTGAATGGGGACTGATTGCCGATATTCAACCTCCGGAAATAGAAACTAAAATTGCTATTATCGAAAAGAAAGTGCAGGAGAATAATATAGAGTTACCTCATAACGTCGTCCATTATATCGCGTCTCATGTGGAATCCAATATTCGTGAGCTGGAAGGTTTTTTAGTTAGAATTGGCGCTTATTCATCTCTCACCGGCAGGGAAATTGATCTGGATTTAGTAAAGGAAGTATTAAGTAGTTTGGTGAAACATAATAAGAAAGGTGAAGTTAATATTGAAGAAATAATTAAAGTTATAGCTGGCAAATTAAACATTAAAATATCCGACATTAAAGCTCATAATAAAAATAAAAACATTGTCTTCGCCAGGCAGATTGCTATGTATTTGGCTAGAAAATTAACTAATTATTCTTTTCCGGATATCGGTCAAAAAATCGGCGGGAGGGATCATTCAACGGTTATCTATGCAAATAATAAAATATCAAATAGTATTAAAGTAGATCAAAAATTAAAAAATTTAATTCAAGAAATAGAGGATATTTTAGTCCACAAATCATAAACTTTTTTATATCCTTCTATAAACAGGTGATGGCTATTTTAAATTACGAAAATTGTTATAAAAAAATAACTAATCAACATATACACAAGCATTACTACTAATACTATTTATTTAAATATAAGAAATTTAATAAAAGAAAGAATCGGAACAAGGAGGAAATATGGAATTTAAAATAAACAGAAACACCTTTCTTGATGGTATTCAAAAAACTTTAGGTATTGTGGAAAAAAAGACAACGATACCAATTTTAAATAATGTTCTTTTAAAAGCTGAAGATAATAAACTTAAAATAATTGCTACCGATAGAGAAATAAGTTTAATTTCCGATTATGATGTGGAAATGACGGAAAAAGGTGAAATAACTGTTTCAGCCAAAAAAATATATGAGATGGTCAGGGAAATTCAAGGTGAAGTTGTTTCTTTTACTCAAAAAAATAATATTGTAAAAATTTCATGTCAGAGAGCTTTTTATAAAATACCTGGTTTACCGGCAGAAGATTTCCCCAGTATTGTAGATGATCAGGATATGAAACTTTATAAAATTAAGGGAATAGTTATTAAAGATCTGATTAACAAAACAGCATTTGCCATGGCTACAGACGAAACGAGAAAAAACTTAAATGGTGTTTTATTAGAAGCGGGTATGGATGGGGTGAATCATTTACTCCGGATGGTAGCGACGGACGGCCATCGTTTGGCGCTGGCTAAAGGTTTTACTTCCGAGTCTTCTTTAAAGACAGGAAAAGGAATTATTATTCCCCGTAAAGGTTTGATGGAAGTGAAAAAAATTATTGATGAAAATGAAGATGTTCATATTGGTCTGCATAAAAATATGTTTGTTGTGAAAACTGCCAATACTCTTTTAAAGGTTGGTTTAGTGGATGCGGATTATCCGGATTATAAAAAAGTCATTCCCGCGGAAAAAGGAATGAGTGTTACTCTGGAAAGAGAATCTTTTCTGCATGCCCTAAAAAGAATGAGTGTAGTATCTTCAGAACGATACGGTGGGGTGATTCTCTCTTTTTCAGAAGGGAAATTAACGCTTAATTCGACCAATCTTGATGTCGGTGAAGCGACTGAAGAAATAGATATAGCCTATCGTGGTGAAGTTATTGATAGTGGGTTTAATGTGAACTATTTGATTGACGCTATATCGGTTATTAATAAAGATCAGATTATATTTGAAGTTGGGACAGGCTTAAAACCGTCCATGATAAAACAGGATAATGATGATAGTTATTTGTGTATAATTATGCCCTTAAAAATATAGTGATAGAGAGGAAGTTTAAAAGTAAGTATGACACATAAGTATGATGCGGATAGTATTAAAGTGTTGGAAGGCCTTGAGGCGGTGCGCAAAAGGCCCGCTATGTACATCGGTTCCACAGGCAAAGACGGCCTTCATCATCTGGTTTATGAAGTAGTTGATAACAGTATTGATGAAGCGGCAGGCGGTTATTGTGACACCATCACAGTCAAAATAAGAGTGGATAACAGTATTGTTGTTGATGACAACGGCCGTGGTATTCCGGTAGATATTCATAAAACGGAAGGTGTGTCGGCGGCGGAAGTTGTCATGACCAAATTGCATGCCGGCGGTAAATTCTCCAACGATTCATATAAAATATCCGGCGGTCTGCATGGCGTAGGCGTTTCCGTTGTGAATGCCCTGTCCAAAACCTGCGAACTGGAAGTGAGACGTGATGGAAATGTTTACACGCAATTTTATACACGCGGCGTTCCCAATGGCCCCCTGGAGATGGTGGGTAAAACAAGAGGCAAGGGAACCAAAGTCACCTTTTTACCCGATGATGAAATATTTGAAGAGAGTGAATTCAGTTTTGATATTATCGCGAATCGTTTGCGCGAATTGGCTTTTTTAAATTCCGGCGTTAAAATTAATATAATTGACGAACGCAACGGCAAACAAAATGAATTTTTTTACAAAGGCGGAATAGTTTCTTTTGTAGAATATATTAACCGCAATAAAAAAGTCTTACATAAAAATCCAATTTTTGTTTCCGGCGCCAAGGAAGATTGTTCGGTTGAGGTCGCCCTGCAGTATAATGAAACATATCTGGAGAACATCTTTGCTTTTGCCAACAGTATTAACACAACAGAAGGCGGCACGCATATGATCGGCTTCCGCTCAGCCCTCACCCGTGTTTTTAATAATTACGCGACCAACAATAAATTAATCAAAGACGGCAAGGAATCACTGCGGGGTGAAGATTTAAGGGAAGGATTGGCGTGTGTTATCAGTGTTAAAGTCAAAAATCCGCAGTTTGAAGGTCAGACCAAAACCAAGCTGGGCAATTCTGAAGTGCGCGGTCTTGTGGAAGGCATCGTTTACGAAAAGATTGGAAGTTACCTTGAGGAAAATCCGTCCGTCGCTAAACAAATACTGAATAAATGTATGGAAGCGGCGCGCGCCAGAGAAGCGGCCAGACGAGCGAAGGAATTGACCCGCCGTAAAAGCGCTCTGGAAGTAGGCGCGTTACCGGGCAAACTGGCCGATTGTCAGGAAAAAGACCCGGCGCTTAGCGAACTATATCTGGTGGAAGGAGATTCCGCCGGTGGTTCGGCCAAACAGGGCCGGGACAGGAAGAATCAGGCCATTCTGCCTCTGCGTGGTAAAGTCTTAAACGTGGAGAAAGCCCGTTTTGATAAAATGTTACAAAATGAAGAAATCAAAACGATGGTTACGGCCTTGGGAGCGGGCATTGGTTCCGATGATTATGATGTCAGCAAACTGCGGTATCACAAGGTTATTATCATGACCGATGCCGATGTCGATGGTTCTCATATCCGCACACTTCTGTTAACTTTCTTCTTCCGGCAGATGAGGGAGTTGATTGACAGGGGCTATTTGTTTATCGCTCAGCCGCCGCTGTTTAAAGTTGTGGAGAAAAAACAGGAATTCTATATCCAGAATGAGGAGCAGATGAAAAACTACATTCTGGAAAATGGCGTGGAAAAAGTACAACTGGTCATGGGCGACGGCTCTCCGTTTCCAGTCACAGGCAATAAATTATTAGGTCTGATTAAGAAGGTGATGCGGATTGAAGACCTGCTGGATAGATTTGAAAAGGAAGGGCGCGACAGAAACCTGATCCGCATATTGGCCGGTGATCCTACTTTGACTGATGATAGCTTTAAAAGCGAGAAGGCGCTTTCGTCCATAGCGAAACGAACGGGCGTTGCTCTTGGTGATAGTTTTGCAGATTTTAATATTGAACCGGACGAGGATCACGGTGGATTCAAGATAGTGTTTAATATGACGAAAAACGGGCAAATATTGCCATCCTGTCTGAACAGGGAAGTGTTCCGCACGCCGCAATTCGCGGATATCCGGTCCTTACTGGACCAGGTTTCCATTATGGGCGAGGCTCCTTACAGCGACCAGGGTGAAGCATCCTCAACGCCTGTCGTACTGGAGAGTTCCAAGGCTCTTGTGGATCATATTGTAAATCTGGGCAAGAAGGGACTGGCCGTCCAGCGCTACAAAGGTCTGGGTGAAATGAACCCCGAACAGTTATGGGAAACCACGATGAATCCGGAAAAACGCACACTACTACAGGTGACTGTCGAAGACGCAGTCGATGCCGACGCAATATTTACAACCCTGATGGGAGATCAGGTTGAACCGAGGCGTGATTTTATATATCAAAATGCTCTGTATGTTTCCAATCTGGATATTTAGCAAGTTAGAAATTATTGTCTGCTGGAACAGGAGGCAATAATTTCGTGAACGCGCTAATCCCGCAAAGCGGGATTAGTACATTAGAAAAAGAAACCCGCAGCGCGGGGCAAGTTAGAAAAAATTTTTAGATTAATGATTTTGCCGGTTGAACATCAGCCAGCTTTTTTATTGAGAGAGGATGAAACAAAATGGAACGTGATATCCACCACAAGCAAACGCTGGTGAATATAGAAGATGAAATGAAAAAATCCTACATGGATTACGCCATGAGCGTCATCATTGGCCGGGCAATTCCCGATGTGCGTGATGGCCTCAAACCGGTACACCGCCGGATATTGTATGCCATGTATGAAATGGGCAACCGCCATAACAAACCTTACAAAAAATCAGCCCGTATCGTCGGTGATATCATGGGTAAATATCATCCGCATGGCGATGCGGCCATTTATGACACGCTGGTGCGTATGGCGCAGGATTTTTCTCTGCGTTACATGCTGGTGGACGGACAGGGCAACTTCGGGTCCATTGACGGCGACCCGCCTGCGGCCATGCGTTATACGGAAAGCCGTTTGGCGCGCATTGCCGATGAAGTGCTGGCCGATCTGGAAAAAGACACGGTCGATTACGTGCCCAACTATGATGAATCCCTCATGGAGCCGTCGCTTCTGGCGACACGCATTCCTCTTTTACTGCTCAATGGAACATCCGGCATCGCTGTCGGCATGGCAACAAATATTCCGCCACATAATCTGAAGGAAATTATTAACGGCACCATCGCCTGCATTAAAAATCCGGATATTACCATTGAACAACTTATGCGTCATATTCCGGGCCCGGATTTTCCAACGGCCGGATTTATCAATGGCCGGGAAGGAATTCTTTCCGCCTATAAAACGGGACGCGGCATCATCCGCATCCGGGCGCGCTCTCTCATTGAAAAGAACGCCCGTAATGATAAAGAAACCATAGTCATTACAGAACTGCCTTATCAGGTCAACAAGGCTCTGCTGATCGAGAAAATATCGGAATTGGTACGCGATAAAAAGATATCCGGCATTTCCGATTTGCGGGATGAATCCGACCGCGAAGGCATCCGTGTAGTCATCGAGCTCAAACGGGATGAAAATTCGGCCATCATCCTCAACCAGCTCTATAAATTCACGCAAATGGAAGTCTCCTTAGGCATCATCATGCTGGCGATCTCCGAAAACAGGCCTCAGGTTTTCAACCTCAAAGAAGTTCTTGAAAAATTCATCAGTTTCCGCAGAGACGTGGTTGTTCGCCGAACGCAGTTTGATCTGGCGCGCGCCAAAGAGCGAGCGCATATTTTAGAAGGCTACATTATTGCCTTAAACAACATTGACGCAATTATTAAAGTCATCAAGGCGTCGAAGACTCCTGCGGAAGCTTCCGTGCAGTTATGCGCGAAATTCAGTTTGTCGGAAATTCAGGCCAAAGCCATTCTGGAGATGAGACTGCAGCGTCTGACCGGTCTGGAAAGAGCGAAGATTGACGAGGAATACGCCGAAGTTACAGCACTGATCGCCCATTTGAACGCTATCTTAGCCGATCCGCAGAAAGTATTGCAGGTTATCATTGATGAACTGAATGAAATCAAGGAGCGTTACGGTGATGAACGCCGCACGGAAATTGTCGCCAGTTCGGAAGACATCAATATTGAAGATATGATTGTGGAAGAAGACGTGGTCGTGACGATATCTCATGCAGGTTATATCAAGCGCAACGCTGTGAGCCTGTATAAGAGCCAGCACCGCGGCGGCCGCGGCAAGATGGGCATGGGCACCAAGGAAGAAGATTTTGTGGAAAAAATCTTTATCGCCTCCACACATCATTATCTGCTTGTCTTCACCAGCGCGGGCAAGGTGCATTGGCTGAAAGTTTACCAGATACCTCAGGCAGGCCGCGCGGCCAAAGGCAAGGCTATGGTCAATCTGGTGAATCTGGCGCCGGGTGAAAGTGTCCGGGCAACATTGCCGGTAAAGGAATTTGTTGAAGATAAGTTTATTGTGATGATCACTAAAAAAGGCACCATCAAGAAGACGGAACTCACCGCCTATGCCAACCCGCGTTCCGGCGGAATCATCGCCATTTCCATAGATGAAGGAGACGAACTGGTGGATGTTCAATTGACGATGGGGAATCAAGATGTCTTTATAGCGACAAGGATGGGCATGGCCATTCGTTTCAGGGAAGATGATGTGCGGGATATGGGCAGGACAGCCCGCGGCGTGCGCGGCATTAATCTGGACGAAGGCGATGATGTGATCGGCATGGATATTCCCGCCCAGAACACTTTCATGCTTACCGTTTCCGAAAACGGGTTTGGCAAGTGCACGCCTATCGATGAATACCGTGTGCAATCACGCGGCGGCAAAGGAACAATCAATTTAAAAACGGTGGAAAAAGTGGGCAACGTTTCCGGCGTGCTGCAAGTTGTCGGCGAAGACAACATCATGTTGATAAGCAATGCAGGCAAAGTAATCCGGCTTAAAGTGCAAGAAGTACCGGTTAATCATCGCGTCACGCAGGGCGTGAAACTTATTGAATTGGATCCGGAAGAAAAACTTGTCGGCGTAGCCCGCACTACTTCTGAGGCCGAAGGCCGTGATGACGATACCAACGGCAATGGCGATGATGAAACGGATCTGTCAACAGAAGAAAACAAAACACCACCGGAAAATTAAATTATCATTTTAGAATTATATAACTAAAAAGGGCGCGGCAAGGCGCCCTTTTTCATTTGGGGCAGAAGTTTGTTGAATACCGGTTCTAAATCAAAGATGATATTGAGGCGGCTAGGCGGAAGCGACGAGACGTATTAATAATACGTTGAGGAAGCCAACAACGACGCCAACAAAGATAGCGCTTTGATTTAGAAGTGGTATTGGGCTATAATCTGCTCATGCCTAACTACATATTTTTTGACCATACAGCCGATATCGGCGTCGAAATATCCGGACGGACTAAAAAGAAACTGTTTGCCAACGCCAGCCGAGCTTTGTTTGATGTTATGATTGCAAGTAAAGCCGGTGAGGAGTCGGAAAAACAGCATAAAAAAATAATGATCGAAGGTGCTGACCCTGCCGATTTGCTGATTAATTTTTTGCGGGAGCTTCTTTATCTGTTCAATGGTGAAAACTTTGTAATAGACAGTTGTGAAATCATAAAGTTCACCAATAAAGAATTACAGGCCCGGTTGACAGGAGAATCATTTAACAACAAAAAACATTTGATTAAAACCGAGATTAAGGCTGTAACCTATTCCGGCCTGACCGTAGAAAAAGTAAAAGCGGGTTGGAAGGCAAGAATCATTTTTGACGTTTAACAATCTTGCATAGATGTCATGCTGGCGGAGGCCGGCATCCAGTTATTAGTATAGTTTTACATGAATAGTCATGCAGTATGTCATTTCGAAGCGAAGCGAGAAATCTTATTGATTATGAGAAAAGCAAAGATATCTCCCTCTGGTCGATATGACATACAAAAACGGGAATGTCCTGAAAAGTTATAGGGAACCATCTCTGGATACCGGCCTACGTAACCTAAAGGTCATCCAAGACCGGTATGACGATTTGAAGAGAATGCATCATGCCTGAAATAAAACTGGAAAAACTGGATGACAACCGCTGGCTTCTTCCTCAAACAGGTGGAATGAAAGTACCGGGGATTATCTACGCCAATGAAAAAATCTATCAGCTTTTAAAAGGCGATGAAAGTGCCCGGCAGGTGGCCAACGTCGCGCATTTGCCCGGCATTGTAAATTATTCTCTGGCCATGCCCGATGTCCATTGGGGTTATGGTTTTCCTATCGGTGGTGTAGCGGCATTTGATTTGGACAGCGGCATTATTTCTCCGGGAGGCGTCGGCTACGACATTAATTGCGGCTGCCGTTTGATGATTACTAATTTAACGGTGGGCGACATTAAAAACAGGCTCAGCGATTTAACGACAGCCTTGTATCAGCGTATACCTTCCGGTGTCGGCTCCACCGGTTCTGTGAAATTATCGGGCAAAGATCAAAAAAAGGTGCTGGAAGAAGGTGCCGGATGGGCGGTAAGAGCAGGTTTTGGTTTGCAGGAAGATTTGGAAACGACGGAAGACGGCGGCCAAATGGCCGGGGCAGATTCCGAGCAAGTGTCCGCCCGCGCGCTGGAGCGAGGCAAGCAGCAGTTAGGCACACTGGGTTCCGGCAATCATTTTCTGGAAATTGAAGTTGTGCAGGAAATATTCGATGAAGCCGCGGCGCAGGCGTTTGGTTTACGCAAAGGGCAGATTGCCGTCATGATTCATACGGGATCGCGCGGTCTGGGTTATCAGATTTGTGATGATTATCTGGCGTTGATGGTCAAGCATGCGCACGAAACAGGCATTGCACTGCCGGACAGACAACTGGCCTGTGCGTATCTGAATTCAGCCAGAGGCAAAAATTATCTGGCTGCCATGGCATGCGGCGCCAACTACGCGTGGGCTAACCGGCAGGTGCTGATGCATCGCACGCGGGAGATATTTGAAAAAACTCTGCGGATGGCACCGCGGGAATTGGGGATGCGATTGGTTTACGATGTCTGCCACAATATTGCCAAGATAGAAGAATTTAACATTCAGGGGAAAATGAAACAACTTTGCATCCATCGCAAGGGCGCTACACGGGCGTTTCCAGCCGGGCATGAGGCGCTGCCCACGCGCTATAAAAGCGTCGGCCAGCCGGTGCTTATTCCGGGAGATATGGGAACGGGTTCTTATGTTTTAGTGGGCCAGGAAAAAGCAATGGAAGAAACCTTCGGAAGCGCCTGTCATGGCGCGGGGAGGGTGATGAGCCGGACGCAGGCGACCAAAGTGAGTCAGGGACGCTCTATTGCTCGTGAACTTGCCGATCAGGGAGTGTTGGTTATGGCTTCCAGCAAGGGAACCTTAAGAGAAGAAATGCCGGAAGCTTATAAAAATTTGCAGGATGTTGTGCAGGTAATGCATGAGTCGGGCATTGCCAAAAAAGTGGCGAAGCTAAAAGCACTATCCTGCATCAAAGGTTGATGACTCCGTAAAACGCCCATACCCTAAAGGGCACCATGGTATGCTGCGTTGTGCTTCAGCCCTCGTCGTTGTAGCGTACGCCAAAAGTACGCCTCACTCCTCTGGCTTCGCACGCCTTGCTGCTGTGCATTTTACGAAGCCATCAAAATTTAACAAATTCTGTTTTGTGGAAAAAATTTAGGAGCTGGTGTAAGAGAGGTTGAAAATATTTCCGAGAGAACAACATGACTGAAATCATTTTTGATAAAGATGAAGACTGGGAAAAAAGAATCCTGTGCCGTGATGAATCATGTATTGGCACTGTCGGCCCCGATGGTAAATGTAGGGAATGCGGTAAACCTTACAACGGTGAACTTCCCTCCGGGCACAGCATAAGCGGCGGTCAGGCTGTGGCGGCAGAGAAGCAAGACCCCGTTTCTTCAAAGACAGATATAGATTCAGACGATGATTGGGATAAAAGAGTTTTATGTAGTGACGAATCCTGCATAGGCACGATAGGTGCGGATGGCCGCTGCCGTGAATGCGGCAAACCAGAGAAATAACGTTCAAGTTACAGAAAGCACTGCAGCCCAACAAGTTGTTCTGCAGCTTCTAGATGACGTTACATGTAATCCAAACATAGCGCCATAAAAAGTCTCAGAGTCAAGGTGCGCTGAAAGCGGAGGGTCTCACATCCCCATTAGCTTCGCTCAGGGGATAATTCCACTTACGCTTCGAGCTTCATTCCATTCGCTTTCAGCGAGTGTCATTAAAACTCATAGAGCTGTGATCCCGGCACGACCGTAAACTTATGCTTCAGCAGTACCTCAATGGCTTTTTCCGGGTTGTCGAAGCGGAAGATGATGACGGCGTTCTGGCCGCTTTTTTCCACGAAAGCGTAAAGATATTCGACGTTGATTCCTTCTTTCGAAACAACTTCCATGATGCTGTGCAGTCCGCCCGGTTTGTCGGGAACTTCCACAGCAACCACAGGGGTTTTGCTGACGCGAAAGCCGTTATCCTTGAGCACCTTATTTGCTTTTTCGACGTCATTGACAATCAAACGCAAAATGCCGAAATCAACCGTTTCGGCCAGCGACAGCGTTCTAATATTAATGTTGGCGTCCTTGAGCGCCCCTGTTGCGTGCTCGAGCGAGCCGGGTTTGTTTTCCAGAAAAACAGATATTTGTTCTACTTTCATAGTAACCCCCTTATGGATTGATTAGTAGCGGCGTTTATCGATAATTTTCGCGCCTGCTTTCAGAGTATTGGACTCAACAAGTTTTACACGTGCTGTTATGCCCAGATAATCCGTCATGTCCTTGATAATTCTCTTTTCCATCTTTTGCAATTCTTTGACACTGCCGGAATCGCTGAATATCTTTTCGTTGACTTCCACCTGCAAATCAAGAGAATCCAGCGCGCCCACTTTATCAACAATGATTTGATAATTGGGCTGCAATCCTTCGATATCGACTAAAATCGCTTCGATTTGTGCAGGGAAGATATTGATGCCGCGGATAATCAGCATATCGTCGCTTCGTTTCAATACCCTTTCCATTTTGACGTGACTGCGGCCGCAGCGGCACGGCTCGGTAATCAGACGCGATATGTCGCCGGCACGGTAACGGACGAGTGGATTGGCTTCTTTGGTCAGGGTGGTGAAAACCAGTTCGCCCTCGGAGCCTTCAGGCAGAACTTCGCCGGTTGTAGGATTGATTGTTTCGACAATAAAATGATCTTCAAAAATGTGCATTCCGTTACGGCCTTCCAGGCATTCCATCGCCATGCCGGGGCCGATAACTTCCGACAGGCCAAAAAGATCCAGCGCGGTTATGCCGAAAACATTTTCAATTTCATCACGCGTCGCGCTGTTCCAGGGCTCCGCTCCGAAAATCCCCACGCGCAGTTTTAATGATTTCATATCCACGCCCAGAGCCCTGCCTTCTTCAGCCAGATGCAACGCGTATGACGGCGTACAGCAGATAACCGTCGGCCCGAAATCCTGCAAAATCATGATTTGCCTTTTGGCGTTTCCTCCGGATATGGGAATGACGCTCGCGCCTATTTTTTCTGCGCCGTAATGCAAACCCAATCCGCCGGTGAACAAACCGTAACCGAAGGCGTTATGAATAATATCGTTTTTCGTTATACCCGCGGCGACAAGACTGCGCGCCATAAGATCAGACCATGTTTCAATATCGCGTTTGGTATAACCGAAAACAGCCGAGCGGCCGCTGGTGCCGGAAGAAGCATGCAGCCGAACGATACTGCTCATGGGCACGGAAAATAAACCGAAGGGATAATTATCGCGTAAATCCTTTCTGGTGATAAAGGGAAGCTTTTGCATATCGGCAATGGATTTTATTTCATCGGGTTTGATTTTGGCGGCATCGAAGGATTTTTTATAAAAACCCACCGTGTGATAAACCCGCTCCAAAACCTGCTGAAGTCTTTTGACTTGCAAGGATTTTATAACTTCACGGGGCATGGTTTCAAATTCTTCATTGTAGATCATAGAGGTGCCTCCCTTATTTAAATACCAAGTCGCATTCTTCAGCTAACTTTGTTGGCATCGTCGTCCTTGCCCCGCTGAAGCGGAACAGTTCAACTAACGAATTGTCGTTTACTGCATAATGGCAATTCGAGTTTCACTGCCGCCGCGTTATCTTTTGAATGCAATTGGTATTACTTAAATCATGGAAAGAAGTCTAACAAAACTTTATGTCTCTGGCAAGAAGCTTTCTATGCAAAAGAAGCTTTTAGGCGGGCTTTTGCTGTAAATAGTTTTCAGCAAGGAGAATTCCTAAAACGGTTTTAGCATCGATTATCTCACCCTTGTTTAGTAATTCGTGAGCCTGAGAAAAAGTGGTAGGGATGGTTTCAATGAATTCATCTTCATCCGGAGTAAGCGGCGCGCTGAAAAGATCCTGAGCAAGGAAAAAATACATATACTCATTGCAGTATCCCGGAAGCAGGTAGCCTTCAAAAAGTTTAACAAGAGTTTTGGCTTGAAATCCGGTTTCTTCAGCCAATTCCCTTTGGGCGCAGACAGCAGGAGTTTCTTCTAAATTATCCAGCGAGCCGGCCGGAATCTCCAGGAGGTTTTTTTTCACAGCGGTGCGGTATTGTTTGATGAGAATTAATTCGTTTTTAGAGTTGATGGCGGCAATGGCGACGGTGGGGTTGTGGTTTATCCAGCTTTGTCTGATTGTTTTGCCGTTAGGCAGATCAACTTCTTCTTCCCGGACATCAAAAATTTTACATTGGTACACTACAGATGTTTTATTGTTTTTCATCAACGCGTCGCTTCATTCAGTTTGTCTTGATTATGGATAACAAATGTTTTTCAATTTCTTCTTTCGGCAGAGCGCCGGTTACTTGCTTAACAAGCTTGCCTTCCTTAAAGAAAAGCATGGTCGGAATACTGCGAATTCCGTATTGCGAGGCGGTATGCGGATTTTCATCAACGTTCAACTTGACGACTTTTACGCCATTGGCATAATCGGAAGCCAGCTCGTCAATGATCGGTGATAAAGTCCGGCAGGGACCGCACCAGGGCGCCCAGCAATCCACGAGAACCGATGCGTCAGAAGTCAGGACTTCACGTGTAAATGAGTTATCCGTTACTTCGAAGGCTGCGATTTTTTGTTGCGGGATTACCAGCGGTTCGTGACATTTGCCGCAGATAGGTTTTTGATTTAAACGGTCCTCAGGCATTCTATTTTTTGTGCCGCATTTAAGACATGGAATGATTAATTCATCCAGCGAAGCGCCGCACTTGCCGCAGATAGACCTGCCCTGTAGTTTTTTATGAGGTATTCTGTTTTTGGTGCCGCAATTCAGGCAGCGGATAATTACGTTGTCAGGCATATTAGTTAACCTTTATGAGGCTGTTGAAAAACGCTCATCTGCTGTGTTGCGCTGCAAACCGCACCGCTCGACGTATGTCTATATACGCCTCGCGATTCGGTTTTTGCGCGCCTTGCATCTGAACATTTTTGAACAGCCCCAGACCTTGAGTTTTTCAACAACCCTATTGTTGTCATTATCTCTTTTTTACCGGCAAAAGGCAAATTATATAGCAACGCTTACCGCCACCGGGTTAAGTATGCGAATGAGTTCCGCGGAGGGCATCCGTGCCAGCAAACCGCGGCTTCCCGCATTAATAAATATTTCCGGCAAATCGGCCATGGTTTTTTCCATATAAACAGGCATTACTTTCTTGGTGCCGAAAGGCGAAGTGCCGCCGACTTTATAGCCCGTATGTTTTTCCGCCACTGCCGGGTTACATGTAGAAACCGACTTTACGCCGATAGCGCGAGCCAGTGATTTTGTGGAAACTTCTTTATCTCCATGCATCAAAATAATCAGCGGCTTGCCTGCTTCATCTTCCATTACCAGCGTTTTAATAACGCAGTGTTCATCAACGCCCAATTTTCCGGAGGCTCTTTTTGTTCCGCCTCTTTCTTCATACGGGTACGTATGCAGAGTAAAATCAGCCATTTGCGACTTCAAGGCTAAGATAGCGGGTGTTGTCGAAATCTTTTCTTTCGTCATCAAGTATAATAATAACAATTAATAATAAAAAAGCAATAGAGACTGGTTTTGACAAAAATATTAAATCCACTTCTACATTAAAGAGCTATCTTTTTTCTCCTCCTTGCCCAAAGAATGGTAACCGGAAGCCTCGATGGCTTTTGAATTTCACCAAAATATCTCTTTGTCCCTTCGCTCCTGGGATATCCCTATGTGCTTTGCACACGGGACAATTTAACTAACAGATATTACTGCACTGCGTTTGTAATATCTGGGTGTTCATTGATTCGACTAACGCTTCAAACTTCATCCTGACTCGCCGGGATTCGTTTACAGCGAGTCTCATTATTTTTTGATTCATTTTCTTGATTTTACGTTTATTTTAAGATATTTGTGCAGAAAATATTAAATTTCTTTGTCGGAGAGAATGAATTTGCAATTCAATCCTTGCATGAAACATAAACTTATCCGTAATTCCGTGCGGCATTTCGCGGAAACAGAACTTGCTCCTATTGCCGCCGAAATAGACCGCAAGGCCACATTTCCCCTCGACGTCATTAAAAAAATGAAAAAGCTTAATTATTTCGGGCTGCAGGTGCCGAAAGAATTCGGCGGCGCGGCCATGGATTCAATAAGCGCGGCGATCGTTATGGAAGAAATGTCCCGCGTATGCGCGGCGGTCGGTTTATGTGTTACCGTGCACAACGGTGTTGCTGTTTATCCCTTTCTCCAGTTTGCGACACCGGGGCAAAAAAAACATTATTTGCCCAAACTGGCCGGAGGTGAAATGATAGGCGCTTTCAGCCTGACTGAAGCCAATGCCGGTTCCGACGCGGGAAGCGTGGAAACAACAGCGGTGAAAAAAAATCAGGAATACATTTTAAACGGCACAAAAATATTTGTCACCAACGGCGGGGTTTGTGATCTGGCCTTGATTTTCGCGTTGACCAATGCCGATCAGACACATCTGCAAAGCAGTGTGTTTATTGTGGAGAGCGGCTTTCCCGGTTTTTTACGCGGTGAACTGGAAGATCTGTGCGGGATGCGTGCCAATCCCGTATCTTCTTTGTTTTTGGAAGATTGCCGTGTGCCGGAACAGAATCTTTTAGGCAAACTGGGCGATGGAATGAAAATCGGTATGACCACACTCGATAACGGCCGGATAGGTGTTGCGGCTCAAGCTCTCGGTATCGCTCAGGGAGCCTTTGAAGCCGCGGTCAAATACGCGAAAGAAAGACAGCAATTTAAAAAGCCCATTGCATCATTGCAGACAATTCAAAATTATATTGCCGATATGGCCACGGAAATAGCGGCGGCGCGTCTGCTTTTGTATCGCGTCTGTTCCTTGAAGGATGAAGGAGAGTCCTTCGGATGTGAGGCGGCGATGGCGAAGCTTTATTGCAGCCGGGTCGCGGCAACGACCACGTCGCTTGCCGTGCAAATTCACGGCGGCTATGGATACAGCAAGGAATATGATGTGGAAAGATATTTCCGTGATGCTAAAGTTACAGAAATTTATGAAGGCACCAGCGAAATTCAGCGCCTGGTCATTGCTCGCTCAGTGCTGTCTCAATTGACTTTTTAGAAAAGTATGTTGAATCTCGTCGTTTGTTTAAAACAAGTGCCCATGGTTACAGAGCTGCCGTGGGATGAAAAAACCGGCACACTCCGGCGTGACCTGGCTGCCGGGATGATGAATCCGGCCTGCAAGCATGCCCTGGAGGCCGCACTGCAAATCAAAGAAAAATTTTCCGCACACATTACGGCCATAACCATGGGGCCGCCCGCCGCCGAGGAAATTCTGCGTGAAGCGCTGGCTCTGGGCGCAGACAAGGCTATTCTTCTTTGCGACAAGCTTCTGGCCGGATCGGATACCTACGCCACCTCATTGGTTTTAACAACGGCAATAAAAAAGGAATGTCCGAAATTTGATCTTATCCTGTGCGGCGCCTACACAGCCGACAGTGAAACAG
Source organism: uncultured delta proteobacterium (assembly GCA_963710575.1). Classification (GTDB taxonomy): domain Bacteria; phylum Desulfobacterota; class Syntrophia; order Syntrophales; family Smithellaceae; genus Smithella. The sequence continues at coordinate 387,992 of CAVQAL010000003.1, read as the reverse complement.
CGCAGGTCGGCCCGCAATTAGCCGAGGCATTGGATTTACCCGCTGCCGCCTATGTTGAAAAACTGGAAATTTATGGCCGGACATTAAGAGTTCGCCGGCTTGTCGATCATTTCCGCGAAACACTGGAGATGGAATTTCCTGCGTTGGTGACGGTGTCCATGGAAAATTACAGGCCGCGCTACACGGAGCTTATGGGCCTGGAAAACGCGTTTGGCGAAAATGACGTTGTTGTTCTTGACGCGGCGGCTCTGGGTATAAACGATTCATTATTTAAAAATAATGGCTCGCGCACCAAAGTGCGCAAGGTCTTTTTGCGAAAAGCTCAAAAAGAAAACGTGATTTTGCAGGGAACGGCATCCGTTGTGGTTACTGAATTTCTCAACAAATATCAAAGGAAAATTAGCACCGCAATAGGCAAATCTATTGAGGAAAAAAAGCTCAATGATGAAGAGTAAGAAGAAAAGTATCTGGGTATTCGGCGATTACCGCAACTATTATCAAAACCGTGTAACTTTGCAGTTGCTTTCCAAAGCGGTAGATCTTGCTCAAACAATCAACGCAGAAGTTTGCGCGCTGGTTTTTGGTCATGAGATTGACGAATGGATTATGGAATATACGGCTCATGGAGCCGATAGAATTCTGGCGATTGATGATCCCGCTTTAAAGAGCTACAGCACGGAAAAATATCTGGCGATCATCGAAAATTTAGCGAAGGCAAGAGAACCGGAAATTATCCTGATCGGCGCGACGGATTTTGGGCGTGAATTCGCGCCGCGGCTGGCCAAGCGTTTGAAGACCGGTTTATCCGCTGATTGTGTGGGGCTCGATATTACAGACGATGGATTATTGCTGCAGATAGCTCCTTCTTTTGGCGGCAACATGCTGGCGGAAATCGTTACGGAACTCCATCGTCCGCAGATGGCCACGGTGCGGCCGGGAACATTTAAGGAAATACCGCACCATTATACAAGAAAGGCTTTGGTGGAACGCCTGCCCCTGATGAAAAAACTGCCGAAGTCGCGAGTTCGTCTTGTTGAGTATGAACGTTCTGTAGAGAAAGAACATACTATTGAGAATGCTTCCGTAATAGTATGCGGCGGCCGCGGAATGGGCAACAAAGATAAGTTCAAAAAGCTGCATGATCTAGCCAGACTTTTGGGAGGAGATGTCGGCGCCACCAGGCCGGTAGTTTACTCCGGATGGGCTGACCACGGAGTTCTGGTGGGACAGGCGGGCAAACACATCAAACCGAAAATTCTTTTTTCCTTCGGTATCAGCGGCGCCATTCAACATACCGCAGGATTGGGAGAAGCCGATTTCATTATTGCCATAAATAAAAATCCTCAGGCGACGATGATGAAAATGGCCGACGTCGCTATCGTTGCCGACGCCAGCGACGTTCTCAATACACTCATTAAAGAACTGAAAAAGCGAATCAGAGAGTAAACATTTGATAGAGGAGATGTTGTTTATGATTAAGTCAAGACTTTGTGATTTGGTCGGGATAAAATATCCCATCATTCAGGCGGGCATGGGGCCATTCAGCAACAATAATCTTTGTGTGGCGACGGCCAATGCCGGTGTTCTGGGGCTCCTTTCCACCAGCGGCCTGTTTTCCAAGTACGATCAGCCCTGGATATACAAGGCATTTGTGGATAGTGGAGAGGCTGACTTTGATGATGATATTCCCACCGCACTGGGAAAGGTTATAAAAAGAACATACCGCCTGGTCAAGGACAAGGGCGGCATCTTCGGCATCAATGTCATGGTCTCGTCGGAAATTGGAGAACTCTCACATATTATGATCGACACGGCCATTAAGGTGCGGGAAGAAAATCCCGCTATGAAAAATAACTTCAAAGTGATCTTTACTTCTGCCGGTGATCCGGTCGGCTGGAAGGACAAGATTAAAAGCGCCGGCTTTACCTGGATGCACGTCGTGCCTTCCGTCAAGGGAGCCTTGCGCTGCAAGAAAGCGGGAGTTGATGTGATTGTTGCCTCCGGCCACGAAGGCGGATTTCATACATCATGGGAACCTGTCCACTCAATGATACTTCTGCCTGCGGTGGTTGAAGCCGTGTCCGATGAAAAAACAATTGTAGTCGGTGCCGGTGGATTCTGTGACGGCAAGACACTGGCGGCAGCGTTGGTTCTGGGCGCCGATGGCGCTCAGATGGGAACCCGCTTTCTGGCAACGCAGGAGAGTGATTTTCATCAGAACTGGAAAGAGGGAGTTGTGGCCGCCGGAGACAGGGGAACTATTGTAGCTCGCGGCTTTGTCGGGCCTGCCCGCTGGTTGAAGAGCCCCCGTAGCGATGAGCATGCCCAGAACACCCTGCACAAGTCGCCCGGTGTTTTTTTGGGAATCCCTGATGACATAACCAACATGGACCTGTCCCTGATCCAGTTTGAGATCGAATCTATAAAGGCTGTTTACGAAGGCGACAAGGAAAAAGCTCTCATGGCTGCCGGTGAAGCGGCTCAGCGGATCAATGACATGCCTAAAGTCAACGATATGGTGCAGACGATGGTAAAAGATGCGGAAGATATTTTAAAAGGAGTGCAAACAAAGTTTCTTGCTTAAGAAAATTTCTACTTAGCTAGCTATTATGAATGCCACTATAGGCCTGATCCCTGCACTTTCGAAATACCTTCGATTCTGCTTTTCATTAACATATTAAGGGTAATGTTATCACCCAAAGGCAGATGCATAGCAGGACCTATCATAGCGTCATAGGCATGCCGTTCTCCGCTATAGCTACGACTGACAACTCCTCGTACCACTGCGCCGTCAGCACCGAAGATAGGTGATCCGCTCATCTTGCCTGGGACTTTAGCGCCAAAATCGAAACAGGGGCCTGGTGTTGGTACCTTTCTCGAAAGGTAGTTTTCAGGGAATACGTCTATTACATGCCCTACAGACACGAACAGTTCATCTTGTGGTTCGGAGAGTGATATTGATTTCTCATTTACAAAGACAAGTGTATCGGGCATTGCAGCATATCCAATTACAACCGAGCGCTCATTCCTAGAGAATGGATTAAGTGACAGATTAAGTGGTTGATGACCTTCTCCTCCTTGCCACGTTGCTACCTTGCAAATCGCAATGTCGGTAAGCATGTCGAATCTGTCACTCTCATGTAACAAAGGACTACTTTTCCAGTCACCCCAGTACCAAGAATTCTCGAATGGAAGAAACGTCATTCCATTAAAACCAGTTGCTGGGTTAATTCGAACAAGTACGCCCATGTTGACGCCATCCAACAGACTCAAACGGTTACCATCTCGGCGCACTCTTCCGTAACCTGATTCTTCGGGGTCCAATACGACATGGCATGCCGTCATCAGATAACCGGTACAACTGACGAAAAATCCTGTTCCAATAGTAAGCATGACGGATTCATCATGAACCCAAGCTACAATGGGAACAATGCTTTGCTTTAATAAAAAATTGGTTGTTCCAAAAGACTTAAAGAACTCATTTGGAGAAAGGCCAACTGGCGCAGAAGTCATTAACGTCAGCTCGTCTTTGATTGCAAAGTAGTCGCCTTCATAGCCATCTTTTGGCGTTAATGTTAGTCCTTTTAGATCTCGAATTCCCAATTGGCCGCCCAGGCGCTTTGACCATAAGGTTTTTAGAATAGCGACGCCTTTATCTGTCAAGTTTCTCCCTGCTAACGTATTATATGTCTCTTGTATAATAACGTAAACAACGCTTCAAAATATTAAGGATTAATGTTTGTTTTCTATCATAAAATAAAAAATTGGGAAAGAATTGATAATGCTAAATACCGGCTTCCGCCGGTATGACAAATATTGGTGGTTTATTCAGGAGACGATGTTCTGAAATAACGCAATCCTACGAAAATCAGCATAGCGGCGAAGATCATACGCAGTATCTCATTTGGAATTATGTTGGCGAGATTTCCGCCCAGATATGTGCCGAAAATAATTCCTGGGATAAGACCCAACAGAATTCCTACCGCAACATTTCCCATCTTCCAATGAGTGAATGCGCCGATGCCACCGGTGGGCACCATGACTAAGAGCGATGTTCCTTGCGCTACCTGCTGCGTAAAGCCGCCCAGAAGAACCATTACAGGAACCATTATTGTGCCTCCGCCGACTCCCATCATTCCTGAAAGAAATCCGGTACAAGCTCCTGTTATCAAAAATACTATTATCTTTGCATAGCCGGGGACGGTACCGATGATGTTGGCCAGATAGGGTTTTAAAAGTAAAAGCGCCGAGCAAAAAATCAAAAATGCGCCGAAAGGCTTTTTCAATTTCCATTCCGCAAGAACATGCGCGTAGCGCGCGCCTAAGGGTGCGATGAATACAGCGGTTAGAGCTAAAAGCACAGCGGCAGTAATATCAATCGCGCCATTTAAGGCGTAGGTTATTGTTCCACTGATTCCTGTAAAAATCAGAGCCACTAAACTGGTGCCATGCGCCTTGTGCTGGTTTAATTTTAAAACTTCGACCATCAAGGGAATCATAATCAGCCCACCGCCAAGTCCGGCAAGGCCGCCAAAGATTCCGGCAGTAAGCCCGATTACGAAACTAGTGATATTGATTTTCAATGGAGTTACCTCCACCACGGGATTGATGTACTTTTCCCCGTGCCAGCGACGCAAGGATGCCACCGCAGCAAATAATAGCCAGGATGGCAAAAATCATATGGGTGCTTTTTAAAAGGAGTGTGTTATTAGCTTCCGAAATTGGATGGTTTCCTAAAATAACGGCAAAAACCAGCATCGTAATGCCCATGCTGAACATTTGACCAATAAGCCTCATTGTGCCCAGTGTAGCCGAAGCAACGCCGTAAAATTTATTTTCTACCGCACTCATTGTTGCGTTGACGTTGGGTGAGGAAAAGAGTGCAAAACCAAGCCCCAGTAAAACAAGGCAAAATACAATGTAATAAATGCCCGTATCGTTATGGATAAATATTAGCGGAACAAGCCCGATTACATTCAGGGCCATGCCAATGGAAGCGATAATCTGCGGCTCAAAGCGATCAGATAGCCTTCCGGCCAAAGGTGAAAAAAGCGCCTGCACAAAAGGCGCGGCAACAAGAATTATTCCTGTATGAGACGGTGTCAGCATTTTGATATGTTGCAAATAAAGACTAAGTAAAAATGTAACTGCGAAAGTTGCGCAGTAATTGATCAAAGCCGCTAAATTGGAAAAAGCAAAAACTTTGTTATCCAAAAACAAATGGATATTCAATAAAGGGAAAGGCCGTTTTAGCTGCTGAAAAATAAAGAAAATCAGGCAACACACACCCAGACCGATTAGTAGTCCGGCCCTCCATGCGGGCAGTAAGGAGAATCCATACATAATGGTAAAAAGAGCAATTGCATAAAGCAAGGAGCCGGCAAAGTCAAAACCTTCGCCATTGGTTCCCGACCATTCTTCCTTAATCATGGCAGCAACAATTAGTATACTAATGATGCCCAGAACCGCCGTAAAAATAAAAATGTATCTCCATCCTAAATGCTGTGTCAGCAATCCGCCGATAAAAGGACCAATGGTGAGTCCGATATAAATGGCCGCTGTATTGATTCCTAATATTTTACCTCTTTCCTCCGGTGGATAAGCGGAAACCAACATGGCCGTACCGGTGCTGAAGATCATCGCGCCGCCAATCCCCTGTATCACGCGCATTGCAATTAAAAAAGTTTGTGTCGGAGACCACGCGCAAAGCCCGGAGGCTGCGGTAAAAATTATCGCGCCATAAAGAAAGATTTTTTTGCGGCCGTAAATGTCGGCCAGCCGTCCCAAAGGAACAAGGGTTATCGCGGCGGCAAGAATAAAAGAGGACGCCACCCAGCTTAAAGATAAGGCGGTCATGGACAGCTCTTTGGCCATAATGGGCAATGCTACGTTAAGTGCCGATCCCATAAAGGGTGTGAGAAACGAACTTAGAGTGGTGGCGAGAAGGAGAATGTAAAGTTGTTTTTTATCAATCATTTAATTACAGTTTATCAAGTATGAGGCGAAAAGACCTTTTTGTAAACATCTTTAAAACTATCTTTGCCGCAGGCCATCATGAACGTGAGGGGCATAATTTTTTGGGCCTGCTTAAGCATTTTATCCGTCAAGTCGTGAATATCCCACTGGGCGTGCGCATCGGCACGCATACGTGCCAGATGATACATTTCGCGGGCGTTGAGTTTCATCAAAACCCGTTTACGATGCGCATTGGTCAAAACATAAGTGGCGGCCAGCGGCGTTTTTTTCTTAATTTGCTCATACGCTTTTTTTGTATGATGCATAATATCCATAAAATTCTTTTGCTGGCCGATTGCGCGTACGGCTGGAGGAATGGTGACTCCCAATTGCGGGTCATATTCTTGTGCGATAATCGTTGACATACGATGTCTTTTAAATTGCGCGAAGCAACTGGCACTCAATATTAACTCAAATTGCAGATCAACATTTTCCAATTCCCGCAGCACGGCATCGTGAGCCTGTAATTGCTCAAAAGCCGTTTTAAACACAACTTTTTTTTCTCTTAATGTCATTTGGTTTGCTTGGCCTAAACAAGAAGAATAATTTAAATTAGATGAAGAAAACAACAAGGCGGCAGCAATCCGGTTATCGGCAGCGCCAGAGATAAAAGTCAATCGTGCAGCAGACAATTTTTTAGCACTCTCTGATTGATGAGGATATTTTTGTAAGAAAGCGGAAGCTCGACTACGTAAATTTTGTCTTGTAAACCGGTCATAGTCTGTAGCCTGAGCATAACGGATAAGGGAAGGCGCGATGTCCTTTGTTGCCGCGTATAGTTTTTTACTGTATTCCTGCGCTTCAGTGGAAGGCAGTGCGGCAAGCCGCCGCAGCATGAGTTCCAGATTCCGGGCGTTAATGGTCATGCCCAGTTGTGTTTCTGTTGCAAGTGATATTACATAGCGGGCGTCTTCTTTAGCCCAGCCTTCCAGAAGCGATTTGTTAGCAGAGTCTTTTGCGAGCGTTTTATGTTTGTCAAAGATGTACGGTCTTAATTTTTCGTAGAGTGCATGATAATAGTCGTTTTGAGTTTGGACGGTATCTGTGAACAGATCGGTCAGGTTTGTCTGCTTGATTGCTTCAGGCACAACAAAATCCTTATTAAAAAGAACATAGCGTTGAGATTTTTCCGTGAAAGAACACAGGCGGAATTTTTCAATTTCTTCGACGAGCAGCCGGGATACGCCGATGACATCAATATTAAATACTGCATGTTCGGCAACGGAGCTGTGCCCCATTTCAAAAACTATGTTGCGGTTGGATTGACGCGCTTTATCCACTTCCTCGCTGGAGATTGCGCGCAATTCATTGACCGGTTTCGGGCTGCGGCTGATACGCGCGTAAGCTGCCGAAATAGTTTCAGGTGTTAAATCCTGTTTCAGACCGCTTTTATCTTTCAGAGTGCGGATGAGATCATAATCCAAATTGTAGCCGGCAAGAAGAATTTTCATATTTTAAAGGCTCACCAACTCAACACGGCCGAGCGTGCGTCCCAGAAAACGTTCACCGATCGTTTGAAAGCGATAAGGTAAATCGCTTACATAAAAAGTATAATCCGGCGGCGAACAATTTTGATTGCCCATGTTTTGTGTGTTAATCAAATCGGCGGTGATATCGGCCATAGCTTCCGCCGAATCAATGAGCTTTACTCCTTTCCCCAGAATATCCTGCAGCAATGGTTTTAAAAGCGGATAATGGGTACAGCCCAGAACCAGCGTGTCAATTTGTTCGGCAATAACCGGCTTTAAATATTCTTGAGCGACAAGCTTTGTTGCCGGATGATCGAACCATCCTTCTTCCACCAGCGGCACAAAAAGGGGACAGGCTTGCGAAAAAACCTTCGCTTCCTTATCCAAAAGATGAATAGACCGGGCGTAAGCGTTACTATTGATAGTTGCGGGTGTTCCGATGACTCCAATTGATGTTGTCTTGGTATGCTGGATAGCGATGCGCGCGCTGGCGTCAATTACTTCCAGCACAGGCACCGGCGATAAATCAACAATTGTCTGATAAGCGACAGCCGCCATAGTGTTGCACGCGACAATCAATAGTTTTACGTCTTTCTTGATAAGAAATTCAGTAATTTGCGCCGCGTAGCGGTTGATTGTTTCCACCGATTTAATGCCATAGGGCACGCGCGCTGTATCGCCAAAATAAATGATGTTTTCAAAAGGCAGACGTTCCATTAAAGAACGGACGACCGTCAGGCCGCCAATACCGGAATCGAAGACACCTATGAAACGATTTGCTTTTTTATGCACGAGTTATATTCTACTTTAAAATATTTATATAAGGTTACTACTGCGAAGACGTTTATCATAACTAATCAGAATATAGCAAGATTTCTTGTCGATATTTTTGAGAAGAAAATTGTCAAAGTTTGCTCGTTGGTTACACCGATAAACCAATAGATTTATGAAGCCGGAAAACTGAAGATTACCAATTGAAAGAGAGTAAGAATCAGCGTCCGTTGCTGCTATTCAGGTCACAGTACTCTAATCTCTTTAGTGGCTTCTACGACTACATAACAAAGCTCATTGTTTGTATTAGTATCCGCCGGCAAGATGAAGAACCCAGAACGTCCGGGGTGGTATTCTGTTGTGGTTCCCACAAGAACTTCGCCGTCCTTGAACTCCACCCTTATTTTCAGCCCGATCGTAGGACGGTTTGGATCGAATTCGTTTCGATTGACGTAATGCGGATCACCTAGGAAGTCCTTAACAAAGAACAGCGCTTTCAAATTCCTCGTGTAGATTTCGCAAGGCTTTTCCTCGGCTGGTGCGTCCAACATGCTCACATGAAAAACCTCTACCTCCGAAAAGAAGTCGGTTGTCGTGCCCTTGATCAGGTTACCATCAGCAAACCGTGCTACGACTTTGTTCATAATCTTTTCCTCCGGCCGTAATCTTTTCCAGCCTATTCGACACCAATTCTTGTTATCCGAACAATTAATATCCGAACTTCGATTATCCCTTATTACAGGCTGTCTATCTTTTTATAAGTGATTGGTAGACATGGTCATTGAAAGCAACTATCATAACACCACCTACAGGTTCCCATCCTTCTTTTATTAAATTATTAACCTTTTTTTCTAATATATTAACTGCAGCGTCCACTGACCATGCACTACTAGAAATAATCTTATATTCCATAATCCGCCTCCTATTCTTTTTTATTGAATATAATAATAGCACTATTCATTTTTTTTTTAAAAGAAAAATACACAACATCATTGATTATTGATTGAAATGTTGTATTTTTGTTGAAATTGACGATTTGAAGACTACCGGAAGCAGTGTGTACGATAACTTCATCCTTAGCCTTACACCTGAAAATTTGCCAATTTGTTGAAATCTAAAGTAGAGAAATAATCTTTTACTGTTTCGGCGCGACGGATTTGTACAACTTCGTCGTTTTCTCGTAAAAGCAATTCCGCCGAGCGGAGTTTGCCGTTATAATTGAAGCCCATGGCGAAGCCATGCGCGCCGGCATCATGAATAACAACAATATCGCCTCTTTCCAGTTTGGGTAAAGCGCGGTCAATGGCGAATTTATCGTTGTTTTCACAAAGAGATCCCGTTACATCATAGCTAAAATCATGAGGTTTGCTTTCCTTGCCCACAACAGTGATGTGATGATAAGCGCCGTAAAGCGCGGGGCGCATCAAATTGGCCATACAGGAATCCAGACCAGCAAATTTCTTATAAGTGTTTTTAATATGCAGGACGCGGGAAACCAGATAGCCGTAAGGGCCGGTAATGTAGCGGCCGCATTCCGTAAAAAGCTTAAGGGGGGCAAGGTCGTTGGCAACAATGATTTCGTCGTATTTTTTCTTGATGCCGCGGCTCATTGCTTTTAAGTCTATGCGTTTTTGTTCCGGCTGGTAAGGTATACCCACTCCCCCGCCGATATTAACAAATTCAAATTTGATTTTTAGCTTTTGTGAAATTTCCGCAATCAGTTTAAATAATATTTCCGCTGTTTCTTCAAAGTAATGGGCATCGAGTTCATTGGAAGCGACCATGGTATGAATGCCGAATCGTTTGACGCCTTTGTCTTTGCAAATTTTATAGCCTTCAAAAAGTTGTTCTCGAGTGAAGCCGTATTTCGCCTCCTCGGGATGGCCGATAATGAAATTTCCTTTTTTCAACCGGCCGGGATTGTAGCGGAAGCAAATCAAGGAAGGTAGTCCGGCGCATTTTTCCAGATATTCAATATGGCTGATATCATCCAGATTGATATTGGCTTTCAATTTTTTTGCCAGAAGAAATTCTTCCACGGGTGTGTCGTTGGAAGAAAACATGATTTCTTTTCCGGTGATTCCCGTTTTTTGCGCCATAATCAGTTCCGCCAGCGAGCTGCAATCAGCGCCGAAGCCTTCCTTGTGCAGGATTTTTATCAGGTAGGGATTGGGAGCGGCTTTGACGGCAAAGAATTCTTTAAAACCTTCATTCCAGGCGAAGGAGTTTTTAAAAGCGCGTGCGTTTTCCCGAATGGATTTTTCATCATAAAGGTGAAAAGGCGTCGGATATTGTTTTATGATTTTTTCAATTTGATTTTTCGTAAAAGGCAATGGTTTTTCCGGCATAAAATTCTCCCTCATTAGAGTATGAAAGTGGCATATAATGATAGAATGAATTTACGGTAAAAAATAAAAATTATCAATATTATTTTGAGGAAGAAGCAGATAAATTAACGTGCAAAGTATTCTATAGAAAGATAAATGACGGCAGAAATGGCGGCGGAAACGGGTATTGTTAAAAGCCATGCCCAGATGATGTTTCCGGCAACTCCCCAGCGCACGGAAGAAAGTCTTTTGGTAGCGCCGACGCCGACGATAGCTCCGGTGATCGTGTGGGTTGTGCTCACGGGAATTCCGGCTATTGTTGCACCGATGATTGAACAGGCCGCTGCAGCTTCCGCGCTAAAACCACCCATGGGGCGAAGCTTGGTAATTTTAGTTCCCATAGTTTTGACAATCCGCCAGCCGCCGAACATGGTTCCTAGAGAAATCATCGAGTAACAGGCGATAATCACCCAAATGGGAATATAAAATGTTTTACCCAGCAAGCCTTTGCTGAAAAGAGCCATAGCGATAATACCCATCGTTTTTTGCGCGTCATTCATGCCATGTGCCAATGAATAAACTGCTGCGGAAAAAAGCTGGAGTTTACGAAAGAGTTTATCGGATTTGGCCATATTGGAATTATGGCTCAGATTCATAGTAATAACCATAAAAGTAAAACCGAGCACCATGCCTATAGCAGGGGAAACAATGATAAAAACAGTTGTTTTGGTAATGCCCGACCAGACTAATGTGCTTGTTCCGGCTTTGGATACAGCCGCGCCGATAAGACCGCCGATTAAGGCATGTGAAGAACTGCTGGGTAGGCCGTAATACCAAGTCGCAATATTCCAGATGATCGCGCCGCCTAATGCAGATAGAATCACCAGATTATCGACAATGTCAATATGAATGATTCCCTTGCCAATAGTATGTGCGACCGCTGTACCCACAAAAAATACGGCGGCAAAATTAAAAAAAGCCGCCCAGACCACCGCATATTTTGGCGAAAGAACACGGGTGGAAACAACGGTAGAAATGGAATTAGCTGAATCGTGAAAACCGTTAAGAAAATCAAAAACCAGTGCGACAAGAACAAGAAAAATGACAAACGCCATAGAATTAAGCATGTTTCAGGACAATTCCTTCCACGATATTGGAAACATCTTCACAAACATCAATTGCTTCTTCCAAGAGCTGAAAAATATCTTTCCATTTTATAAGTTCGATAGCGTCTTTTTCGTTTTCAAAAAGATTGGCCATGATAGTTCTTAAGACAATATCGCCGGCATTTTCCAGTGTGTTGATTTCCACGCAACCGGCTAGAATCATTTCGGAGTTTTTCATGTTGCGCATCGCCTGAATAATGCTTTTGACTTTTTTTATTGCGTCACTCAATATTTGCGCTTGCTTGATTATTTCATCCGCCGGCTTTTTGACTTTATAAAGATGAACGCGGACGGCAGTGGCTTCAATGACATCCAGAATGCTGTCCATTTTATTGACAAGAGCGTAAATGTCTTCACGGTCAATAGGCGTTAGGAAAGTCTTGTGCATCTTTTCATATGTTTTATGGGTAATGCCGTCGGCTTCGTGTTCAATTTCCTTGAGCTTGGCGACTCTCTCCTCAGAAAAATCACGAGTTTGAGCCATTTCCAGAAAAAGCTTGCCGCCTTCTTCAATTTTGTCGGCCAGCTCATCAAAAAGTTCAAAAAAATTATCTGTTTTAGGAAACAAGCGCATCAATAAATCCTCCTTCTTTCCTTTATAGCGTACAAAAAGTTAGTAAATACTGGCAGTCCTCTAGCGAATTATGAAAAAAAAAGCAAGCGGTTTTAAAGGCAGGATACCCCTGCTTTGTGGGCGTATGGTATGTTATTAAAGAGTTTTGACGTATATAATTTTGCTGTCGCCTTCCGTATAAAAATCTTTTAAGACAGCTTCTTTTCGATATCCGCAACTCTCATAAAAACCATGCGTGGGTTGATACTGGTGACGGGAAGATGTTTCCGCGTAAATTCGTTTGCCGCCCAAATCGTAAATAATTTTTTCTGTTCTCTTCATTAAGTCTTTGCCCAGGCCAGTGCCTCGTAATTGCTGATCGATAGCAATCCAGTATAGATCGTAACTGCCGGACGTTGCCGGGATAAGGCCGAAGCAGGTATAACCAACAACGTGTTGTTTATCTTCGGCAAATAAAAACTGGTAAGAGCTGTCATGGGGCTGTGTGAGCTTTTCTTCCGCCAGTTCCAGCGCGATATCTATTTCCTCGACGGAAAAAAATCCGCTGGATTTTACAATATCGGCAATGGCTCCGATATCGGAATGCTGTATATGCTGACGATAGATAAAATCATTCATAAAAACAATCCAGTTTGCTATAACATTATTTCATCGCATTATCGATTATCAAACCGATGGCTTCGTGATATTTAATTTTTGCCTGTTGAAGAGCGGCGGCAAAACCGGCGTCCGGCGATAAACAGGGGTTAGAATTTATTTCCAGTACCCATGGCTTGCCGTTATTGTCGACGCGAAAATCAACGCGCGCGTACCCGCGCAAAGAGAAAAGATTCCAGCAACGCAAGGCAATGTTACGCAAAGCCGATATTAGATTAGCATCTTTTTGGGGAAAATCAAATTTTCGTATCGTATTATTGTACTCAAAGGAATCCGTGTCCCATTTGGCTTTGTAATCAACGATTTTTAGTTTTTCCGGAGCATAATCCTGAAATAACATTTCAGAGACCGGCAATACTTTAACGCTATTTGTGTCGGATATGAGGGCGACATTAAATTCGCGGCCATCAATATAGGCTTCGGCGTAACAGGTGCCGCCAAGCTTTTCTTTACGGCGGTTCATTTCTTTTAGTATCCTGGCTTTATTTGTATGGTTGATAAGAGCATTTTCATCAAGGCCGATGGAAGCATGTTCCCAGGACGACTTGATTAAATATTTCCTGGCAGTATCTTTTTGGGAACCCAAACCATCATGTGTTATCCAATCCGGAGTAGCGATACCGGCATCGCGCATGATTTTTTTGGCCAGAGATTTATTCGATGTTTGAAACACGGCTTGCGTGGCGCAGCCGGTATAAGGAATCTGCAAAGTATCGAGGATGGCCGGAGCAAAATAGATCAAACTGCCTCTGGATGCCAGAGTTTCCACAATATTAAAAACGGCCAGCGGTTTTAATGATTTCAATTTTATTATTGCCTGATTTAAATCAAGGCCAAACGGCAAAAGAATAGGTTTGTAATTCAGCTGACGCAAGGCCTGAGAGATTGCCTGGGCTTGCTGGAGACAATCAAGTTCATCCTCTGTGGCATCGGGAGAAACATCGCTGTGTAAAATTACAACTTTTTTCATCATTAAGCTTTCCCGCATTTGAACAGACTTAGTTTAACGTTTTGTTGGTTATCTTAGCGCGCCGCAGGGCCGATTCAATAATTTTGCCGATCAATACATGATAGCTCACGCCCAGCAAATTACAGAGGATGGGCAAGTCCGAGCGCTTAGGGTTTAGTCCGGCAAGAGAATTAACTTCTATGAAATGCGGCGTTCCATGAGCATCAGAGCGCAAATCCACACGTCCGGCATCTTTTAAATCCAAATAACGCCATGCTTTAAGGGCTATTTCGCTGGCTTGCCTGGCTTCGTCATCATCAACCAGTACGTATTGGACAAGATTTTCATAATGTTCCTTGTTTTCATAGGAATAAGCATTTTGCTCCGCAGTCGGCTTTAAAATCACTTCTATTGCTCCAAGTACTTTCGCATCTTTTCCGGAACCTAATATGCCGACGGTAAATTCGCGGCCGGGAAGATATGTTTCGATCAGCGCAGGCTGCTTAAATGTCTGTAAAATATGTTTGCAGGTCTGAGACAATTCTGCACGGTTAGTTATCTTGGACAGCGCCGTTATGCCTTTGCTTGTTCCTTCCGCTACCGGTTTGGCAAAAAGAGGAAACGGAAGATTAACTTTATCAATTTCCGCGTCACTGTTAACGACGGCAAAATCGGGTGTGGGTATTCCCAGATCGCGCAGAACATGCTTGGTTATTCCCTTGTGGAGGGAGATGGTGTGACCAAGGGGATCGGAAAAGGTATAGGGGATGTTATATGCGTCCAATAAAGCGGGAACTTGCGCTTCACGGCCAAAACCATACATGCCTTCGGTAATATTAAAAACAAGATCCCAGCTATTGCCTGCCGCAAGCCGGCGAGTTAATGCTTTTACATTGCCAATTCGATCAGCAAGAAAACCGTTATCTAAAATTACCTTTTCAATAGCTGCAATTGTATCGGGAAGATCGAATTCCGCCGTTTCTTCGAGACTATATCCTTCTTTCAAATAATCATCGCGTAAATCGTAGGTTATGCCAATTATCAATTTTTTACCGACACGACTCACGGTTAAATTATCTACCCCCTGCAATAAATTTCTGCCAGTTTAATGTATATCCTTCGATTTTGCGTGATTGTCGGGGTAGCGGAAAGTATTGCCTTCATAGTTACGCAGAATTAAATCGCCATTTTCCCATCCCATGGCGTATTCGGGAAGCAAAGGAATTTTGCCGCCACCGCCGGGCGCGTCAACAACATAAGTAGGCACAGCGTAACCGGTAGTATGTCCACGCATGCCCTGAATAATTTCAATGCCCTTGTTTACCGGTGTCCGGAAATGAGAAGAGCCCGGGATGGGATCGCACTGATACAGATAATAAGGACGAACTCTGATTTGCAGTTGGCCATGCACCAATCTGGTCATGGTAACAACATCATCATTGATATCGGAAAGCAGCACGGTCTGGCTTCCCAACGGAATGCCGGCGTCGGCCAGACGAATGCAGGCGGCGCTCATCTCCGGTGTCAGTTCTTTCGGATGAGTTATATGAATGCTCATCCATAAAGGATGATATCTTTTCAGCAGGGCTGTCAGAGCCGGTGTTATTCTCTGGGGCATAACAACTGGCACTTTAGTGCCGATTCGTATAATTTCGACATGACGGATCTTGTGCAGCCGCGTTAACAACCATTCCAGTTTTTCATCGGAAAGGGTTAAAGGATCGCCGCCGGAAAGCAGTACGTCCCTGATATTTTTATTGTTGGCAATGTATTGAATAGCCTTTTCCCATTTTTCCAAGTTTATCAAATGGTGCTTGCTCCGTTCAATAATGCGGGACCGGGTGCAATAACGGCAATAGGTGGAACAACTGTCGGTTACAAGAAACAGCACGCGGTCAGGGTAGCGATGAATAATGCCCGGCACCGGAGAATCGACATCTTCGCAGAGAGGATCTTCCTCTTCTCCGGCAGTATGGAGACATTCATCGACCACAGGAACAACGCAACGGCGCAAAGGATCAGCAGGATCATTGGGATTAAGCAGACTTGCATAATAAGGCGTAATGGAAACGGGCAATGCACCTGCATGATGCATCATTGCCTGGCGTTCATTGTCCGAAAGATTGATTATTTGAGACAGAGCATCAACCTCCCTAATGGCGTTACGCATTTGCCAGTGCCAGTCAAACCATTCCAGGCGTGTAATTTCGGGATAATTTCGTGTTCGGAAAATGCGGGAGCGGGCGGAATCTTTAAAAGGAAATAAAACGCTATCTGACTTTTGTTTAATCGGGTAATGAGAGACATCTTCTTTGAATAACAAAAAGTCACTTACATTATTTTTAGCATTAACAAGACCGGTCAATGGACCAGGAGGTTCCTCCTCCTCAGTAAACAGGGTCTCGCTTTCCATTTTGTTCCTCCTTTTGGCAGGTTTCCCTCCCGTGAAATTATGTTGCAATAAAAAATTACAAACACTTAATTATCGAATGTACTCATACAGAAATATTTGTCAACACTTTTTTGCATTTTTGTAAAAAAAAATTAAAATATTTTTTGAAGGAGTTTGCCTCGGGAATAATTATTTCGACCGTTCCTTGATTATTTATGACCGCCTAATATGCAAATCAGATTACTATATCAAGCACAATATGAAATATCCGCTGTCTCGCAAATGCCCATGGAACCTATATCAGCGCAGGATGGACGCTGCCGTGGAATGTTTCAAAGGAGACATAAATCCTTTTTGAAAAATGGATGGAAAGGTCCGTCGATGCGAAATTATGTTTCGATGTAGATCGTCTGGTGACTTGATCGCATTTATTGAAAGCTCGGGGTATGTTGGTCATAACGGGAAAAAAAAGTAGGCAAAAAAATAATTTTTTAGTAACAATAGAAACAGAAGAGACCCGTGTGCTGATAGAAATGGAGAAAGCCAATGCCTGAATTGCCCGAGGTAGAAACTCTAAGCCGCCAACTGCAAGACAAGATTTGTGGCAAAAAAATATTAGCCACCGCAGTATACGACGATAAACTGGCCGCTGTCAAAAATCTTAAAGGAAGAAGCGTCACGGCGGTCGAACGCCGGGGCAAAATAGTATCCATTGTGCTTGAAGATGGAAATTTCGTGTTAATACATCTGCGCATGACGGGGAGACTTTTTTGGCAGAATGGTTCGGCAAGGCCGAAACATAGTCGTTGGAAAATGGCTTTTGCTGATGGGAACGTCTTTCTTATCGATCCGCGCCGCTTTGCAACAATCAAAGTAGTAAAAAATGTGGAAAGCGAATCCGCGAAAGATATTTTGAAAACATTTGATCTTAACACTTTCCTGAAAAATCATGGAAGCCGCCGGACAAAAGTTAAATCGCTTATTATGGATCAAAAAGCCGTGGAGGGAATAGGTAACATTTATGCGTGTGAGATTTTACATCGAACCGGTATTCATCCCGAACAGGTAGCGGCGACTCTGACGCAAGATGGCTGGAAAAAAATCTTTCGTCAGGCAAAAGCCATATTAAAGATGGCAATTAAAAAAAGGGGCACGTCAATTTCCGACTGGAGAGATTTGTACGGTCGCCAAGGCGAAAACCAGCACGAATTAAAAGCCTATGGGCAGGAGGGAAAGCGCTGTTCAATTTGCGGCGGCACTATTTGCCGAATAAAACAGGGAGGAAGAAGTACTTTTTACTGTCCCGATTGTCAAAAATAACCCAAATGATAATTGAAAAATTATTGATTGGTAGTGTAAGCTTCTATAATCCATTCACGGATTTTACTTTTCGGAGGCACTTCGCCGACACAGACAACCTTATTATTGATTACAAGTGCCGGCGAGTCTAAAAGTTTATAGCGCTCTATCTCTTTTAAATCGGTAACGTGTTGTAAGTTGGCAGCGATTTTCATCTCTGATAATAAATTCCGGATATCGATTTCCAGTTGACCGCAACGTGCACACGCCATTCCCAAAATAAATATATTCAATCCGAGGACCGGTTCGTCAGTAACAGCCAGCCCCTGCGCTATCTGGAATTCCATGAAAAGTGCCTTGCCGTATGCATCGCGCGCAGAAGATGGCACATAGTTATTGGCAGAAATTTCTTTAAGTAAATTCTTTTTAATTTCTTCTTCACTGTTTTCCGACAAATTTATTTTTTTTATCGCATCGTCTAAACCTGCAATACCAACCATTCGGCCATCAATCATAATTTGTTTTATTTTATCGTCAGTCATATTTGTCAAATTAAGAAATATTATTTATCTTAATTTATTGATGGATGAGGATTTCGTCAAGAACAAAAAATATTTTTATAAAGGCTTTATATGGAAACTTTCAATGTAAGGTATAGATATCATAATGTTATTTGTAATTAATAAAACAACGTTTCAATTATCACTTGACATTTAAAACAATGTTTCATATTTTGCTTTCATAGAAAAAAAGAAGATTAAAGGTAATATGGCGACAGCAAAACCTATAATTCCTGAAAAATTAAAAGAACGCCTATATCCCGTTGTGTTGCGGCAATTTTCTCTGAAAGATTTCCATGCCGTCAATATACGCGATATTTCAAAAGAAAGTGGAATCAGCACGGGAACCATATACAAGTATTTTTCATCAAAAGAAGATCTTCTTTTTTCAATAATTGACGAAAAATTGCGCGATCTTGCATCATTGTTGCGAATGCATCTTGCGGGCACCGAGGATATACGCGAGATGTTCAGAAAGTTATTCTGGGTTACAATGAATTTTTTCGACGACAATCCTGAACTTGCCATTACGGCTTTTATTACAGTTCCATTGAAAAGCTTTATGGCGAACAAGTCTTATAAAAGGGAAACAGAAATAGATATATTGAACGGGATAGTTGCAAAGGCCAAAAAAAGAGGCGCGGTTATTTCGGATATAGAAAATAATTATTTTGCCGATCTTTATATAATGATTATGCACAGGCACATACAAAACTGGTATGTCCATGGAATGAAATGGAAACTAGCAGAAACAATAAACAATTTTTTTGATTTTTTCTGGAAAGTAGTCGCGCCTCTGGGTGACAAGGAATCAAGATGATATTTCATAAATGGCAAAAGTTTAAAGATGCAAGAATTATAATAAAGGTTCAAACATCTATTAATGATTAATTATTTAGAATAACAGTCGGTATTTGTATAAGCCTTTGATATAATACGAATAAAATGATTTGGCTTATAATTGTAAAAAATTTGCAGTTGCATAGAGGATGGAAATGAAAAAATTAGAAATCATTGAAAAAGCAAAATCTCAAAAGCGGGCAACACTAACAGAAGCCGAAGCAAAGGAAGTGTTAAAAAAATATGGCATTCCGGTAATAGAAGAAAAAGCCGTTAAAACGATAGAGGAAGCAGAGCGGGCAGCACAAGAAACAGGTTATCCTATTGTTTTAAAGGGGCTGGGATCTCGTCTTACGCATAAAACAGAAAAAGGATTGGTTAAGCTGAACTTAAAAAACAAGGAAGATGTTCGCTCTGCTGCACTATATATAAAGGAAACGGCCGGAAGTGATTTGGAGGGTTTTTTAATTCAGCCGATGCTGGAAGGCAAAAGAGAGTTTGTTGCCGGTCTTTTCCATGATGAACAATTTGGCGCTACAGTAATGTTCGGATTAGGCGGAATTTTTACAGAAGCAGTCGGAGATGTTGTTTTTCATCTGGCCCCTCTTGATGATAACGAAGCACGAAAGATGATTGACGAGTTGCACGCACAGAAATTACTTGGCGCATTTCGCGGGGAAAAAGCTGCAGACAAAAAAGCATTGATTAAAACAATCGTGGGTTTATCAAAAATTGGAACAGAGATACCGGAAATAAGAGAGATTGATATTAATCCATTATTAGTTACTGCCGACGGTGAAGTAACAGCGGTTGACGCCCTCATAGTTTTGGGGGAAGTACCCGAAAAAAAAATAACTCATGTTGCCGTAGCGCCTAAGGCAATAGGACGTTTATTCTATCCCAAAGCAATTGCATTTATTGGCGCTTCCGCAGAGGTTGGCAAATGGGGGAATTTGATATTCACTAATGTTCTTGCCGGAAAATATAAGGGAAAAATCTATTTGGTAAACCCCAAAGGAGAAGAAATTGCCGATAGAAAAGTTTTTAAATCAGTAACCGAAATTCCCGATCCGGTTGACCTTGCTGTTGTTACAATTCCCGCAAATAGAGTTTTATCCTTAATACCTGAACTGAAGAAAAAGAAAATAAAAAATGTATTGCTTATCTCGTCTGGTTTTTCCGAAACAGGCGCGGAAGGCAAAGCCTTGGAAGATAAGTTGGTAGAAAAAGCGCAAGAAGCAGGAATTTTAATTTTTGGCCCCAATACGATGGGAATATGTAATCCCTATATCTCACTTTATTGCACAGGAACGCATGTGAGACCAAAAGCAGGAAGCACAGTTTTGGTTACTCAATCAGGTAATTTGGGAACGCAGTTATTGGCTTTTGCTGAAAAAGAAGGCATTGGAATCCGCGCGTTTGGCGGTTCAGGCAATGAAGCAATGATAACAATTGAAAACGCTATGGAGGGATTTGAGGTTGATGAGCTGACTAAAACAGTTGTTTTGTACATAGAAAGCATTAAAAACGGCCGAAGGTTTTTTGAAGCGGCAAAACGATGTGGTAAGAAAAAACCGATTATCGCCTTAAAAGGCGGGCGCACAGAGGCAGGGGCCCACGCAGCAGCTAGCCATACGGGCGCGATGGCTTCTAATATAAAAGTGTTTAAAGCAGCGTGCCGGCAAGCAGGTATCGTACAGGTTGAAAACCCCATGGACTTGCTGGATCTATCTGCGGCATTTTCCTCTTTGCCGCTGCCTAAAGGAAAAAAAGTTGGCATTATGACTTTAGGAGGAGGCTGGGGTGTTGTCGCCTCAGATTTATGCGTGGAAAATGGTTTGGAGGTGCCAAAATTATCAGAAGATGTAATTTTTCGAATTAATAAATTGCTGCCGCCGTTTTGGAGCCATGCTAATCCGATAGATGTCGTCGGGGAGATGAATACCAAGACATATATGACAATTCTCGAAGAACTTCTTCAATGGCCTGAATGTGATGCCATAATCCACATGGGTATTATCGGAAGAATAATAATGATAAAAGCGACGCTGGAATCGGCTGTCTTTGTAGATAAAAAACGTGATTATAAATTTGTAGAAGATTATTTGCGTTACCTGGAAGATTTTGAACAACAATCTATCGAGCGAACGGTAAGATTAATGGAAAAATATGATAAACCGATAATAGGGGTTTATTTACTCAACGATGATAAATCGCGAACAATTACCGATGTCGATGGCTGCAAATATAAAGGAGTAAATTTTATTACTCCTGAGCGAGCCGTTAAGGCATTGGGTAAAATGTATCAATATGCTCAGTGGCGGAACGGATAAGCAATTAATTATTCTGGTAAGATTAAAAGCCAAAACACATTGTCCATACTAATAAAACACCATTCAATGTAACGGTAATGTTTCACGTGAAACATTTTTAGTCAAGGTATAAAATTTAATAAAATCAATGGCATGAATTTCAAAATAAGTTTTGAAAACGTTTCGCAGCAAGCGGCGGAGTATTCAATTCCGCTTATGCGGGATAGTGTCCAATAGCCTTTGGCTATTGGATAGTTCGGCTTACTCTTCAAATCTATAGTGACCTTTAGGTTATTCGCTATGCTCGTTTTCAAAGAGTCTCACTACGACTAACACCTCCTATAGTCAGTGATTCTCATTACAACTTGCAGATATTGTTGCGCTTCTCTTGTAATATCGGAGGTTCATTAATTTGAATTTCACTAATAAAAAAGGCAGGCTACAACAGCCTGCCTTTTTTATACTACAAAGAAATTAATATTTCTATTCTATGTGCAATGCAACATAAAAAGTCGATTTGCCGCGCTTAATTAGGAACATCACACTTTTCTTTTCGGCGGCTTTAGTCATTTCCGTATTGTATTGTTTCATGGAGGACACTTTTATTTTGTTTACTTGAACAATTATATCCTGTGCTTGAATACCGACATCATCCGCCGGACTGCCCTCTTCCACATCAGTGACTATTACACCAGCATCACGAGCAATTCCCAGTTGTTGTGCTATTTCTTTAGTTATTTCCTGAACAGTAATGCCAAAATATCCAGTTGCTTTGTTTGCTAACGCTATTTCAGGTTTGTCTTTCCGTTCAGCCACAGCAACCTGGAACGATATTGCCTTGCCGTCGCGCAATCCTTTAATTAATACTTTTTCGCCAACATGCAAGGAGGCAATTGTCAGTAGTAATTCATGGGTGTCTTTTATAGACTTTCCGTTAATTTCCGTAATTATATCACCAACTTTAATTCCGGCTTTGTCTGCCGGATCAT
Source organism: uncultured delta proteobacterium (assembly GCA_963710575.1). GTDB lineage: Bacteria > Desulfobacterota > Syntrophia > Syntrophales > Smithellaceae > Smithella. Next base: position 365,672 of record CAVQAL010000003.1, on the reverse strand, counting down.
CTTTAAAAACATCGGATACTAAAGCACCATTCTTATTTTTATGATTCAAATTTTTTGCTATATCTTCCGAAATGTCCTGTACTGAAATACCTAACCATCCTCGAGTTACTTTGCCTTTGGTTTTCAGGTCCGCCAAAATGCTTTTCGCCATGTTCATCGGTATGGCAAAACCGATGCCCTGCCCCTGGGCAACAATTGCCGTGTTGATGCCGATAACTTTTCCGCCCATGTTAAATAATGGTCCGCCGCTGTTGCCCGGATTAATGGATGCATCGGTCTGAATAAAATTATCGTAAGCGCCTGCTCCAATGACACGTCCCTTTGCGCTGACGATGCCGGCGGTAACGGTTTGCTCCAAGCCAAAAGGATTGCCAATCGCAATGACCCACTCACCAACCCTTACTGCATCAGAATCGCCAATCTCCACAAAAGGCAAGCTATGATCAGATTTAATCTTGATTAAAGCAATATCAGTTTTAGCATCGGTGCCAATAATTTTCGCTTCATATTCCTTGCCGTCTGAGACTTTAACCAGAATTTTATCTGTCTGTTCTACCACGTGATTATTGGTGAAGATGTATCCGTCGTTGGTGATGATAAAACCGGAACCAAGACTTCTTTGTTTAAATTCACGTTGAGGTATATCGCCAAAAAAGTGTTCAAAAAAATCATCTCCAAAACGTCCGCTAAAAGGCGACCGGCCAAAGGGTGTACCCAAACCATTTCGTCCTTTAAATGTTTTTGTTGTGCTGATGTTTACAACTGCAGGCTTAACACGCTCAGCCAGATCGGCAAAAGAAGCAGGAGTTCCTGTTTCAGAGGGAGACACTGCTGATGCTGTTTGAATTTCAGGCGCTCCCGCAGGAAAAAAAGAAGATCGCAGAACCTCTACAAAAGAAACAATAAAAAAAGCAACCAAAAACGCGGTTAAGAACATGAAAAATGTTTTACGGTTTTTACTCTCCATATTATCCTCCGTCTTGTTGTTTAAAAAAATATGGCTACTTTGCCATGTTTTCTAAAATTAATTTACTTAATAATTTTAAATAATATAACGATAGCCTTATTTTTGTCAATAATATATTATTGAATTCGGATGTGGCCGCATTCCCCGCAGCAACCGACGGGGAATGCGCGCGAATGCAGAAAGGTTTTGTTCCTTAAGAATCGAAAGTGCTCCGCCGCTTACCGTAGAGAGCTTCAAAGGTGGCAAATTGAATTTTTAAAGATCATATATTAACATTACGAAATGGATAGCTTGTAAACATCAGCACGGCAGCATTCTTTAAAACCAGCCCTTATGTAAACCTTAGCCCCCAATGGCGTTGTCTGCAAAATTACATCTTTAAAACCAGCTTCTTTTGCCGCCCGCATAGCGGCTCGCGTGATTATCAGGCCGAATCCTCTCTTCCTGTAAGTGGGAAGAGTAGAAACATAGTAGATTCCCGCTGATTTTTTGTGTGTGAAGAGGAGCGAGGTAGCTACGGCTTTTCCATTGCAGAAAGCAAGAAAAAGTTTTTGTGGAGATTGCGCACCAAGATCAAATGAAGAAACAAAAGCGCCATACTGCTTCCTGGCGCGCTGGGGCATTTCAAAGCCATGGAAAGAGATATCTCCCCAGAGAAGCAAATCATTTTTGTCTTTAACCGAAGAGATTGTTACATGGTCAGGGATTTTATCTGATACCGAATCGTTCAAATCTGCGGCCATACAAGGCACTTTTTCAACCAAACGCAATCCCGCATCTTGTAGCATTTTTCCGGTTGCCGGCGATTGCCCGCAGGGATATATCCACCACCAGAAATGCAGATTTAATTTTTGGTAAATTTTTTTTATGTCTGCGATGGTTTTGGCATCATCATTAGTTAAAGGCTTTTCATTCCAGACCCAGTTGATATCGGAAATAGCTACGCCTGTGTTCATTGCCCCGATTGATCCGGCTTTAATCAGCGAGGAATTTAAGCTTCCCCAGTAACGGCAGACGGCAAAAAAATTTTCTTCAATATGTTTGATTAAATCCATTTAGGCAATGCCGGCTTGTTTTGTCCAACTCGAACTTTTCCAAAGCGGATCAATATAACAATGCTCATTAGCCGCAAGTTTCAACCCACATTTAATGACGAAATATTGATGCAGGGCCAGGCACCCGGTTAATTCCGGATGAAAAACCGTCACTAAAATATTTTCGCTTTCCGCTGCAGCTATATAATCATCAATTTTTAAAAGAACATTAATTTCTTTGCCCACACCGGTAATTTTTGGCGCGCGAATAAACGTCAAGGGTATTGGTTTGGCAGAGACAGCGGGAATCAACGCTTCACTGGTAAAACTATCGAGTTGGCTGCCAAAGCTGTTGCGCTCGATTTTCATATCAATCAAGCCCAGGCAAGACCTTTCACCGACCACGGTTCTGGCCAGCAAAATTGCTCCCGCGCATGTGCCCCAAATTTTCATACCCCGGCTATGAGCCTTGAGTAATACTTCCTTGATTTCAAAAATATTAAGCAGCCTGGATATACAGGAACTTTCACCGCCGGGAATAATTAAACCGGCCAGACCGGCAAAATCAGAGGGTTGCTTTACTCTTCTCGCAGAAATTCCCAGGCGTTCCAGGTGATCCAGATGCTCATGCACTCCGCCTTGCAAATCCAGAATTCCAATGACAGAAGGTTTATCGTTTACTAAATGCAGTGTCATAAAAAAACTTACCAGCCTCGTCCTGCTAAAATTTGTTCGGGCGGGATTTGCGAAATTTCCAGGCCGGGCATGGCTTCTCCCAAACTCATGGACGCTTCCAATACTTTTTTCGGATCATTGAAATAGGCTGTTGCCTTGACTATGGCTCGTGCCCGCGGAGCCGGATCGGCAGATTTGAAAATACCGGAGCCGACAAAAACGCCGTCGCATCCCAACTGCATCATCAACGCGGCATCTGCCGGCGTGGCAATTCCTCCCGCCGCAAAATTAACCACCGGCAGGCGCCCCAACTCTTTAACTTTTAAGGCCAGTTCGTAGGGCATGCCGTTTGTTTTGGCAAAACCGGTGACTTCTTCCACCGGCATCTGCGTCAGTTGACGAATTTCACGGTTCATCGTTCTCATATGGCGGACAGCTTCGACAACATTACCCGTTCCCGCTTCCCCTTTTGTGCGTATCATTGCCGCGCCTTCGGCAATCCTGCGCAGCGCCTCGCCTAAATTGCGCGCGCCGCAAACAAAAGGAATCGAAAATTTCGTCTTATCAATATGGCATTCTTCATCCGCTGGAGTTAAAACTTCGCTTTCATCGATATAGTCAATACGTAAAGCTTCCAGAATTTGCGCTTCCACAAAATGACCGATGCGCGCCTTGGCCATAACCGGAATTGTTACAGATTTTTTAATTGCGGCAATCATTGCCGGATCGGACATTCTGGCTACTCCGCCGTCTTTGCGAATATCAGCAGGCACGCGTTCCAGAGCCATGACCGCCACAGCCCCTGCTTCTTCCGCGATTTTTGCCTGCTCAACATTAGTTACATCCATAATGACGCCGCCTTTGAGCATTTGCGCCAGCTGGACATTCAGTTCATACCTTTTTGCATCCACGTTAATTCGCCTCCTGAATTAATACCTTTATTATAATACTTCACAAGTGTATTGCCTAGTGAAAAAAAATGATCAAATTACCACAGCACTCGGGTTTTAATGCCTTGCGCAGACAGATATTTCTTGATTTCAGTGATCGTATAAGTGCGGTAATGCACCATCGAAGCAATCAAAGCCGCATCGGCTTTTCCGGTGGTCAACACTTCCGCCAGATGCTCAGGTTTTCCCGCCCCTCCCGAAGCGATAACTGGAATACGCACATTTTCGGAAATCAACGCCGTTAAATTCAACTCATAGCCTGTCTGTGTGCCGTCAGCATCAATGGAATTCAGGCAAATTTCACCGGCGCCCAGCTTTTCAGCTTCTTTTGCCCACCAGAGAGCATCGATACCGGTAACTTTTCTGCCGCCGTGGATTACTATTTCGTAACCTGAAGGAATTTTGCCGGATACTTCCACCTTTTTTACATCCATGCCCAGTACAACACATTGACTGCCGAACGCCTTAGCCCCCTGAGAGATTATTTCCGGCTCATCAACAGCAGCCGAATTTACGCTTACTTTTTCCGCACCAGCCAGAATTACGCGGCGCATATCTTCCAGATTTCGGATGCCGCCGCCTACGGAAAACGGAATAAAAATCGTCTCCGCCACACGTCGTACCACGTCAATCATGATGTCGCGTTTGTCGGATGATGCTGTAATATCATAAAAAACAATTTCGTCCGCGCCCTGCTCATAGTATTCCCGAGCCGCTTCCACCGGATCGCCGATATCCACGTTGCTTTTGAATTTAATGCCTTTGGTAAGCTTGCCATCGCGCACATCCAGGCATGGAATAATTCTTTTACTGAGCATTGCCCCTCCATGCGCAGAAATTCTTCAAAATCTGCAAGCCGGGACGCCCGCTTTTTTCCGGGTGAAACTGCATGGCCACCAGATTATTTACAGCCAGAACTGAGCAAAAGTTTATACCATAATCAGTTATACCTAACACCGCTGATTCATCAGATGGCGCCGGATAATAGGAATGCACAAAATAAAATTCGGCATCCGGCGAAATATCCTGAAATACAGGATGACGGCGGCGAAAAGTAACTCTGTTCCAGCCCATGTGCGGAATCTTCAATGCCGCGCCGTTTGAAGTTAATTTATCGGGGAAGCGTTTTGTTGAACCGGCGACAAGGCCGATACAGTCAGTGCCATTTTCCTCGGAGTAGTCCAGAACAATCTGTGTGCCCAGACAGATTCCCATTAGCGGCTTTCCGGTTGATAACCAATTTTTCAGCCAGATATCCAGCTTTTTTTGGCGCAGGTAAGCCATCGCTTCGCCTGCCGCGCCCACTCCAGGAAAAATCACACGCGACGCCGCATAGAGATTCTTTATATTGTCAGTTACGACAAAATCCTGCCCGATGTTTTGCAGAGCCCGTGCCACACTCGTAATATTTCCGGCGTTATAGTTAATAATAGCGATCATCTATTCTCTCATCGCAAAACTTTAATAAATATGCACTTAGCAATTTTTGTGCTCAATTTACAGCTATTTTTTATCCTCGATATAATGCTTTCCCTGATACGAGCCTCGCCTTTTTAAGTCCTTGGTAATGGAGTTCAGCACATCTAATTTATTCATTGCCCAGTCCGGTGCAAGGAAAATATCGCGGTAGCCGTCGGCAGTCAAGCGTTGAATAACCATTTCGGGTGGCAATATCTCCAGAACGTCAGCCACTAAAGAAACATATTTTTCCTTAGTTATCATGTTTACGTTCCCTTTTTTATACATTTCTCCAAGAGCGGTTCCCTCCAGAGCCAGAAGAGAATGAATTTTGATGCCGTTTACAGGTAAATTTGCAAGAGTTCTTGCTGTAGTTAATACATCATCGTTGCTTTCTCCCGGTAAACCAATAATAATATGAACACAAATGTTCATGCCGTATCCGGCCAAAGCATTCACCGCGTCCAGGAATTGCTGAAAATTATGTCCCCGGTTGATGAACTGTAAAGTCCTGTCGTGAACAGATTGCAGTCCCAACTCCACCCAGACATGATGTTTTTTAGCGTATCCGCTTAATAACTCGATAACATCGGGTCCGAGGCAATCCGGTCTTGTGCCGATGGAAAGACCGATGATATCTTCCTGCGCTAATGCTTCGTCATAGAGCGTCTGTAATGTTTCTACTGGCGCGTAAGTATTCGTAAATGTTTGGAAATAAGCGATAAATTTTGAAGCTTGCGGCTTGTAATATTTTTTACCGAAAGCAATCTGCTCGGTAACAGATGGTAGTTCACCTTTCTGGCGCAATTTTGAACCTCTGCCATTGCAGTAAATACAGCCGCCGGTGGCCACCTGCCCGTCACGGCTTGGGCAGGTAAAGCCTGCGTCAATCTGTAGTTTGTGAACATTACAGCCGAACAGATTTCGCCAGTAGCTTTTCAGATCATTATATCGCTTTTCGTTTTTCCAAAAATCCGGTTTAGTCAAGGGTGCCTCTTTTTTTGTTGTGTTTTTACAGTCTATGCCGTAAAAAACCACAATACCTTTTGTCATTCCGTGCAAGCGTAGCGCGACACGGAATCCAGGAAATAATAGTTTGTTTTACTGGATACCGTTACTTGTGCCCTTTAGGGTATTCAACGGTATGACATATAGTGACGAATTGTTTTTTACTATTGATTTCATACAAGAGCAAGTGTTTGATTTAAGAAATGGATAATTTAATTGACAACTATGATGTTGCGGTAATCGGCGGCGGGCATGCCGGCTGCGAAGCGGCCTTGGCTTCAGCGCGCATGGGTTACCGGACAATTTTATTCAATATTAATTTGGATTCGATAGCGCTTATGTCCTGCAACCCGGCCATCGGGGGCTTAGCCAAAGGACAACTGGTCAAGGAAATTGATGCTCTTGGCGGTGAGATAGGCAAGGTTACCGATAAAACCGCCGTGCATTTTCGCATGCTCAACGCCTCCAAAGGCCCGGCAGTTCATTCTTCCCGGATGCAGTGTGATAAACAACTTTATCGCCTGACAATGAAAGCAGTGGTCGAGAATCAACCCAATCTTTATATTAGACAGGCCATGATTGAAAGCCTTGTAATTGAAGACGGCACAGTAATCGGCGTACTTGATCAAAGCGAACATTTTTACGGAGCGAAAAAAGTTGTTATTACCACCGGAACTTTTCTAAATGGTCTTGTGCATGTCGGCGCTTCGCAAACACCTTCGGGACGCGCCGGAGAACTGGCTTCCATCGGGCTTGCCAATAATCTCAAAGGGCTTGGTTTTGATATCGGCAGAATGAAAACAGGAACACCGCCCCGCCTGTGCGCATCCTCTATTGATTTTTCCCGATTAGAGCGACAGGACAGCGACCCCGATCCTAAGCCTTTTTCTTTTACCACCGCCGCACTGCGGCCTGAGCGTCTGCCTTCGTATTTTTCCGCCACATCAGCCGAAACACATCGTGTGATTCGGGAGAATATTCAATATTCGCCCCTTTATTCCGGCGTCATCAAAGGAGTGAGCGCCCGCTACTGTCCTTCGCTGGAAGATAAGGTCATGCGCTTTAGCGAGCGCGAAAGTCATCCTGTGGTGCTGGAGCATGAAGGACTGGACACGCAGGAAGTTTATGCCAAAGGTTTGGGCAACTGCCTGCCGCTGGAATTGCAATATAAGATTGTGCGTAGCGTAAAGGGATTGGAACAGGCGCAGATCATGCGCCCGGCCTACGCTATTGAATATGATTTTGTTCAGCCGACACAGCTCAAACCCACTCTGGAGACAAAATTGGTTCAGGGCTTATATCTGGCCGGCCAGATAAACGGCACATCCGGTTATGAGGAAGCGGCGGCGCAGGGTCTCTGGGCGGGAATCAATGCCGCGCGCTCTGTGCAGGGCGCACCCGCGTTTATTCTGGATCGCTCCGAGGCTTACATGGCCGTTATGATCGATGATCTGGTCACGCGCGGCGTGGATGAACCCTATCGCATGTTCACATCGCGCGCCGAATACCGCCTCATTCTGCGAGAAGATAATGCCGTCATCCGTTTGATGGGCAAAGGCTGGGAACTGGGGTTGATTGATAGAGAGCATTATTTATCTTTACAGGATAAAATACATCAAATCGAGCAGGGCATTTCGCTGCTGAAAGCAGCATCAATCAATCCGACGCCGGAAATAAACGAAGCATTGGCAAACATCCCATCGCCGCCTTTGAATAATCACTCCACTCTTTACGGTCTGCTGAAACGTTATGAAATCTCTTATGACAATCTGGCCGTGTTTCCCGGATGGGAGCCGCAAAGTGATTCTTTTGTCAAACAGCAGATCGAAATAGAAACGAAATATGAAGGCTACATCAAGCGGCAGTTCGATGCTGTGAAAAAATTAAAAGATCAGGAAAAAAAGAAAATACCGCTGGATTTTGATTACAACTCCGTCCCCGGGCTCTCCAATGAATTGAAATCAAAACTCACCAAAATAGCGCCGCAAACGCTGGGCCAGATGGAGCGCATTATCGGTATGACCGAAGGCGCCATATCGGCCGTGTTAATTATGATGAAAAAACACGAACTGAAAGGCTGTTGAAAACCGCTCATCTACTGCGTTGCGCTGCAAACCGTACCGCTCAACGTATTGCCATATACGCCTCGCGGTTCGCTTTTTACGCGCCTTGCATCTGAGTATTTTTGAACAGCCCTAAAAATTGATTTTTTTGCTTTTGAAAATCAGAAAGTTATGTTATTTTTTTTGCATCCAAAGTATCAAAAAAAGCAAAGACAGTATTTTAATACTTATTAATAATTGCCATATAAGGATGAATATTGATAATAAAGTGTAAGATTTGCGGTGGTAGTGGCTCAATTCTGACTAACGACCCCTTTAGTAATATTCTAAGTCAAGGTAGAAAGCCTTGCCCTTCCTGCAAAGGGGCTGGCGAGTTTGATCTAAATGTGCCTCCGGAAAAATTAACGACGTGTAAATTTTGTGGTGGCCGCGGAATAATAACAGGGGTTGACCTTGCCGATTTATTTTCGCAAGGATCTATCTGTCCAACATGTAAAGGGCTTGGTGTATTAGAACGACCGCAAATAGGTATCGAAAAAATACGTACTGCAAAACCAGAAGCAAATGTTTTATCTCGTCCTCAAGAAGTTCAATATGATTTAGCTATTTCCTTTGCTGGAGAAGACAGATTAATTGTGCAGTCATACGCTGAAGCGGTTAAGAATCACGGTCTCAAAATATTCTATGCTGACTTTGAAGAGGTTGATCTTTGGGGAACCAACCTTTATGATACATTTGACACCATATATCGATTAAAAGCACATTTCTGTATAATCTTTTTATCAAGACATTATGCAACTAAAGTTTGGACAAACCACGAGCGTAAATCGGCCCAAGCAAGGGCGCTTATGGAGAATAGAGAGTATATTCTTCCAGTTAAATTGGATGAAACTGAGATTCCAGGTATTACCTCAACGATTGGTTATTTGGACTATTATAAAGTGGGACATGACGGATTAGTAAAAGCCACACTTGAAAAGATTTCACGTTATAAAACTAAAAAGATCAGATAACTTTCAGCTCACTTATGCTCAGGTGACGCAGTGTTAAAATAAAAACAAAGTATTTTTCGTCTTTAAATTAAGAACCTAATTGAGTTTTGGCCTGTGCGAGTTTTTCTTTGTCCAGATAATATTTCCTGTTCATCGTGAATTTCAATTAATTTGATCTATGTTTTTTCCGCATTTTTTTGTCGGTATTTCATTGACATGACAAACGTTCATGTCTTATACATTTTCAGTAGCTGTGAAAAAAACAATTCATCGAAAGCAGATAGCCAAGGGACTTTATTGCAATTATGGTCAACAAATTATTTTCGTCCTTCAGGTCATTTTTAAGACCCGCTGTTACTAAGACTCCGGATGACTGGCGCTGCTTCCGTATCGTTGACGGCAAAATTGCTCCGCCATACAGTTTTGAAATAAACGTGGTCGATCACTGTAATCGCAGATGTACTGATTGCGATCACGCAGCGCCCGCGATGGTTCCAAAATTTGCCGATCCTGATATTGTTTTTCGCGATCTTTCGCTTTTGTCCAAATCGTACAAAGCCCAAGCGCTGAAAATTATCGGCGGGGAGCCGCTGCTGCATCCGGACTTGCTTTCTGTAATTCGCGCCGGCCGTAAAAGCGGCATATGCAATCATATTTTTCTTGTTACCAATGGAATGCTTTTGCATCAAATGGGCAGTGATATTTGGGAGGTACTTGATGAGGTTGAACTTTCCGTCTATCCGGAAACAAGAAAGATGCTGGATATGCATATGCCGGTCATTCGGCAAAATGCCGAAAAGCACAAGGTCAAGCTCACCATGATTCTTTATGAAAATTTCCGGATTCCATTTTCGCTGATCGGAACGAGTGATATGTCGCTCATAAGGTGTATATACAGAACGTGTTTAAGAGCACGTATTTGGGGGTGTCATTCAATCTACGAGGGATATTTTTTCAAGTGTGCTCAGTGTATATATATTCCAAGAATTATTGATCAATCCGCTGCCCATGATTACAAAAAAGACGGTATTCGGATTACCGGCGATTCCAATTTTCAGGATATACTTAAAAATTATCTATTGTCTAAAGAACCGCTGAACTCGTGCCGTTACTGTCTTGGCGGAATTGGTAAATTACGCGCCAATTCGACGGTGAAAACATCCGCGTGGACATCTTCTCATTATATTCCGACAGAGCAATTAGTTGATTACGATAAACTCCGCCTCCTGGAAAAGAACGAAGCAATATATGACGCGGACAAGATCCGTTTATAATACAATAAACCCGACAGAAGAATTGATGGAGATGCGGTTGCTATTAGGGAAAACAAACCTCTTCTCTCAAGAACATAAAAATCTTTTCAGGAATTAATTTTTAGCTGAGCTTTAGCCTGAGAGAGTTTTTCTTTATCCAGATAATATTTCCCGTTATTTGTTTTGATTACCAGACCATCAGCAATCAGCAGGTTCAGCGCTTTGGGGCGAATGTTTTTAACTCCCACGCGGAAGAAATTTTTCCGTTCATCTTGAATAGCAACAGCCCTCGCTTCTTTAAAGGCTCTGGCTTCTTCCATTTCGGCGATAATTTTTAAACATGTCTTCTGAACAGCCAAACCACCCATGTAAAGAATCAGGACAACAATGGCAACAAAGGCGGCAACCAGCAGTAGTATTTGTAAATAAACAGGCATATTATTTTCCCATAATAAAATTTCTTCCGGCTTCAGTTCATACAATTGATAAGCTTGTTTGTCAAATTGCAATCAGTTTGATTATACGCCATAATCAGCTTGACTAATAAATCGTGTTGCCTTACATTTTTGAACAAAAAAGGTGTGCATATGGAAGATATAATTAAAATGATTCAAGAAGCATTTAGTAATCTGTTGCTCGGATATTTAGGTATGCAAGTAATTAAAGCGACAACGGAAGAAGTAGTGGGCACTCTGGAAATAAAAGAAAATCTTTGCACAATTGGTAAGGTTGCACATGGCGGTGCTATTATGGCTTTTGCGGATACCATGGGTGCCATCTGTTCATTTTTAAATCTGCCGCCAAACTCAAGAACGACTACCATAGAATCTAAAACCAACATGATTCGTCACGGCAAACTAGGTGAGACATTAACGGCAAGAAGTAAGTTACTTAATAAAGGACGTACGCTTATGCTGCTATATACGGAGGTTCAAGACTCCCGAGAACAACTTGTTGCTGTAGTTATTCAGACTCAAATGATTATACAATCACCTCGAGCAAAGGATGCCTGACACAGGGTTGCGAAATCCGCATCCATCACGAAAGGGGAAGCATGAAAAAAGCATACGTTCACGGTTACGATCATCGGGAAAATATACGGTTGCAGGATCAGGCCTCTACTTTGTTGGAGCTACTGCACTCCGACACCTCGTATCCGGCGGGAAGCCGTGTTTTGGAAGCCGGTTGCGGCGTCGGTGCGCAAACTGTCGCCCTCGCGAAAAACAGTCCGGATGCGTTGATTACTTCTGTCGATATATCCGAGACCTCTCTTATTGAAGCCAGGAAAAAGGCAGCGGCGGCGGGCGTGACTAATGTTTACTTTGAAAAGGCGGATATTTTCAATCTGCCTTTTGTGCCGGAATTTTTCGATCATATTTTTGTTTGTTTCGTTCTGGAACATCTCTCCCGGCCGGTCCAGGCGCTCAATGCGTTAAAAGAATATTTGAGGGAAGGCGGCACGATTACGGTTATTGAAGGAGATCATGGCTCTGTCTATTTTCATCCGGAGAGCGATGCAGCGCATAAAGCGATTCAGTGTCAGATTGAACTGCAACGGCGGGCCGGCGGCAATGCCATGATAGGAAGAGAACTGTATCCTCTGTTGCGTCAGGCAGGCTTTAAATCCGTTCATGTATCTCCACGAATGGTTTACGTTGATTCCAGCAAGCCAGAACTGGTCGAAGGGTTCACGAAAAAGACATTCACGGCTATGACAGAAGGTGTCCGTGAATCGGCACTCCAGGCAGGAATAATTGAACCACACGATTTTGATCAGGGAATAAAAGATTTATATCGAACCACAGAGGCAGAAGGGGTTTTCTGTTACACGTTCTTTAAGGCCGTTGGAAACAAATGATTGCCGAACGACCGGTTGCAGAGATCTCGAATTGGAGAAAAAGAATGCGTCGTAATGAGAGAGAAATAAAAGACAGAAAAGATATTGACGGCGTCATAAAACGCTGCCGGGTTTGTCGTCTTGCCTTGTGTGACGATGGTCAGCCTTATATTGTTCCTCTCAATTTTGGTTACGATGGCCGCTTTCTCTACTTACACACCGCGCCTGAGGGAAGAAAAATTGACATTATCAAGAAAAATAATCGTGTAAGTTTCGAGTTTGATATTCTTCATGATATTGTAACAGCACAGCAGGCCTGCAAATGGGGAGCGAAATACGAGAGTGTCATAGGATCAGGCACGGCGGAAATAATAGATGAGCTGGAAGCTAAAAAAGAAGCGCTGGAATGTATTATGCGTCAGTACGGAAGCGGCGCTTGGGATTTTTCAGAAAAAATTCTGCAAAAAACTCTGGTTCTTCGTGTGTGCATACTGGAAATCAGCGGCAAAGCCCGACAGTAAATCGCTTCAGCCGGTAATTTTCTCCAGCATGGCAAAAACTTCCTTTAGAAGGGGTGCTATCTTCTGGTGAGTTGCCGGTACTTTATCCTGTGGGGCTGGCTGGCGGCGGCAGTGAAACTCAAATTGCAGTTACGTAGTAAACGGAAATTTGTTAGTTGTAATGAGACTCAAAATTCAGGAGCAAAGTGAACTGAACTTTGTAAGTCGAATTATCCAACGCCATTTGGCTATTGGAAACTGTCCCGCTTATCGGCGGGTCAACTGGCGATATTTTATGCGGTGGGGTTGATTAGCGGCGGCGCCCAATCTTCTCTTGCGGTCTTCTTCGTATTCGGAATAATTGCCGTCAAACAAGAGAGTCTTACTTTCGCCTTCAAACGCCAGAATGTGCGTGCAGATTCTGTCTAGAAACCAGCGATCATGGCTGATGACGACAACACAGCCGGCAAAATTATCCAACGCGTCTTCCAGCGCCCGCAGGGTGTTGACATCCAGATCGTTTGTCGGTTCATCGAGCAGAAGCACATTGGCCCCCTCTTTTAGCATGCGTGCCAGATGAACGCGGTTGCGTTCACCGCCGGAGAGCGTCCCGACCTTTTTTTGCTGATCGGTGCCGGAAAAATTAAATCGCGAAACATACGCACGGGAATTGATCTGCCTCGTTCCAATGGCAACGATATCCTGTCCATCGGAAATCATCTCCCAGATATTTTTATTGGGATCGAGCGCATCACGGCTCTGATCAATATAGGCAAGCTTCACCGTATCGCCAATCCTGATTGTGCCCGAATCCGGCTTTTCCTGTCTGGTAATCATGCGGAACAGCGTGGTCTTGCCCGCGCCATTGGGACCGATAACACCGACAATGCCACCGGGCGGAAGAGCAAAGGTCATGCCTTCCACAAGGAGCTTTTCACCGTAAGCTTTATTGACATCTTGCGCTTCTATTACCAGATCGCCCAGGCGCGGACCGGGAGCAATAAAGATTTCGCGTGTGCCGGATTCCTTTTCCTGATTCTTTCCCAGCAACTCTTCGTAAGCGTTAATGCGCGCCTTGGATTTGGCGTGCCTGCCTTTGGGTGACATACGAATCCATTCCAGTTCGCGCTCCAGGGTTTTTATTCTTTCCCCTTCCACCTTTTCTTCATTCTTCAGGCGGGTTTGTTTTTGTTCCAGCCAGGAAGAATAGTTCCCTTGCCAGGGAATGCCCTGGCCGCGGTCGAGCTCCAAAATCCAGCCGGCAACATTATCCAGAAAATATCGATCGTGAGTAACGGCAATAATGGTGCCTTCATATTTTTGCAGGTGATGTTCCAGCCAGGCGACAGATTCGGCATCCAGATGGTTGGTCGGTTCATCCAGAAGCAAAATGTCCGGCTTTTGCAAAAGCAGACGGCACAAAGCAACGCGGCGTCTTTCACCGCCGGAGAGAACTTTTACCTGTGTATCGCCGGGTGGGCAGCGCAGAGCGTCCATCGCCATTTCCAGCCGTGAATCTATATCCCATGCGTCAAGCGCGTCCAATTTTTCCTGCACGGCGGCTTGCCTGTCGCAGAGTTTCGTCATCTCGTCATCCGACATCGGCTCGGCAAATTTTTCATTTATTTCATTGTATTCGTGAATCAAATCCATGGTGCTTTGCACACCTTGTTCCACGATTTGCCGCACGCTCTTGGATTCGTCCAGACGCGGTTCCTGCTCCAGATAGCCCACGGTATAACCCGCGGAAAGGATTGTCTTGCCGAGATAATCAGTATCGACACCGGAAAGAATTTTTAAAAGGGAACTTTTTCCCGAACCGTTTAAACCGATAACACCGATTTTTGCGCCGTAAAAATAAGACAGATAAATGTCTTTGAGCACCGGCTTTTTTTCATAAATTTTACTTACCCCGATCATGGAGTAAATTACTTTATTTACTTCATTGGCCATAAAAAGCTTGTTCTCCGTGAGTCTGATTCTAAATGTAAGGGAATATACCCTGAATGATCAGATTAAAATTATTCTGAATGTTGTTTTTGCCGGAGATGATGCCCATATGTCCGGGAAGAATCAACTCCAGATCAAGTTTAGAAAATGCAAGAATGCTTTTCTTTAATAGAGCGCCTTTTCCGCCGGGAAAATCGGTGCGCCCGACACTTTGATCAAAAATTACATCGCCGCAGAATAAAGTTTTTTGTCCAGGCCAGTAAAGGCCGATAGAACCGGGCGAATGTCCGGGGGCAAGCATTATTTTAAATGTCTGGTCTCCTAAAACTACATCACCCTCTTCCAGCGGGAAATTTACATTCATTCTTGGGGCATTGATTCCGAAAAGGCTGTAGAGTTCACCGCCTGCTCCTTTTAAAAATTCGATTTCTTTTGTATGCAGGCCAACCTTGATCTTCTCCTGATCAAAAACTTCAGAGCCCTGAAAATGGTCGGGGTGCGAATGGGTGTTGATAACGTAACGAATATCTTCTTTCTTGATTCCGTCAGCAGACATCTGATCGAGCAAATTGGGCACATAACCGGTCAGGCCCGGATCAATTAATGCCTGTACGCCGCCGCCTATATAGTAACTATTGCAGTTATTCTCATAAGGATTTGTCCATTCGTAAACGTAAATATCATTTTTTAATTTCATTGCTGATCCTCTGTTTTTGATTTGGCCGGGACGAATATCCAAAGTAAAATGTATATGAATAATCCCATACCATAAGTTATCGCGAAGAGTAAAACGAACAACAGACGCCAGGCCCAGGAAGGAAGAGGAGTGGTTTCGCCTAACCCGCCGCAAATGCCGCCCAGCCAATGGTCTCTCTCCGATTTTGTGAAAGCTTGCAGCCAGTTTTTCTCTGTCATTGCTTTTTCCTCACAATGATTTTACGGGTTCGATTTTTTATTTATACTGATTTTTATAAATTCTACCGTTTTATTTTTTAGCGGGAAAAATCGCATCCAGCGGCAAATCCGATACCTGATGACTTATACCGATGATATTTCCTTCCTTATCTACGAGAATTAATGTCGGTATGCCGACAAGGTTGTAGTCGTTGGCAACACTTCCGTCTGAATCCAGCAAGACACGATAAGGGAATGAATTTTCTTTGGCAAAATACGCCACTTTTTTGCTGGATTCGTTTATGTCGATATAAAGAAATATCAATCCGCGCCCCGAGTATTTTTCATAAAGGGCTTTATAGAAAGGCATCTCTCCGCGGCAGGCGGGACACCAGGTGGCGCCGAAAAAAATTACCACCGGATTTCCCCTCTGACTGCTCAGTTTAAATGTCTTGCCCTGAATATCATTGAGTGAAAAATCCGGCGCCGGAAATTTTTTCTGTTTAGAAAAAACACTTGATCTGTATTGTCCGAATGATAGAGCGCAGGGAACGCAGATAAGCAAGATCGTCAAAACTAATAATATTTTTTTATTCATCAAAACCTCGTTTCTTTATATTGATAAAACGCCAGCAGTATACAGGAAATATTCAGCCGCGCCAATTAATATCAAACCGAAAATAAATTTTATTTTCGTCATCCATTCTCCCGATTTCGGCAAGGCGGCAATAGCCCCGGCAAATGTGCCGACGATAATCAGCAATGTACCCATGCCGGCGGCGAAAACAAAAAGCAGACTCATGCCCAGTAAAATATTCGTTTTTACAGCTACATAACCCAGTAAAACGGCCAGGGCGGGAGCGGTGCAGGGACCTATAACCACACCGGATACGGCGCCCATTAAGAAGCTGCTCAAAAACCCTTTATTATTTTTATGATCGGTTAACTTAATAAGTTTTTGCGGAGCGGGCAGAGAAATACTGAAAACATCGAGCATGGACAGACCCATGATAAGGCATAAATTGCCCATGATTACATACGTCCAGGGCGTCGTTTGCATTTGTCCGAAAATTCTGCCCGATAAAGCGGCCGCTCCGCCTAAAATCGAGTAAGTAACAGCGATTCCTCCGACATAAAACAGCGAAAGAAAAAATCCGCGAAGTTTGGATGATGAACCCTGCGCTCCAATAAATCCGACGGTTACCGGAATCAAAGGATACGTACAGGGAGTAAAGCTGATCACAAGCCCGCCCAGATAAGCGGCCAAAAAGGCTAAAAGCACCGAACCTTGCATATATAAAGATAAATTATTGACCAGATTTTCAATCATTACCATTTGCCTTTGTTTTGATTTTATACCAATTCGCTTTCTTTGGCTAACTTTGTTGGCTGCGTCGTCAGCTTCCTCAACGTATTAATAATACGCCTGCGGAGCATCCTCCTTGCCGCCTCGTTATCCTTTGAAATCGAAATGGTATTACTTGCCGACAAGATAGAGAAATTGCCTTCAGACGTCAAGTAAAAAGCAGAGCGTAGCGCAGACCGGTGTATAACCTGAAGGTCACACGTGCCGGTTCACAATCCCTTCATGAAGTAAATCCGGCTTACATCGGCATTAATCCAAGGATGATTATTATTTAAAAGTTAACGCGGGCAAAAAAATGGTGCCGAAGCCGGGATTTGAACCCGGACAGGCGTACACCCACTAGACCCTGAACCTAGCGCGTCTACCAATTCCGCCACTTCGGCACTTGAGAGAGTGCACTATACCGATCAACTTCCTCTTGTCAAGATAAAATGAGCTTGAATTTAATTCCCAAAATGTTATGTTACCTCGCTGAATATCTTAAATGTTAGTAGGAAATGATGATTATATTTAAGGGAATAGAAAACATAACGGAAGATTTTCGCGGATCGTTTGTCACGATCGGCAACTTTGACGGCGTACATTTAAGCCACCAGTTAATTTGCCGCAAGCTTGCTGAGGAAGCAAGGATAGCAGGGACAAAAGCGCTGATTATTACTTTTGATCCGCACCCCAAAATGATTCTTCATCCTGCGATCAGACCTTTTTATCTGATCACCACCCTGGAAGAAAAACTGAAATTGCTGGAAGATTGCGGAATTGATGGAACGTTGGTGATACCTTTCTCCCTTGATTATTCCCAGGTGACCGCCGAACAATTTGTCCGGGAATTTCTCGGGCAAAAGCTGGCGATTAAAAAAATTATCATCGGCCATGATTATACTTTCGGCCGGGGCAAAAAAGGGAACAGCGATTATCTGATATCCTGTGGACGCGAAATGGGTTTCGCGGTTGAGGTTATTGATGCTTTTAAAGTGGGAGAAGATATAGTCAGCAGCACGCTTGTAAGGAATTTGATCATTAAAGGTGATTTTAAATCTGTAACTAATTTACTGGGAAGATGGTATAATGTAGCCGGTATTGTGGTTTCGGGAAAAGGTCGCGGTGTCGGGCTTGGTTTTCCCACGGCAAACATAGATCCGGAGAAAGAGTTGCTTCCGCCGGCGGGCATATATGCCGCCTTTGTCGATGTGGATGGGAAACGCCATATGGCGGCTCTAAATATCGGCGAGAAGCCGACCTTTGCTGATTATACTTTTACTTTTGAAGTTCATCTACTTGATTTTTCCGGTGATCTCAGAGGCAAAAGACTAAATACTGAGTTTGTGGAGAAGTTGCGGGAAATTATCAAATTTGATAGTCCCGAAATGTTGAAGAAGCAGATCGCGGCGGATGTGGAAAAAGCAAGATTAATTTTGCTTAAGGATATTGGAAATAAATAACAAAGAAAATTTAGATGGGGGTTAGTAAACGATGTTAAAAATTGCTATTGTAGGCGCAACCGGGATAGTCGGTCAGCAGGCTATTGTCAGCCTGATCGGGCACCCCTGGTTTAAAATAACAAAGCTGGTAGCTTCGGAACGTTCAGCGGCAAAGAAATACAGTGAAGCTCTTAAGGATGCCAACGGCTCTTCGCGCTGGTGGTGCACCGAGGAACTGCCTGAAGATATCGCCAATATGGTTGTGGAAGAGGCGGCGTCTTTCGATGCCACTTCGGTTGATATCATTTTTTCCACGATGGATGCGGGAGCCGCCAAAGAATTAGAGCCGAAGTATGCCAAGACCACACCGGTCATCAGCACCGCATCGGCGTTCCGTTACGAAGATGATACGCCCATCCTTGTCGGAGGGGTGAATATGGATCACGCTGCCCTGCTCGCGGTGCAACAGAAGAATCGCGGCTGGAAAGGATTTGTTTCTCCGAAACCTAATTGCACGATAGCCGGTCTGGTTGTCTCTTTAAAGCCGATTCAGGACTTGTTCGGAGTCAAACAGGTGATAATGACTTCACTTCAGGCCATGTCGGGAGCGGGAAGAACCCCGGGATTATCGGCGATGGATATGACGGAGAATATAGTTCCTTATATACCAGGCGAAGAGCCCAAAGTGGAAACCGAGCCGCAGAAAATTTTAGGTACATTTAGGGGCTCATCTATTCAGAACGCCGCTTTCGGCATTACCGCGACCTGTACCCGCGTGCCTGTGCTTGACGGCCACATGGTTTGCGCATTTGTGCAGACAGAAAAACCCTGTTCGCCGGAAGATGTTAAAAAGGCGATGATGAATTACGGCAAGAATTTTGCCGAACTGCATCTGCCCAGTTCTCCGGCGCATCTGATCGATGTTACCGATGATCCTTTCCGTCCTCAGCCTCGTGTGGATCGTGACAAAGGCGGCGGCATGACGGTTACGGTCGGGCGTATTCGTAAAGATCCGATCATTGAAAACGGAATCAAGTATGTTTGCCTGGCGCATAACACCAAACTGGGCGCGGCCAAAGGCGCTCTGCAAACAGCGGAGTATCTGGTCAAAAATTATCTGAAACTGGTTAAATAATTTCCCCGATAGCCAAAGGCTACGGGATAATTCAATCATCAGATATTGTTGCACTGCGTTTACAATATCTGGGTTTCATTAATTCGGCTAACAAATATTACCGCGCTATGCTTGTAATATTTGAGTCTCATTGAATCGTAAAACCCCGGCCTTTTTTCCGAAGGCCGGGGTTTTTTTATCTCTTACTTTGGTAAGAATATAAAAGCAATGAGCCGCCGGGTTTTGCTCCAGCGAATGTTTGGCTTACTACTGAAGCAACGTATCATAGATATCTCGATTGTAATCCTATTTTTTTGTTTTAAAAAATCGACAAAAAATAAAATCATTCTTGGAATATTATTTAAAAACATGTATATTATAACTCACAAATAAATATAAGGAGAGCGAGGTATCGATATTAATTGTGGCGGTGGCATAGCGCCGATGGACATCCAGTCCGCGAAAATTCCGATTATATTACTTTACAGTGTTGATCCGGACTGGACGCAAGTTGAAAAAGATGAAGTGATCCATCTGACCACGCAGCTTGGTCACGCGTTGATGGATATGGGACATCCCATGGTTCTTGTTCCCGTTGCGGACGACGATATCTCCAGCCATCTTGATTGCTTCGATCCTGCCGATCATATTGTTTTTAACTGGTGCGAAGGCCTTCCCGGAATCGAGCACAGTGAATGGCTCGTGGCAAAACGGCTCGAGATGCTCGGCTTTACCTTCACCGGCGCGGATTCTGAAACGCTCGCCCTTGCGCAGGATAAATACCGTGTAAAAGTCATCATGGATCAGGCCTTCATTCCCACGCCGGCCTGGCGTGTCTTTCATTCCCCCGAAACATGCGACTGGAATATATTTCCGGCAATTGTCAAGCCGATGAATGAACATTGCTCCATGGGTATTACACCGGACGCCGTAGTGCTGAATCAACCGGAATTGAAAAAGCGCATATCCTTCATTCTGGATCGATATCGCCAACCGGCTCTGGTGGAGGATTTAATCGATGGGCGTGAATTTCATGTCTCCGTCTGGGGTAACGAAACACTGACGGTGTTACCCCCCGCGGAAATGGACTTTTCATTTTTCGGCAATGTCAAAGACCGGCTATGCACTTATGATTCCAAATTTATTCCCGGCTCCGAGCATTATGAAAAAATCGAAACCTTGCTGCCCGCCTCCCTGACTAGCGATGAAACCGAGGCGCTGGAACTGGTTTGCAAGAACGCCTACGTGGCTTTAGGATGCCGGGATTACGCACGTATGGACATCCGTCTGCGGGATAACATCTTTTACGTTCTGGATGTAAATCCCAACGCGGATATCAGCATTGACGCCAGCATGGCGTGCGCCGCCGAGGTTGCCGGTATCAGTTACGGACAAATGGGCAGCCTTATCGTCCGCATGGCTGCTAAGAGGCATCCGGTATGGGGCCGGGTGCGCAAAACAACTCGTAAGAAAACAAAAAAACTGTAGTTCATTATAAAAATATCCTGTATTGCCCTTCACAACTTCCTTTAGTATGCATGATACATTTATCAATTACCGGCGATAATTCATATCGGATGCCAAGCGTATCGAACCAGGAATTAATGCGGGTTAATATGCCGCACTTGTAATGATCTAACAGGCCGAGACCTTTGATGCCTTCATATGCGAAACACTTGTTCCATTTCCAGGAAAATACCCCATCAGCTATGTTCGAGTAAGAAAAGTCCATGAATTCACCCTTTACAATTTCCATTGCACAATCAAAAATCGTCATAAATTCAGCTATAGTTTCAATTTTTTTATCTTTCGGAATTCCCAGGAGCTTGCGGATCCTTTGAATCTCTATTGACGCCATCGATTTTACGGCGGCCTGGTTTATGGCATTCGCGGCATCTATTCCGCATTCATTCACGCAATGATACAGCCACATCGCGTCATGAGTCATCCAGTTTTTGATCAGCAATTCCTTCAAGTCGGCTTTATCAATATTATCGATTATGCTCATGGTTTGTTTATCTCCCGGCGGATTATCCGTTTATTCAGCCCTTTAGCAGAAGGGATTCGTAAACGGCAAGATCATTTGGCGAAAAGCAGCAGAATATCACTTCCTCTATCTTTGACGATTTTTGCACCACAGCACAGACAGTGTCCACAGCAATTCGAGCCGCCAGCTCAATTGGATATCCATAGACTCCGGTGCTGATACTGGGGAAAGCGATTGATCGCATCTCGTGCTTGGCAGCGATGGTCAGAGAGTTGCGATAACAGGACGCAAGCAGATCCGGCTCGCCATTTTTCCCGCCTCTCCAAACCGGCCCCACGGTGTGGATGACAAATCGCGCGGGAAGTTTATACCCCTTTGTCAGTTTTGCCTCGCCGATTTTGCAACCACCGAGCTTTCGGCACTCTTCAAGCAGTTCCGGCCCAGCGGCGCGATGGATCGCGCCGTCGACTCCGCCTCCGCCAAGAAGCGATGAATTCGCCGCATTGACGATTGCATCAACCGAAAGGGTAACAATGTTTGCCTGAAGCGCCCGTAACCTGGTCATAGATTTATTTTTCGCCTCCTCATTATCTTTGCGTATAAATGATTTGTTAAGTTTTGTATTTGCTGAGTTCTCCGATAACCAATGGGTCGATTGATTCACCAATGAGCACATCCCGATAATCGTTCTTGGCCAGCATTACCGTGGCTTTGAGCTTTTCCATAGATCCGGCGGAAATAATAACTATATCACGTTTCACTCGATCTTCTTCCCTGTGCCATGATTCCGTGCCGTACCCGGATAATATATCCAGGACTTCCGGAATCTGTTCCTCAGCGAAATATCTTTTAATCCAATCTTCTATCATCGGCCATGAAACACAAAATAAAACAGAATAACTAATGCGATTATCATAACGCCGATAATCAACGTTCGTGGAGAAATAGCAGGCTCTGTCTTTATCGGCGTTACCACATTTCCCATGCCGGTGGTCCCGTAGTTTTTAGGCCCTGCCTGCATGCCGCTTATGTCGCCTGCTGTAATAATGTTAGCCGGCGCAGCGCCGGTTTCCGCCGCCTTCAATACTTGTTCGTATAATTGGCGGACGTCCTGCGGCATCGCGTCAATGCCAGGGTATTCTGTGCCGTTGAAAATAATTTTAGTCTGCATCGTTGCCGGGTTTAGCGGTTGGCCTGGGCCCGTCTGTGAAGCCATCGCCTTTTCAAAAACGTTGCGGATATCGGGAGGCATTTCATCGATAGAGTTGTATTCTTTTCCGTTAATTTTAAATTTGCGCTTAACATTCACGTTTACGTTCATTACATTGTCCTCCTTATTAGGATATAAAAGAAGAAGTACGTGTGCCAACGGAGCGTGCTGATCAGCGGCGGCGTAAGCCGTCCGCTGGATTTGCGTGTTATGCCTTTTATCTGCAAGTGTATTCAAGAACACAGATACCTTCACGATCAGCAAATTTCTGTATGGCATCATGATCTGACCTTTGACCCCTTGCATTCAGTAGAACGAAAAAGCAATTACATGCTTTGTTTGAATCATGAAGATGTTTGAGGATGTTTATATCCTTCTTTGCATCATTTAAATTGCTTTGGATTTTCACTTCTATTGCAGTGTGAAAAAACTCAACTGAAATTGATGAGAACCTCGCCTCGATGAGGCCTTTCTTATATTTATCTTGAAGTTTCATCGCCGATGATATCCAAGTTCGTTCATTAATATTTGAGAGAATGCCAACATCTATCTTGGGAAGTCCTATTAAATGTTTGGTTTCTGCATTTTCATCAGTTGCAGGCTTTATTTCGCAGTGAACGCTCAATCCATTTTTGCTACAGAAATCTTTAAGCCTGCAATAAATCTCAGCTACGATATCACGTTCAGTTATTGGAGCCTTTTGATCCATTTTATCAAGTTTACAACCTGCAATGTAATCAGATCTCAGCTCGGCCAAAATGGATTTGACTATTTCAAAGTCATTATTCATTGTCATCACTCACGGCATAACAATTAATATACGAACTTCGCTTTTTCCGATATTTTGGATATCATACTAGCATATGTTCTTTTTCTAGGAAATAAAAATCTTACATAATTACAAATAAATACCCGTTTACAGCATTTCGTATTTCGTGGTAATAAGCACCAAAAGCGAACTTCGTAAAACATGGAAAATTTGTCTAACATCAAGACAGACAATGTTCTTCCGGCTTTATACGAGTACCTGCTGGAAAAAATATTTAAGAAGCTGGATTAATCATGAGCATATTGGACAGAAAATTTTATCGGCGCGATACACTGCAAGTTGCCCGCACGCTTTTAGGAAAAAAATTGGTGCGACAAATCAACGGCCTTGAGCTTGCCGGAATGATTGTGGAGACCGAAGCATACTGTGGCGAAACGGACGGCGCCTGCCATGCTCACCGAGGCAAAACTGCGCGCAATGCTGTTATGTTCGGCGAACCCGGTCATGCTTACGTTTATTTTACTTACGGCATGCACTACATGCTCAACCTGGTGACTGAAGCGAAAGACAATCCATGCGCTGTGCTTATTCGATCGATATTGCCGCTTACCGGAATTGAAGCGATGGAAGTTCGCCGAAAGAGAAAAGGAGCTGAATTAACGAACGGTCCTGCCAAGCTCTGTCAAGCGTTGTCAATAGACAAGTCTTTGAACGGCTGGGATTTAACCCGCGGCAAAGAACTGTGGGTGGCTGATTACAAAAAAATCCCGGCCAAATCCATCATAACAACTCCACGGATAGGCATTGATTATGCCAGTAAAGAACATAGAGAAGCTCCATGGAGATTCTTACTACCGAGTCGCATGTAAGTTACCATCTTGCAGATGGTAATTACCGGTAAGGTAAAAACTTTATTTGCTATGCGCTCCCATGCGGGATGCGACTCCGGTCTTTAGCTAACTTTGTTGGCTTCGTCGTCGGCTTCCTCAACGTATAACCTGAAGGTCACACGTGTAAAATACGCCTCGTCGCCTCCTTCTTGCCGCCTCGTTATCTTTTGAATGCAACTTGGCATTACCTTATAACTTAACGTGCCGTCTTTGTTGGCAATCCAGCCGGAAATTCAGAAATAATAAAAACAATTATATGGAATATTTCCAGAATTTAATTGACATATTGTCAAGTATGACTATTTTAGAAAAAGGATGAATGGAAAAATGTTCGTCGATAAAAGGAGGATGTTTAATGTTTACAGTTACAGATAAGGCATTGGAAGTAATCAAAGACTTTATCAAAGAGAAAAAAGCGGATTCCGCGGTGCGGATTACATTAGCTATGGGCTGTTCCGGACCCGCTTTGGGTATGGCTCTGGACGAGCCTGTGAATACAGATGAAGTGTTTGAAGAAAAAGGAACAAAATTTGTCATTGATAAAGATATTTATAATCAGGCAAAACCGATCAATGTTGATTTTGTGGATACGCCGCACGGGTCTGGATTTAAAATAGATTCCAGTCTTGCTCCTGCTGCCGGCGGCGCTTGCGGCTCCTGTTGCAGTTGCTAGAAATTTCGGGGGGAGGAATTTTCCTCCCCTTTTTTTGTTGAAACTCCAATTCCGAAAGCGAAGCGTAGCGGAATTGGTAAGTTGTAATGAGACTAGCTGAAAACGAACAAAGTGAAGTTTGAAGCGTTAGTCGAATTATCCCGCAAAGCGGAGGGTATAATACCCCGCAGCTTGCTTTGGGGTTCATACCCGTGATTAATCATGATTGAAGACAACAAAACTCAAAAGAAAATTGATTCTGCCGAAAATCTTCTCCGGCAGGGAAAATATCGAGAGGCTATTGCTCTTTGTGAAGAAATTCACAAGGCTTATCCGGAAGAAGAATCCGTCCTGTTAATGTTATCCTGGGCATATTATGACAGCGGCGACACTGAGCAAGCTGTAAAACATTTAAATACACTATTGGAGAGGGAGCTTAAACGAAAAGTTTTTACAGGTTTTGCATTTGATGAACTTGTGCGCATCTATAAACAGGAAAAAAATTTCCACACATTAGTGGGAATTTGCGAAAAGGCAGTTGCCGTGCAACCGGAAGATACAGGACTTTTAACAGAACTGGGCAATGCTTATCTTCAATCAGGCCAGGCTGAGAAAGCTTGCGGCGTTTATGAAAAACTCATCGGAATCGAAAGCGACAACTCCGCTCTCTACTGCCATTGGGGTGCCGCTTTGTTTGCTGCCGGGTTGATTCAGGAAAGTGAAAAAGCCTATCTGCGGGCCGGCGAAATTGATCCTGATCATCCTGACCAATATTACTTCAAAATCGCTGTTTTATTTCAGCTTGCGGGAAATCATAGAGAAGCTAAAAGATTATTAGATAAATGCATTAATGCGAGCTCGTCCAATCCACTATATCATTGTTCGTTAGGAGACAGCCTCGCTGGTTTGGGGCAAATCAAGGAAGCTTTGGCGGCTTATGAGAAGGCTGTGCAGTACGATAATTCCAGGGCTGGAGCTTACTATAACCGGTTAGGCCACACGCTAATGAAGACAAACCATTTTTTACAGGCGGTTGATGCTTTTAAATCGGCCATAAATTATGAACCAGCACGTCCTTACTATATTAGTCTTGCGTCTGCTTACAAAGGGATGGGCCTTGATGATCAGGCTGAGAAAATTCTGCATGAAGTGGAAAAAATCAAATAAGATTAAATTTTTCCGTATTTGCGATTAAACTCCTTAAATACATGGTAAAAATAATCATTTTCCTCCATTTCTTTTTTAAGGATCAACCCCATTTCCGAAACCTCATCTTTATTAATTATCAAATTGACACTTTTATTTAAAGAGTGCATGTAGTCCATAGTCGCGAAAGTTTCACTGATTAAAACAACAAAAACTTGCCGACGGATAGACATCGATAAATGTTCTAAATGGTCGAGAAGATGATTGACTCCATCAGTGCCGGTAGCGAAATTTTCATCAACGACAATGATATTAAAGGTGTGAAAACTTAAGTATTTTAAAGCTTCTTTCAATGTGATCGGTTCAATTATGTTAAAGTCAAGTGATTTCAATGTGCTGCTGATCTTTTGCCTGATGACAGGATCCTGTTCGCAAATCATGGCTGTTTCATTATTTGTATCTTGATAACCAAAAGGCCGCCCAGAATAATCTATTTCTTCTGCTACTGAAGTCGATGTTGATTTTTCTTCCTTCATGTTAATGTCCTAATAATCATTTCTCTGCACGGTATTAAAATGATTCTCATTGTTTTTTCCATGGGTCTTTAGTCTTGCCATATGCTTTGTCAACTTCAAGCGTCCCCAAATCGGTGGTTTTTTCACCACGGGCGCTTTTTAGTGCGTCTATCCCGCGATTCACGATAGCCTTATTCGAAGCATAAGCGATCGCCGTATCTTCAGTAATCAAGCCTTTTGCAACAAGATCGATAATGCAATCGTCAAAAGTAATCATGCCAAAAGCTTTTCCTTGCTGGATAATATCGGAAAATGTTTTATCCTCAGATTCTCCATGCAGGATAACGTCTTTGACACGCAGGCTTGTATTCAGCACTTCGAAGGCGGCAACACGGCTACCGCCAACTTTTGGCAGAAGGCGTTGACAGATAATCCAGCGAAGCGAATCAGCAAGACGCGTGCGTATCTGGTTTTCTTCATCCACAGGAAACATGCCAAGAATACGGTTGATTGTTTGACCGGCATTAATTGTATGCAAAGTGCTCAGCACTAAATGACCTGTTTCAGCAGCATTTAGCGCAATTTCCACAGATTCACGGTCACGCATTTCACCTACAAGAATTACCTTTGGCGCCTGGCGCAAAGCTGCGCGTAAACCATTGGCAAAGCTGTCAAAATCCTTACCCAATTCGCGCTGATTGATAGTGGACATTTTTTGAGAGTGTGTATATTCTATCGGATCTTCCAGTGTAATGATATGATAAGAATATTTTTCATTGATTTCATTGATAACCGCAGCAAGAGATGTGGTTTTACCACTACCTGTAGCGCCTGTTACCAGAACAATGCCGTTTTTTTCAGACGCGATGTTGTAATAAGCATCTGGTAATAACAGCTCTGCGCAAGTAGGAATTTGAGTTTCAAGTTTTCTTAAAACAATAGAGTAATGGCCGCGCTGTGAAAATATATTTACGCGGAAACGGGCAACATCCGGCAACTCGTATGATAAATCGCAGGAACCTTCTTTAATCAACCTTTCCATCAGCCGATGGTCCTGATTAATCAAGTTTAGAGCAAAAATTTCTGTTTGAAACGGTGTAAGTTTTTCGAAATGCGGCCTTAACTCAACGCGGACTAATTGGCCGGCGGCCTCTACCTGAAAAGGCCTATCTACCGTTAAGATAAAATCGGAAATTTCCACGTTGGATTCCAGCATTCTTGTCAGTATATGGTCTATTTCCGGTTTTCTCATAAGCTATTCTAATAATAATTTATGCTTCGGTAAAGTCTGTTGGTGGATGTTTCAAAAGCGGACGGAATCTGGCTTTATCGTTCGCTTTGATGTAAGCCTCGTCAGCGCTGATCCAACCGCGGCTGTAAAGATCCATAATTCCGTCGTCCAAAAGTTGCATTCCGTATTTTTTACCCGTTTGCATCATGGAAGGAATTTGATAGGTTTTAGATTCGCGGATCAAATTACGCACGGCGGGGGTGGCAATGCAAATCTCCAGAGCAACACAGCGGCTTTTGATGTCCACTCTCTTGAACAGAACCTGTGAAACAACCGCGCGCAACCCATCGGCTAGTGTAGAGCGGATTTGCAATTGTTCGGTTGACGGGAAAACCTCGATTATTCGATCAACTGTTTTCGCCGCACTGGTTGTATGGACAGTGGAAAAAACCAGATGGCCGGTGGATGCGGCTTCCACAGCGAGCGAAATAGTTTCGAGATCGCGCATTTCACCAACTAGAATAATGTCCGGATCTTCACGCAAGGCTCCACGCAGTGCTGTCGCAAAAGATTTAGTATGGAGTCCCACTTCCCGTTGGTTCACAATACAACCTTGACTCTTGTGAACAAATTCAATAGGATCCTCAATTGTAATGACATGGTCCTTGCGCAGGCGGTTAGCTTCATCAATAAGGGCCGCCAGTGTTGTGGACTTGCCGCAGCCCGTAGGGCCGGTGACCAGCACAAGACCACGCGGAAGAGCAGCTAATTTTGATATCACGCTAGGGAGTCCCAGTTCTGCACAAGATGAAATTCTATCGGGTATTTCGCGAAATACGGCACCTATACCGTTTTTTTGCCGGAAATAATTGACGCGGTAGCGTGCGAGTGAAGGGACTTCATAAGCAAAATCAACGTCGCCTGTTTCTTCAAAAAGTTTAATTTTAAATTCCGGCGTGATTTCGTAGAGAAGTACTTTTAAAGAATCAGTGGTGAGAATGTCATATTTAATCCGCTCAATGTCACCGCGGATTCTAAGAGCCGGTTGTTGACCGGAAACAAGATGCAGATCTGATGCACCCTGCTCATGCATAAGATGAAAAAAAGCATCAATTTTCGCCATGTATTTTTCTCCTCGTTGGGAATTGATTATCTTCTATCATTTTTCTTGCGAGAAAAGAATAAAATAATTTAACGGGTGCAAATTTTATGACCGCATAGATATTTTTTACCAGTTTTCCATTTATAAAAAATTACTTGTGAATATAGAAAAAATCAATAAGTTTGCCAACTCAAGAGTCATATTAACAATTTCTTGACACTAAGACAAGCAATAATATATGCTCTCCTACGTTTTTCCCCTATGGAAATTGGGAATATTGGGGATGTAGCTCAGCTGGGAGAGCGCGGCGTTCGCAACGCCGAGGCCAGGGGTTCGATCCCCCTCATCTCCACCAAAACCTAATCCAAAATAATCCAATAAAGTTCATAAAGGCGCTAGAAATAGCGTCTTTTCTATTGTCTATTATCCAAAGACGTGTTATAAGGTTTTACAGAATACACCCATTTTGGGTATATACGAGCTTTTAATATACACCCATAATTTTAATATACACCAAAAAAAGGAGGATGCTAATGCCTAAGCGAATTATTCCTTTGTCCGACATGAAGATTCAAAAAGCAAAATCAAAAGGTAAGAATGTCACGCTATTTGATGGCGGTGGTTTATTCCTTATGGTCACGCCCAGCGGTGGGAAGCTATGGCGTTTCAAATACCGATATGACGGCAAACAAAAACTTCTCGCTTTTGGTACATATCCGGAAATAAGCCTCCTAGATGCACGACAACGGCGTGAGGATGCTAGAAGACTGCTGGCAAACAACGTTGATCCCGGTGCAATCCGCAAAGCGCAGAAACAGGCAAAAGTTGAAGACACTGAAACCGTCGAAGTTATAGCCAGAGAATGGCACGAAAAATTTAAATCAACATGGACGGAAGGTCACGCGGATAAATTAATGCGATGTTTAGAACGTGACGTTTTTCCATGGATTGGCTCACGTCCGATTAAAGAAATCAAAGCACCTGAACTTTTGACAGTGTTAAGACGTGTCGAATCAAGGGGCGTATTGGAAGGAGCGCACCGTGTGAGAGGAATATGCAATATGATTTTCCGTTATGCAATATCCACCGGACGTGCTGAAAGAAATCCGGCACAAGATTTAATCGGTTCATTACCACCGGCAAAAGAAAAACACTTGGCCGCCATAACCGAACCTAAAGAAGTGCGAGAATTACTTCTAGCAATTGACGGTTACGTTGGTAGTTATGTTGTAAAATTAGCTTTGCAGTTATCACCACTTGTTTTTGTCCGTCCCGGCGAATTGCGACACATGGAATGGAAAGAAGTTGATTTTGAAAATGCTCTATGGAGTATTCCGGCAGAGAAAATGAAAATGAGAGAACCGCATCTTGTACCATTATCAAAGCAAGCAAGAAAAATTCTAGAAGAACTTCAAAAACTGACAGGCACAAGTCAATATGCTTTTCCTTCCGGTAGAACTTATGACCGGCCAATGTCAAATAATGCCATTTTAGCCGCACTGCGCCGCATGGGATATACAAAAGACGAAATGACACCCCATGGATTCCGAGCAATGGCACGGACAATCATTGATGAAGTCTTACAAATAAGACCGGATTTTATTGAAGCACAATTAGCACACCGCGTCAGCGACCCACTAGGCCGAAGTTATAACAGAACTCAACACCTGAACGAAAGACGGAAGATGATGCAGACTTGGGCTGATTATCTTGATGGATTAAAAGTAGGAGCCAAAGTATTGCCATTTAAGAAAACAACAGTATAAAATTAACTGTCGGTGGACAGAGTTTTCTTGACATCAACTGCAAAGACGATGCAAAATTATTACTTCAGTTGACAACATATTGTCTTTATGAAAATCGAGTCTTCAAATACTAAGATAGAATAAAACACACTCCCCATTTTATTGATTTCAGAATGAAATAGTGATATTTAGGTACGTGATTTTTATAAATGCGAGGGCATTTACTTCTTCCTGTCAGAAACAAAACGCTAATTTCAACAAAATGCTAGACTTCAATCCGTAATAAACACAATTCATCACAGACGATAAATATACTTAGCTTGATTATGTGTAATTAGAGTGGGAGCGCAATCTTTACAGATACTGAAGGTACTCTTGCTTACAGTCCGAAAAAGCTTGTCGCTGTTGTCGGATTAAAGGATTTAATAATAGTAGAGACCAAAGACACCTTGCTGATTTGTAAAAAAGGTTGCTCACAAGATGTAAGGAAAGTGGTTGATACGTTGGAAGCGGCAAAAAAGAAGAGAGCCGTCGGCTTGTACCACTTTGAAATCAAAGATAGCGCTTTGAACGTTAACGTACACCGAAGGGAGGGGAGCGCATAATAAAATAAACCTCTCCTTACCGAGAATATTTGCCAGTATGGTAGATGTTTCCTCTAGAAGAGGTATTACTTTATATACACCGGATCGCCCGTTAATTTAATCTCCCCTTTTTTCAGTTCATCCAGAATAATGTTGAGGGTAGTCCTTTCGTCATCAAAAGTAATATTCACTAGGTCATTACCTTTATACTCGTATTGCTTTATGCCGTTACTTTTTTTCAGGATAGAACCTACCATGCCGAAGGTGCCACCACAGGAGGAACAGCCGGGTATGGTTAATTGGACAATTCTTTCTGTGGCACAAACCAGCCCCGAAAAAGAAAACAGGAAAATAACGGCTAAAAATATTATCAATGTTCTTTTCATCATTCACCTCATTCTTATTATCTGTCTATATGATAACCTAAAAGTATTTACAGGATTTCTTTTTAAGGAAATGGCGTTTCAAAATACTTTGTAATAAATTAAAACGCTCTTATTTGAAAAAAAATATTTTTCTCCACAAAAAAATCAGAACAGAAATCTCCACAATCCCTTTGCCGACTTTTATTTTTATCAATTTGCGGTATGTTTTACCGTCTCTAAAATAGTTCCTTTCCATTTAAGATAGTGCTTAATTTTTAGCCAGTGGTTATAATTAAATCATCAACATTACATAAAAATCCCCGGGAGGTTACCCGCCCCCCCGGGGTGTAAAAATAACAATTAACTCTTTTGTTATTAGAAGGTCAAAGTAAGCTTGTTGATTAGCATGTACTCATCTCTGAGCTGGTTGTTATTGTTATCGCCTTTGTAATAGTCACCAACGAACCAGTAACCGGCACCCAGCATATAAGAAAGGTTATTGGTGATTTTGTAAGTACCGGTAACGTCAACTTCCCAGCCGTATGCACTGTTGAGAACACCTACTGGTTTCTGATCTGCTTGGGCGAAAGAAAGAGATGCATTGATATCCAATGCTGGAATAGGATGTAAGCCAACTTTGCCCTGGAAGAACCAAGCATTGGTCATCACACTGGCATTAGCAGTATTGTCATAGCCACCAATTGGGCCCGCATAGTAGGTAAGATCCTGATTGAACATAATCAAGGTTGGATTCCAATCCGTACCACCGTTTTGACCGGTAATGCCGCCCGAGCGTGTTTTAGAATTGGGATCATCGCCCTGGAGATAGGCGAATTGGCCACCAAAATAATACATGCCTAAAGTGACATTTGCCGCAAGGTAAATATCCAAGTCTTGGACATTCACATTAGGGTCACCGGTAGTTTCAGAAGTAATCGAACCCCAAGCGTATTCGAGTTCTCCTTCTAAAGCTACAGGGCCGAATTTGGCTTTGAAATAAGGCCATAAATAGTACGCTGACATGGTGCCATAGGCTGGTGTATTGGGGCCAAGAACGCCATTGTACCAACTGCTGAAGTTTCTACCCGAAGCGTCACGATAGTAGCATGCAAGTAAACCGGTTTTGATGTTCTTGTTGACAGTATAATCTACAAATACAACGTACTTATCGGCGTCTTGATCGGTGGTTGTTGTTCCTGTAGTTACAGCAGATTTACTGTTATCACCTTCTTTGTAAACGAGAGCGCCAAAAAAGAAATCACCTACAGGCTTAAAATAGGCTATTTGACCGGTGGCATGGCCGTTGATGCTATCGCCGAAAGCGGTTCCCCAGAACCTATCGGGCCCATAGCCTACCATGAATGTACCGATAGGTGAGTCATAATTAATGTAGGCCCAATCGAAAGCGATGTTTTCAACTTCAGCCCGTGTTGCTATAGATTGTGAATCAGGTGTTCCGGGTGCAGATCTCGCACCGCCCCAGATTCTGTCCATGGTGTCAAAGCGGGTGACCAGCTTCAGACCAGGAGCTACGATAAAATCAGTCTCGACCCTTAACCTCTGATAATAGAATGCGGTACTCGGGTTAGGTTCCACATCTTTCGTTAAATTAGTTTTATCTAAATACAATCCACCGACGTAAAATTCGCCGCTAACTTTTACATCGACTGCCATAGCCGACGCGCTAAAAGCTAGGACTAAACCTAGCGATAGCATTACTGACCAAAATCTCTTCATTATTTGTTCCTCCTTGTTTTGATATGAACTATTATACGCTGCAGTATATTGATCGTACCAAAGAGCAAGACGCATGCCATGGTAAAAAAGATGAAGTATCGAGCGATGATATTCCAAAGGAATAGTATCAATAGTATTGAATAGATTGATTAAATATTGATCTTAAAAAATATTGATGCATCAATATATTGTTCATATTTTCAATTGGAGAATTGTTATATTAACAAATAGATTGATCAATCTATGAGCATTTTTGTTATTTTGCTTAAATTTTGAGCATTTTTCCGCTTGCATTGTTATGGAATTTTCGCTCTAATGTACTTTACGAGAGCGTTTGTTATTTATTAATCTTGCCTCGGAAAAGGGATATGAATATGGATAATCAATATAAAAAATTAATGAATGAGAAGGCTATTAAAATAAAAAATGAATGGGAAAAGTTCGTCAACAATAAAAAAGTTGACAGAGAAATAATTTCGAAAGAGGTTTATGAATCCTGGCAGAGAAGCAAACAATATAAAGTTAGTGAATATGGAAAAATCGATGTTGATTTACCAAATCAAGAAGAGATTTCAAAAAGGGAAAAAGCTTCGTACGAACTTATTAATGTGTCAGGAAAGTATATGAAAATGATGGATGAAATTATTACCGGCAATGGCTTGCGCATATCACTTTTTGATGCGGATGGTTATTGCTTAAAGTTGACTGACGATAAAGATGTAAATCCAAAAGATGATGAAATAGGATTTTGTGTCGGCAGCAACAGATCGGAAAAAACAGCAGGTACAAATGCAGTATGTTTGGCTTTGATGCACAATAAGCCTGTTCAACTCCTTGGCGCTGAGCATTATAATGAACCACATCATGACGTAAACTGTTCATGTACAGTTATCCATAATGCCTATGGCGAAATCATTGGCGCTATAAACATTGCTAGTGTTATAGCCGAACAAACACGTGAAACATTGGGATTGGTTACAAGCATTGGGCAGGCGATAGAAAATGAATTAGCTGTAAGCGCTACGATGGGAAATTTGGGTGTAATGATGGATTACATGACCGAAGGCGTAGTTTATATAAATATGCTTGATAAAAGAATAGAACGTTATAACCAAAAAGCTCTTCAGTATTTTGGAATTGATCCTAGCAGTGATAGGCCTTTAATCATTAAAAAGCTGGATCAATATCTTAAAGTAATTACTGGCAATAAGAATATTCAAGAAATGAATAATGAAGAAATAGAAATTAAAATTGAGAATAAGAAAGTCAAATCTTTTCTTGTTTCAACACGCCTTCTTAATGAAAAAAATGGATTAGCATGTTTCTTTGCGGATGTAAGCATTATACAAAAAATAGGCTCTAAATTGAATAGCGCCAAAACGATATATAAATTTGATGATATCATTGGTAATAATCCTGAATTGATAAAAGCAAAATCCCTAGCAAAAAAAATTGCTATGTCTGGTTCATCTGTGCTTATCTATGGCGAAAGTGGAACAGGCAAAGAAATGTTTGCCCAATCGATACATGCTGCCAGTCAAAGAAAGGACAAACATTTTGTAGCAATTAATTGTGGCGCAATTTCGTCAGAAATCATCGAAAGTGAGTTATTTGGATATGAACCTGGTTCTTTCACGGGAGCACTAAAAGGCGGTAAGCTCGGTAAGTTAGAGATAGCTTCGGGGGGGACTCTTTTTTTGGATGAGGTTGAAAGCATGCCCTTAAACGTTCAAATAAAATTGTTAAGAGCTCTATCGAGCAATCATATTGTCAGGGTTGGGGGAGTTGAAGAAATTCCCACTGATTTTCGTTTAATCTCGGCTACAAAAAAAGATTTATTACAGGAAATCAATAAGGGCAATTTTCGGGAAGATCTATATTATCGTATTAACATTGTTACTTTAAAATTACCTGCCTTAAATCAAATGAAATCAGATATCCCTGTTTTGGCAAAACATTATTTTAATTATTATGGGGAAAAGTTTGGTTTAAGCAGCTTAAATGTTACACCTGAATTTTATCGGGCTTTATTAAATCATTCTTGGCCGGGAAACATAAGGGAGTTGAAAAATATAATTGAACGAGCCCTATTGATATCTGATATAGAAAGCGGAATTGGTGTTGAACATTTGCCGGAAGGATTTTTTTTAAATAAGCAAAATAATGAAAACGATGTGAAGAATATTCATGAGAAATTAATAAGTAATAATGATGACCAAATTGACATAATGAAAACTGCGGAAGATATAGCGATTAATATCGTTTTGCAAAAGGAAGGAGGAAACTTATCCCGAGCAGCAAAGAAATTAGGTATGGCAAGAAATACATTATATAAAAAAATCCAGAATAATGAAAAACTGGAAAATGCTCAAAAATTATACAAAAAAGCAAAAGGGCTCATAAACTGATCAATCTATTTGTTAATATAACAATTTTCCAATTGTAAATATGAATAAAATATTGATGCATCAATACAAATAAAATCAATATTTAATCAATCTATTCAACAATATCAGATACCATTCCTTTATAATATCATGGATCGATATTTCATCTTTTTTACTTTGGCATGCGTAATGCTTATGTACGCAATCGAATTACGCGGCGTATTGAAAAAATTAAATCCAGTCGCTGACAATTATCAGCCTTGGGAATTTATTATTATACGGAATTTGGAATTGAAGATAGATAATTAAAATATTCTAAGGAGATTTTTACCAATGAGATTGAAAGACAAAGTGGCAATTGTAACAGGATCAGGACGTGGTATTGGCGAAGGCATCGTTTTGCGCTTTGCCGAAGAAGGTGCAAAATTGATCGTGAATGATGTTAATGAGGCGGACGCAAAAAGCGTTGTGGAAAAGATCAAAGCCAATGGCGGCAAGGCTGTGGCCGTTGTCGGCTCGGTGGCCTCACGGGAAGTGGTACAGAAAATGGTTAATACGGCCATTAAAGAATTTGGTACAGTTGACATTATTGTCAACAACGCGGGCATTACCCGTGACGTAATCATGCATAAGATGACCGATGAGCAGTGGGATCAGGTTATCGCAGTCAATCTGACCGGCGTGTTTTACGGGATGCAGTGCGCGGGCAGGGTTATGCGGGAGAAAGGCTACGGAAAAATCATCAACATTTCGTCAACCAGTGCTTTAGGCAATGTCGGGCAGATTAACTATGCCGCCTCCAAGGCCGGAGTTATCGGCATGACCAAAACAGTTGCCAAGGAAATGGGGCCAAAGGGTGTTAATGTCAATGCCATTGCTCCGGGTATGATCTGGACAGATATGATGAAGAATATGCCGCCCGAATTTATTAAGCAAATGGATGCCACACTATCTTCCATAGTACCCCTGAACCGCAAGGGATCGCCTTTGGACGTTGCCAATCTGGCGCTTTTTCTGGCCTCTGACGAGAGTTCATTTATCACCGGACAGATTATATTTTGCGACGGCGGTATGAAAATTTAAGCACTGGTATTTTAAGCCGACAATAAAAACAGCAACAGGTCGTCGAATTCATCAACGGCCTGTTACTATGTTCGTATTGGAATAATAATGAGAAGGGAGAAAGGCAATCATGTCTGTAGCAGAAGTATTGAAGGATATGGAAAAATTGATTGGGTGGGAAATATTTCTTTCGGACTGGACACAGGTCACACAGGAGCAGATTAATCAATTTGCCGACAGCACAAAAGATCATCAGTGGATTCATGTGGACATGGAAAAAGCGACTAAAGGACCTTTCGGCAAAACCATTGCACATGGGTTTCTCACGCTCTCCCATTTGCCCTTTTTCAGCTACCAGGTACCTCTCAAATTTGAAGGGTCAAAGATGTTAATCAATTATGGCCTCGATAAAGTGCGGTTTATCAATCCCGTTATTTCCGGTGCAAAAATCCGCGACCGCATTGTCCTTTCATTATTGGAACCAAAGCCTGATAACCGAATACTGATGACTCAAACACATACGATAGAGATAGAGGGACAAGAAAAACCGGCTTGTATCGCGCAGGCACTAACTATGATTTTTTTCTAAATCTGAATACATTATTTTTTATTAAAACATATTCAGATTAATCTTGCATGCGAGAGTTTTGCACAGACATATAAAACTAAGAATATTGTCATTCCGTACAAGCGAAGCGCGACACGGCGAAGTGCCCTTCAGGGTGAATCCAGTATTAGCAATGGTTTTCTTCGGCTGGCTCAGGAGATGTCCTGGATACAGGCCTCCGCCGGTATGACGATTAGGGGGGGTACTGCAAAGCCCTCGTATTCAAAAAAGCATCCGGAACTTCGTGTATTTGTTTTAGTCTCTATGGTTAAAGTCCCCGTCGCTTGCGGAGGGGTTGTTTATTTTTCATGCCTGCAAATAATGAAAAACTGGAAAATGCTCAAAAATTATACAAAAAAAGCAAAAGGGCTCATAAACTGATCAATCTATTTATTAATATAACAATTCTCCAATTGTAAATATGAACAAAATATCGATGCATCAATATCAAATAAGATCAATCTATTCAACAATATCAGATACCATTCCTTTATAATATCATCGATCGATATTGCATCTTTTTTAACATGGCATACGTCTTGCTTTTTAATGCAATCAATATGCAGCAGCGTATAATAAAAAGTGAAGTTCATATCAAAACAAGGAGGAACAAATAATGAAGAGAACAATGTTGTGTGTGTTAATGGGTCTGTGTCTGCTTTTCTTTTCCACGGCGGTATTTGCTGCAGAAAAGGTGGAAAAAATAAAAGCCAGTGAAACTGCAGTCGT
The DNA here is from genome assembly GCA_963710575.1 of uncultured delta proteobacterium. Lineage (GTDB taxonomy): Bacteria > Desulfobacterota > Syntrophia > Syntrophales > Smithellaceae > Smithella. Next base: position 327,472 of record CAVQAL010000003.1, on the reverse strand, counting down.
GTTGATCGAATTCCAGAATGAGATGCTCAAGCCCGGTGGAAAGAATTATGAATGGTTAAAACCCGTGGTGGACAAAAACAATGTTCTTGCCAATGCCGTTGATCTGGTTAAAAAGGCGCGCGCAAAGGGTATCACAATCATGCATGTACCCATTTGGTTTGCAACTGATGTTTGTGAAGTGGGACCTAACGCTTATGGTGTCGGTGGATACGTGAAGTCTGTCGGAGCATTCAAGAAAGATACGTGGAACACGAAGATTGTCGATGAATTAACACCGGTTAAGGGTGATGTTATCATCGAAGGCAAGCGCGCTCCTGATGCTTTTTTTAGCACAAACCTTGATTTTGTTTTGCGGGCGATGGGTATCAAGAACGTAGCTCTCGCCGGTTTTGTCACCAATATCTGCGTCGAGTCCACCATGCGTACAGCTTATGAAAAAGGTTACAATGTTTTTACTATGACTGACGTTACTGCAGCCGGATCACAGGCGGTTCAAGATTTTACTGTAAAGGAAAATTTCCCGACTTTTTCACACCCAATGACTCATAAAGAATTCTTGGGCTTGATTATGAAATAAAGGCAAAAGCAGTTAACTCTTACTGGGCGATATCCCCACCCCGAAGCTTGCTTCATAAAGGGGGCATAGGTGTTAAGCTAAGCGTATAACTGTTTAAGTAGATAACAAAAAAGTGACTTTATTGCCACATGCTGTAGCGTATAATAAAATAAAAGTGAAGTTCATATCAAAACAAGGAGGAACAAATAATGAAGAAAACAATTTCGTGTGTGTTAGTTGGTCTGTGTCTGCTTTTCTTTTCCACGGCGGTATTTGCTGCAGAAAAGTTGGAAAAAATAAAAGCCAGTGAAACTGCAGTCGTGTTGATCGAATTCCAGAATGAGATGCTCAAGCCCGGTGGAAAGAATTATGAATGGTTAAAACCCGTGGTGGACAAAAACAATGTTCTTGCCAATGCCGTTGACCTGGTTGCAAAAGCGCGCGAAAAGGGCATCACAATCATGCATGTACCCATTTGGTTCGCAACTGATGTTTGTGAAGTGGGACCTAAAGCTTATGGTGTCGGTGGATACGTGAAGTCTGTCGGAGCATTCAAGAAAAATACGTGGAACACGAAGATTGTCGATGAATTAACACCGGTTAAGGGTGATGTTATCATCGAAGGCAAGCGCGCTCCTGATGCTTTTAGTACCACAAACCTTGATTTTATTTTGCGGGCGATGGGTATCAAGAACGTAGCTCTCGCCGGTTTTGTCACCAATATCTGCGTCGAGTCCACCATGCGCTCAGCTTATGAAAGAGGTTACAATGTTTTTACTATGACTGACGTTACTGCAGCCGGATCACAGGCGGTTCAAGATTTTACTGTAAAGGAAAATTTCCCGACTTTCTCACACCCAGTGACTCATGATGAATTCCTTCTCCTGGTTCAATAAATGCAAAAGCAGTTAAATCTTACCAGGTGATACTCCCCCCCTTTTTTTTGTAAAAGGGGGAGAGTATCATGAACTCTCAAAAGTTTCATGAAAACTAGCGCGGATAAAAGGATAAAACGGAACGATGAAGTATATCAGAAAAGGAAAACCATCGTAAGATGATCACAGCTACATTATTTCCCGGAAAGTACATACAGGGCTACGACGCTATTAAAGAGCTAAAGGAACTGATACCGCGCTATGGAAAGAAAGGCACCATTATCTGTAGTCCCTCGGTATGTGAAAAGGTCATACCCGGTATCCATGCTTCAATAAAAGAAGTAATTCCAGTGGTGGTCGAGAAATTTGCAGGGGAATGTTCTGATGAAGAGATTACACGATTAATGGCGATAGCAGGCAAGGAGGCCTGCGATGTTGTAATAGGCATTGGTGGAGGGAAAACACTCGATACAGCGAAAGCAGTAGCTCATGAGATGGACGTTCCCGTCATTATAGCACCGACGGTGGCATCGACTGATGCTCCCTGCAGTTCCCTGTCGGTCATCTATCGACCGGATACAGGACGTATCAAGCGCGTGCTCATGCTTCGACGGAATCCAGACGTCGTGCTTGTCGATACGAATATTATTGCAAAAGCCCCTGAGAGGTTCCTGATTGCAGGTATGGGGGATGCATTAGCTACGTGGTTTGAGTCAGAATCGTGCAGAATGAAATATGCAAAAAACATGGTGAGGGCCCATAGTTCCATGACAGCCCAGGCTTTGGCTCGTCTTTGTTATGAAACTCTTATGGAATACGGTCTTTCCGCGAAGATGGCTTGCAGACAACATGTCGTCATCCCGGCGCTTGAACATGTTGTTGAAGCCAACACACTATTGAGTGGCATCGGTTTTGAGAGTGCCGGCCTTGCGGCTGCCCATGCTATACAGGACGGGCTCAATGCCCTCGATAAAGGTCATGCATATTACCATGGGGAGAAAGTTGCCTTTGGCGTGCTGGCCTCTCTGTTCATGACAGACAAACCAGCAAGCGTGATAGATGAGGTGTATTCATTTTGCGAGTCGGTTGATTTACCCACGACACTGGCTGCGCTCGGTCTGGATGGTGCGTCTGATGAGGACTTGGAGAAGGCAGCCTCGATTGCCTGTGCCGCGAAAGAAACCATTCACAATGAGCTGATGCCTGTAACACCCGAGTTAGTTCTTGCTTCGATCAAGATCGCTGACGAAGAGGGTATGGAAAGAAAACAAATATAAGGTCGAGGTACAAATAGAATGGCATTAAAAACTGCTGAACAATATGAAGAAAGCCTACGTAAAATGAATTTTAAAGTCTATCTGCTGGGCGAACTGGTTAAAAACCCGGTGGATAATCCTATTATAAGGCCATCCATGAATTCCGTAAAAATGACCTACGCTTTAGCTCAAGATCCCCAGCATGAAGATCTGATGACGGCGAAATCCCATCTGACAGGGGAAAAAATAAACCGGTTCTGCCACCTGCACCAAAGTACTGAAGACCTGATTAAGAAAGTAAAAATGCAGCGCCTGCTGGGACAGAAAACAGGTTCCTGTTTTCAGCGCTGTGTTGGGATGGATGCCATCAATGCCGTGGACAGCGTAACATTCGAAATGGATGAAAAACTGGGCACTAAGTATCATGATCGTTTTATCAAATTTCTTAAAATGATCCAGGAAGAAGATCTCGTCGTTGACGGCGCTATGACTGATCCCAAAGGAGATCGCAGCCTGTCTCCCAGCAAGCAGGCCGATCCCGATCTCTATACACATGTCGTGGAAAAAAGAAAAGATGGCATTGTCGTTCGGGGCGCCAAAGCGCACCAGACAGGAGCCATCAATTCCCACTGGATTCTGGTGATGCCGACTATCGCCATGACCAAAGAAGATGCCGATTACGCCCTTTCTTTTGTCGCGCCTGCCGACGCGGAAGGCATATCCTATATTTATGGCCGGCAATCCTGCGATACTCGAAAACTGGAAGGCTGTGAAATAGACGTGGGCAACCGGCAGTTCGGCGGCCATGAGGCTCTTATGGTTTTTGATAATTTGTTTGTTCCCTGGGAAAACGTACTTATGTGCGGCGAATATGAATTTAGCGGCGCTTTGGTGGAACGCTTTGCCGGATATCATCGCCAGAGTTACGGCGGATGCAAAGTCGGCGTCGGCGACGTGCTCATTGGCGCGGCTGCTCTGGCTGCCGATTACAATGGCGCTTCCAAAGCATCACACGTCAAAGATAAACTGATTGAAATGATACATCTGAACGAAACTCTTTACTCCTGTGGCATCGCCTGCTCTGCGCAGGGACATAAGACCGCTTCCGGCAACTACCTGATTGATTTATTGCTGGCCAATGTCTGCAAACAGAACGTTACCAGGTTTCCTTATGAAATATCACGGCTGGCCGAAGATATTGCCGGTGGATTAATGGTCACAATGGGTTCGGAAAAAGATTTACGTCACCCGGAAATCGGCAAATTAGTCGAAAAATATTTTAAAGGAGTCGCTTCGGTATCCACGGAGAATCGCTGCCGCATTTTAAGATTGGTGGAGAATATTACTTTAGGCACAGCCGCAGTAGGCTATCGTACGGAATCCATGCATGGCGCGGGTTCGCCGCAGGCTCAGCGAATTATGATTTCACGCCAGGGCAATCTGGAACAAAAGAAAAAACTGGCTAAAGAAATTGCCGGGATTAAAGGATAAAAAGAAAACAGTAGTATTATACTTGTAATTCTAAAAAAGTGAGGAGAAAAGGTTATGTATTTGCTTGATAATAAAGACCAGAGATTGTTTGTAGATCAACTGCGGAAAATGGTTGATGATAAAGTTGTGCCCCGGGCCGCGGAGATCGATGAGACAGAGGAATTTCCCTGGGATTTGAAAAAGATATTTGCAGACATGGGGCTTCTCGGACTGGCGGTTCCGGAAAAATATGGCGGCACCGATCAAGGACATATGTTTACGTGTCTTGCCGTGGAAGAGATTGCCAGGGCCTGCGTCAGCTCATCACTGATTGTACAGGGTCAGGCGTTGGGATGGGAGCCGATCCTGATTGGAGGCGGCGAGGAACAGAAGGCAAAGTATGGTCCGATGGTAGCTTCTGGAGATGTTATCATCTCTTATGGACTGACTGAACCAAGTGCCGGGTCCGATTCCGGGGCTATGAAGACACGAGCGGTGAAAAAAGGTGATAAATACATAATCAATGGAACAAAATGTTTCATTACCAATGGTCCGGTAGCCGATCTCATCACGGTATTTGCCATGACGGATGCATCGAAGGGTGTCAAAGGAATAAGCGCTTTCATTGTACCTACCAAATCGCCGGGATTTTCAATCGGCAAGTGGGAAAAAAAGATGGGCATAAAGGGATCACCTACAGGAGAACTGGTTTTTGAGGATGTCGAGATACCAGAAGAAAACCTTATTGGCATAGAAGGGAAGGGGTTTGTATATGCTATGCAGACCCTCGATACATCACGGCCTGTTATTGCTGCACAAGCCTGTGGTGTTGCACGTGGCGCCCTGGAACTTGCAATCAAATACGCAAAAGAAAGGATTCAGTTTGGAAAACCCATCGGCCAATTCCAGGGTATAGGTTGGATGCTGTCAGATATGGCCGCAGAACTCGATGCGGCCAGAAGCCTCGTTTATCAGGCAGCAAGGCTGATTGATGCTAATGATCCGAACAAAAGCTATCTTTCCGCGGCGTCCAAGCTTGTTGCCTCCAACACGGCGATGAAAATTACAACGGATGCACTCCAGATTGCCGGCGGTTACGGGTATATGAGAGAGTATCCCTTTGAACGTATGATGAGGGATGCAAAAATTACCCAGATCTACGAGGGAACAAACCAGATTATGAAATTAATCATTTCACGTGAACTATTGAAATAAAAAATATGGATACGACTATTTCTTCAAAACAAATGTTGGGAGAGTTGCTTTCCCGTCATTATGAAGATGCCTTTGCAGCCAAAGCGGCGGGCGAACTTGTCGCTTGGTCCACCTCCATTGCCCCCCAAGAGCTTTTGGAAACCATGGACATCAAGGTAGTTTATCCGGAAAACCATGCGGCGGTTATTGGAGCGAGAAAAGATGCCCAGGCGTTTCTCGACAATGCCGAAAGCAATGGCTATTCAACGGATTTATGTTCTTACGCACGGGTCAATATGGGCTATACTAGGCTTAAAGAAAGTGTTGCCGGCAATATTCCCATGCCGGATTTTATATTTTGCTGCAGCAACATTTGCAGCACCGCCATCAAATGGTACGAGAACCTTGCCCGGGATATGCGTATCCCCATGATTCTAATTGATACGCCTTTCAACCATACAGACGAGATCCCGGAGCATAGCGTCAAATATATCCGGGGCCAGTTCGAAAATGCCATCAGTCAATTGGAAGGAATTACCGGCAGAAAATTCGATCGCGACCGTTTCCGTGATGTTATGAAAATTTCCACAGAGACGGCCCAGTGGTGGAAAAAAGCAACGGCCCTGGCGGTAGCAAAACCCTCGCCTTTCAATGGCTTCGATTTATTCAATTACATGGCGGTTATCGTGTGTATGAGGGGGAAACAGGAAGGGCTGGACCTCTTCAAGCTCTGGGCGGAAGAACTGCAGGGGAAAATTGACCGCGGTGAAGGCCCCTGGAGAGATCAGGAAGAAAAATACCGCATCATGTGGGACGGCATTGCCTGCTGGCCGCATTTGTCTGATACAGCCAAAATATTAAGGAAAAACGGGATCAATATGGTCACCTCGACATATCCCGACTCCTGGACCATCGTATATGACAATGATGATTTGGATGCTATGGCCAGAGCCTACAGTGCCAATTATGCAAACAGGAACCTGAATTATGGAATCAATAAAATCGTACAGATTGTGAAAGATTTTTCTTTAGACGGCATTATTTATCATTCGAACAGAAGCTGCAAGTTAATGGATTTCAGACAATACGAAGTGCAACGTCAAGTCCAGAAGCAGACCGGTACGGCGTCCGTTATTTTCGACGGGGATCAGACCGATCCGCGGGCATTTTCCCTGGCGCAATATGAAACAAGAATAGAAGCTTTTATGGAAATGATGGAACAAAGAAAAAAAGAAAGGCCTAGTGGACAATGAATCGTATTGGGGAAATCATAGCTGATTTGCAAGAAACAGCAAACCATCCGGCAAAAGCTGTAAAGGCGTCAATGAAGGAAACAGGGAAAAAGGCGGTAGGATGTTTTCCTTATTATACGCCTGATGAAATCATCTATGCGGCAGGCCTGTTGCCTGTCGGCCTTTGGGGAGGGCAGACTGAGATCAAAGAGGCGGACAAGTATTTACAAAGCTTCTGTTGTTCCATCATGCGCATCAATGTTGAGCAAGGCATGAAAGGGATGTATGATTTTTTGTCTGCTGTTGTTATTCCGACTTATTGTGATACCCTAAAATGTATCTGTGATAACTGGCAGGTTGCCGTTCCAAAAACATATTTGATCCCCATTGTTTACCCGCAACATAGAAAAATTGCTGCCGGGATTGCCTATCTAATCGATGAATATAAAAGGGTGAAAAAAGAGTTTGAAACTGTCGCCGGCAGAAAAATAACCGAGCAAGATCTGGAAAACAGTATCGCCATTTACGAAGACTATCGGAAAACCATGCGACAATTTACGGCAATTGTTGGCAAGTATCCTAAAACGTTGAACGCGAAAACGCGCCACTTAATTATCAAGGCAGCATATTTCATGGACAAAAGCCACTATACCGCCAAAGTTAAAGAACTCATGGAAGAATTGAAAAAGCTTCCGGCAGAAAATTTTGATGGTATAAAAATGGTCATTACAGGAATTCTTGCAGAAACGAATGCATTGCTTGATGCTTTTGTCGAAAACAAGATGGTTTTTGTTGCCGACGATCTGGCGCATGAGTCAAGACAGTTCAGAACGTGCGCCCGCAGCGAAGGAACGGCGCTCGAAAGGTTGGCCTACCGGATTGCGGATCATGACGGCTGCTCCCTCTTATACGATGAAGAAAAGAAACATGGACAACTGCTAATTGAATTAGTCAGGGATAATCATGCCGACGGGGTGGTGGTTTGTATGATGAAGTTCTGTAATCCTGAAGAATTTGACTATCCAATATACAAGAAGGAACTTGAAGCTGCCGGGATTCCCACGCTGTATTTGGAAATCGAACAAAAAATGGATTCGGCGGAACAAATCAGAAATAGAATTCAAAGTTTTACGGAAATGATCAAATAAAAATGCACAGGCAAATGCATGATCCGTTGGAAAAGAGGGAAAAGTTTTTTTTAGAGATATTGGGTCATCTAAATAAGGAAGGTAGATTGTTATGAATATGTTTGATTTGACTGGAAAGAAAGCAATAGTGACAGGCGGTGCCAGCGGGTTAGGCAGAGGTTTGGTCGAAGGACTACACGAAGCAGGCGCTGAGGTCGCAATTATCGACATAACTGACCAGATTGATGCAATAGCAAATGAAATCGGCAGCTCTGGAGCTAAAGTTTTTGGCATAAAAGGTAATTTAGGAGATAGAGAACAATTAACGCAGGCGTTTCAGGCATCGGTAGTCAAACTAGGCGACACTTTAGATATTCTTGTGAATTGCGCGGGCATTCAGAGGCGTAATTCCTGTGTAGATTTTACTGAAAAGGATTGGGACGATGTCATTGAACTTAACTTGTCGGTAACATTTTTGCTAAGTCAAATGGCCGGCAGGATCATGTTGGATAAGAAGAAAGGGAAGATCATTAATATTGCTTCAATGCTCTGTTTTTTTGGCGGTTATACTGTTCCCGCTTATGCGGCGAGCAAAGGTGGTGTGGCGCAGCTAACAAAGGCATTTTCGAATGAATGGGCGTCCCTTGGGATAAATGTTAATGCAATAGCCCCAGGGTATATGGATACCCCTCTGAATGCCGCAATTATTGCAGATCAAGAAAGAAATAGGAAAATATTGGCCCGAATTCCTGCTGGCCGATGGGGGACACCAGCGGACATGAAAGGTCTGATTATCTTTCTTGCGTCAGAGGCTTCCAATTATGTGAACGGCGCTATAATTCCGGTCGATGGCGGATATCTGGGCTGTTAAATAGATAATGTCGTAATAAATGAGTAAGAGAGAATGAGAGGTAGGTGTAATCCATGAAAGTATCAAAGGTTATGACAGCAAAGGAGGCCGTAGCGAAATTCATCGAAGATGGCTCAAATTTAATGGTTGGCGGTTTCTTTCATTCTATATCCCATGTCCTTACCCATGAAATAATCAGACAAAAGAAAAAAGGTCTGACTATCTGTGCAGCGAGTTCCAACGAGCATGTAGATCAGTTGATCGGGGCAGGATGTGTGGACCGGATTGAGTCTTCCTACAATGGATTGGAGGTATTCGGGCCAAGTTACTGTTACCGGAGAGCAATAGAGAGCTCGATACCCCATAAAGTCGAGATTGAAGACTATACTAATTTTGCAATGATGGCCCGCTTTATGGCAGGTTCTCTGGGAATTCCTTATGTTCCCATCAATTCCATGAAGGGCTCCGATTTGCTCAAATATACCAACTGGAAGGGTGAAAATAAGACTAAACTCATGAAGGATCCTTTTGGCTCCGGATTTGAACATGTATTAGTGCCGGCCCTGCAGCCGGAAGTTGGCTATTTTCATGTTCAACGCGCTGACGCAGAGGGTAACTGCCAGATGTGGGGCATTTCGGGGGATGCGCCCTGGAGCGTGAGGTCATGCAAGAAAGTAATCGTTTCCTGTGAGGAAATCGTTTCCCGTGAAATCATCGGGAGAGACCCCAATAGAACAATCCTGCCGGGCTATAAGGTTGTTGCCGTAGTTGAGGCGCCGTTCGGTGCCCATCCCAAGAATTGCCAAGGGTATTACGATGTAGATCGGCCATTCATGAGAGACTACATAAAAAGGTCTAAAACAGCCGAAGGTTGGCAAGAGTTCATGGATGAATGGGTTTATAGTGTCTCTGACAGATATGAATATATTCAGAAATATATTAATACTTTCGGCATGAAGAAATTTTTAAATCTGAAAGCGCGAGACTTCAGCTCATCATCTGTGAATTACGGTTTTTAACGGAGGCTTGATCATGACACATAAATATACAAACTTCACTCAGCAGGAAATGATGGCCGTGGCTGCGGCCAGAGAAATTAAAGACGGAGAAATAGTCATTATCGGCACCGGCCTGCCTCTCCTTGCTGTTTTTCTGGCACAAAAGACCACGGCACCCAACATCATTACCCTTTATGAATCCGGCGCATATGATTGTAAACCGGTTCGTACACCATCTTCGGTTGTAGATTCCGTCCTTGCACCCGGCAGTGCCCAGGCGGCCAGTCTGTTGGAAGGGCTTGGCTATGTGCATGCGGGCGACATTGACGTCGGTTTTCTCGGTGGGGCGCAGATAGATAAACATGGAAATCTCAATACTCAAGTCATTGGCGGTTATCGGGTGCCCAAAGTACGATTTCCAGGCAGCGGTGGATCAAATGACATTGGGACTGGTTGTAAGCGTACGATTGTTATGATGTCTCATCTCAAACAGCGCTTTCCGGAAAAGGTTGATTTTATTACTACGCCCGGATTCTTTAATGGAGGAAAGGAAAGGGAGACATACGGCTTTGTCGGAGGAGGCCCCAGCGTCGTAATTTCTAACATGGGTCTCATGCGCTTCGACGCCGAAACTAGGGAAATGTATCTGGTATCTTATCACCGGGGTGTGACCATTGAGCAGATCAAAGAAAACACAGGCTGGGATATTAAGATTGCCGAGGATGTTCACGAGACGGAGCATCCCGATCCGGAATTGCTTCGAATCCTGAGAAATGAGTGTGATCCGGATGGTATATACCTGAAAAAATAATAGTTACAAAAATTGAAAGGAGAAGGAGAGTCACAATGAATAGTTCAGGTTCAATATCTCAAGGATCAGGGAAACAGTCGCGTACACGTTATCAAGTTGCTATTATTCTTATGGTGACTCTGTTTATCGCTTATATTGATCGCGTGAATATCTCGGTACTGATCGTCGACAAGGGATTTCTTGCTGCTATGGGGATCGCAAATGATCCTGTGTCAAAAGGCATGTTAATGACCATATTCTTAATATGTTACGGTTTAGGGAATGTTATATTCAGTCCTATCGGAGACTGGCTCGGACCGCGTAAAGCTATGACTCTGTCTATTGTTTTATGGGCTGTTTCCTGCATTATCGGAGGCATTGCCGGAAGTTTTCTGGCCATGATTATAGCCCGGTCGATCCTGGGTTTCGGTGAATCTTTGCATTGGCCAATGCAAAGCAAGTTTGTGAAAAACTGGTTTCCAAGTCAAGAACGGGGCACGGCGAATGCCGTCTGGGTCACAGGCCTTGCTCTCGCCCCGATGTTTGCGATGCCCGCCTTCACCTGGCTGATCCCCACGATCGGCTGGCGGGGCAGCTTCTTCGTGCTTGCATCGCTGTCCTCGATTCCTTTAATAGCGATTTGGTTCTTCACGGCCGATCATCCCCGCGAGTATCGGAAGATCAGTCTCGCTGAAAGAGACTATATAGAAGATGCACTAAAGAAAGAAGACGAAGCTGAGGGCGGACTCTGCCATGCTAGCATCTGGGAGAACATGAAGTCCTTCATGGGAGATTATCGCTTCTGGTTAGTCGTGCTTCTTTATGGCGGCGTAACATCCATATGGTGGGGGACGATGGCTTGGTTGCCGTCGTATCTAAAAGACGCTCGTGGTTTTAACTGGAAGGCTATGGGTGCGCTCTCGGCATTGCCCTATGCCCTCTATTTTTTTACGAATTTTATTTCTGCCCATTTTTCCGATAGAATGGGACGGCGTGCGCCTTTTGCCATGCTTGGGATGGTGGGCTCTACCGTATTCATTTACCTGAGTTCTCAGGTAGAGAGTAATATGGCTGCCGCGGTGTTGATTTCCTGCGGCATCGCTTGTATAGGAATCGCCATGCCGTGTTCCTGGGCACTTCTCCAACAAATAGTCCCCTCGAAAGCCTGCGGTGCAGGTGCGGGCATGATGAACGGGATTACCAACGGCATATCCGGATTGGCGCCTGTTTTAATCGGCTTTTTAATTGCGAAGACAGGCAGTTATACTAGCGGGCTCATGTATCTTGTCGCTTGGGGGGCGCTTTCTGCGACGAGCTGTGCCGTCCTTTCATACAAAAAATTATAATACCGCAGGCGCAGCGGATCATGATAGCCAGACTGATAAACATGAAGAATAAGCAGAAGGTTGCCAAGTACCTGTGCGGGATCGATAAGGGCGACCAGATACGATAAAAAGGAGCATTACATGAAAGACAAAAATGATGTTGTTATTGTAAGCGGAGTTCGTACACCCTTTTCCAAGTTCGGCGGGGTGCTCAAGGAGATGCACAGCACTGACCTCGGGGTCATCGTGATGAAAGAGAGTCTGAAACGGGCAGGCCTCAAGGGTGAAGACCTTAACGAGCTGTACTACGGCATGTGCGACCAGGCCGAGGCCGCTCTTTATGACAATGTGAACGCCCGGCAAGCGCTGTTGCGGGCAGGGCTGCCCAATACCCTGGTATCCCTTACCATAGACCGGGCATGCTGCTCGTCGCTCTGCGCGATTCAGCTGGGCCGCAGGGCCATCCTGCTGAACGAAGCGGACACCTGCATGGCCGTGGGCGCCGAGAACATGAGTAACACCCCGCTCCTCATGAACGGGTACCGCTGGGGCTCTGGTATGAAGCCGCTCCTGGTGCAGGATTATCTGAACCCGATTACCTATCGGGAATATACTCCGTTGGGCAAGGACGCCGGGGAGATCGCTATGGAGTACGGTATCTCCCGGGAAGAGCAGGATTCATGGGCGGTAGGGTCGCACAAGAAATGGGCCCAGGCCGATAAGAATGGCCGGTTCGATGATGAACTGGTGCCTGTTGAGATATTGGGAAAAAAGGGGTCGCCCGTCATATTTGCCAAAGACGAGCTGCCCCGGCCTGATACCACCATGGAAGCGCTCTCGAAGCTCAAGACTATTTACGGCAGCCCCACGGTGACGGCAGGCAATGCACCGGGACTTGATGCAGGTGCTGCGGCCCTGATCATCATGCGACGATCCAAGGCTGAGGAACTGGGTATAAAACCTCTGGCTACAATAGTATCCGTGGCGAGCGGGGCAAGCGAACCCCGGCGAATGGCGGAGTTGCCGGGTTTTGTTATCGGGAACGCCCTGAAGAAGACATCTCTGACCATAGACGACATGAAGATCGTCGAAATCAACGAAGCCTTTGCTGCCGTTACCCTTGTGTCCACGAAAATCCTTGCAAATAAGGATGAGGCGAAGTGGAAAGCGCTCCTGGACAAGACCAATGTGAACGGAGGAGCCATCGCCATCGGTCATCCCGTCGGCGCAAGCGGCGGTCGCATATTAATGACGATGATGTATGAGCTGCGCCGCCGGGGGGGCGGTTACGGCGTATGCGGTATCTGTGGAGGCCTGGCACAGGGGGATGCAGTCGTCATAAAGGTTGATTAAACCCATATTCTTATAAAGAATCCTAGTTCTCATCAACATTTGCTATGATGATGACCTTGCAAACAACAGAACTCGAAAGAGATCTGTTGTTTGCATGCTGGGATACCGAATAACCTCCAATGCACTTTAAGCATTGGAAGAGATACATGATGTAGTAGAGAAGTAGAGATATTCTTGTTAGCTACCAATAGAAGATATGCACTCTTTCTTTTCGTAATGCTCAACATCAGGACTTTTCAAAATCGTTTGGTTGTAGGTGTTATACGTAACCGTCGATTTATTATTTTTCATGGCGTTGACTGATCCTTACGAGTTGAAAGCGCTATACGATTGTCTTCTCCCTCTTTTATTGACTTCAATAAAAGAGGGAGAAGACAAAGTAAACTAACGAAAAATTTTCATCAATGGGAATCGGGTTTTTGTCTTGATTCTTTTTCCTTTAAGCGTTCTGGCATCAATAGAAAACTTGTGTCCTTTGGGATCTTTTGAACATTTAGCAACATATCCGCTGTCTTCTACCCGCTCGTCATACTCGTCGGAAATAAACACATTCCCTTCACATCCCGTAACGGGGCATTTTGCCGAAAAGGAAACAAGAGCAATATGATCTATGGCGTCTTTCAGAAAATACTTTGACGACAAATGCACCAATTCACGAGACATGAATTTAAACAATATAATGACAATATATGCCATCCCCAGACTTAAAATAACACCACCGCAACCGATAAAAAAGATTAACCAGGAGGAATGAAATCTCTCCACATAAAGGATAACCAAACTAATCAAAAAAAGAAGAGGCGCTATTAATAAAAGCAAAACCCTAAGTCTGTTCATTGCGGAAGGCTTGTGCTTTATAATAAAATACTGATGCTCGTTATAGGATACAGGTTCTTCCGGGCAGAGCAATTGTGCATTTGTTTTCTTAGGCCGTATTCCTAACTTATAATCTCCACTTTCGGCGATAAAGTAAATTTCAAATTTTGAATCTTTTCCTTCAGGAGACGTATAAAATTTATCTATGCTCTTGCGCAAATCTTTAATTACAGTTCTGGCTCTGTGTTGCGCTACGACTTTGATTTCTTTTTCCGGGTAGAAGGCTGTTGCCTTGATTTGATCTTCTTTTTCGTCGTTGTAGATTTGGTAATAAATTTCCAGAAATGATTTTTGGGCATTCTTATTGCCGAACAGGGGAGATTCCTTGATATTCCCAAGCTCTTGCAAACCTTCTTTTCTATACCTATCCCATCCGTATTTTTCCATATAATCATCTTCTTATAAAATATTATTTTAAAGTCAAGCCTTTAATTATTAAGAACATTTCCACACTCGTGTCGATTCGCGGTGACTGACATATACGCGTCTTTGTTTTATTTTGTACGCAGGCAAACAAAGCAAACCTGAATCAATAGTAAAAAGACTTTAAAAAACTATTGAAGGACATTTGCAAAGAAAAACAGCGAATCAATTTTGTCAAGGAGGAAACAAGATGAACAGATTACCGGAAACCGGATTTTTGAGGATTAATCAAATTGTAGGAGACAAAACGACACCGGCCATAATTCCCATTTCCAAATCAAGCTGGTGGGCCGGAGTTAAGGAAGGACGTTTTCCTAAACCGGTCAAACTGGGGAGAAGAACAACAGCATGGAGAGTTACTGATATTATGACACTCATCAATAATGGGTACGCTAACCATGACGGGGAATAAACAAGATGACATCGGAAAGAAAGAAGCACAAAACACCGTCTGGAACAATCCGGTCATATTGTCATTACTGCGTGCAAAGCAGATCAGATTCGAAAGTTGAAAACTGTACCGGGCACATTGTCTTTGCCACTGGAGCGCCTTGTCCGTTTTACGAATACAGAATGGGCAGAAAAAGATCTTCGGTAAAGATCATGAGGCGATTCTGTTTAGATTGCATGGGCGGTAACAAAGCAGCCGTTAAAGAATGCTGAAACATATGATTGCCTGATTCACCCTTTCCGGTTTGGGAAAAATCCGATGTTAACAGGAAAAGGAAAAAGCCCGGCTGAGATGGCTCAAATAAGAGCGCTGAGAAGGCCCTTCAGCAAAGAAAATCCCGTCTATTTTGAACGATCGTCACCGGTTGAGGCCAATGGATAAGCATAACTTTGAAATCCGCAATAAAATCTTAATCGAGCCCGGTATGTTTTATTCATCGACATTTTACCGGCCGATTATCGACATTACACCGGCTGGCTATCGACATTATACCGGCCAGGTATCGACATTTCACCGGCTAAACCATTTGTAAATGGATGAAATAGAAAAGTTATTGCTCCGGTAAACGTTAATTAAATAAACGTGTAAAAAACGTTTAAAGAGATCGGTTACAAAAAAATATGCAAAAGGATTTAGAAAAAAATAAATCTGTATGTCCCAAAAGCAAGTATGAGCTTACTTTATGCGAGTTTCCTATTTTTCTGTTATCCAAAAAGATTCCCTACGGAATTAAATCCATTGATTATGAAGATACCATCGTTGATCAAAATGGAAAAACAATCAGACGCGAATGGAAAGTATTTCCGGATTCCGAGCTCGGATTTGGTACATCCAGCACCCTATTAACATTTTTTGATTTAATGCAGATTTGGGCCGAATCCAATTTTAACCATCAATATATCGAGTTCGGTTCAGTTTATAATTTGCTAAAACGACGGGGAAATAATTTCGGCAAGAATCATTATACTCAGATAATAAATGATCTTTATTGTTTGCTGGGAATTAAATTTACCGCCAAAAACGCATATTGGGATAATGAATTAAAGGGATATGTCGATATTATTTTGTTTAGATTGTTTGATCATTTAGACATTATTAAATGCGATTGTAAAAACAAAAATGTTTCACTCTTTGCCAGAATAAAAGTGTCCGACTTTCTTTATAACAGCATACAAAAAAATAGTCTTTTGACTGTAGATTTCAATAGTGATTTTTTCCATTCCCTAACGCCCATGGGACAGCGCTTTGCCCTTTATTTATCCAAAGTATTTCGTACCCAGCCAATCCATCGAAGAGATCTCAGTGAATTTGCCAGACAAATACCAATAATCGCTAAAAAGAGAAAACATATTAAAGAAACGATCAGGCAAACTTGCGATAATTTGATTAAAAATGGTTTCCAATTGTTGAGTGATTATAATTTTATTTTATCTGCCGACAGGCAAACTGAATTAATAGTTTTTCACCGGGCCGGTTCACCGGTTGTCAATAAACTTAATGTTCATTCCAAAAAGCAAAAATTAAAAAAAGAACAGTTCAGAATCGATTGCCTGACTGAAGATATTCTCGATATCTGCCAGGATCACAAGAGCAAAAACTTTTATCAAAGAGTCGCCGATCTGATGCCGGACGAAGATATTTATCAGGCCATTTCCGAAGTCAAGGAGATACGGGATTCGGGTCATGTTAAAAAAAGTCTCGGCGCTGTTTTTACGAGCAGGATTTTAAAGTTTGCCGAGCAGCGCGGAATTATTCTCCGGTAGGATTTAGCACAATTTGATGGTGCAGTGCTTAATGGAAGGGTACACGGGTTTTCTACAGGAGACCCTACGCAGAAAAATTTCTGCATAAAGTTTACAAGCGGTACAAAAAACGATTATTAGTATCTGATATGATTAAATATTAAGCGTAAACAATTTGTTTACACAGCAAATAAAAAATAGGTCAATTTACTAATGAAAATAAATATATACGATGTTTACAGGAAAAAGAGGTTTTTGGAGCTGAATAAACAGTAAGTTAAGAGCAAAAGTTGATTAAATACATGATATTGTTAAAATATTAAGGTTTAATAATTATTTAATAACCTGTAAACACAGCAAGACAAGAATGGAACAATTTAATAATAAAAACATGTTCATACGAGGTAAACAAATGAAGAAAAGTATCGCAGCCAGGATAAAGGGCGAGTTAAGGGAGAAAATCAATAAGGAAGCAGCAGAAAAAAACTGCTCAGTGTCGGAATTAATCCGGCAAAAAATAATATTTGCCTATGAACAGGAAGACAAGGAAAAAACGATCATAGATTTGGAAAAAATGGATGGCAATATTAAATCATTAATAAATTTACTTATCATGAATTCCGCTTTTATAGCCGAATATATTCGTCAAGAAAAAGGCGTAGATTCCTGGATGGAGATTTTCAATAACGCGAAAGAAATTTTAGACAATTATAAAAAAACAGGAAAGCTTGCCATGTAAAATCATAAAGTCAATTATGAATGATGATCATATAAAAAAGTATTCAAAGAATTTGAAACATGGATCAGTTTTTTAGATGAATTTGAAAATGTTCGAGTGGATTTTGATATATTCCGGTATATGGAGCCCATTTTCCACATTGATAATAATTTTCAATTTAGTGAACAGAGAATTATTGAAAAGTCGGGAATGTCCAAGAAAGGTTATTCATATGAAGAAAATCAATTTCGAGATCGCGATAACTTTTATAAATTCGTTATTATCCCGAAAATGTCCAGAAACATTTAATAGTTCGTGGATCTTAAAGTACGCTCCAGCATGTTATTATTTCATTAGGAAAAATATTAGAACAGAAATGGGGACTATTGACTGGGATAGCGTAACGCATGCCTTGGAAGTAAAGCATCAACGGCGCTGGGTTCCCAAGCGGCAACCTGCAAAAAGTAAAACTTACTGTAATAGAAATGAGGTTGATGCAATTTTAAATTCATATCAAGATAAGATGTATGTGTTTGTTGTCTCTAACAACCGGACCGATAAGCGCATATGGGATATTATTAGCATACGCTTGGTACGCCTTGCTCAACGCGGCAATATTTCCGCGGAACAGGAAGTCATAAAACTTGTCCGATATACAGTTGATGAATGGCTTGATCAATCATCGCATCTCTCTCGGTGGAAAGGTTACGATGATGAGATTCAAAAACATATCGAAAGGTGCATCTATAGGTATCGCTATACAGGATCGTTTTTCAATTACGTTTATCGGACACTTGAGTATGCTGCCAGAGGCATCCGGCCTTTCTATTTATATTCCCTGGACGAACCGCTAATGAATGAAACCAACAAACGATGGATAGAAGCCGTGATCAAAGATCCTGAAAGTGGCGATATTGGTCTCTGTAGAGACACATTTTCAACATCATGCTTTTAGTAATTCAATTATATGCTTAAATCGTATTGGAGATGTGTATTTATTGTTTGCATAAAGTGACGAATAGTGTTTGTTCATGCACACAATAGATACAAATGGAAGCGCTGTACTTGCTGATGTTATATAAATTAAACGGGGCAGGTACAATTATCACCAATTGAAAATCGGCGAACAGGTGTTCTCCATTTCACTGGCTCGATTCACATCTCCCCCCAATTCAACTCATAGCTTGCATTCCTTCCTCTGCCAGGATTCTGTTTAATGATCCCCAGTTTCATAAGGTGATCTATCTCCCTGAAGGCTGTGGCTCTGCTGACTTTGGCAAGAGAAACATATTTTTTAGTTGTAAGTCCACCTGTAAAACCGCCCTTTCCTGCATCCAGCAACCGGTTTATGACTTTACGCTGCCGCTCCGTTAGTGAATCCTCCGAATGTGATTTCCAGAATGAGGCCTTATTAAGGACTATCGCCAACATTCCTTCAGAACTCTTGATGGCCCTGCAGAAACAGCCAAGAAACCAATTTAGCCAGTCAGTAATGTCGCCATTATGCTTCTGGCAGTGTTCAAGAACATTATAATAGGCATTCCGCTCTGCCATAATCTGAGAAGAAAGACTATAATACCGGATCGATTGCCGGTCATCCTGGGACAGGGCCATATCGGTCAAGGCTCTGGCAATCCGGCCGTTGCCATCCTCGAATGGATGTATGGTCACAAACCAGAATTGAGCAATGGCCGCCCGCAACAATCCTTCCACATTGCCCCTGCTCATCTTCCACCATTCAAGAAACCTGCCTATTTCCACGGGTATGCGATCAGAGGGAGGAGCTTCAAAGTGAATATTTTCATGGCCGATGGGACCGGATACAACGCGCATGGGCTTATCCCCCCGCCATTTACCTACTCTGATTTTGTGGATACCCGAATAGCCAGTCGGAAAAAGTGCAGCTTGCCAGCCGAAGAGACGTTTTTGTGTAAGAGGCTCATCATGATTTTTTGTGGCATCAAGGAGAATAGATACGAGTCCGTCGATATAACGGTCCACTCTAAGTCCCGCCGAAGGGAGCCCGAGCTTTCTTGCGACCGACGATCTAACGGTCTGAACGTTGAGGCTCTCTCCTTCGATTAAGGCAGTTTTTAAGGTCTCCTCCGTTAATATTTCAATCTGGGCTTGGTTTTCGAGGGTAAATCCAAGATCGGCCACTTTACTCAAGAGTTTTCCTTGCAGCAACCGGCATTCTCCAAGCGCAAGAAGAATGTCTTCGTTCTTCCACCTAAAGTGAGTCCAATCTGGACGCTCCCATAAATACTGAGTCATTTGTCACCTTTTATTGCTTCATATTATGAAGCGATTATATTCTTTTTTCGCTTCATGTCAAGTCAATCTTAGTTAACGAAATACCGTGTATAGTGCGTCTGGAGTTCGCAGTAGGATATGATTTCTATTGCACATCAATAGGGAATGGAATAGGTGAAAACAATATAATTGCTTTATTGGAAGGCGAGAAGAGGAATAATTATGGATTTTGAAGATTTGTTTGAAAAATATCAGAAATTACTCGCCGAGAATAAAACTCTGAAAGAAGAGAATGAAGCGCTGAAGGCAAAGCTGGGACTAAATGTAAAAAAGGAATCTGACCAAGACAAAGGCACCGTGAGCAATATCTCTTTAGAATTAGTTACCCAAGAATCTCCATCTAAAATTCAACTGTCAGTATTAAAAGATTTTGCCAACCCCGCAGATAAGATCAGTTTGTTTATGTCTCTGTTTAAAGGACGCGATGATGTCTATGCCAAAAGATGGCAGAGCAAGGATGGCCGATCTGGTTATGCACCTGTTTGTCTAAATGAATGGAAATCCGGTCTATGCCGAAAGCCGAAAATTAAATGTTTCGACTGTCCGCATAAGTCTTATGATGTTCTGGATGAAAAAGTCATTGAGGCACATTTGAGAGGCGATATCGTTGCCGGCATATATCCTATGTGCCAGGATGATACGTGCCACTTTCTGGCAATTGATTTTGATGATGACGGCTGGCAAAAAGATATTTCTACACTCAGAGAAGTTTGTTTTACATTCGATATTCCTGTTGCAATCGAGCGTTCTCGCTCCGGTAGCGGAGCTCATGCCTGGTTCTTCTTTGAAAACCGAATTCCGGCAAATTTAGCCAGAAAGTTGGGTTCTGCTTTGCTTACCTATTCCATGGGTAAAAGGCATGAAATAACATTTAAATCTTACGATCGATTCTTTCCAAGTCAGGATACGATGCCAAAAGGCGGTTTTGGCAACTTGATTGCTCTTCCTTTGCAGAAAAAAGTACGGGACAGCGGCAACAGCATTTTTATTGACGAAAAATTTAATCCTTTTGAAGACCAGTGGATGTTTCTGGCTAACATTAGAAAATTATCAGAAGATGAAATAGTTGCGCTGATACCAAAATTATGCCGTGGGAACGAAATGGGCGCTCTAAAGGAAGCCGATGAAGAACGCATCAAACCGTGGGAAAAAGATCAACTTAAATGGTCAAAAGCTGATTTCCCAAAAAAAGTTAAAATCGTAAAAGCGAATATGATCTATATTGAGAAATCAAGTATTTCGCAGAAGGGATTAAACGTTCTGAAACGGTTAGCCGCATTTAAGAATCCGGAGTTTTACAAGGCACAAGCGATGCGCATGCCGACATATAACAAACCCAGGATTATTTCGTGCACGGATGAAACTCCAGATTACCTCTGTTTACCAAGAGGCTGTGAAAGTGATGTCATAAGTGTGCTTGCCGAGGCAGGAGCTGAAGCAATATTGACTGACAATACTAATCCGGGCAGGCATATCAAAGCGGAATTTATCGGAACACTGCGAGAAGAGCAGCAACTGGCTGCAGAAGAGATGCTCAAGCATGAAAACGGTGTGCTGTCGGCAACCACTGCCTTTGGGAAAACAGTCATTGCCGCAAAACTGATTGCTGAACGAAAAGTAAACACACTGATATTAGTACATAGACAGCAACTGCTTTCACAATGGGCGGCAAAATTGACAGAATTTCTGAAAATTGATGAAGAATTGCCAGTTTTGGAGAAAAAGCGAGGACGAAAAAAGCAGCAGAGTTTGATTGGACAGATAGGCGCGGGTAAAAATAATCCCAGCAGCATTATTGATATTGGCAATTATGCAGTCCTTGAGCAGTGGTGGCGAAGTGAAGGAATGGATAAAAAATTATGGCATGGTTATTGTTGATGAATGCCATCATGTTCCAGCATTCAGCTTTGAACAGATACTCAAGAACGTCTATGCGAAATATGTTTATGGATTAACCGCCACACCGGCAAGGCAGGACGGACATCATCCGATTATTTTCATGCATTGCGGGCCAATCAGATACAAGGTGGATGCAAAGAAGCAAGCAGAAAAAAGGCCTTTTGAACATTATGTTATCCCAAGATTTACAAGTTTTCGAATGCCGTTTGAAGCGGAAAGAAAGGAAATCTCCATTCAAGAGCTATATTCAGAAATTGTTGTGGATGAATTTCGTAATCAGTTGATTGTAGATGATGTAATTAATGCTTTTCAAAATGGCAGAAATTCCCTTGTCCTCACTGAAAGAACTGCCCATGTCGCAGAGCTTGCCAAAAAGTTAGGTGAAAATATACCTGGCGTAATTGCTCTTACCGGCGGAATGGGAACAAAAGTAACAAGAGATATATGGACAAGGATATCTGAAACACCAGCAGACAAGCAGTTAACACTCATTGCCACAGGAAAATATATTGGCGAAGGGTTTGACGAAGCGAGGTTGGATACGCTTTTTCTGGCAATGCCCATATCGTGGAAAGGAACCCTGCAACAGTATGCGGGCAGGCTTCACCGGCTATTTGAAAACAAGAGCGACGCTCAGATTTATGATTATGCCGATATTCATGTCAGAGTGTTGGAGAAAATGTACAACAAACGACTCGCCGGATATGCGTCAATTGGCTACAAGACAAAGACGGGAATCCCCACTGATGAATCGGTTGACATCATATTTGATAACAATAATTTTCTTCCGGCCTATAAAAATGACTTGATTAATGCCACACGGGAAATCTTGATTGTAAGTCCATTTGTCACGAAAAGACGAGCGCTGCAAATGCTGGAATTGATGAGTGTCGCATTAGATCAAAAGGTCAAGGTTACGATTATGACAAGGCCGGCAACAGATTTTAAAGACAAACCAGCACTGGAAGATACATTGAGCGTACTGAAAACAGCTGGCGTAAATTTGATTTGCAAATCCAATATCCATCAAAAATATGCTGTTATTGACCAGAGAATCGTTTGGTATGGAAGTATTAACCTTTTGAGCTTTGGCCGGGCAGAAGAGAGTATTATGCGGCTCAATAGTCCCAACATTGCCAATGAACTAATGAGAAACATTGATTAGACGGTTTGGAATTCTTCAGCAGGAGTTTTCAGAAGGTAACCTCAGATAGTCAATAATCCTTGATAACAATATTTCAGCCTGCCAAATCCTTGAAAACTGCGCCATGATCTTGATGCTGAAAAAGTGTGTCTCATATTCGCTACGCTCATCATCAACACTATCTATTCAGCAAAATCACAGAAATCAGCTATTACAAATTAATGCTTAATCATCCCGCCCAGGTTATTATGCGAAGGGAAATACAGACTTTTTTATTTTGATTCAGTGAATGAATATCTTCTTCCCTGTTGAAGAGAAACACTGGCTGTGATATATTTTGGATACTGAAAGACAAAATTTGGGGGTATATTTGGGGGTATGTTGAAAATAGCACTAAAAAGATATATAATGATTAAGAATGCTTAACTGTTCTATGCTATCCCCCTCATCACCAAAATATAGTCCAAGAAAATCCATAAAGCCGTTAGAAATAGCGGTTTTTCTATTAAATTCATTTTGTATTCTTGTTTCCAAATTGTTATTGGAACCTAGTATAAAATTTTAAAAATAAGGAGTACAGGAAGAAATCAATTATCTGTTTACACATTATTTTCTAAAAGAAAGATGGCAAATGATTTACCAAGTAATTCCTTTTTCTTTTAAAGATTTCTGTGCAAATATATTGCCTAATTTAGCTGCTATTTTCAAATCCTGATTTGCGAAGCTGGAATCGCCGAGTCTGCCATATGCGTTCCCACGGTTATAATAAGCGTCCGCATCTTTAGGATTTAGCTCAATGACTCTGTCGTAAAATAATATTGCTTGTTTGTAATAGCCACGTCTTTCATAAGTTTTCGCAAGGTTATTAAAAGCATCTCCATATTTAGGATTTAGCGCAATGGCTTTTTCGTAATCTGTAATTGCCAGATCATCTTTGTCAAGATTATCATAAGCAAGTCCACGATTATTATAGGCAGATGCATCGTTTGGATTTAGATCAACAGCCTTATTATATGCATTCAGTGCTTCGTTCCAGCGCTTGGCATCAATAGCCTGACGGCCTATTTCAGACCAATTAATAGCACGGGAGCCTTCAGTAGTTTTATTATGTGTGCAACCAGCTGTTATTAATATTGCAGTTAAAAGGAATAGCAATGAACTCCAGCGAACTTTCATGGGCGTATCTCCTTCAATGTTAACAGAATTATTGCTCTTTTCATATATACCCCATTTTTTAATTGATTTTCTTTTTCACCCAACAAGTAATATCTGAACTTTGCGTTCCCCGATGAGTTTAATATCATAATAGCATTTTTTATTTTTTATTAAAGATGAAAATGCACAGCCTAATTGATTACGGATTGAAGGCAAGCATTTTCGTAAATGTTGACTATTTATTCCTTTTGGGAAGAGATGCTTAAGAAGAGAAATTCACAAAAATTCCTTCTAAAAATAAAATTTCGCTCCTGAAATTTATTATCGCTCTGATCAAAAACCCCTTGTATTTTGCATAACCTATTGAGATAATAATACCACTTCTAAATCAATTCAGGGTTTGGAACACTCGAAATAGAGGGTGAAAAACGGACATTCTGGAATAAAAAAAGGAGGAATGGATCGTAATGGCCGAAAAAGGGAAAGCAAAACGACCGAAGAAAAATGAAAAAAAGAGGACGGGGCAAAAAAAAGAGGACGAACTAAGGAAGGCTCAACGACTGAACGAAGAGCACAAGATCATAATAACTGTCCTCTCCGAAGGCGAAACTCTTCCTAAAGAAAAAATCCTTTATAAATTCAGCAAGGATATTTCTGAGTCTGGCATTAAAATTCAGGGCAATATTCCTTTGCCAATCGATACCCTCCTCAAAATAGATTTAGCATTAGAGCGTCTACACCAAAAGATAACTGCCCTCGGAAAAGTAAAATGGGTCGAATTCAACACGGAGGATGGGTCTTTTGAGGCGGGAGTGGAATTCGTCGATACATCCAGCGAAGCGATCCAGAAAATTGAGGATTACATTTTATCGAAACAGAAGTATACAAGTCTTAATCCGCTCGGTGTGCCGTTTTGGATTTTTGCGAAATTTAACAAAGCTAAATCGAAGTAGAAGAAAGGCATTTTTTACACATTAATTACTGATATACCCTTGATAATTCACTTCAACGCACCGTGCTCTTTAAAAAGATATGGAGAGAAATGCATGATAAAAAAAACCGAAGAATCCTTTGGGGGGAGAATCCGCAGACTGAGAGAATCAAAAGGACTTAGTATAGAGGTTCTTTCGCACGATACCGGTTATACGGTTAATTTCCTGAAACAGATCGAGGAAGGAAAAACAGCTCCGCCTGTTGCGGTAGTGCTTCAATTGGGTCGGGTCCTCAAGGTTGACATGGATCAACTCCAGGAAAATCGAGACAAAGAAGCATCCCGGAAACGAACAACCAGCCACAAAAAGAGAGTTGCCTCGTATGCCTATGAACCCCTTACCAGACCGGGAGAGGAGAAACACTTAAGGGCTTATCGAGTAAGCATTGATCCCCAGACCGAACATAAAGGTGTTGAGTATCATCATGAGGGGGAAGAATTCGTTTATGTTCTTCATGGGGGCCTCACGATTCAAGTGGGCCAGAACACTTCAACCTTGAAGAAAGGGGAGTGCATCAACTTTGATTCCTCAATTTCCCACAAACTCAGCAATCCAACCCGGGAAAAGACAGAACTCCTGGTTGTCATCTACGTGCCGTAAGGAGGAGACATGTCTTTTCAACTGACTGCGGAACAGAAAATGGTCAGACTCATGGCCAGAGATTTTGCCAAGAATGAATTAGAGCCTGAGGCTGCCAAAAGGGACAAGGAAGAAATATTTCCGATAGATGTGGTGAAGAAGATGGGTGAGCTCGGTCTGCTGGGAATGATGGTTCCTGTTGAGTATGGCGGAGTTGGCGCCGGCGCGGTAAGCTATTGTCTGGCGCTTCAGGAAATCGCCTATTCGTGTGCATCAACTGCAGTGACTATGTCTGTGGCCAATCTCTCTACCGAACCGTTACTCAAATTCGGCGATGAAAAACAGAAGGCTAAATACCTTTTTGGGCTTGCACAGGGAGAGCTGCTTGGATGTTTCGCTCTCACTGAGCCCGGTGCCGGATCAGATCCCGGAAGCCTCTCTATAAAGGCAGAGGATAAAGGAGACTATTATCTGATCAACGGAACAAAGACCTTCATTACCCACGGACAATATGCTGATGTCGTGAATCTCATTACCAGGACCGGCCCGGAAAAAGGCAGCAAAGGTCTCTCGGCTTTTATCGTGGAAAAGGTCACGCCCGGATTTTCCATAGGCTCCCGGGAAGATAAGATGGGGTTGAGAGCTTCCAATACAGTGGAGCTTCTTTTTAATGACTGCAAGGTGCCGAAGGAGAATCTGATTGGAAAGGAAGGCATAGGATTCAAAATAGCCATGACAGCCTTGGATAGCGGCCGCATCGGTATAGCATCGCAGGCTTTGGGCATCACCCGCGCCTGCCTCGATGAAAGTATCAAATATGCCAAGGAACGTAAACAGTTCGGCAAGACTATCAGCTCGTTTCAGGCCATTCAATGGATGATCGCCGACATGGCGACAGGGATAGAGGCTGCGGGTTTACTTATTTTGTCCGCTGCGTGGAGAAAAGATCAGGGTCTGCCTTTCACAAAAGAAGCCTCCATGGCCAAACTTTTTGCTTCGGAATTGGCGAACAAGAGCGCTTATCTTGCGTTGCAGATCCATGGAGGGTACGGCTATCTTAAGGATTTCAAGGTAGAGCGGCTCTATCGTGATGCCCGAGCCACTTCCATATATGAAGGTACATCTGAAATACAAAGGCTGGTTATTGCGAGGGAAATGTTGAGAGATCAGAACTATGGATGATATGATACTACTTCTAAATCAAAGGGAACTCCGGCGAATAACTTGGAGGCCACACGTGCCGGGCGCCATTTTTTTTACCTAGCCCCGCTGAAGCGGTACAGTTCAACTAGCGAATTCCAGTTCACTGCGTAACTGTAATTCGAGTTTCACTGCCGCCTTAATATCATTTTTGATTGAGAAGTAGTATAATTATTATAAACATTGGAAGGAGATAACAATGGATTTTGAATTATCCAACGAAATGAAAATGCTTGCCGATATGTCATACAAGTTTGCTGTCCAGGAAGTGGAACCGGTGGCTCAAAAAGCGGACGAAGAAGAAAAATATACTCCTGATATACGTAAGAAGGCCGGCGCTAATGGTTTGATCGGTTGCTGGATACCGGAAGAATTTGGCGGAAGCGGCGCAGGTTTTCTGGGCAACACTATCATAACGGAACAGATTGCCCGGGTATGCATGGGCATAGGTCTGAACATCACGGCTGCCACATTTGGAGCTGAAAACATTCACTACTATGGAACGAAAGAACAAAAAGAAAAATATCTTCCCCCTGTTTGTGCGGGAGATGAGGTATTTGCAGGCGCCTATACGGAGCCTAATGCGGGGACGGATGTGGCAGGTTACAAGACAAGAGCTGTTCAGGATGGCAATGACTATGTAATCACCGGCAATAAAATGTTCATCACTAATGGCACGATTTGTGACTGGATGGTGGTACAGGCCATTACCGATCCAGAAGAAAAAGTTCACAGAAGCTTCAGCCAGTTTATCGTGCCTGCCGATGCGCCGGGGATCACGAGGACAAAAATCAGAGGCAAACTGGGAATCAGGGCCAGCGACACGGCAGAAATAGCACTCGATGAGGTGCGGGTTCCCAAAGAGAACCTTATCGGTAAGAGAGGGGCTGGATTCCATCAGCTCATGCATTTTTTTGACACCACGCGGGTAATGGTGGCGGGCCAGGGATTGGGACTTTCTCAGGCATGTCTGGATGAGTCAGTGAAATATTGCAAAGAGAGGACTGCTTTCGGCAAGCCGTTGGGCTCTTTCCAGATTACATCGCAAAAGCTTGCCGAGATGTGGATCAAGGTAGAGGCCCTGCGGAATATTACATACAAGGCCGCATGGCTGCTTGATTCCGGCCATCCGGATTATCACCTCTCCGCAATGGCGAAATACCTTGCCGGGCAGACAGCGGTTTTCTGCGCCAATCTTGCAGTGGAGCTTCACGGAGGATACGGATACATCGAAGAGTACAAGGTGCAGAAATATTATCGTGATGCCAAGATACTCGAACTCTACGAGGGAACCAAGGAAGCAGAGATTATGACGTTAGGGAAAGTCCTTTTGTCGCGTTAGTGGCATACCGCTACAGTTGTAAAAAACAAAAGCCTTGTATTCCCAAGGAGCCGACAAACAGGCATTTTTTTATTGACATACAGGGCCGACAATTTTATAGTCGGTACGTGAAAAAATATCTTATCAATAAAAATCATGATTCAAGAAAGGAATTTTATGCGTAAACTTATCATTTGTATTTTTGTTTTGCTATTGGCTGTTCCGGTATGGGCTGGCCAGCCGCAAACTGAGGACCAGAAAACTCTCTACGCGCTGGGTGCTGACTTGGCAAAAAGACTGTCCGTTTTTAACCTGTCCACTGAAGAGTATGAATTTGTCAAACAGGGCATGACCGATGCCGCCGCCGGTAATAAATTGGAGGCAGATCCGGAAACCTACAAGCAGAACATTAATCAATTGTTCCAAACGAGGATGCAGGCCGCCGCGCAAAAGCAAAAAGAATTGGCCAAACCCTATTTAGAGAACGCCGCCAAGGAAAAAGGCGCGCAGAAGTCGGCTTCGGGTCTTATCTACCAGCAAATCAAAGCAGGAACCGGCGCTCAACCCAAAGCATCGGACATTGTCAAGGTTCACTACACCGGGACTTTAATTGACGGCAAGGAATTTGACAGTTCCATCAAGCGCGGTCAGCCAGTGGAATTTCCGCTGGGACAGGTTATTCCCTGCTGGACGGAAGGCGTGGGGAAAATGAAAGTCGGTGGCAAAGCCAAACTGGTGTGTCCTTCTGATATCGCTTACGGTGATCAGGGCAGACCGCCGATTATTCTCGGTGGTGCGACACTGGTTTTTGAAGTGGAGTTGCTGGACGTGAAGCATCCTGCCGCCGCCACTCTCCAAAAAACCATCGACGCCCAAGGCAAAATCAAAATAATAATTTGATAAAATATCATTTTTAAAACCATGTGTATAGAAGGGACGGGTTACAAACCCGTCTCTTCTATACAATGCCCATCTTCAAAAATAAAGGGGATCGGTGTACCGGCTCACCAATTCGGTAAATTTTTAGAGCTTATCAAAGTGATAAAATTTTCTTATGTCAATCATCGAAATTAGATCTCTCACTAAAACCTTCGGCAAGATTCAAGCTGTGCGGGGTAGTGAAACTTAATGAGACTCAGATATTACAAACGAAGTGATGCAATATCTGTTAGTCGAATTATCCCGCCGGTGCAACCGGCAGGGACAAGGAATCAGAAACGAATAACCTAAATACCCTAAAGGGCACTATATGGTCACTATAGGCGCGCTAAAGTTTGTAAGACGAACTATCCCGCATCAGCGGGGCGAGATGGTATAAGGTAATTATGTCAATCATCGAAATTAAATCTCTCAGCAAAACCTTCGGCAAGATTCAAGCTGTGCGGGGCATCGATTTGAATATTGAGAAAGGTGAGATATTCGGTCTTCTGGGTCCTAACGGCGCAGGAAAAACCACGACTATCGGGATGCTCTGTACGATTGTCCGGCCGACTTCAGGCAGCGCCAGATTAGCGGGTTTTGATATTGTAAAAAATCCAGCCGAAGTCCGGCGTCAGGTCGGCATCGTTTTTCAAGATCCGACTTTGGACACAGTTCTTACCGGCCATGAAAACCTTGAACTTCACGCTCGCTTGTATGGTGTGCCTGCCAAACAACGGGAAAAAAGAATAACGGAAATGCTGGAGCTTGTCGATCTCCAGGAGCGCAGTAACGATATAGCCCGTACTTATTCGGGAGGAATGCGCCGCAGGCTGGAGTTGGCTCGCGGCCTTCTGCATAAACCGGCGGTGCTCTTTCTGGATGAGCCGACGCTCGGCCTCGACCCGCAGACACGCGCCCGCACTTGGGACTATATCAAAAAAATGGCACAAAAAGAGCAGACGACAGTTGTCCTGACCACCCATTATATGGAAGAAGCAGAGCAAGTGTGCGACCGCGTTGGTATTATCGACCACGGTCAGATCATGGCGCTGGATGCACCGGATAACCTCAAACAATCCATGGGCGGTGATCTGGTCGTTATTCGGGCAAAAGAACCACCTCTGCAAAAAATACAAACGCTGCCTTATGTAAAGGACGTGAAAATAAATGACGGCGCTGTGGAGATAACCATGAAGGAGGCCCACCTCCACCTGCCGGAACTGCTTTCCATCATTCCCCATGTTGAATGCGTGGAAACAAGAGTGCCGACACTCAACGATGTCTTTATCAAACTAACCGGCCGCGATATTCGGGAAGATTCACCGGAAGACTCCGGCAGCTGGGTTGACTCCGTGGCGCGTTACCGTCAGAGGGGAAAATAGACCGATGAACGATAATCGTCTGCAAAAAGAATTGATGGGAATTTATGCCTTATGGTGGCGCGAGTTTAAAGTATTTCAGCGGGAAAAAAGCAGAATTGTCTCCAGCATTGTTCAGCCGCTGATGTGGCTGTTCCTTTTCGGCAGCGGTGTGGGAGCCAGCGTCAATATCAGCGATATCAATTATCGGGATTATATTTACCCCGGCATATTGACCATGTCTGTTCTTTTCGGCTCGGTATTTTTTGGACTCTATATTGTCTGGGACCGGAAGCTGGACGTGCTCAAAGCTGTGCTGGTTGCGCCGGTATCGCGCCTCAGTATTTTTATGGGCAAGGTGCTGGGAGGCTGCACGGATGTTACTTTGCAGATTCTGATACTTTTCATTTTCTCGTTTTTATTCCCTTCTGTCGATCCCTGGGGAATCCCTCTGGCATTATTATTTTTGTTGATAACATCAATCGCGCTTGTTTCCCTGGGATTGGCTATCGGTTCATTGCTGGAAAGTCTGGAAGGCTTTCAGGTCGTTTCGGCATTTGTTGTCTTTCCGCTTTTCTTCCTCTCCGGCGCTCTTTTCCCGGTGGATAATAAACTGCCTCTGTGGCTGCAGAGTCTGGTCAAACTCAATCCGTTGACCTACGCAGTAGACGGCGTCCGCGGCGCTCTGCTCCATGTGAACGCGTTTCCTTTTTATATCGACTTCGGTGTCATCACTTTTTTCGCCGTGATTATGTTTTTGTTGGGAAGCGTTTTGTTTAGCAGGATGAAGTGATATACTAAAACCATGTCTGCTCACATATAAAAAACCACTTGTTTTTTAAATAACCTGTTGAGATAATAATTCACAAAACCAATTCAATGTTTGAATTTATCAGGAGTTAAAGGTGAAGAACTAGAATTATAAAGTGAATAAAGAAGAATGAGAATCGTTATGGACGAAAGAAGGAGAGCGCCACGACTGGAGGAGGAGAGCGAGATCACCATAACGGTCGTCTCTGGAGGAGAAAATCATTGTAAAGAAAAAATACTCTATAACCACAGCAAGAATATTTCTGTGTCCGGCGCCAGAATTCAGGCCCATATTTTTTTGCCCGTCAATACCCTGCTCATGATAGAAATGACATTAAAGACTCTACGTCAAATGATAACCGTCATCGGAAAAGTAAAATGGATCAAAGTCGTCTTTGAGGATGAGTCTTATGAAGCGGGCGTGGAATTCTTCAATACACCCAACGATGCGATTAAAAAACTGTCGGAGTATGTATCGTGGAAGCAAAAGTTTAAAAGTCTAAACAACAAAAAGGACAGGTGCCTTTAATCCCGCGACTTGGAATAGTCGGACTCCTGCCGGAGTGGGCTCCACTCTGTGATTGCGCCGGGAAACAAAATGTCTTCTATATGCAAGAACCCTCGCCACTGTGCAGTGGCGAGGGTTCTTTTTGAACCGGATTAAAAATAATTTTCAGAAAAATCTTATAAAATCCCAAACGGAGACCATCATCAAATTCTATTTCGCGTATAACTTGTCAATCTGGTCCTTGTATTTTTCAAATACAACGCGCCGCTTGAGTTTCATCGTCTGGGTTAACATTCCATTTTCCAGTGAAAAAGGCTGATCAAGGAATATAAATTTCCTGGGGATTTCATAGCTTCCATAGGTGTTCTTTAACTGATTCACTATTTCATTTTCGAGGAATTTCTTTGTCTCCTCCTTTTTCAACAGCTCGGCATGATCCTTGGGCAAATTATTTTTTTCAGCCCATTTATCCAGGGCGACAAAATCAGGGATGATCAGGGCGACATTAAACTCACGACCTTCCCCGTAGATCATGGCGTTTTCAATATAATGGTTTAGTTTGATATCTTCTTCAATGGATACCGGAAATACATATTTGCCGTTTTCCAGTTTAAACTGTTCTTTGAGTCTTCCGGTAATAAACAGGAAGCCTTCCTCATCAAGACGTCCGCGGTCTCCTGTCCTGAATCCGCCGTCCGGCGTCATAACGGCCTTTGTGGCCTCGGGCTTGTTATGATATCCCTGCATCACGTTAGGTCCATAAATGATGATCTCCCCATCGTTTGCATCCGGCCCGACAACCGATTTGTCGATCACGATTTTGCCCAGACCCATGGCGGGACCAACGCTGCCTATCTTGTATTTCGTCGGGCGGTTCATGGTTGCACCGGGCGATGTTTCGGTCAATCCGTAAGCGTCATAAAGTGGGATACCCATATCCCAGAAAAAATGAGAAATTTCCGGATTCATCATGGCGCTTCCTGTCATGGAGCCTTTTAATCTGCCGCCAAGCTTCTCCCGGATTTTCTTGAAAACGATCGCATCGGCAATCTTAAATTTCAGATTCGTCATGAAGCATGATTTGCCCTGTGCCGCCAGTTCCCGTTTTTTCTTTCCGCTCTCCACTCCCATGACAAATAACGTCTTGGCCAACCCGCCTTCTTCGTTCATCTTCGTCCATAATCCGTCATATACTTTGTTAAAGACTCTGGGAACGGCAGTCAGGAATGTCGGTTTGACCAGAAGTAAATCAGCGGCGATGGTCGCTGCGCTTTCCGCAAGACCGATGGACCCGCCCAAAATACAGTATACGACAAGTTCCCCGAGTCCGAAAACATGTGCCCAGGGCAGGATGGATAATGACCCGTCGTTTTCATTTAATTCAGGGAAGCAAACCATTAGCGGCGTGAGCATTGGACGTAATGTTAGCCTGAGAAAGAAGCACTCCCTTCGGATCGCCGGTCGTTCCTGATGTATAAATAAGGATACAGATCGAAGACTGATCCGGATAGATGCTTTTAACCTTCTTGGCTGCGCCTTTCTTTTCCAGATCCGCCAGCGTATCCGGCCCATCGCCTTCCATCACGATAACTTTTTGTAACGTGGGTATTGAAGAAAGGACATCTTTTATTTTGGCGTATATTTCTTTTTTGCTGATAAAAAGCACTTTAATTTGAGCGTCATTGGTAATGTATTTCCAAACCTGCGCCAGTTCGGCTTCGTACATGGGAACAAACCGCGCATCAAGGCCGCTAGTGGCGAAAAAGCATATCGCCCATTCTGTGCTGTTATTGCAGATAATGCCGACGGCATCATCTTTTTTAATGCCCAGTTGACTCAAACCGCTTCTGACATTATCCACGCGTTTTCCAAAATCAGCAAAAGTGATCCATTCATATTGTTTCATTTCCTTGTTTTTTGTTCCAAGAAAAGGTCTCTGTGGAAATTTTACGACTGATTTTTCAAGTATTTCCACTACGTTATCCGGCTTGACTAATTGATACATCTGTTTCCTCCTAAAAATATAATAAAATGCAGTCCTTGACCGTTAGGAATATAGGGAAAACAGTCTGGTAAGTCAATCACAAAATATTATACCTATAATATCCCCGGTTTTGCGGGATTATTCCTCTTCCGCTTCAAGCTTCATGCAATTCGCTGTCAGCGAGATTCACGATCGCTTCGCTTCTGGGATCAATTCCATTTACACTTCAAATCCCGCGTCGCCTAGCTTCTGGGATAATTCGACTTGCAAATTTCATTTCACTCCGTTCCTAAAATTTGAGTCTCATTATTTCGGTTCACTCATTTTCAGCGAATGTCATTAATTCGTACCTGCAAGCTTCAGTCGCAGATGACTCGGTGTGACCTTCAGGTTATTCAGGTTATGCACTTTGTTTCTGAAATTTGGGTCTCTGATCCCACTTTGCTTTGCTTCGGGGATAATTCGACCGGCAAATTTCAGTCGCAGATGACCTTCAGGTTATGCACTTTGTTTCTGAAACTTGAGTCTCATTAATTTTCATTAACGGAATACTGGCCTCACAAATTGGAGTATGGTGTAGATGACAGTGAAAGAAAGATATAGGCGGCTATATTTCATTGACACACAAGACGGTTTCTAATATGATTTAACTCTTTATAACTATAACCCAAAGCATGATCCGGCCGCCGGTAACGCTGTGAGCCGGCTGGTATAAGGAAAGAAACATGAATAAAAAGAAAAGTGAAAAGTCGCATAAAAATAAAACCGTATCACAAGATTCTGCCAGCTTGCCCAAGCGGTCGAAAGTGGAATCCCAACGGGAGGCTACGCTCGATAGGCTGAGAGAAAACAAGGAACGCTTCCGCCTGCTTTCCGAAGCTGCTGAAGAGGGAATAGCCATTCACGATAACGGCGTTATCATCGAGGCCAATCAGGCGCTCTCCCGCATGTTTGGATATGAATTATCAGAGATAATCGGCAAGTATGTAAAGAATGGCGCCACCCCTGAATCATGGAAGGCCATCCGGGAACATATTGATACAGGATATGATAAACCGTATGAGATTGCCGGGGTAAGAAAAGACGGCTCTACCTTTGTATGTTCTATGGTTGGCAAACCATATAAATACAAGGATCGCATGCTAAGGGTAGCGACTTTCAGAGATATTACCGAGCTTAAACGAGTGGAGGAGAAATTACGGCTCGAGGAGCAACGATTCCGGACTTTCGTAGAGCATTCTTCCGACATCATTGCTCTCCTTAATTTAGAAGGAATTATCACCTATATAAATCCGGCGGTGGAGAGAGTTTTGGGGTTCAAGCCTGAAGAAAGAATTGGCGCCAAAGGATTTGAGCTTGTTCATCCGGATGATATAAAGTTTTTAGCTGATTCATTTAATACTTTGGCCAAAGATACAAATTTCCCTGTTATACGGGGTGAAATGCATCTTCGTCATAAGGATGGAAGCTGGCGTACATTCGAAGCTGTGGGAAGCAATCTGGTCAACAATAATGTTGTTGAAGCTGTAATTGTTAACTATCGTGACATCACCAAGCGTGAGCAGGTCGAGGAAAAATTACGCCACGAGGAAGAGCGGTTCAGAGCTCTTGCGGAGCAATCTTCAGATATCATTATTTTCGTAAATCGGGAAGGGATTGTCACTTACGAAAATCCGGCGGTGGAAAGATCTCTGGGATTAAAAACTGAGGGAAGGATAGGCGTAAGTATATTTGAGCGTATTCATCCGGATGACTTGAAATTTGCAAGTGATGCATTCAATACGTTTGTAGTGAGTGCATCCTCCAAGGATATAAATGCCCCGGTTCGCCAAATCCGTCTTCGTCATAAGGATGGAAGCTGGCGGACGTTCGAAACAGCAGCAAGCAAACTTTTATACGATAATATTGTTGAAGCTATAATTATTAATCTTCGCGACATCACCGAACGTAAGAAGGCGGAAGATTTGCTGAAAGAAAGTGAAGCCAAATACCGTCTGCTGGCAGATCACATGAAAGACCAGGTGTGGATCATGGATCTGGACTTAAAAGTAACTTATATCAGTCCGTCTGTGGAAAAATTACTGGGATACACACTGGATGAGTTAAAACAACTTTCGCTGGATAAACTCCTCACGTCAGTATCCTTACGGGAGACAATGGCTTTCTTTTCCATGGAGATGCCTAAAGCCCTGAAAGCTCCACCAGACTATTCCCTGACGCGTTTGTTGGAACTGGAAGTCCGCTGTAAAGACGGCAAAACTTTATGGATTGAAAGCTCGTTTAGTTTCATCCGGGACGAGAATGGAAACCCTGTTTCCATTTTGGGTGAAGGCAGAGACATAACCGAACGTAAACAAATAGAATATGACCTGCAGGCAAGTGAAATTAACTTTCGCCATTCCTTTGATGATTCCCCGCTGGGCGTGCGCATATCGACAACAGAAGGCGAGACAATTTATGCCAACAGAGCGATTCTGGATATATATGGCTATGGCAGCATTGAGGAACTGAAGAAAACACCTCTGAAGGAGCGCTATACGCCGGAAAGTTATGCTGAGTTTCAGATAAGAAAGGAAAAAAGATTGCGGGGCGAGTTTGGCCCGTCGGAATATGAAATAAGCATTGTGAGGAAAAACGGCGAAATCAGCCATCTGCATGTTTTTCGCAAGGAAATTTTTTGGGACGGTGAAAAACAGTCTCAGGTCATCTATCAGAATATCACTGAGCGCAGGCGGGCTGAAAAGAAACTTAATGAGACATTAGAAAGTTTACGGGAATCTATTAAAACAACGATTCAGGTTTTGGGCACGGCATCGGAGGCAAGGGATCCTTATACGGCGGGTCACCAGAAGAGGGTTGCCGATCTCGCCCATGCCATTGCCACTGAGATGAGACTTCCTTATGACACAATTGAAGGAATCCGCATGGCCGGCGCCATTCATGATATTGGAAAGATTTCGATACCCTCAGAAATTCTATGTAAACCGACAATGCTGTCTGATCTTGAGTTTTCCCTTATCAAAGCTCACACCCAGTATAGTTACGAAATCATAAAAGAAGTGGAATCTCCCTGGCCATTAGCTGATATCGTCTACCAGCATCATGAGCGTATAAACGGCTCCGGATATCCGCAGGGGTTAAAGGGTGAAGATATTCTCATTGAAGCCCGCGTCCTTGCCGTTGCCGATGTGGTTGAAGCCATGATATCATACCGTCCCTACAGGCCTGCTTTGGGGGTGGAAATTGCGCTCACGGAAATTGAACAGAACGGGGGAACTCTCTATGACAGCAAGGTCGCGAGTACCTGTTTAAAGTTGTTCCGGAATAAAAGCTACCAGATGATATGAAATGTTGATTCCGCGTCCCCGCCAACGGAGTTGGCAGGAACGCGGAACTAATGACACCATATTTATAAACAAAATGTGTAGCTTGCTTTGGGGGTCCTATGCGTCATTAACTTACAAGCGAATTGATATTAGAAGGGATTTAGTTATTCATGGAATACAATAGTGTTGACGATGTTCAATCAAGGCTGACGCAGGCCGGATATATTCCCTCCCGGGAAATTTCCACGGTCGTTTTTCTGGCGGCCGCGACGCAAAAGCCGGTTTTAGTCGAGGGGCCGGCAGGTGTCGGCAAGACGGAATTAGCCAAGGCCATCGCCCGCTCTCTGGACAGAGAGCTTATCCGGCTCCAATGTTACGAAGGCCTGGATGAGGCCAAGGCTCTTTATGAATGGGAATATGCCAAACAGCTTCTTTATACCCAGATGGTCAAAGACAGGCTCAACGACATCATTTCTTCCGCCTCCACTTTGATCCAGGCGGTTGATCAGATCGCCGCTCAGGAAGACGCCTTTTTCTCCGACCGTTTCATTCAGCACCGGCCGCTTTTGCAAGCCATCAGTTCGGATAAGCCTGTCGTGCTGCTTATAGATGAAGTGGACAAATCCGATCCGGAATTTGAGGCTTTTCTTCTGGAACTTTTAAGTGATTTCCAGGTCACTATTCCCGAACTGGGCACCCGCAAGGCTATTAAGATTCCTTTTGTCCTGCTGACATCCAACAACTACCGCGATATGAGCGATGCGCTCAAACGCCGCTGCGTTCACCTCTACATTGATTATCCCTCGCGGGACACCGAGATTTCAATTGTCCGGCTCAAAATTCCAGGAATTGAGGAAAAACTCTGTGATTCTCTGGTTGACGCAATCCGAAAGATACGCGCACTGGATTTGAAAAAAAATCCCAGCATTTCCGAAACGCTTGACTGGGCGCAATCGCTTCTTGCATTAAATATCAATGAACTGACACCGGAAGTCATTTCGGAAACGCTCAACGTCATTTGTAAATACCAGATCGATATGGAAAAGGTTCGTAAGAATATAGATCGGGTTTTGCGGTAGCGTTATACCAATTCTAAATCAAAGCGCTATTTTTGTTGGCGTCGTTGTCGATTTCCTCAACGTATTAATAATACGCCTCGTCGCCTCCGCCTAGCCGCCTCGATATCATCTTTGATTTAGAACTGGTATTGTATATGGAAGAAGCGGAAAAGCTGCTAACATGAGCCAAGAGGAAATTTGACCCCTTGATTAGTTATAACCAAGCTCTGTTTTCAATTATCAAACAAAAAAAGTAAGGTGTCCTTGGATTTTGAATATCATTCGACGGAAGGAGAAGTAAAATGAATTGGACTTTTTTGGAACACATTGGCCAATTACTGGCTCCTTGGGTCACTATAGCTGGAGTTATTGTTATATTTATTGCCTATAGGACTTATAACCAGAACAATTATATTCAAAGATGGAATCTAATTCAAAATCTTTACACCGATTTCTTAAAACCGGATCATTATAAATTTTATAAAAGAATTAAGAAAGGCGAAAACATCGATTTCATAGCTAGTACGGAAAATGAAAAGTTGCTTAACGATGCGCTTACCCTCTTCGATGCAATACACTATCTACAGACACAGAATTTATTAAATAAAAAAGCATGGGAGTATGTTGCGTGCGAGTTACATAATTTTAACCGTAATGATAGTGTTCATGAATATATGGAGATGGTTAAGAATGAATATATAAAAAAGGGATTTCCTGAAGATATTATTCCGTTTACGGGTTTCCCAGACTTAGTTAAGAATATTCCATGTGAATTCAGAAGAACAGGTCAACATTGTAGGTTCATATTCTATAAAAAGAGTCATTGTATCTGTGTTGTGGCAAAGTTTACAGCTTTTGTTAAGCATATACTTTTTTACCAAATTGAAGATCTCTTTCTTAAAAAAAATTAGAAAGTTATTAGATGGTGTTGTTTCAATATAACCAGAAGTAACATTTGAAATCGGGGGACATCTTACTAGTTTTAAGAATTTTTGGGATATTTGATTATTGAAATAATAAAAATCTTCCCTAGCCCCTCTTTAAAAAAGAGGGGGAAAAGAAAAATTATTTACGATAAGATTTTATCCGGTAATTTATGGTTAAACTAATCCAACAATTTGCTTCCTGCTGCCGTGCGGCGGGAATGCGGGTATCAACTTCGGAAGTTCTCGACAGCCTCAATCAGTTACAATTAATCAACCCGACCGATGAGCAGCAGTTCCGGTCTCTGCTTCGCGCCAATTTCGCTAAAAGCATGAGGGATGTGCAGCACTTTGACCGCCTCTATCATCTCTTCTTTCATGAAATGCGCATGGACACCGCTGATATAAAACAGGCGGCCTCTCATTCCGATTTAATAAAAAAAATGGCCAGTTTTCTCAAACAGATGCCTCATGACAATCCTGTTTACGATGCCGTGGTGGACTTTCTGCAGGGAAATCCTCTTGATCTTCTTCGGGAAATGCGCCGGATTCAGACGGAGGAGGAAGTGACAATGCTGAGGTTTAATTTGGGACCTCTGGGCAACCGCCTCAATGTGATGCTTCAGATAAATAAAGCCGCTTCCGCCGCCAACGCTTTGGTGGAGGAAAACTACGCGAAAACAGATTCAGCCGCGAGGCGTGATCTTACCGCCTATTTTGCGGAGCGCGCGGCCGCAGCTCGCTCCATACTCATGTACGAGCCGCGTCCGGGAGATATCAGCACTAAAAAAACCAAAACAGACGAACAAAAATTCAAAGGGCTCGGCGAAAAAACTTTTTCTTCCTTTACCCGCGAGGAATTGGAAGAAATGCGCGACGCAATTGACAAGTTGGTGCGTAAGTTGAAAAATATTGTTAGCCGTCGTTATTCCGTCCGCAACAGGGGAAATCTCGATGTAAAAAAAACACTGCGGGCTTCAGCCAAATACAACGGTGTTCCCCTGGATATAAAATACCGTCGAAAAACGAAACGCAAAAGTAGGATTGTTACGCTGTGTGATGTGTCCGGCTCTGTCTGGGCGGCGGCACGCTTCATGCTTAATCTACTATACTCCCTTCAGGACTGCTTTGAAAAGGTTAACAGCTTTGTCTTTATTGATCACTTGTCGGAAGTAACTTCCATTTTCGAGGAACATGAGATTAACGAAGCGATTCGCCTGGTACTTGAAAAATCGGATCTGAATTATGACGCGTCCACCGATTACGGC
Source organism: uncultured delta proteobacterium (assembly GCA_963710575.1). Classification (GTDB taxonomy): domain Bacteria; phylum Desulfobacterota; class Syntrophia; order Syntrophales; family Smithellaceae; genus Smithella. The sequence goes on along the minus strand of CAVQAL010000003.1, from coordinate 287,477 downwards.
GAAACCCTGCGGAATTTTAAAAAAGACTATATGGACATTTTGACCAAAAAGACGACTTTGATCATTGTGGGCGATGGCCGCTCCAATTATATGAATCCCGAAGACGCGATTCTCGGACAAATGCGGGAGCGCTGCCGGCGGGTGATCTGGCTCAATCCCGAACAGGAAAACCTCTGGGGCACGGGCGACAGCGAAATCAGATCATATATGCATCATTGTCATGAAGTGCGCCAATGCCGGAATGTAAATCAATTATTCACTTTTATCGAGGAACTGGTTTTATAATATATGGATATGATTCCCTCAGGTCAGTCTTACAGTTGGATATCCCGTTTTGCCATTGAAAATGTCGCTGCGCGCGCGGATCTGCAAACAGCACAGTATTTTCCCCATGACATCTGGCAGAAGATGGGAGATGCAGGATTTTTTCAAATAGGAATCGCGAAGGATTTCGGAGGCAGCGGCGGTGGATTCAGGCAGCTTACCGAAGCGGGAGAAGTTTTCGTCCGCAGTGGTTACAACATGGGGCTGGCACTATCCTGGCTGTACCAGCAGATTATCGCTATTAATCTGATTGTCGGTTTTGGCAGCGAGAAACAACGAAAAAAATATTTGCCGCTGATGGCCCAAGGCAAATTAATCGCGTCCTTTGCCATTTCCGAACCAAAGCATGGAGCGCGTCCCAAATTACTGACATCGACAGCGACTCCGGAAGGCAATGGCTATATATTAAATGGCGAGAAAACTTACTTGACCAATGGACCAATTGCCGGTCTTTTTATCGTCATTGCGATAACCGGTGAAGAGCGGCAGCAGAAAAAATTCAGCGCCTTTCTGGTGGCGGATTCCAATGAGGGTGTCAATGTCAGCCCTCAAATGAAACTGGATTTTCTGAAACCTTCGGCGCACGGCGGAATTAAGTTGCGCGACTGTCGTGTGCCTGCCTCGAACATGTTGGGCGAAAAGGACGCGGCTTACACGAACATAGTCATCCCCTTCAGCGACGCGGAAAATATCGTCATGATGGGCGCCGCGACAGGCGGCATGGGCGCGGAACTTATGGACGTAATCCTCGAAATAGATGCGCGGCGCATTAACGAAAATAAATCTCTGCAAAGCGAAATAGGGGAGTTGGACTCTCTACTGGAGACGATGCGTGCCGTAACCCGCGAGGCGGCGCAAAAACTTGATCAGCAGGATAATACCGCTTTACCGCTGACACTGATTTTTGATGAGTTGGCCGAAGGTTTTCAGTCAAGAATAGCGGCCGTGGTTACCAAATGGGAACTCAGAACAAAAGATCGCTATAATATACTTCAGGCTGATCTTAACATTTTGAGAATGCTGGGCAAGAAAAATATTACCGGCAAAAAAACCAAGCTTGGTGACGAACTTCTGCATGGGGCGTAAATAAATGTCCCCAAAACAGGCATTGATATTTTTAATACAATACTGTGCAACTAAAACATCGTTTACATTTTGGACCGGGTACATCCTTTACACTTTTTCAGTTACGAATAACCTTATTTTTTCTCAAATCTATGGAACCCAGAGCATAAAAGCTGAACTGAAGTTGCCAAAGTCCTTCTTCAATTTCTCTAAGTCCAACAGGCTGACCAGCAAGTAACTCTGTTAAATAGAACCTTCTGCCCATAAATTTAATTTCTCCGCAGTGACGAACTTGGCGAACCAAATACTCATTGCCATAACCCGGTGAATGCGGGCTTTCCACATATGGCCGATTCGACTTTTTATAGTAATCACTCGGTGTTTCGTCATTGAGTGATTCATGCGGTCGATCATTGTTATAATCATATCTGAAAATATCAAAGGCCTTCTGCTGTTCTTTTAAATTCCCGGCGACGGGATTCAAAACATCGCTTTTCAAAGTGCGGTGCATACGTTCATGACGGCCATTCTCTTGCGGACAGCCTTTGCCAATCCTTTCCGGGATAATCCCCAGAAGTATCCACCAGATCATTAATTGGCTGAGACCGCCAATGCATCTACTGGCAAACGGCGTCCCGTTATCACTACGGATAGCCTTGGGCAATCCATATTCTTGGAAAATTGACTCCATGCAGCGCTGCGTCGGAACGTAGCGTGGACCTTTCAGCGCTTGGCAGCCTAAAAGAAAACGGCTGAAATTATCGCTTATTGTCAAGGGGTAACAAACATGTCCGTTCTTCATATGAAATTGCCCTTTGTAATCGATGCTCCAAACATCATTGGGTTCCCTGCATTCTGAAAAAGGCTCCGTATATGGCGTAACATGTAATCGCTTCTTACGTTGCTCGACAAGCCCCTCTTTCTTAAACCAATACCCTATTGTGCTTACCGCCGGTAAATCAAGCTCAGGATATTTACGCTTTAATTGAGCGCGTACTTTTCTTGGGCCGCGTTTCCGATTTTTAAGCTTTTCCTGAATCACAAGATTCAATATCTTTTTGGACGTTCGATTAGGACATTTCTTAGGAGCACGACTTTGTTCCTTGAGTCCTTCGATGCCCAAATGCTTATATCGCTTAAGCCATTTATAAATTGTCGGACGGCTAACTCCATATTTCTGAGAAAGATCAGTTACACTGAAATATCCATTATTCCAGTCATTAACAAGTTGAATCTTTATGTCCATTCGGTTTATCACTTTCCACGGCATAGAATCTCCTCCTTGCCGTAAAGTGTAAACCATGTCCCCGGTTCGTTTTGTAAACTATCTTACCAGTTTGTACCCCTTTAATTCCCTCCCCTGGCGGGAGGGAATTTTTTTTGGTATTATCGTTTTCAATGTCTATTTTGGGGCATGTTATCGGGCTTGCGGCAAAAAATTGCCGCTTGTAATATTCAATTCCTTTTCTGCATTCAGCAACAATCTTTGACAAATTTTCGAAAAATCGCTAAAAGATATTAACCGCCTTTCTTCCGGGCATTTATAAGGATGATGATGTGTCAAAATCACTCTATAAAAAAGTCGGCATAGCCACTTTAATAACCACAGCCTCTATTTTCCTCAGCCGCGTTACCGGACTTCTCAGGGAAATGGCTCTGGCTTATATCGGCGGCGCGACAGGCGATGTCGATGCCTATCAAATCGCCTTCGTAATCCCGGAGATTCTCAATCATATCGGGGCGGCCGGTTTTTTGTCCGTGACTTTCATTCCCATATTCACGGAATATCTTGTCAAGAAAGATGAAGCGGAAGGATGGCGGATATTTTCTCTGATCTGTAATGTATTCGGAGCCATTACCCTTTTATTCATTGTCGTTTCCTTTATCTTTGCCGAAGATTTAATCGGGCTGATTGTTCCGGGTATGCATGATCCGGTAATTCTAGCAAAGGCTGTGCGGATGACAAGGATAATCATTCCCGCCCAGTTTTTCTTCTTTACCGGTTCTCTTTTCATGGCTGTCCAGTATACGAAGGAAAAATTCGCTATTCCGGCGTTAGCCCCTGTTGTCTATAATGTCATTATTATAGCCGGTGGAATAATGCTGCATCCCTGGTTCGGAGTCGAAGGCTTTTCCTGGGGAGTTCTCGCCGGCGCCTTTATCGGTCAGTTTCTTATCCAATACTGGGGGGCAAAAAAATCAGGCATGCAGTATCATCCCGCATTTGATTTTTACAATCCCGAGATGCTGCGCTATGTAAAACTTACTCTGCCGCTGATTCTGGGTCTGACAATGACCTTTTCCACGGAGATTTTTTTTCGTATATTCGGTTCCTATCTGCCCCAGGGAAGCATTGCCAGTCTTAACTACGGCCTGCGGATAACGTTAATGCTGGTGGCCCTATTTGGACAGGCTGTGGGAACCGCATCGTATCCGTTTTTGGCAAGGATGGCTAAGGAACGGCAATTTGACCAGATGAACAATCTCATCAACAGCACCCTGCGTTATCTGGCTCTGGTGATCCCCGTTGCCGCGCTGCTGATTGTCATCAGGCATGAGGTTGTGATGATCCTTTTTCAACGGGGCCGGTTCGATGCGACAGCCACGGCATTGACTGCGCAAGTTCTGGGTTTCTTCCTTGCGGGAGCATTTTTCATAGCCGCGCAAAATGTTGTAGTCCGCGGATATTTTGCCATGGAAGATACGCTTTTCCCGGCAATTTTCAGCACCGTTGCCGTCGCTGTCAGCGTCCCGATTTATTATTACGGGATGCAGGCATTCGGCATCAATGGAATAGCCTTTGCCGTGTCCGCATCCGTTGCCCTGCAGATAACAATTTTATATGTAATCTGGAATAGAAGGACTAAAAACTCAGGCAGCAGCGATGTATACCTGTTTGTCGGCAGGATAACTTCTTTAAGCCTTGCCATTGGTCTGTTCCTCGAACTATGTAAAAAATATATTTTGTCTGGGATTAATGTTGCAACTTTTACCGGCAGTTTGGCGAGTTCCTTAATCAACGGCTGCTTGTTTATCATAATCTTTCTGGCGGCGGGCAGGATGATGAAGATAAAAGAGATAGTCGACCTGCAAAACAAGGTGGCGGCAAAGTTGAGGAGAACACGAAATCCGGAATAATATTAAGCCAAAGTCACACCCCTTGCGATAACCATTGACAGGCAATTGCTATTTGCCTATACTTCCTTTCCGTAAAAACAAATTTTTAAACGCAAGGAGTTAATTTTTATGAAGGTTGATGAAATTAAAAATGTCCTTATCGTGGGCAGCGGCACTATGGGCCAGCAGATTGGATTTCAATGCGCGCTTTACGATTGTAATGTGGTGCTTTACGATATAAAAAAAGAGATGCTGGAAAAGGCGATGGAAAGGATAAACAGAATCGCTTCGAGGATGACAAGGGAAGGCCGGATTACCCAGGAGAAGGCCGCAGAGGCCATCGGCAGGATAAAAACTACCGTCGATATAGCAGAGGCAGCAAAGAACGCTGATATCGTGAGCGAATCGGTGCCGGAAGATCCCGATCTTAAAGGCCGGGTGTTTGGGCAATTAAACACCTTGTGCCCGGAGCGGACGATATTCACGACCAACACATCAACGCTTCTGCCTTCAATGTTCGCCCGGGCCACAGGAAGGCCGGAGAAATTTCTTGCATACCACTTTCACGATATACGCATGACGAATGTTGTCGACGTCATGCCGCATCCCGGCACTGCTCCGGAGTTTGTGACTCTGGTAAAAGAATTTGCCGAAAGGACAGGTTTGGCTCCGATTGTGCTCCATAATGAGAGTATGGGCTATGTCTTTAATTACATGTTTACCAATCTTTTTGATTCCGCACTTACGCTTGCCGCAAATGATGTCGCGGTGGTTGAGGACATCGACAGGGTTTGGATGGGAATTATGCGAACGTTGATAGGACCCTTCGGTCTTATGGACAGCGTGGGTCTGGATACTGTATGGCACGTTTCTAATTTCTGGGCGAAAAATACCGGGGATCCTCAAAAGATCAAGAATGTTGATTTTGTGAAAAAATATGTCGACAGGGGCGAACTCGGACAAAAGACCAGAAAAGGATTTTACACATACCCAGGCCCGGCGTTTACGGACGTGGATTTTTTAAAGGGTATTAAATAATTTTATATATCGCTTTATGAATTTTCTGGCACTGGATTTTGAAACAGCAAACTATTACCGCGATAGTGCTTGCGCTCTTGGTTTGGTTCGCGTTGAGAACAACGAGATTGTTGAAAGGGCATCGTTTCTTATCCGGCCGCCCTATAAATATTTTGTGTTCACTTATATCCATGGCATTACCTGGGAGGATGTTGAAGATGAACCAACCTTTGAGCAACATTGGAAATCAATAAAACCATTTTTTGAGGGAATTGATTTTGCGGTGGCCCATAATGCGAGCTTTGATAGTAATGTTCTGCGCGCATGTTGTGAAAGACATAAAATTATAGTGCCGGAAGTTGATTTCCGGTGCACAATGAAACTTTCCCGGCAGGTGTTTAATCTCTACCCAACCAATTTGCCCGCTGTTTGTAATAAATTTAATATTACCTTGCGGCACCATGATGCCCTTTCCGACACACTTGCCTGCGCGAAGATAATGATGGAGATTTTAAAAAAATTGAATGCGTAAGAGCGGCGTACATCCATCACAAGGGAAAAGGATAAAGAAAATGCAAGCAAAAAAATTTGATTCCTGGAGCGGGGCAAAGCGTAAAGTATACCTGCTCATGATTTTTCTGATTTTGACACTGGCTGCCTGCGCTACTGTGCCGCCACCTGCGCCTCCGCCGCCCAAACCGGCTACGATTGCTGTTGTCCTGGGGGCGGGCGCATCCAAGGGTTTCGCGCATATCGGGGTTTTGAAGGTGTTGGAAGCCCAGAAGATTCCTATTCACATGGTTGTGGGTACAAGCGCCGGCAGTCTGGTAGGCAGCTTATACGCATCGGGTAAGACCGCCTTCGAACTGCAGGGGATCGCCATGAAGATGGAGGCGGACAATGTTATCGACTATGATTGGAAGATATGGAAGGGCGGCCTCATTAAGGGTGAAAAAATAGAAAATTTTATCAACGTCAACATTCAGAATACGCCCATAGAGAAACTAAAACTCCGCTACTATGCGGTGGCCACCAATGCTGCTACCGGGGAAGAAGTGGTCTTTGCCAAAGGCAATACCGGTATGGCTGTGCATGCCAGCTGTTCCGTGCCGGGCGTGTTCCAACCCTTGAAGATCGGAAACAGCACCTATATTGACGGCGGCGTGGTCAGCCCTGTGGCCGTGGATGTGGCGCGACGTAATGGCGCGGATATTGTCATTGCCGTGGATATTTCCGGCGGCATCAATACTGATGTGCCCGATGGAATCATGGATACCATGAGAAAGTCTGTAGCCATAATGTATGCCAGGATCGCTGAATATCAGATCAAGAATGCCGATATAGTGATCCGTCCGAATATGAAGAATATCGGGTCCACCGATATGGATAAAGTTAATGAAGCAATTTTTGAAGGCGAAAAGGCGGCCAGCGCAAAAATGCCGGAGATCCAGAAAATTATTGACCGGCTGAAACAGGAAGGACGGCTTTAAAACAGTTCCGTACTGCAATGACGGGGATTTTTATCAATAATCTCTCTATACCATTTCGATTTCAAAGGATAACGCGGCGGCAAGGAGGAGGCTCCGCAGGCGTATATGAAAATACGTTGAGGAAGCCGACGACGCTGCCAACAAAGTTAGCCAAAGAAAGCGAATTGGTATAAAAGGTTAACAAGCATGATCACTATAGGCGGAAGGGCTCACAACATTGAAGAGCTTCTGGAAGTAGCCAAGCTCGGCTACCCATTCGTGGAGATTTCTCTTGATGATCCTGCGGCCGTTGCCGGCTGGATTCCTCAACTTCTGGAAATAAAAAATACATACGGCATCTCGTTTCTTGCCCATTATCCCAATGAGGATAATCCTCTGGACGTGGATGTGCTTCGAAACAAATTCCTTCCGCGCATCAAAACCCTGATGGACCTGTCACGGCAGTTTGGCATTACTAAGGCGACACTGCATTTCTGGATCGATCAGCGGTGGGCTCCGGCGGATCTTATTCCCCGCAAGCTGGAACTGCTTTCCCGGATAGCGGGCTATGGCAATGAGTACGGCATTACCGTCTGCATAGAAAATTTAAGCGAACGCCTGGAGAGCTTCGGGCCGGCGTTTGATGCCATTCCTGATCTCCGGATGACTCTGGATATAGGACATGCCCAGCTTCTTTCGCAGCAGAACACATCGTTTCGCTTTATAGAAGATCACTTTTCCCGGATTGTTCATCTTCATGTTCATGACAACCGCGGCGGAACAAGCGTCAAGGATGATCTCCATCTTCCGCTGGGAGAAGGGATTGTGGATTATCAAGCCATTATCGCATCTCTCATTAGCAGAGGGTATGATTCAACCATCACCATGGAGGTAAAGTCCAAAGACATGCCTCGAACCAGAAAAGTGTTGGAGGATTGTATTCGCAGAGGGTAGGCCTTTCTGCTCTTCTTCCGACATCTGCATATTCCACGGCTTGCTTTGAAGTATTATATTCGTGATTGACATACCAGATCGTTCTTCCTATACTTCCTTCCATCAAAAGCAGTATCTGGTCAAAAAAAGAAACAGATTGTTGCAATTTCTTATTCGCTTGAAAAAATACAAGTTGTTATGCAAAGTGACCAACCCATTTTTTGCGGAGGTTATTAAGGCCATTAATCTGAGACAATTACTAGAAGACACAGTTCGGGATCATGCTGAGCGCACAGCCTTAATTACCGAAAAGCAGCGTGTTACTTACGGTCAATTAGCTCGGGCAGTGAATGCTGTTGCCGGTTTAATAAAACAATCAGGTGTGGGCAAGGGTGATAAGGTGGCTCTGATGCTGCCCAACATCCCGGAATTTGTTTACTGCTACTTTGGCGCGCTTAAAATCGGGGCGGTTGCCGTTACTCTCAATACGTCGTCGACACCGTCAGAATTGACCTATCTGCTGAATAATTCGGATGCGAAACTTTTAATCACTCAAGCATCCCAGGTAAAAAAGTATCAGGATGCTCAGCATCAACTCTTGTCCTGCCATCAGGTCATTGAGATAGACTCGATAAACCAAAATGATGCGCTCATTTCAGATGCGCATTCAAAAGATTTGCCGGAATGTTCAACAGAGATTGACTCGGATGATCCTGCCGTCATGGTCTATACAGCGGGGTTGACCGGCAAGCCGCTGGGCGCGGTGCTTACTCATCGCAATCTGTGTTCACAGGCCAATGTGATTCAATCCGTTGTGCGAAGAACGCCGGACGATGTCGGCCTCTCCCTGATCCCTCTGTTTCACACTTTCGGCGCTACGACGAGCATGCTTCTTGCCATTAGATCTGGTTGTTCTATATTCATGATGGATCGATTAACCATGGACGGTCTTTTCAGCGCCATTGAAAAAGAAAAAATTACTTTTATCGCGGCGGTGCCGCGTCTTTTTATCGGCATGATCTTTTCTGAAAGAGCGTCAAAGTATGATTTGAGTTCTTTGAAAATATGCGTCACCGGCGGCGCGCCCATGCCGGTTGATTTTATACCTGTTTTTGAGCAGAAATTCGGAGTCCGGATTTATGAAGGATATGGATTGACCGAAGCTTCTCCGGTCTGCACTTTAAATAGATTCGATGCCGTAGCGAGGCCCGGCTCCATTGGCACGCCGCTGCCCGGAGTCGACATCAAAATTGTCGATGATGCCGGCCGGGAACTTCCCCGCAATGAAACAGGTGAAGTGATTGTCCGGGGCGACAATGTCATGAAGTGTTATTATAAGGATGAAGCGGCCACTGACGCCGTCATTAAAGAAGGCTGGCTCTACACCGGAGATTTGGGCAGAATGGACGATGAAAATTATATTTTCCTGACCGGACTCAAAAAAAGAATGATCATCACCAGCGGCTTTAATGTCTATCCGCGCGAAGTGGAAACCGTGCTGAATCTTCATCCGGCCGTGCGGGACTCGCGGGTATCGGGCAAAAAAGATTTAATGCGCGGAGAAGTGGTGAAAGCGAAGATTGTGCTGAAAAACGGATATGCTCCCGACGAGAAAGAAATCATCCGGTATTGTAAAATATATCTGTCCAACTATAAAGTCCCGCGGGAAGTTGAATTTGTGCAAACAATTTCCGGTTAAATAAAAAACAAGGAAGATTAAGGAAGTGCTACTAATTGTTTTGCTATTCTTTAATCTTTAAATTTTTCTGCAGATAATTTTTAAATTCATCGTAATTGTTTGTGATAGAAACGGCGCTGCCATTCCTTTGGTCAAGGTCTTTCATGCTCTCCGGCAGTGGCATGGTTAATCCCAAAAGCTTTTGAATCTCCTCGGGAAATTTTGCCGGATGAGCGGTTTCCAGACAGATGGCCAGATTTTTATCCTGCGTTGTTTTCAGATACGCTTCCAATCCCGCCCAGCCCACGGCTCCATGCTGTTCCAAAATCACATGATAGCGTTCATAAACACTCTTGATGGTTTCTCTGGTTTGTTCATCTGTCACACTTACCGAAAAAATATGCCGCCGCATTTCTTCCAGATCGGGATAGCGGTGAACTTTGCCCACGCGGTCAACCGTGCCTCCGTATAAATCAAAGAAGCGCGCCAGGTTGCTAGGATGCCCGACGTTCATCGCGTTGGAGATGCACGCCCGTGAAGGAGAAACCTTGTTGTAAATTCCTGTGTTCATAAAAACAGGAAACTCATCATTTTCATTTGTAGGCATGACAAGTTTGGCCACCGGCAAACCCATGCGGCGCGCGTATTCGCAGCCCAGAGCGTCGCCGAAATTTCCTGAAGGAACGGAAAAGATTGCCGGCTCTCCATTTTCGGCAAGCTGGGCGTAAGCGTAGACATAGTAAATTATCTGCGGAAGAATCCGGCCGAAGTTAATGGAATTAGCCGAGGACAAATTAAATTTGATCAGTTGAGAATCGGAAAAAGCCTGCTTGACTAAATTCTGGCAATCATCAAATTTGCCCTGCACGCTAAGCGCCTGCACGTTGCCGCCGATTGTGTCGAGCTGTTTTTTCTGCCGGTTGCTCACTTCTGTTTCCGGATAAAGAATAGTAACGTCAATTCCCGCCACACCCTTGAAGGCTTCGCCCACGGCGCTGCCTGTATCGCCGGATGTGGCGACAAGAATGTTGAGTCTTTCACCTTTCGGGCGGCAATTGCTCATCAGTCTTGCCATCATGCGCGCGGCAAAATCTTTAAAGGAAGCCGTCGGCCCCTGATCCAGGCGCATCACGTAAGCCCTGGTTTTACCTCTTCCAAAGGAACGGGATAGTTGTAAGCGTCTTTAACTACTTTTTTGAGAATTTCCGGAGGGAACTCGTCGGCAAGAAACGCTTTGGCGACAAGCAGTGCCGCATCACGGTAAGGCTTGCCTTTCAGCTTCTGGATATCTTTTAAGGAAAGAAGGGGTATGGTATCCGGCATAAACAAACCTTCATCCGAAGCCTGGCCTTTGAGCAGGGCTTCTTTGAAACGAAACCTTGCCGGTAAAAGGAGTAATTCCCGCGACATTCTTCAAATTACGATTTGTGCTGTAGTAACGTATGGGCATTTTTACAACCTTTCTTAGTTCTTTTCTTAAACTTATTTACGCAAAAAAATCAATTTAAAAATTACCTCTGTCATTGCCCGGCTCATTGCCGGGCGGATGCGGGGTGACCGGGCAATCCAGAAAAACTCGTACTACGGTTGTTCATTTTTTTCAATTGACACATAATATCCTTATATTTATACTTCAATAATAATTCTTATTAAATATTATTGAAAGATTGAGGAGCGGCATGGTCAACGTTACTATTCTTGAGGCGCTCGACAAATTTAACGAGGAATCCGGTCGCATCAATGATGATATTATTAAAAACTTGGTATCGAATGGTGAGTTGCCGCCTAGTTATTTATCATTATACTGACGACTTTGGGCTTAGAGGAATACTCAAAACAGGGAAATTTTGGCTGACTGATATTTTCGCTCTCAATGATCCTTCCGAGTTGGAACATGGTGTTTCACATTTTATCAAAGCATTAGACGATAAAATAGCTAATGGTCACCCCGAGGGGAATAAGCATCGCTGAATATTTTAAAATTTTCATGCGCAAAAAAAAACTCAGTTTGCTTCTTTTTTTGTTTGTTCGTTCAGCGAGGACGGTGATGATCTTGGACAATGGCGTGCATATGCAGACAATGGTCGTGGCTTTGCTATTGGGTTTGATACAAAAATATTCGAAGATGCTTTCATGAAGGACGTAACATCTAGTCAAGGAAACGCTACATTTTCTGTTATATATAATGACAGGCAACTCGCCGAGATACAAAAGGGATTGGTCGAAAGAATATTTAACCTAAACCCTTTCCCACGTATGGAAGACTTGGACGAAATTGCATTTTGCAATAAACTGCTTTTCCCTCTTATTTACAATAGCTTACGCCCAACTTTATACTTCAAGCATGGAGCATATAAAAACGAGAAGGAATATAGATTTCTCCAAATGCACTCTATTGATCCTCCCCCTGTCGTGAATTACAGAAGCCATCCTTATTCATTAATCAAGTACAGAGAATTTGATTGGCGTTCCTCAGCTGCAAAGGCGCTTAAAAAGATCGTCATAGGGCCTGCAGCAGATAAAGAAAAAGTGTCTCAATTTGCACATGACTGTTTTCAAGAGGCGGACATTGATGCCGTTGAACTGGTAGAGTCAGAAATACCATACAGAGCCTTATAGAGTCTTTGCAGAGAAAAAGGTTTGATGGCAAAGAAAGCAAAGGAATTAGGTCTGCCGTTGACTTTATAATAGGGGTAAAAGCCGGGGCAATATAATAATAAACGATTTAATCAAAAGGAGGACACCATGAAAATAAGTGCGCGTAATATACTGAAGGGGAAAGTAATCAAAGTTTCAGACGGTGCTGTGAACACAGAGATACTTTTGGAACTTACGGGCGGAGCTAAGGTTGTTTCAATCATTTCCAAAGAGTCCGCGAAAAAACTCGGTTTGAAATCCGGCAAAAAAGCATATGCGATTATAAAAGCTTCCAATGTAATGATGGCTGTTGATTAAGCATTTCGTTTTCGAACGCAACTTTGATGTTAAATAAGGGAGGACGGCAATCCCTCTTATTTAATTAAAGCAAATACTGATATGAGCGATGAAAAATTATACATTGTCCTGATGGGACTGCCCGCCCGGGGAAAATCCACGCTGGCCGTGCGCCTGCGGGATGCCCTCCGGAGGGATGGCATTTCCACCCGCATATTCAATAACGGAAATCTGCGCCGAATTTACCGGCCGTTGCAGGAAACATCACGTTCCGAGTTCTATTCTCCGGAAAATTCCATTGCTGTGGAGTTGAGAAACGGATTTGCCCGCATGAATATGGAAAGGGCCAAAGCCTATCTGCGCAATAGCGGGAAAGTCGCGATTCTCGACGCAACAAACGCGGAACGGGCACGACGCGCTATAATTGAAAAATATCTCGACGATTATCCGATTTTTTTTATTGAGTGCATCAATGATGATGAAGATATCCTGAACCTGAGCATACAGGAAAAAATTAATCTGCCTGAATTTGCTCATCTTAAAGATAAAGCGGCAACAGAATTCTTGAAACGAATCGACTACTACCGGATGATTTATACACCATTAAAGACAGAAAGAAATTACATCCGCATAGAATCTTTACAAAACATGATTATCGAGGAAAAGCACAGCGATGCCATTCCCTTTTATGAACGCCTGCGCGACTATCTTGTTACAGACGAAGTAAGGAATCTTTTTCTAATCCGGCACACGGAGACGGAATATAACGTCGCGAATCGAATCGGCGGAGATTCGCCGCTCACAAAAAAAGGTAAAGAACAGGCAGCCGCGTTAAGCAGGTTTTTTAAGACAAAGAAAATTTCATATATTTTTACCAGCAAAAAAAAGAGAACAATCGATACGGCCAAAGTTATTTGTGAAACGCAGGATGATTGCCGAATCATTCCCCTTACGGAGTTTGATGAAATCAATGCGGGAATTTGCGAAAGAATGACTTATGAAGATATCGAGAAAAATATGCCGCACGTCTTCAAAAAAAGAGGGATAAACAAATACAACTATGTTTATCCCGAGGGTGAAAGCTACGCGACAATGAAGCCCCGAATTATACAAGGAATCAAGAAGGCATTTTTTTTAAACCGCCGCGCGGATAATATTATGATCGTCGGACATCAGGCCGTCAACCGGATGATACTGTCTCACTTCCTATACCGGAGGGAAGATGATGTTCCCTACATCTACATTCCTCAGGATCGTTTTTATCATATCGTTTCCACACAAGACAAAAAACTTTTCGAACTCAAACGGTACGATTAAAATACCCTAAGCAGAACTTGACCTGACGTTGAAAATCAAGATAATCGATAACTTCCTGTAAGTGAGCATTTAATATTTTTAACGGATATACTTTCTTTCAAGCTGTAATAAACAGCGTTTACGCTACAAGATTTCATTGACATACAAGGTTGTTCTTCTTATACTTCATACCAAGCCGTATGTAAATTATCGCCTTGCCGACGAAGTTGTTGCCGGTCATCCCGGCAGAATTTTTATGTACTAAGGAGATTCAGTTGGCGGTTATATTCACGCCCGAACCATGAAAGTCGCGTCCATTACAATCAAGAAAGAGACTGAGCAGAATTTTAAAAAGCTCATGGACATAGTCCAGCCAGACGATTCATTAATCTTTCTGATGCAGGGCAGTCCTGATCCCGATGTCATCGCTTCGGCGATGACGCTGCGCGAAATTATCCGTCAGACAAAGGGCCTGGCCAAAAGTGTTTTTGTTTCCACAGATCCATTGGTCAGACAGCAAAATAAAGAATTTGTTTCTTTCATGCGTCTCCATATTCACTTAATTAATCAAGTGGATTTGAATTCCTATCGTTTAATTGCCCTCTTGGATGCCCAGCCTTCTTTTCTTGATGAGGCGTTAAAATTCATAAAGCCGCATATTGTTTTCGACCATCATCCCCGCGAAGGAAAATGGCAGGCGGATATGGAAGATATCCGGCCTGAATACGGCGCTTTATCCAGCATATTGACCGAGTATTTGCTTTGTGCCCACGTGAAGGCTTCCCGCAACCTGCACACGGCTCTCCTTTACGGAATCAAATCGGATACGGACAATTTTGATCGCGCAACAATTATCGAAGATATCAGAGCTTATACGTATCATACAAAATATGCCAATATGCAGCTCATTCGCCGCATCGAACTTAATCAAACGCCGGGCAGTTTTTTGAAATATTACGATCACGCCTATCATCACATGAACAATTTTCACGGACGGCGGGTCTGTTACCTGGGAAACGTTGAAAGCGCTGATGTCTGCGTTCAGATCGCTGATTTTTATTTGCATTTAATCGGCACTTACTACGTTGTTGTGGCCGGAATCGTCGTCGATAAGTTTATTATTGTTTTTCGCGGTGATGGTTATAGACAGGATTGCGGCGCAATTGCGCAAAGGGCTTTCGGGTTAATCGGTAAAGGCGGTGGACATCGAAGCGCCGCACGAGTGGAAGTTTCTCTGGAATTATTGAAAGAAAAGTTAGGCGGAGATTTATCCCAACAAACCATTGACCGGTTTCTTTTCCAAAGTCTGAGAAGAGATCAAAAACCTGATTCCTCCGGACATGAATATTCCACTAAAAATACAAAGAAGGAGAACGGATGAAAGACGTCGGATTTAAGAAAGAAATAACAATTGGCAGTTACCTCGATCCTTTTAATGGTTTTCAGGAAAGGAAGATTCCTATTGAAGTACGATATGATGAAATCACCGGTGTGTCGAGCCGCATTTTACCTTATCGTGTCCGGCCAGCCCAAAGACCTGACCTGGATTATTATTTGGAAAAATCGCCGGAATCATTATGTCCTTTTTGCTCCGATCTTTTTGAGAAGACGACTCCCAATTTTATGCCTCATATTATTGAAGAAGGAAAATTTCGCCGGGGAGAAGCCTGCCTGTTTCCGAATGCTTTTCCTTACGATCAAAACAACAATGTGGCAATTTTATCGTCAAGGCATTTCATCGGGCTGGATCAACTGACCGCGGATACGATGCGCGACGGCTTTGCCGTCTGCCGCGATTATTTTCACCGCGCCGCCGAGTTGAATCTGGGTTATAAATATTGTTCAATCAACTGGAACTATATGCCGTCGGCCGGAGGCGGGCTGATTCATCCGCATTTACAGACAATTGCCGGACATAGAACCACTAATTTTATGCAACGTCTTTTAGCCAGTGCTCAAAATTATGCCGTCGCTACAAATGGAGACAACTTATGGCGCAATTTGATTGCTTTGGAAAAAAACGCGAAAGAGAGGTTTATTGCCAGCACCGGTGTTATCAGTTGGCTGACAAGTTTTGCGCCGAAGGGAATGGCCGGAGAAATCGATTTCATTTTTCCGGAAAAAACATCATTTTTCGATTTAACGGAAGCCAATTTTAGCGAACTTCTCACAGGACTGTCCAGGGTCTTCAGCTATTTATACGCGAATAACTTTATAAGCTTCAATATGACGTTCTATGCCACGATGATAAACAATCGTTATTTTTGCGTGCAGGGAAAGATTGTACCGCGCTTTGTGATTAATCCATTGGGAACGAGCGATTTGAATTATTTTGAAAAGCTGCACAATGAAATTATTTGCCCGACTGTTCCGGAAGAGCTATGTCGCGAACTCCAACCTTATTTTAATGCCGGGCTATAAAGAAGTTCTCCACCCGGAATCAGTACTATTGGAATCGGTGATGAATGATTGAAACGCTTTTAGTTTTGCGCAAAGATTGTCCGTGAAGTGGATAACCGGCGGCGCTATTTAGTATCCATTTTTCATTTGCATTTACCGAAAATTAATATATAAACGTAACCTCAAAAATATATATGAGAGGGTTACGATATCGCGTTCTTACCACATCCTTTGTTTCGTTTAACTTCTGCTTTATTATGTCTGCTGGTTTTGATGCCGAAGGTTGCCCTGGCTGTAAACTTTTATGACGGCGCGCACGCGCAAGGGACTTATTTTCTCACCTACTCTTCTGTTTATATAGCCGACGAAACGACCGATAAAAACGGCAACACAGGCAACAGAGATTATGGATACTTCAATGCTCAGGAATTGCTCCGCCTCTGCTATTATTCATCCGATTTTGTCGCAACTGCCCTTGTCCCGGTTGGCTATACGGATATTCATTCCATGAATCAGAACTCGTCAGGATTGGGTGACATCAATCTCGGCGCCGGTTATTTTCTGCCGTTTAAACAGATTGATATTCTGCCGATGATATTCGTGGAATTCCCCACAGGAGAATACAACGCCTCCAAAGCCGCCAATATCGGGTCGAATCAGTACGACATCAAGCCGATGATTTTTCTTTACAAATCATTTGGCGATTTCAGTATTGACGCCGCCGTGAAATATTACTTCCGATTGAAAAACGAAGCTACCAATGTTCTGCCGGGAGATGAGTTATACGTGCAATGCCTTCTGGGCTACAATATAACGGACAAATTTAAATTAGGGCCTTCGATCAACTGGATGATCAGCAAGGATAAAGAGCAAAATGGAGTAGTGGTAAGTAACAGCGCCAGAGAATCACTTTCCGTGGGCGCTGATATCTATTATCGTTTTTCATGGCTCAGTGTTACCTTCACTTATCTTTACGACATGCATACCGAAAATTCGACCAAGGGGAATTTCTTCCAAATCAAAACTGTTTACCACTTTTAGCTGTTTTCAGTCAAAAAATGGCGATGATGTCTAAGAGTCAAAAAAATGAAGCCAAAGATTAAAAATATGGTTTATTGTTGAAACTCCAATTCCGAAAACGAAGCGTATAACCTGAAGGTCACGCGCCTTGTTTTTCACTATCCAATATTCGATTTTAAGATTTTTTATCTAAAAGCAGCAAACTTATCGATAGTAAAAAAAAGATGACAGCACCTTGACCAAACCCGGCCGGGCTGATTCTAGCAATTTGACCACATACTATTAGTTTAGCAAAAACTCCGGCTGCCAGGCTTGCCAAGCCCGCAATAATTGAAGCAACAGCCATTTTTTTTATCATAATAATTTCCCCCTTTCCTTTCTATCATTATTATCCATGCAAAATTCAAATTACCCCCAAACAACAAACCCCATTCTTTTCTTCGAGAACGGGGTTTCAGTAATCATTCCATGCTTCCTTCTTTTAAAGGTTGAATGGTTAAAATATTGTAATTTCTAATTTTAGATGATGTTTTTCTTTATCACAATTTCCATTAGAAATATACTAAAAATATAAAATATCATGAGATCACGAGTATAGGAAGTGAGCGCTGGAATTGCTAACTGCAACTGCTCAACTTATGTGATGAGATTACCCCGACAATAACGATTTGAAATGTACAAAAAAAGGCAGAGCCAATTGACTCCGCCTTTCTAAAATTAAACCTAAAAATTATTTTTACTTTTTAAGACAATCGCTCATGAACTTTTTGCGCTCGTCCCCCTTGAGTGCCTTTTCCTTGGCGTCCTTGCTGCAGGCTTTCATCTTGTCCTGCTGCGTCATCGGCTTCGTGGCGGTTACCGGAGCTGGGGCGGTTACTGCCTTGCCGGATAGACAACTTTTCATGAATGCCTTGCGCTCGTCGCCTTTGAGTGCCTTTGCCGTGGCGTCCTTGTTGCAAGCTTTCATCTTGTCTTGCTGCGCCAACTGCGCAGGTGAAGGTGCTTTCTTTGCCTCATCTGCGGCAGCCGCTGCGACGCCGATATTGACGGCAATGAGAGCAAAGACCAGGAACATGCTAATAATAAGTTTTTTCATCAATAGTGCCTCCTTTTTTAATATTGTTTGCTAAGAAATTCCTTGGTTATGGTTGAAAGTATAGAAAATGATGTTTTGTATGTCAAGACAATCTTGGACACAAAATTAATATTTTTAATTGCATTTATTACTGATTGAAGTCCAATATATTCGTCGAGAGTGATGTTCTGTGAATAACAGAAAGAAGTTGATTATTTGGAATAATGAGCTGTCACTTCAATCTTTCGGTGGCGCCTCTTTCGAGCGCTTCCAAACTTTGACGCTGTTTCGTCCGGAAGATTTGGCCAGATAAAGGGCATTGTCGGCGCGCTTAATCAGTAACTCCGGCGTTGTCTGATGGTCGGGAACGACTGTGGCCACACCAAGACTCAATGTGACAAAGGGTGCGACCGACGATTTACTGTGCGCGATCGCCATCTTTTCCACGGTTTGTCGAATTTTTTCCGCAATATAAATAGCGCTTTTTTCTCCCGTCACCGGCATGATCACCGCAAACTCTTCCCCGCCGTATCGTGCAACGCAATCCGTGCCGCGCCGCGCCGTCTCCTGCAGCACGCTGGCAACCGATTTCAGACAATCATCGCCGCCCTGATGACCGTAAGTATCATTGAAGAGTTTGAAAAAGTCCACATCGCACATGATCAGCGATAGATAATCTTTCGTTCTTTGAAGACGCGACCATTCCTTCAGAATTGTCTGGTCAAAACAGCGGCGATTGGCAACTCCGGTAAGGCCATCACTGACCGAAAGAAGTTCCAGCCGCTCGTTTGCTTCCTTCAGAGTATTCTCGGCATATTTCCTCTCTGTTATATCATTGAAGCGCGCAACCATGCCGATGACCTTTCCATCCGGTCCGCGAAAAGGCGTTGCGGCAAATATAAAGGGCACCGTCACACCATCCTTCCGCGTGCGTTCAATATCAAGTTCAATGTGAGCCTTGCCTCTTAAGAGTTGCGTCAAAGGACATTTGGGCGTCTTGCACCACGAACAGGTCATCAAATCGTAACATTTTTTTCCCACGACCTCAGGTTCTCTCAGGTCAAGGAAGTTAAGCAGCGATGCATTGATTCTTTTAATCGAAAAGTTCCCATAAATGAGGAGCATGCCGTCAATCGATGTGTTGATAATCTGACTAAGTTCAAAATTGGCAATTTCAGCTTCAACGGCCATGGCATTGGCCCGCTCGATGGCGTTTTCCAAATCTGTTTGGATGCGTTCCTGCTCGCGCCTGGCTTTGTCCAGCTCTTCCTGAATCATTTGATAAGAATTTCCTTTTTGTTTATGGGAGTATAGGAAACGTTGCCTTGTATGTCAAGAAACTATTGGACACAAAATTAGGATGAAAATTGCGTTGAGTACGGATTGAAAGAAAGTATGTACGTGAAAAACCCTAAACGTTCACCGACAGGAAGTTATCAATAAAAAACTCAAAGATCGATTTTGAAAAACAAATAATCATCAGAAACGACGACTAAATCTACAAAGTTTCAACAGGGGATAGTTGTCAGAATTAAGGATTACCATTTCAAATATTTTAAAATGCCCTATGATACGGACTTTAAATTGAGTTTATGAACATACCGGATGCACGTAAAAAAAGCCCCTCCGGAAGGAGGGGCTTAAAATTAAAACAAGGACACTTTTAAAAATAATAGATTAAGTATAAATCTATTACTGAACACGTTTGTATGGTAAGCTAGACGTATATCCAGCAGCAGAAAGATTAGAGGTTGCATGTCCAGATGCGGCCCATGACCATCCAACAATCGCCTGCCATTCCCGCATCGTTGTAGTTGTGCCAATCATAACCCGTTTCGAAGTAACCGTTGCTGGTGGCGCTGCTGAACCATCAGCGTTATAAGTGTTAATAACATAGTTTGGATCACCCGGATGAAGAGCTGCAACTGCATACATCATCATGAGGGTGTAAAGATCAACGGAAATTTTGTAAACAGTTCCATCTCCTGGATTAATAAATACACCTGCGGCAGTTGGAATGTTATTATTCATGCCATAATTTGGACTCAATATATTACCGTCTAGCGGACAGAAATAAACATCATAACCCAAACCTGTCAAAGAAGTAGTTGGAAGGATTTTAACATAAATGCCGGCAAAATTTATAACATAATCACCGTTAGCGGATGCTCCTGCATGAGATAAATCCATCCCCATGCTTAAAGATAAACCAATAATCTTGTAAATATCAGCAGCTTTAATGTACGTAGTGAGAAGTGGATAACCAAGCGCAGTTGTATCTAGCGGATCTCCTCCAAGAGGCAATACATTGTAAAGATCGGCAAAGGAGATAGTGCCGGTTTCTGCGGCTATTGCATCACGAATTACTCCACCCGGAACAAAAGCAATCGCAACCCGGTTAGCGTCACCGGTTGCATGGGTCATAGCAGTATTTGCAGCAGTTAAGCCGGCAGCACCACCGCCAGCACTCGCATAAGCAAAGGCCCATATCCCATTGACAGCATTTCTATAGGAATCAGCGGCAAGATTACCGAGAACCGATTCTCCAACGGGGAGGCCTGTTGTAATTGAATCTATAGTTATTGGAGCATCATTTATGGCTACAGTATCAAGAATTGAAAGCACACCCGTTAATCCAAGCCCGGTAAAAGCAGGAGCAAGAGCGCTGCTAAGAGAGGCGTTAACCAACGTCGATACTATATAGTCCATTGATGAATCACCTTTAATGGTGTCATTGATGGGCACATTTGTGCTTGCATAGTTTTTAATCTTACCGGAATCTTTGTCTACTTCAAGATCAAGTCTTGCAATATATTCGCCATATTCGCCCGGCTCAACAAGGATTGTATCACAATTGGCGGCAGCTTTTACTGCCGTATGATTTATGTGAAGATGACCGGAAAGAATCACATCAATGCCGGGAACAGCTTTGGCAAGTTCAGCATCATTGCCTTTTGCAAAACCTGTTACCGGATCTACTGTAAAACCTTCGTGAGAAAGAAGAACAATAAGCTTAGCGCCACTAGCTCTTAATGCTTTAACCTGAGTTTGGAGAGCTGCATACGCAGCAGCAGAATCAGGATTGCCAGAATCGAAGGTTAGAGGCGAGGCATTAGCAGAATCGAAAACTGCATTTGTACCCATTCGTCCGAGAAGGCCGATTTTGATACCGGCTTTCTCAATAATCATGGTTTTAACAATTGTATTATTGTCAACAAGCGCTTTCATTGAAGGAGAAGCGCTTGCATCCATATTGCTTGCAAGAATCGGGGTAGTGAAGGGCGCAGATGGATTGGTTTTCGCAAGATTTATAAATCCTGCTAATGCATTTGGGCCTAAATCGGTTTCATGGTTGCCGATTGTAATCGCATCATACTGCATCATAGAAATAAACATGAAAGAAAGTGGAGAAGGCGAAGGAAGCGTCATGGTATAAACAGTACCCATTGTAAAATCGCCACTATCGCAAAGAAGCACGTTTTTCGCGCCTTGCTCTTGCTTAACACCGGAAATATAAGAAGCAAGACGCGCGTAACCGCCAAGAACTGTATCATTACCAGTAACAAGGGGAGAATATGATGCTGCAGAACCATATCCTCCGGCATGGTCATGAATATCGGAGGTCTGAAGTATAGTAAGCGCGACTGTATTATCACTACACCTGAAGCCTACGATTGTAAGTGTAAGAGCAAGCATTGCTATAATGGAAATTAAAACTCTGGATTTTTTCATAAAATATCCTCCTTTTTTCGATATAATATTTCTTGCAATACAGACTGTTGAAGTGCGACAGCCAATTCCTCAGTTATTCTGAAGTAAAGAAAATTTCAGAATAGGCAAGAGCCATAATTTCTGCCTTTGCCTTTCCAAATTGACTTTATTGAAACTAAAACAAAACCCCCAAGAAGCGCAGTAACTCCTTGGAAGCTAAATTGGGGAATTTCTGATAAATCCTTTTCATGGCGGACCTCAGAAGATGAGGGGTTAGGTTGATGGGTTAACAACGAAATAAATTTTACTTTAAATACTTCTTAAAAAATGAGCTGTCAAGAGAAAAATTGCCGCCTCAAATTTGCTGCATATTCTTACCAATATTAATCATTTCTATTTGTAATTTTTAATTTACCGCTTAAACTTGATTCTAACACTTACAGGACGAAAGAAATTAAAAAAACGCGGACGATGGGTTCCCGATAAGAACCGGGAACACGAATATATCGGAATTAATAGCCGTCTGTTCTATCAACAGACCATCAGAGAAATAATTTTTACCGGCATTCCGTGCAAACAGTCAGCTCGCTTAAGGGAACTCCGGTTTTTTTGCTGATGAATTTCAATTGATCAGCGGGCGCGAAATATTTGCCGCATTTAGCGCAGGTCTGCATCTTGAAGGTGCGCCCCCAGATTTTGCGTTTATCGCCGGTCGAGGTCATTTCAATATGGCCGGTGGGGCACACGTAAACGCAAGCGCCGCAGCCAATACAGACGTCCGATTTTTCATTATAAGGCGTGCCGACGGTTTTATGAGAACCGCGGGCAAAAAGGCCGATGGCGCTCACGCCGACAACTTCTTCGCAAACGCGTACGCAGGAGCGGCATAAAATACATTTGCCTTTATCCGTATCGGCGACAAACCGAGCCTGCGGCTCCACGCCCAGTTCCTTCGCCAGCTTCTGCAAAACTTCGGATTCGGGACAGCGCGCCAGCAGTAATTCCAAAACCAGGCGGCGGACATTTAGCACCCGCTCGCTTTTCGTATCCACAATCAGGCCTTCTTCCACGGCATAAAGACAGGAGGTGACGATCCTGGTTCGACTTCCTTTTTTAATTTCCACAACGCAAAGTCTGCAGGCGCCGGAGCGTGATACTGATTCATGCGCGCAAAGTGTGGGGATATTAATTCCCGCAGCACGGGCTGCCTCCAGCACCGCCGTGTCTTTTTTCGCCGTTACATTTCTGCCGTCAATAATCAAATTTACCATGATTTATCCTACCTCTACTTCACATTGATTGCGTCAAATTTGCAGCTTTCGATACACGCGCCGCAACGGGTACATTTGTCATTGTTAATGGTATGGGCTTTCTTCTTTTCACCGCTGGTAGCCTGCGTGGGACATACCTTGATACACATGCCGCAGCCGGTGCATTTTTCCGGATCAATGCTGTAAGTGATGAGCGCCTTGCAGACACCCGCCGGACAGCGGTGATCTTTAATATGCGCATCATACTCATCACGGAAATATCTAAGCGTGCTGAGCACCGGATTAGGAGCTGAGCCGCCCAGAGCGCAGAGTGATCCGTCCGCTACGCCGGCAGCTATTTTTTCCAGAAGATCCACGTCGCCTTCCGTGCCTTTGCCCGCGCAGATGTCTTCGAGAATTTCTCTCATGCGGCGGACGCCTTCACGACAGGGAACGCACTTGCCGCAGGATTCCTCCTGCAAGAAGGCAAGGAAATATTTCGCCACGTCAACCATGCAGGAGCGGTCGTCCATGACAATCATGCCGCCGGAACCCATCATGGAGCCGACTTCATAGAGTTTGTCAAAATCAACCGGCAAATCAAGCAGGCTCTCGGGGATGCAGCCTCCCGAAGGTCCGCCGGTTTGTACGGCCTTGAACTTACGGCCTTTGGGAATTCCTCCGCCGATATCGTAGATTATTTCACGCAGTTTCATTCCCATGGGAACTTCCACAAGTCCCGTGTTGTTTATCTTGCCCACGAGAGAGAATATCTTGGTGCCCTTGCTCTTTTCCGTACCGATGGAACAATACCAATCCGCACCGTTATTGACTATCAAGGGAACGTTGGCCCATGTTTCCACATTGTTGAGCACTGTAGGTTTGTCCCACAGACCCTTTTCCACGGCGTGAACGTATTTGGCGCGCGGCTCGCCGGCTCGTCCTTCGATAGAAGCAAAAAGCGCGGATGATTCGCCGCAGACAAAAGCGCCGCCGCCTTTATTGATAGAAATATCAAAACTGAATTTACTTCCCAGAATATTCTTTCCCAGAAGACCGGTTTCTCTGGCGCTCTCTATTGCCATCGTCAGATGAACAACCGCCAGCGGATATTCATTGCGCACATAGATATATCCCTGAGAAGCCCCTATTGCGTAAGCGCCGATGATCATCCCTTCGACGACGCTGTGCGGATTGCCTTCCATGAGAGAGCGATCCATATACGCGCCGGGGTCGCCTTCGTCACCGTTGGCAATGATGTATTTGGGTGCGCCGTGCGCCTTGCGGCAACCTTCCCATTTCGTGCCGGCCATAAATCCGCCGCCGCCGCGTCCGCGCAGAGCGGCTTTTTTGACTTCATCAATAATCCCTTCGGGACTCATCTCGCTCAGAGCTTTGGCCAATGCGGTGTAGCCGCCGATAGCCATATATGATTCGATCTGCGTGGGATCGATAATTCCGTTGGAGCCGAAAACCAGACGTTTCTGTTTTTTGTAGAAGGGCACGTCCTCTTCTTTCATCACCGTCTCGGAGGTTGCCGGATCACGGTAAAGAAGTTTTTCGATGACTTCGCCCTGCATAACGGTTTTTGTTACGATATCAGCGACATCCTTTTCCCCGACACTCTGATAAAAAATCTTTTGCGGATGAACAACAACCAGAGGACCTTTTTCACAGAAACCGAAACAACCGGTCGCGCGTACTTCCACATTGATATTTTGTTTGGAAATTTCCGCCTCCAGAGCATCCTTAACTTTGATACAGCCGTAACCGCGACAGCCGGTACCGGCGCATATAGTTACCAGTTTCTTGTTCGGATCGTAGTTCTTTTTCAGGTCTTCCTGAACCTGGCGCAAGGTATTTGCGTTGGTAATTTTTTTCATGATTGCGCCCCCTGTTCCTTGAGTTTGTTGATAACTTTATCAACCTTGTTCATCGTCATCTGGCCGTGATATTCCGTGTCAATGACCACCACGGGACCGAGCGCGCATGCGCCCACGCAGTTGACGGTTTCCAGAGAAAATTTATTATCGGCAGTCGTTTCGCCCGGCTTGATGCAAAGCGTGCGCTCCATTTTATCCTGAATGGACGCCGCGCCGCGCACGTGACAGGCTGTTCCCATACAGATTTTAACAATATGCTCGCCGCGCGGTTTGAGACTGAAGGCGTTGTAGAAAGTGGCGACTTCGTAAATGCGGCTGAAGGGAATTCCCAGAGATTTTCCCGCGGCCTTCAGCGCGTCTTTGGGAAGATAATTGAAGGCTTCCTGAATATCCTGCAACACGGCAATCAGCGCGCTTTTATCGCGGCCGTGTTTTTTAACGATTGTCTTGGTTGTTGCTGCAATGCTGCTCGTTTTCGTCATTCTTTTTTCACCTCGGTATTCTTTTAAACTTCTCTTTTTAGTCCCTTAGAAATAAAGCTCCTTAAGGAATTTCTAATGGGGTTTATTTGTTTCCTATTTTGAGAAATTTCGCTTTTTCCGTCAGTTTCTTAAATTCCGTTGTCACTTTTGCCTGAATCTTGTCAATTTCTTCGGCGCTCAGGTGACGAAAACGTCCCTGTCCTTTGAAATAATCTTTAATCGGTTTTAGTTTTTTCGGCATATCCGGTGAAAGACGATAGTGTCCGTCTTCTACTTCATACAGTGGGAACACTCCCGTTTCGACGGCCAAACGACCCATGGATACCGCCATATGCGATGGACAGCGCCAACCGGTCGGACACACCGAGAAACAGTGAATATAGGACGGGCCTTTGATGCTTTTTGCTTTTTCCACCTTGCGGATAAAATCCAGCGGATAACTGGGGCATGCTGTGGCGACATAAGGAATATTATGCGCGACCATAATTTCCGGCATATTTTTCTTCCATGTTTTCTGACCGGAACTGACCTTGCCTGCCGGAGCGGTCGTCGTGGAAGCGCCCATCGGAGTGCCGCTGGAGCGCTGAATTCCGGTGTTCATGTAGGCTTCGTTGTCAAAGCAGACGTAAATCATATCATGACCGCGTTCCATCGCGCCGGAAAGCGCCTGGAAGCCGATATCCATTGTGCCGCCGTCGCCGGCCATGCCGACCACTTTTACATAACGGCCGTCAATCTTTCCTTTTTTGCGCAATGCCTTGAGGCCGGCTTCCACGCCGGACGCCACTGCCGCTGCGTTTTCAAAAGCAACGTGAATCCATGGCACTTCCCACGCCGTGGTGGGAAACATACTGGATACAATTTCCATACAACCGGTCGCGGAGGCGATCACGGTGTTGTCGCCCAGAGCCTTGCACATCAGCCTAACGGCCAGCACTTCGGCACAGCCGGAGCAGGCGCGATGACCGGAAGATAATAATTCTTTTTTGTTAATCAAACGCGGGGCATATAAATCAAAATTTTCTACAATACTCATTATTCTCTCACTCCCCAAAATTCATAGGTGCCGGCTAGCTTGTTTGCCGTATCCGCCAGAACTTTTTCAAACATACCGGTAAAATCATTGACAGGTACGTCGCGGCCGCCCAATCCGTAAATATAATTGTAAATCAAAGGACGCTGCGCTTCGGTATAAAGAGCCGACTTGATTTCAGAAAAAACAGGGCCGCCGGGACCGCCAAACGAACAAGCGCGGTCGGTCACGATCAATTTTTTCGCGTTCTTTACCACGGCTTTGATTTCCGCAAACGGAAAAGGACGCCACAATCTTAATTTTACCAGACCGGCCTTGACGCCTTTGGCGCGCAGTTCATCAATCGCCATTTGCGCGGTCTCGCCCATCGAGCCCATTGTCAGCATCAGGATATCCGCGTCATCAGTCTTATAGGTTTCCACCGGTTTGTAGGCACGGCCAAACATTTTCGCCCACTCGTCCCAGACTTCCAGAATGATCTTTTTGGAATTCTTAATGGCTTCATCCTTGGCTTTCATTATTTCCGCAAAATAATCAGACATGGCAAAAGCGCCCATCGTAACTGGCTTTGCGGGATGCAGTGTCGCATGAGGCACAAAGGGCGGCAGGAATTTATCCACTTCTTCCTGCGTCGGCATTTCCATTGGTTCGACCATGTGCGTCAACTGAAAACCGTCAATATTAATGTTTACCGGCAGCATTACATCTTTATGCTCGGCGATTTTAAAAGCAATGATCGACATATCAACAGCTTCCTGTCCGTTTTCCACAAAAATAGAAATCCAGCCGGAATCGCGCTGCGGCATAATATCGGAATGATCGTTTAAAATGTTCAGTGGACCGGATACCGCACGGTTGGCTATAGCCATGCATATCGGCAGACGCATAGCCGAAGCAATCGGCAGCAGTTCGTGCATCAGCATCAAACCCTGCGAGCTGGTTGCCGTGTAAGAACGGGCTCCGGCTCCGGATGCTCCGATGACCGCGCTCATCGCCGAATGTTCGGATTCCACGGTCACGAATTCCGCGTCAATTTTGCCGTCGGCGACCAGATCGGAGAGATGTTCCGCAATGTGCGACTGGGGTGTAATGGGATAAACGGCCGCCATGTCGATATTGCAAAGACCTACGGCTTCCGCTACGGCAACTGCCACTTCCATTCCAACGCGCTTGCCCATGTTATCCCTCCTCTATCATAGAAATCGCGCGGGGCCAGCATTCATGCGCGCAAATGCCGCAGCCTTTGCAATAATCCATATTCGCCTGGAAAAAACCATCCTCGGCCTGCTGCACGCAGCCTTCCGGACAGTACACATAGCAGATGCCGCACTTGATGCATTTTGAATTATTCCAGACAGGCCGCTGCGACCGCCAACTTCCCGTATGATATTCACTGGCGCTGCCCGGCTCGGAAACAACACAGCCGATGGGAAGCTCTCTCCATGTTTTTAATGCCATAATGGATATACCCCTTAATTGCTTATTTTAATTTCGTCGTAAGCCCGTTTCATCGCATTGAGATTCTTCTGGGCGATTCTGCCGAACCGGTGTTCCACCGATTCTTTCATAGCGTCAAGCTTCATGACGCCGGTTACTTTTAACAGCGCTCCGATCATTGTGGTATTGGCAATGGGCACGCCCATTTCCTTGCGCGCGATGCCCGTGCCATCCACAGTAGCCACCGTGCCGCTGAAATTCAAATCCTTGCGGATTTCATCAGGCGATTTGGCAGTGTTGACAATTAATTTGCCGCCCGGCTTTAAACCGTCGAGCACATTAACCAAACCAATAAGACTGGAATCGAGCACCAGTACCACATCGGGGTCATATATACCCGAACGGACGTTGATTTTTTTATCGTCAATGCGGGTGAAAGCGGCAACAGGCGCTCCTCTTCTTTCCGGACCGAAACTGGGAAATCCCTGAGCGTATTTTCCGGCGGCGATTGCCGACACAGCCAGCAATTCAACCGACGTTACCGCTCCCTGACCGCCGCGTCCATGCCATCTAACTTCTATCATTTATTTTAATCTCCTTATTGATGTTACAAAAAATGACTGCCATTCATAATATAGAAGCAAATTTCAGTCAATATCTTTTCGCAGCTTTTTAAAATGATTGTTATATCAACAGTTTTTATAATTTAATTGCACTTATGATCGTGTAAAAAATGATCCAAGAAGGTCGCTGAAAAACCCCATGTTTTGGGGCTGTTCAAAAACTTGTCCCGTACTTGATACGGGATGTTCAGATACAAGGCACGCGAGGGCTGAGAAGTGAGGCGTACTTTTCGCGCGTGTGACCTTCAGGTTATACGCCGCAACGCTGAAGGGTGAAGCGCAACGCAGCATACCATGGTGCCCTTCAGGGTATGGGCGTTTTGTAAAGCCTTTCAGGCTTTACCGGTAAGGAATATAATTATTCATTATTGCGCCTCCCTGCGGGAATGCGCTCCCGGTCAACAGTCCTGTACACGCCACTTGCGCTGTTCGGAAATATATAGATCATTACCCTGAGAATCGTTGATAACGACAAGAGGCAAATCAACAATGGTTAATTTTCTAATTGCTTCCGGTCCCAGATCTTCGTAGGCGACCAGTTCCAGCTTTTTGACGCACTGGGACATCAGGGCGGCGATGCCGCCGATCGCGCCGAAATAAACGGCGTTGTGTTTTTTGATGGCTTCCACAACTTCAGGCGAGCGATTGCCTTTGCCGATCATTCCCCTGAGACCGTTTTCAATTAATTTTGGAGTGAAGAAATCCATCCGGTAACTGGTTGTGGGGCCGATGGAACCGATAACTTTTTTAGGCGGAGTTGGCGACGGAGCCGCGTAAAATAAAACAATTTCCGACAAGTTAACAGGCAGTTTCTCACCTTTTATAAGAGCCTCATACAAACGCCTGTGGGCGACATCGCGGGCGGTGTAGACTTCGCCGCTCAATAAAACCATATCACCCGAGTGGAGCGACTGAACAATTTCATCTGTTAAAGGTGTTTTAATGTTTCGTGGTGCCGCCATCTTTATTTTTCCTTATTTACATTTTTATGTAGTCAATCAAAGATCAGAGAATGACCGTTTTTACTAAGTAACGAATCGAGAGTCTTCCATTTGATAACGCTAAAGGGGGCAGTGCCATAACCAGCGGCATTAAAAGACGATAGAAACCCCAATCCATCTTTGGAAATCTCCCAGAGACTTGGAGACGCTACTACATTTTTGAGATCTTCCGAGTCTTCATGATTTTTCATCTGCTGAACAGCTAGTTCACTAAGTTTATCACGCCAATCAGCCGTGCCATTAAATAAATCCTTTGCTTTTAATTCTCTTCTGGATTCTAATAACCAGGATAAACTTTCTGCCTCTGCCTGTGCTGGCATCGGTGCACCTTCAGTGTATGTAATGTTTGAACGTTTGACTGATATTAAGTGCTTGTTACTAAAACTAATGGTGTAGTGGTCATGACTCTGTTCACAATCCTCACCTGAAATAAAATGATCCTTAGCCTTTTTCAAAAGATAATTATTCCATGCCTTCTCATTTTCATCTCGAGGATTTTCTATTTGTGGATACGTGAGATCACCTGCTATGGCAAGAGAGCAAGTTTTGACAATTTTAAAATAATGTACATAAACTTTCCTAAAGATTCGGTCGGGGAATTTTATCAAGCATTGCTGTAGCTGCTCTATTCTCTCTTCATATTCAGACTTAATGCTCTCATTATTAAGAGAGGATATTCTTTTAAGCCATTGCCTCTGATATTGCTTTGTTTCCTTCTGGCCTTCAGGAGATAAACTGACTAAGGCGTCATGGTAAGCTTTAGCCAACTCTTCATCGAGTTTGGAGAGTTCCGGATTGGAACAGACAGTTTTCTCCTGCCAACTGGCAGCCTTCTTACAATCAAAGCTTGCAGCAGAGGCTTGTGCGGAAAGCAGTCCGAAAAGGGTGATGATAATTATGCTGATGCCGAGTTTATTGTTCAGTTCTCTTTTTTCTTTCATTTCGCACTCCCTGGCGTTTTCAGAAAAAACATAATCAACATCGTCATACCGGCGTAGGCCGGTATCCAGACGTCGTCTCTGCGGAAGCTGAGAATCAGTTATTAAAATACTGGATTCCCGCCTGCGCGGGAATGACAGCATGTTGTCATTATCCGGCTTGACCGGATAATCCAGTTATATTTTTTCCTGGATGCCGGATCAAGTCCGGCATGACAAAAAAGATTGCTTCAGTCGTTGCACTTTCTCGCAATGACATTATGTTAAAATATTACTTTATAACATGCCACATGGCAATTTTTTAATTAATATGTTTCGCCTTTCAGTTCTTCAACATATAATTGGGCGCTGTATATTGCATTGGCCCCGTCACCGGCGGCCGTCACCACTTGCCGGAACTGTTTTGCCCGGCAGTCTCCGGCGGCAAATATACCGGCAGCTGAAGTGCGCATATTATCATCCGTTATAATGTAACCGCCTGAGTCTAATTTTAAGACATCACGGAAAATTCCGGTGTGGGGAAGACGGCCGACAAAAATAAAAACACCTTCCGCGTCAATTTCTTTGATTTCTCCTGATTGTACATCGGCGACTTTAACCCCGGTGACAAAATCCCGGCCGGAGATTTCCGTCAGTTTTGTGCTCCAGACAAATTCAATTTTATTTTCGGCAAAAGCCCTGTTCTGCAGGATTTTAGCTGCACGCAACCGGTCGCGGCGATGAATTACGAAAACTTTTTTGGCAAAATGAGTCAGAAAGAGAGCTTCCTGAACCGCCGTATCGCCGCCGCCCACAACAACGACATCTTTATTCCTGTAAAATGGTCCGTCACAGGTAGCACAATAGGAAACCCCTTTTCCGGCGAATTCCACTTCGCCGGGAACTCCGAGCTGGTTCCACTTAGCTCCAGTTGCCGCAATTATGCTTAAAGTCCTGTAAGATTTATTTTCTACGGTAACATCCCAGATAACAGGCTCGGCGGCATTATTTTTAATTGCGGAAACATCTTTGGTTATTATTTCCAGACCGAATTTAAGAGCCTGTGTTTTAAAAAGCTGCATCAGATCAAATCCATTAATGCCGTCAGGAATTCCCGGATAATTTTCGATCAAATCGGTAATGGTTATTTGACTTACTGTTGCCGCTCCTTCCACGAGCAATGTTTTGAGTCCGGATCGGGCGGCGTAAATTCCCGCGGTATAACCTGCCGGTCCGCCGCCTATAATAATTGTGTCATAATCATATTCCGGCAATTTTGCTTTGCTCACGAAAAGCGCCTCCTTAGATATTCTGATCTTAATTTAATCAGGATAAAAGTAATTTGTAAAGTCTAAAATAGGGGGGACTGTTGAAATACCCTAAAGGGCACGACACGAACGTTCATCTGCTGTGTTGCGCTGCAAACCGCACCGCTCAACGTATATCTATAATACGCCTCGCGGTTCGGTTTTTTGCGCGTCTTGCATCTGAACATCCCGTATCAAGTACGGGACAAGTTTTTGAACAGCCCCCAAACATGTGGTTTCCAATGCCTCACTTGGATAAATGTTTATTATTCGATTCAATTGTGATAATGATTTTCATGGATAAGACAAATTTAAAGATCCGGAAAGAACAATTTATGGATAAACTCAAGGGTTCACAAAGAAAATATTTGCGTTCTCAGGCGCATCATTTAAAACCACTGGTGATCATCGGCGCCAAAGGCTTAACCGGGCAGCTAATCGGCTCGGTGAATCTCGCTCTGAAAGATCACGAACTCATCAAGGTAAAATTCGGCGAGTTCAAAGAAGCCAAAAAAGAAATCTCGGAAGAAATCGCCCAAGCCACCAAAAGCGAACTTATCGGCCTCATCGGCAATATCGCTATCTTCTATCGCCAGAATTCCGAACCGGAAAAAAGAAAAATCAAAGTGCCGTAAATTATTTTGCGCCTGTTGCTAAAATGGGAAATTGGTCAAATGCCTGCTCCGCTGGAAAATTCATCTTCCGGCAGGAACATAATGATCTTTTTTTATCAAAATCAGCGCAGCGTCTGCTTTACGGCCTGTTTCTTAAAATGTTTGGCCCCAAAAATCAAGTCCTGCTTCTTAATGAATACTTCCGTATCGGGCGGCACAGAATGCGTTAGCCAGACGTTACCGCCAATAACAGACCGGGCTCCGACAACGGTATCTCCGCCTAGAATGGTGGCATTGGCGTAAATAATCACATCATCTTCAATCGATGGATGGCGCTTCTTGGATCTTAGCCGCTTGCACTCCGCTTTGGATAAAGATAAAGCTCCCAGTGTAACTCCTTGATAGATGCGTACACGGTTGCCGATCGTGCATGTTTCTCCAATAACAACGCCTGTGCCATGATCTATAAAGAAACTCTCGCCGATATGCGCGCCCGGATGAATGTCAATTCCGGTGTGGCTGTGAGTATATTCAGTCATAATCCTGGGCATCAGCGGAATATTCAGATGATAAAGTTCATGTGCGATCCGATAAATTGTGATTGCCCGGATACCCGGATAACTGAAGATAATTTCATCATAACCTTTCGCCGCCGGATCACCTTCGAAGGCCGCGCGGATATCTTTGGCCAGCATCTTTCGCAATTCAGGCAGTTTACGGAGAAACTCCATGGTCAACTGATGTCCCAGCGGTTCGCAATGAACGCAGGGCTGATTATGGCGGATGCAGTCATGCCTGATGGACAATATAATCTGTTCGGAAAGGATTTCATACAGAGCGGTTACCTGCTCGCCAAGATAATATTCAAGATTGACTGAATCCAGGCTGGTGCGGATAAAATATCCCGGATATAAAATTAAGGCCAGCCGGTGCAGAATATCGATAATTACCTCCCGATGCGGAATCGGTTCGGCGCTGACATGATCAAAGCATCCTCCTGTGCTGCATGATGCAACGATTTCATCAACAACAGCCGGTACTTTATTGCGGAAAGTTTTAGCCGATTTGATTTCATTTTTACATTTATCGCCATTTTTCAGACTTTTCATAATCACAAACTCCTATTGATTTGTACAGGCCTGCCCCGCTTGGTTCCAGAAGGGGGACATGCCCCGCAGCCGTTCGATGATTGCCGGCATCTTTTCAATGACGAAATCAACTTCCTCTTCCGTATTGTAAACGCTCAGGCTGAAACGAATGGAACCGTGCGCCATCGTAAACGGCACACCCATCGCGCGCAAAACATGCGAAGGCTGCAACGATCCGGACGTGCATGCCGATCCGGACGATGCACAGATGCCCAGTTCATTCATCAAAAGCAGGATGGCTTCGCCTTCAACAGATTCAAAGCTGATGTTGGTGGTGTTGGGCAAGCGGTCCTGGATATCGCCGTTAACACGGCTATGCGGAATCTTCTTTAACAATTCCTGCTCCAGTTTGTCCCGCAGACGCCTGACGTGGGTATTTTCCCGATCCATATTTTTTGCAGCCAACTCGCAGGCTTTTCCCAGCCCGATGATACCCGCCGCATTCTCCGTACCGCCGCGGCGCCCCTTCTCCTGATGGCCGCCGATCAAAAAAGGCGAAAACTTGGTTCCGCGCCGGATATAGAGAACACCAATGCCCTTGGGGGCGTGCAGTTTGTGGCCGGATATCGACAACATATCAATGACATTATTTTTCATATTGATGGGGATTTTACCTGCGGCCTGAACCGCGTCGGTGTGAAAGAGAATGCCTTTTTCCTGCGCCATTCTTGCCGCCTCTTCAACCGGAAAGATAACGCCCGTTTCATTGTTTCCCCACATGAGACTTACAATCGCGGTATCAGGCGTCAGACTTTTTTCCAGATTTTCCAGATCCAGGATGCCGTTTTTTTCCACAGGCAGTTCCGTTATTTTATAACCCTGCGTGCTCAAATGCGAACAAAGGGCGCGGATGGCGGGATGCTCCACTCGGCTGGTTACAATGTGTTTTTTGTCCGGTCTGGTCATCAATGCCGAGCGGATGGCGGAATTATCGCTTTCCGTACCGCAACTGGTAAAAACTATTTCTTCGGGCGTGGTTCCCAGAAGCGCTGCCGCCTGCTCGCGCGCGTCGCGGATCTTCTGGCCGACCTGACCGCCGAATGTATGCATACTGGATGGGTTGCCATATAGCTGGGTGAAGTAAGGAAGCATCGCTTCCAGAACTTCATCGGCAACTTTTGTCGTGGCGTTGTTGTCCAGATAAATTGTCTTCATTTGGATGCCTCCTCAACTGTAATATCCGGTGAAACCAGTTCCCGGAGTCTGTGCTGCACAAAATCCTTCAGGGTAATGTCTGAAGCCTTGCAGGTCGAGCAGGCGCCCCGCATGGCGACGATCACGCGATTACCGATAATATCGATGATTTCTATATCGCCGCCGTCGTGCTTCAACGAAGGTCTAATTTCCATTTCTATGGTTTCTTCGATTAACCTTATTTTTTGAAGATTAGTAAGCTTCGATTTGACAACGGTTGTCGTCTCCGCCTTCACCTTTTCCAGTATCTGGGCAATGGCGTCCTGGCAGTTGCCGCACCCGCCACCGGCCTTGGTATAATTGGTCACATCTTCC
This sequence comes from uncultured delta proteobacterium, assembly GCA_963710575.1. Lineage (GTDB taxonomy): Bacteria > Desulfobacterota > Syntrophia > Syntrophales > Smithellaceae > Smithella. The sequence continues at coordinate 252,234 of CAVQAL010000003.1, read as the reverse complement.
ACGGTGGAGAGATTGTTTTCGCGGATGGCCCGTTCAATTTCCTTGTCGGTCACGCCGAAACATTCGCAGATGATTTTCGCCCCCGCCTCCAGCGGTGGAGCGCCGCGGTAATTTTCTACCGCCTTTTCCAGCGCCTGCTTTCCCATCACGGAACAGTGCATTTTTTCATCCGGCAGGCCGCCCAGATATTGCGCGATATCCTGATTGCTGACTTTGAGCGCTTCGTCAACCGTCATACCCTTAATCATTTCCGTGAGAGCCGATGATGAGGCAATGGCGCTGGCACAGCCAAATGTTTTAAACTTCGCATCCTTGATACGCTTGTTTTCATCAAGTTTAAATGTCAACTTCAGCGCGTCACCGCAGGCCAGCGATCCGACTTCAGCCACACCGTCCGGATTTTCAATCTCGCCCACATTGTGCGGATTTAGAAAGTGCTCTTTGACTTTATCTGTATATTCCCACATAAACACTCCTTAAATCTGATTTTAATCAGTCTGTTTGTTATGACGGCATCATTATAACCGATAAATTTATTCTTCTTAAGCAAATTTATTTAGCTAAAATATTTGCCGCTTTGCATATTTTTTTATAGCGCTTTATTACCGTTTCTTCGTTAAAACAAAAATGGCATTCAAAGCCAATAAATTCGGCCAGAAATGCACAATTTCTTTTTCTCCCAGATAATGGGCTTCCACAATCCTGATATTTTTTTCCTCACAAAAGTTCTTAAAATCCGTGATGCTTAAAAAGCGCACGTTGGGAGTATCGAACCAGAGATAGGGCAATGATCCGGTAATGGGTGACCTTCCCCGGAAAAACAGCATGAACCGCGATTTGACATAGGCAAAGTTGGGAAACCCGACAATGATTTTATGGCCGATGCGCAAGGCCTCCTGGATGACAAAATCCACTTTTTTTACTTCCTGCATGCTCTGGTTCAGAATTACATAATCGAAGGAGTGATCAGGATATTCCCGCAGGCTGTTCTCAATGTCATCCTGAAAAACACTTAAGCCTTTCTTGACACACTCCTGAATGGCTTTATCGGTGAGCTCAATCCCCTGGGCCCGGACGTGCTTATCCCGGACGAGAGGATATAAAAGATCGCCTTCTCCGCATCCCAGATCCAGAACGCGCGAATCAGGCTCAATAATCGAATAAATGATTTTATGATCGAGAGTAATATTATTAGATTCCATAATTGCCTGCTACCATATATCCGCTAAATGTCTTGTCCAGAAAATGTTTAATCAGAGTTGTCTGCTCCACCACTTCCACGAGAAAGGCATCATGACCGTACGTGGACGTCAGCTCGCAATAGGTAGCATCAACATGCCTCCTTTTCAAAGCCCGGACTATCTCCTGCGACTGGTGGGAAGGATACAGCCAGTCCGACTTAAAAGAAATGATCAGAAAGCGAGTGTTGATGGCCTTTCCGTGGGGAATGAGTTTTCCTCCCGACAGATCAAAATAATCTATTGCTTTTGTAATGTAGAGATAAGAATTGGCGTCGAAACGCTTCACAAAATTAGCGCCACGATAGCGCAGGTAGCCCTCAACTTCAAAATCAGCGTCAAATCCGAAACTGAACTTATCGTTCTTCAACCGCCGGGAAAATTTCTCTTCCATGGACTGATCGCTCATGAAAGTAATGTGACCGATCATCCGGGCAACCGACAGTCCCTTCTCGGGCTGACCGTATTCGTAATAATTCCCCTCACGCCATGCCCGGTCAGCCATAATGGACTGCCGGACAACTTCATTGAAAGCAATCTGCTGGGGAGAGTGTTTAAGGGCCGTGGCAATAGGAATAGCCGACCGCACCCGCTCCGGATAGGAAGCAACCCATTGGAGTACCTGCATGCCTCCCATGGAAGCGCCGACAACGCACAACAGTTTGTCGATACCTAAGAAATCGATGAGATGCCGCTGGGCATGAACCATATCGGCCACAGTAATAAAGGGGAAATCCAGCGCGTAAGGTTTGCCTGTCGCCGGATTCAGAGAAGATGGACCCGTGGAGCCTTTGCAGCCGCCGATAACATTGGAGCAGATGATAAAGTACCGGTCTGTATCGAAGGCTTTGCCCGGCCCGATCATATTATCCCACCATCCTTCGTCATCCTGTCCCGCGTGAACGCCCGCCGCGTGGGCATCACCGGAAAGAGCATGCAGCGCCAGAATCGCGTTCGATTTATCTTTGTTCAATGTGCCACATGTTTCATAAGCAAGGGTGATCGGTCCCAGCGTATCTCCGCTTTCCAGTTTATGTTTCCTGCCCACTCCGGCAAAGGTATAGTAGTGCGTTTCTACAACGCCGACTGAATCGTTCTTTCGTTTTTCGTTTTTCGTTTTATTCATATTTATCGAATTATTGAGCTATTACAACAAAACCCCTTCCCCCTCTCATACCATTTCTAAATAAAAGATGATATCGCGGCGGCAGTGAAACTCGAATTACAGTTACGTAGTGAACTGGAATTCGTTAGTTGAGCTGTCCCGCTTCAGCGGGGCTAGGTGACAATCCCGCATACGCGGGACCATGCTCTGCCAACAAAGATAGCGCTTTGATTTAGAAATGGTTTTTATTTCTGAAACAGCCATGTCGACAAATACCTTTCCCCGCTGTCCGGCAGAATGGCCACTATCATTTTACCTTCAGCGTCTTTACGCTTTGCCACTTCCAGAGCGGCCCAGATAGCGGCGCCGCTTGATATTCCTACAAGGATGCCTTCTTCTTTGGCGATTCGTCTGGCCATCTCTCCCGCATTTTCATGGGCGACCTGGATAATTTCATCAATCACATCCCTGTTCAACACATCCGGGACAAATCCGGCGCCAATCCCCTGAATCTTGTGAGGGCCGGGTTTTCCGCCGGACAGAACCGGAGAATCCTCCGGTTCCACAGCAATCATTTTTACAGACGGTTTCTTCTTTTTTAATACCTCGCCGATACCGGTAATCGTACCGCCTGTACCAACTCCGGCAATAACATAATCAACTTTGCCGTCCGTATCATTCCAAATCTCCTCTGCTGTCGTCCGGCGGTGTATTTCGGGATTAGCAGGATTTTTAAATTGCTGGGGAATGAAACTGTTCTTATTAATCGCTGCCAGTTCTTCCGCCTTTTCAATGGCCCCTTTCATACCTTTGGCCCCTTCCGTCAGAACCAGCTCAGCTCCCAGAATGCTCAAAAGATGCCGCCGTTCCATACTCATCGTATCGGGCATGGTGAGAATAAGGCGATATCCTTTCGCCGCGCAGACAAAGGCAAGGGCAATCCCCGTATTTCCGCTTGTCGGTTCGATAATTACAGTGTCCTTACTGATAAGCCCTGCGGCTTCCGCCGTTTCGATCATGGCAACGCCGATTCTGTCTTTCACGCTGGAAAGAGGATTGAAGGATTCGATTTTTACAAGAATCTCCGCGTTCAAGCCCTTCTGTATTCTGTTGAGGCGCACCAGGGGTGTTTTTCCCACCGTCTTGGTAATATCTGCAAATATATTGGACATAAATTTCTCCTTCCTGTTGTTATACCAAGTCGCATTCAAAGGATAACACGGCGGCAAGGAGAAGGCTCCGCAGGCGTATTATTGATATGTCGAGGAAGCCGACGACGAAGCCAACAAAGTTAGCCAAAGAATGCGACTTGGTATTATACATTTGTCAATGCCTGTTCTATATCGGCAATAATATCGTCAATATGTTCGATTCCTATGGACAACCGTATAAAATCCGGTGTCACACCTGTCGCAATCTGTTCTTCCGCGGAGAGCTGCTGGTGTGTTGTTGTTGCCGGATGGATCGCCAGAGTTTTTGCATCGCCCACATTTGCCAGGTGAGAAATAAGTTCCAGAGATTCGATGAACTTCTTTCCCGCTTCCGCGCCGCCCTTGATTCCGAATCCGAGAATCGCTCCCGCGCCTTTAGGCAGATATTTTTTTACCCTCTGTTGTTCAGGACTGGACTTAAGCCCCGGATAGTTGACCCAACTGACTTTCTGATGTTTCTCCAGATATCCCGCCACGGCCAGAGCGTTCTCGGAATGACGGAGCATTCTCAAATGAATTGTTTCCAGTCCCTGTAAAAAGAGGAAAGCGTTAAACGGCGAAAGCGCCGGTCCCAGATCACGCAGGAGACACACACGAGCTTTCGTTATGTAAGCAATGTTGCCCATGGGCTTCAGAGCTTCCACAAAATTAATCCCGTGATAACTCGGATCAGGATCGGCAATCAATGGGAATTTTCCATTTGTCCAATCAAATTTTCCGGAGTCAACAATTATTCCCCCCAGTGATGTCCCGTGTCCGCCGATAAATTTGGTAGCCGAGTACACAACAATATCCACACCGAAATCAATGGGGCGAAGCAGATAGGGCGAAACCGTGTTATCTAAAACAAAGGGAATACCGTTTTTATGCGCAACACCGGCAATACCTTCGATGTCGGCCACATCAAGTTTTGGATTTCCGATAGACTCCGCGTAAATCGCCTTCGTTTTCGGTGTGATCGCTCTCTGAAAAGCATCGAGGTCATTCGATTTAACAAAGTTTACTGTGATCCCGAGTCGGGGAAAAGTGTAATGAAACAAGTTGTAGGTTCCACCGTAGAGGTTGTCGGCCGAAACGATCTCATCTCCGGCGCGAGCGATATTGAGAAGCGCCAGAGTGATGGCCGACTGGCCGCTGGCAACGGCCAACGCCCCGACACCGCCATCAAGAAGAGCAATTCTTTTCTCAAAGACGTCCGTCGTCGGATTCATCAGTCGCGTATAAATATTCCCGAATTCCTTCAGGCCGAAAAGATTGGCCGCGTGTTCGGTGTCTTTGAACTGGTAGGAGGTCGTCTGATAAATGGGAACCGCGCGCGATCCCGTTGCCGGATCCGCATCCTGGCCGCCATGCAGGGCCAATGTTTCTATTTTTAATTTTGCATCAATTTTACTCATTGTATGTCATCCTTTTATATTAGTCTTATGGTTTGGTTGTTCTCTATCCGGTTCTTCTTTCCTGTGTGTTGAAGCTACACATTATGTGTCCCCGGGCGAGACCTGCCACAGTCAGAGTAATATTCAGAGTGATCAATCTTTTCCCTCCCGTTGAAGGGAAAAAAGTATTTGCGTATTTAATTTCCATGTAAAATCTCTTCTATTGTTCCACCGCCCAGAACGCGGTCATTTTCATAAAAAACCACGGACTGGCCGGGTGTGATTGCCTCCTGTTCCTCGGCAAATATTACTTTCAGTCTGCCAGTTGCGGCTGTTACTTCACAGAGCGCCTCTTTTTTTCGATATCTGATTTTCGCATACACTTGCCCAGGCCATGATTGGGCCAGCATATTCATATCTCCGGCTATAAGCCCTTTTGCCATTAAATCCTTCTTTTCACCGACGACAATACGGTTTTCATCGGGATCGATGGATACAACATACAACGGTGTTGGATGGCTGATACCCAGGCCCCCCCGCTGGCCGATAGTATGAAATATAATTCCCCGATGCCTGCCCAGAATCTTTCCCTGCATATCCACAATCGGGCCCGGATTTAATTTCTGTATCCGCTCCAAAAGAAATTCCTGATAGTTTTTTTGTGTTACAAAACATATATCCTGGCTCTCCGGTTTTTCCGCAACAGGCAGAGAAGCTTTTTTCGCTATTGCCCTTACCTCATCTTTGGTCAGAGGAGCGAGGGGAAACAGTACATTCCCCAATCCCTCATAAGGCATGGGGTAGAGAAAATATGTCTGATCTTTCTTTCTGTCCTTCGCTCTTTTCAGGAAATAACCCTCTTCGTTTCTTTCGATGGCCGCGTAATGACCCGTCGCCAGGAAATCAAAGCCGAGCACCTTTGCTTTTTCCAGAAGACTGCCAAATTTAAGATATCGGTTACATTCGACACAGGGATTAGGTGTCCGGCCTTTTTTGTATTCGCTGATAAATTTGGCAATGACCTTATCTTCAAGCTCACCTGCGTAATCAAAAACATAATGAGGAATTTTAAGCCGGTCACATACTCTTTTTGCATCATCGATTGCGGTAGCGCCGCAACATCTCGCGCTGTCTTCTGCTGCCGCGATGCCTAAGCACATGGTTACACCGGAAACATCGTATCCTTCATCTGTAAGCAGCATGGCCGCAACAGATGAATCGACGCCTCCGCTCATGGCTACCATAACTTTCTTACTCATTGTTACCCTTCAAATATTTAAATACGACGTTGTGATCGATAGTCCCCCGCCCATCCCACCAAGTGAGAGGAGTTGTTCCCTCCCCATTGATGGGGGAGGGTTAGGGCGGGGGTGAAATTCGTTTTCATCAATTTACCTTGCCTGACGCTGTTTTTTGTTGGCCGCATCATGTAATCTTCGAGGGCATTTTTTAGAGTGTCTTCAGCCAAATCAGCGCAGCGCATCTTAACGGGCTGTGTCCCCCCCATTCAAAAACTACAGCAAATATTACATCATTTTATCATTATATTACATTTCTTTAACCTCTTATTTTTTCAGGAGCAGGTGATCTTTTAGATCTTTTCAGATGTTATGCATCACTGCATTTCCCGCTTTCTCCTGATTCATTTTGACCATCGTATCCAGAGTGATCGAGCTTAATGTCTCGGAAATTTTCCCGCCGATAATCGACCATATGTCACGACTGGGACAAATTGGCACTCTCGGACAGGTAGAAGGATTTTTGACGCAGTCAACAAGTGAGCAATCTCCTTCCAAAACGTCCACAATTTCCTTCAAGGTGATCTGTGAAGGATCTTTGGCCAAGCTATATCCTCCGTGTGCCCCACGGATAGAATGAACCAGACCAATTCTCCGCAAGGGTATGATGATCAAACTCAAGTACTTCTCAGAAATATTCTCCCCCTTGGCAATATCTTTAAGAAATACATTAGCTTGTCCATATTTAAGAGCCAGTGCCACCATCAATCTGACTCCGTATCTTGTTCTTGTGGAAAGTTTCATATCAATCCCCTGAAGCAATTACTACTATTACTATCGTAATGGTAGTAATTAAACTACTAAAGAAGATTTGTCAAGAAAAAATGTATATGAAGAGATTCTGTGAAAATACCGGGGATGGGTTAATTTTGCAATCCATCATTCGCGAAGATATTATTGATTACAATAAGTTTTCGAACCGATTTCTAAAGTCTGCTTTGTGTCCATAACCACTATTTGCATTCGAATTTATTTTTTATCTGTGCTAAATGATTATGCAGATAATTAATTTTTCAAGCATTATCGTATTAATACTCTCAAAAAGAATAGGTGAGGCAAAATTATTAAAACAAACTTAACTACATTTAAAGAATTAGGCATCGATAAAAGAATCCTCAGCGCTATAACGGAAATGGGATTTGAAATACCCATGCCTGTTCAACAAGAAGTAATACCTTTTCTATTGCAGGACTTAAGGGATTTAGTTGCCCTGGCTCACACGGGAACAGGTAAAACAGCCGCATATGGCATACCCATTATTCAACAAATTAATCCATCTTCATTAAAAACGCAGGCGCTTGTTCTGGCGCCCACCAGAGAGCTTTGTTTACAGATAACGGATGATCTGACTCATCTTGGCCAGCACATAGAAAATCTGAATGTTGTGGCGATTTACGGTGGCGCAAATATTTTTACTCAGATAAAACAGGTGGGCGCGGGAGCGCAGATTGTCGTGGCCACTCCGGGCCGCATGCTCGATATGCTCAAGCGGAAAAAAGTAAATGTCTCCGCCATAAACTGGCTGGTTCTGGATGAAGCCGACGAAATGCTGGACATGGGTTTCAAAGACGATTTGAATGCCATATTATCCGGAACCCCCGATCAGAAAAGAGTTTTGTTGTTTTCAGCAACGATGCCTTCGGAAATTGAAGCGATTGCCAGAAGCTATATGAAAAAGCCCAAGGAAATCACGATTGGTTCCAAAAACAAGGGCGCGGAAAATATTCAGCATCAATATTATGTCGTGCATGCCAAAGACAGGTATGTAACCCTCAAAAGAATTGCCGATTATTATCCCGATATCTACTCGATAATTTTTTGCCGGACAAAAATTGAAACTCAGGACGTTGCCGATTCACTGATAAAGGATGGCTATAATGCTGACGCCTTGCACGGCGATCTTTCCCAGGCGCAAAGAGACAGCGTCATGAACCGTTTTAGAACCAGAAACCTGCAAATGCTGGTGGCAACGGATGTCGCGGCCAGGGGAATCGATGTTACAAATTTAACTCATATTATCAATTATAATCTGCCGGACGATATTGAAAACTACACACACCGCAGCGGCCGTACTGGACGGGCTGGTAAATCAGGCATTTCCATTGTCATTATAAATTTAAAAGAAGCTTTCCGCATTAAACAAATCGAAAAACAAATCGGCAAAAAATTTGAGCAGGTTAAAATACCCACCGGCCGTGATGTTTGTGAAAAGCAACTTTTGCATTTAATCGAAAAAGTAAAGAACACTGAGATCCAGCATAAAGAAATCAGCGTCTTTCTGCCCGCTGTTTATGAACAATTGAGGGGAATCAGCAAGGAGGAAATAATTCAAAAGTTTGTTTCGGCGGAGTTTAATCGCTTTTTAAGTTATTATCGTAACGCCGCCGATATAAATGTAGAAATGAGAAAAGAAAGCGACAGAACCATTTCCAGTTCCAGAACCGGGTCCGGCGCCCGTTCCGGCTCCGTCCGCTTATTCATTAATCTGGGACAGATGGAAAAATTTAACGATCGCCGGCTTATAGCTTACCTTTTTGATACAGCCAATATCCCTAATCTGCGTATTTCCCGTGTTGAGGTAACGCGGAGTTGTTCTTTTTTTGAGACCGATTCTCAACAGGCGGATTTTCTAATGGTAAAATTCAAAAAAGAAAAATTCCAGGGCCGCCACGTCCAGATCGGGTATGCCGACAAAGGCAAGAGAAATAAAGGTAAAGAGCGGAGTAATAGAGACTATTCCAAAGCCACAAACGCTTTTTTTGCAATTAAAAGGAAGCGGCGATAAAGTTTCAATCAAGAAATGATGTATTTCCGTAGGAGGATAATTCTCATGAATAAAGCCCTTCAATATTTGTTGACAGCATTTCTCGTATCAACCGTTTTCTTCATCTGTAGAGCGGCGCAGGCTCAAACATCTCTCGATTCCATGCTCAAGCCTTATCTTGCTCAGTACAGCCTGCCGTCCATCGCCGCGGCTGTCGTCAAAGATGGGAAAATTATTTCAGTCGGCGCCGTAGGCACGCGCAGAGCTGGCGTAAATATTCCGGTTACAATAAATGACCGGTTCCACCTGGGCTCGGATACGAAAGCGATGACGGCCTTACTGGCGGCCATGCTGGTGGAGGAAGGAAAACTTCGATGGAACACAACGCCCGCCGAGGTATTTCCCGAACTTGCGGATAAAATGGATTCAGGGTTTCGGCGTATTACCCTTGAACAACTTTTATCGCACACAAGCGGTGTTCCGTCCGACAATGAAGACATCGTCAAAGTTTTTATGGAAGCAATGACCAAAGATGGAAATCTCGATGATTTGCGTTACTGGATGGTTCAGCAGTGGAGCAAGCGGCCTCTGGTATTCGAATCGGGCACAAAATTTGCCTATTCTAATATGGGATATATAATCGTGGGCGCCATTATTGAACGTACCGCGGGAAAAACCTGGGATGAATTGATGACAGAACGAATTTTTATCCCTTTGAAACTGTGTACCGCAGGCCTCGGAGAACAATCATCTCTCGGCAGGATTGATGCGCCTCTCGGGCATGCCATAATCGATGGAAAGGTAAAGGCGATGCTTGCCGGCCCGAACGGCGACATCCCGCCGATAGTAGGCCCTGCCGGAATCGCGCACATGTCCATCCTCGATTTTGCGTACTGGGCGGGATGGAATGCGGGTGAGGGAAAACGAAAACCTAATCTCGTTAAACAGCAGACGTTGCGCAAGCTCCACACACCGGTCATCTCGATGCCGGAAAGAAAGGCAGCCGCGCCCGGAACACCGGCAGGCGGCAGATACGCTCTTGGATGGGGCGAGTTGACCGTTGACTGGGCTCCTTATCCTTTGCTCTATCATGGCGGCTCGAATGAAATGAACCTGGCGCACATCTGGATTGATACCAAACGGGACTTCGCGATGGTCACAGTTACCAACATCAGCGGCCCAAAGGCGAACGAGGCGCTATTTAAGCTCGCGCGCGAACTATATAAAAAATCCACGAAGCAACAATAATAAATATTTGTTTTAAAAAAAACATTCGTGTAAATATTTAAGCGCTGAATCAATATAGCTATTCGATTTATGTATTATGCATATTAATTGTTTATATGGAGAGATAGTATGAAAATTAGAATTAAAAATTATTCATTCCGTTTTGCGGAACAGGTAATGAATAGCAAACTATCGTTAAAACAGGAAATTGAAGATATATTGCTTAGTCAAGATTTAGACTTGGCAGTTTTATCACGCCCAAAGTTCAATAAGATTCTTGATAATAAATTTGTTTCAATGGGATGGGAATCACAGCCCGCAGTTTTTGAAGAGCCTGGTGATCCAACAGCTAAAATGGATTTTCTTAAAGACCGAATTGGGATTGAAGTTGAATTTGGACATTCATCATTCATTGGGATTGATTTATTAAAATTTCAAGTAGCATCATATTCAGGATTAAATCGAATAGACCTGGGCGTATACATTACTACAACTAGAGAATTTCAAAAACAAATGAAAATGAAATATAATCAAAATTGGGAAGGCAGTTTATGTTTTGAAAAGGTTGTTAGATATTTACCACATTTTAAAAGTGCCATTCAAGTACCAATATATTTGATAGGTATAGATTTATAACAAATCAATCCACCGGACACATTTTCTTCCGTCTGTGATCGTTTCGTTAGGAGAAAAAATCAATAATGACATCTCATCGTTTACAAGAAAGCATCCGTGCTGTCGCAGTCTTTGAGGCGGTCAAAGGAGTCTTCGTGCTGGCTGCCGGTTTTGGACTCCTCAGTCTCTTGCATAAGGATGCTCACCGGATAGCCTGTGAGTTTCTTTCACGGCTGCATTTAAATCCTGCGCAAAAATATCCGAAGATATTTATCGATTTGGCAGATCATATAACGGACGGCAAGTTATGGTTTTTTGCCGGCCTGGCTTTGATCTACTCGGCCTTCCGTTTTGTCGAAGGATATGGTTTATGGAAGGTGAGAGTTTGGGCGGAATGGCTGGCAGTAGTGAGTGGAACCATTTATCTTCCCATTGAAATTTACGAATTATGCGTCAAGGTTTCGTTAGTGAGTGTATTTGCGCTGGTTGCTAATATAATCGTGGTTGGCGTAGTCGCCTACGGGTTGATGCAGAAGGGCAGTTAGACGATATAACAAGCCAACAAAGGAAACGCCTGTGTCTATAACGCTAGTCTGATTGGATTGTAAAGCTACGAAAGATTAAAAGGGAGAAATATCCATGAAACAATTTATTATTACCCCTGCGGCGGGGAAGCGTCTAATCGGGAAAGCAATGGTCAGACATGCGGCGGTGACGAAAGCTATTAAAAAAGGAACCGTTGTCATTGTGGCCGGGACAACCAATGGCTACGTGGCCGAGGAAATTCTTTCGGCGCTTAACCAGGGAAAAGAATTTAAGCGGGACCGTTTTTACCGTGGAATCATTCTTCCTCCTGCCCGTCCAACTACCTCTACCGGAAGGCTTCCGGACGAAAACAAATTTCCGGGTGATGTGATAGTAAGAAATGGAGTGTTTCAAAGGGGCAAAACCATATTTGATGTGGTTGACGATCTGCGTGAGGGAGACGTAATCTTGAAAGGAGCCAACGCTGTTGATTTAATCCAAAAACGGGCGGCAATTCTGATTGGCGATCCGAAAGCGGGAACCATCGGCGTTGCATTGCGGGCAATGGTCGGCCGGCGTGTCCGTTTGATTCTGCCGGTTGGACTGGAAAAGCGCGTTTACGGAAATCTTGATGAACTGGCGGCAAAAATGAACGAGCCGGGAATGCAAGGACCGCGGCTTTTGCCCGTTTCGGGAGAAATATTTACCGAGCTTGATGCAATTGATTTGCTTACCGGCGCCTCAGCTCAGTTGGTTGCAGCAGGCGGTGTTTGCGGAGCGGAAGGCAGCGTATGGCTGAGCTGTGAGCGGCAAACCCGCGCAGGAAAAAGCGGCCGAAGTTCTTATAAAATCCGTCGTCAATGAACCGGCGTTTAACTTCTAAAAAGGATGAAACAGAATGAAAGGATCCTTAAAACAAACAATAATGCTGGCCATGCTTAACAGGCACGTCCTGATACTGTTTAACGTTATCCTGTTCGCAATAATCGTTTCAATCGTTGTGGAATTTATTACCTTGGTCAGGACACCTGAAAACGACATTAAAGAAATGGTTGAAATGTGCAATGGCATTGCAATCATTCTGTATGGGTACGGGGTAGCGCTTGAATCCAGAGCACCTCTTATGAGGTACCTCAAACTATATCCGGATTTTGCCACCCCGCTCCAGACCGGGGTCGACGAACTATGTAATAAATACGGCATCTTTATATTGTTGCTGGCCCTTGCCCAGGAAGTACTGGTGCACCTTGTCACCATACCAGACCGCGTACTTAATACGGCTGGCAAGGAATCATACATTTTTTCAATCTGTATAACCATGCTGGTATTTGTTTCTTTCCTTCTCATCCGCCTGACAGTAATGGCGGTCCTTCCTTCCCGCTTTATTGCGGCGTATGGCAAAGAACAAACCGGGACGGCGGACCGTTGAAACGCGCCATGATGAAAAAATGGTTAATTCATGAAAGATAGTCAAATAAACATTGTCATCAAAATATTAAAAAAAGAACTGGAAGTGGGAACAATGCCGATTGTTTCTCATCTGGCGGAGGATCAACGCGATCCTTTTGTCATTTTGATTTCCACTCTCCTGAGCCTGCGGACAAAAGACGAAGTTACAGCGGTGGCAACCGAAAGACTCTTTGAGTTCGCATCCACACCGGAAGAGATGTTGAAAGTTCCGTTAGATAAAATATCCAAGGCGATCTATCCGGTAGGTTTTTACCGTGTAAAGGCGCGTAATATTCACCATACTTGCAAAGAGCTAATCAAGCGTTTTGCATCCAGAGTGCCGGACAATATTGACGATCTGCTAAGCATCAAAGGCGTTGGCCGCAAAACCGCCAACCTTGTTGTTTCGCTAGCCTACGGCAAGGACGCCATCTGTGTTGACACACACGTGCACAGAATTTCCAATAGATTGGGCTACGTTAAAACAAAAACGCCCGATGAAACGGAATTTGCCCTGCGGAAAAAACTGCCGCGCCGCCACTGGATCATTTATAACACCATCCTGGTTGCATTCGGCCGGAAAACATGCAAACCAGTTTCTCCTCTTTGCAGTCAGTGTCCGGTAAATAAGTATTGTGAGCGTATTGGCGTTACTTTGAGCCGCTAATCACATTTCTAAATAAAAGCGCTATCTTTGTTGGCGTCGTTGTCGGCTTCCTCAACGTATAACCTGAAGGTCACGCGTGTATAATACGCCTCATTGCCTCCGCCTAGCCGCCTCGATATCATCTTCTATTTAGAAATATGATAACTTGTAGGAATTCTTCAGTTGGAATTGATCAGCATCACCGAATCATGACAAATACTCCTAAAAGAAAAAAGTTGACTAGCTTATGTCGTTTTGGTATTGTCCACCGGTTTCAAAAATAAATTTTAATAAGAGAAGAAATTTATGTATACATTATTGATTATTTTACATATTTTAGTCTGCTTAGTTTTGATTCTTATTGTGCTCCTGCAAGCAGGTAAGGGCGCCGATATGGGCGCGGCGTTCGGCGGTTCCAGTCAAACGGTTTTTGGCTCCTCAGGGGCCGGCACCTTTTTGGGGAAATTGACCGCAGGAGTAGCTATAGTATTTATGCTTACATCTCTGCTACTTACCTATTCGGCAAGCCACAGAAGCTCTTCGTTAATGGATCGGTCCAAACTCCCACTTACGAGACAGACGCTTCCGATAACGAAACCAGATGCCGCAAAACTGCCAGCAATACCTCCCGCAGCACCGGTACCGGCAAGTAAATAAAGTTCTTTTCATAGTGACAACCTTGCAACCGGATAGATAAAAATTCAGAAGAAGATTATAAAATCGGTTGCGTATTGAGATATTAAAGTTTTTTTGATGCCGAAGTGGTGGAATTGGTAGACACGCCATCTTGAGGGGGTGGTGGACAAAATCCGTCCGGGTTCAAGTCCCGGCTTCGGCACCATTTATCAAATAGTAATAAACAGATGCCCGCCATCTGTTTTGCCGCAAATATTTTCAATATTACTTTATTTCTATTGGACTTAAATCATTATTATTTAGTTGAGCATGCCTTTTTCGGGTTTCTTTTATTATCTGCTCTACTTCATCACCGTATAATTTTAATTTTCGCTGCGATAAATAATTTTCAGGATGTTCGATATCTTGCGCCAGCTCCATCAAGTTTTTGTCCGGCAAAAACATGAATATGGCGCGGTTTTCTTCTTTCGCCCTATGGAAACGCCAAGCGTAAAGCTTTTTGAATAATTCTCTTTGTTCTTCGTTCAGGGAATAGTAGCCTTTGATCTTTGTGTATCCATGCCGGTTGATCCTTTTTTCCTGCCAATTGGCGGCGGCAATTTTAGCAAAATCTTCTCCCGCGGCATATTTCAAATCTTTTATATTCAGCTCCGCTGCTTGTTTTTCATAAAGCGCGGGAAGGTATATAACATCCTGCACAGCGTACTCCAATTGTTCCTCAGTCAATGGCCGGTTATCCCAGCGCGAACGTTGTATTTTTTTGCTTTTTTTCAATTCCACGCCCACAAATTGTATAATCATTTTTTCCAGAGAAAGTTGTTTAAAACCCAAAAGAAGAGCCGCCCGATGCGTATCAAAAATATTTTTGAAATCAAATTTATAATCTCTCTTCAAAAGACGGATATCGTTATCCGCAGCATGAAGAATCTTGATAATGTGCTGATTACCGAAATATTTACCTAAAAAAGAGAAATCAAGATTATTCAAAGGGTCAAAAACATAGGTTGTAGTGTTAGCATGAATTTGGATGAGACAGAGTTTTTCCTTAAAATAGCGAAATGAATCGTATTCGGTATCGATGCTTAAAACTTTCACCCGTTTAAAATCATCGATAGCGCGTTGTAATTTTTTAGGTGTATCTACCAGAAGCCATTTTGTATCCATATTGAATAACTTAACCGAAATGCGAATTTAAAGCTACAAAAATGACGAGAAAACCCCCGAGAAAAATAAGAACAAGATAATCGGAAGATGTAAGTTCTAATTCCACGAAAGATGTGCGCTCCCTCCGCTGATAGTTTCGCGCTTCCATCGCCAGCGCCAGTTCATCCGCCCGCCGAAAAACACCGGTTAAAACAGTTAAGGTTAAGGACAAAAAAGCTTTGATTCTGATCATGAGACCAGAGCGCTGTAAGTTATAACCCCTGGCTTTTTGGGCAATCTCTACTCTTTCCTTTTCCACGAGCAAAATTGGCATGAGCCTGAGAGCCAGCATCATCATTACAGCGATATCATCAACCGGCACTCGCAGCGGTTTCAAAGGCTTTAGAAAATATTTGATTGCCGCGATCATCTGAGAAGGCGCAGTGGTCATCGTCAGTAAAATTGCGGCCACAATCAAACACAAAAAACGCCACACCACAAAAAATCCCTGCTGTAATCCTGCATAGGAAATAGAAATCCCGATGAAAGGAATATTGAAAAAAGCTTTACCTTCATTAAATAAGGCATGAACCAAAAAAATCAGAACGATAAAGAAAAGAATCGGTTTTAGGGCTTGCCCGATCGTTCGCAAATTTATGCCGTTTCCCAGTGCCACAAACAACAAGGCAATGCCGATGACAACTGCCATCAGCGGTTTTACCCAAAGGATAAAAACACTTAAGAAGATTGTCGCGGCAAGTTTTATGCGGGGATCAAGATGATAGGCAGCGATTGGCCTTTTATAAAAGAGCCGGTATGATACATAATCAATCCTTAATTGTGCCAGCGAAAGAATGGATTTGTTCTAAAGCATCTTCCATTTTGACAATGTCTGTCCGCACGGGGATGCCTGATTCTTTGAGTTTAATCAACAGCTCAGTAATCTGAGGAAGCTGCATTCCTATTTTTTGCAGTAGCCCGATCTTTCCGAAAATTTCCTGCGGAGTATCGTCCAAATAAATACGACCTGCATTCATAACGACGATTCTTTGCGTGAGAGCCGCTTCCGCCATGTTATGGGTGATATGAATTATCCCCACGCCCTCGGAATGAAGTTTGTCAATGATTTCTAAAACGCGTTTGGCAGCGGAGGGATCAAGAAAAGCTGTCGGTTCATCCAGCGCGATATAGCGCGGCTGCATGGCTAAAACACCCGCAATAGCTACCAGCCTTTTTTCACCGCCGGAGAGATTTTCGATATTACGTCCGGCAAGTTCTGGAATATCCATTCTGGCTAAAGATTCAGCAACTCTATTTTTTATCTCCGGCGTCGCCAGGCGTAAATTTTCCGGACCAAAGGCAACATCTTCTTCGACAGTCATACCGACTATTTGATTGTCGGGATTTTGAAAAACCATCCCCGCAAGCGATCTGATGTCCGCCTGATGATTTGGATCGCTTGTGTCGTGACCGTTTACCGTAATTTTGCCGCTTGCAGGTAAAAGCAGGGCGTTTAAATGCCGAATCAGTGTGGTTTTGCCGCAGCCGTTCGGGCCTATTATAGCAAGATGCTCGCTTTCTCTTATTTGCAGCGAAACACCGCGCAGGGCCTCAATTCCCGCAGGCTCATATTTATAATAAACGTCTTCTAAGATATATCACTTGATAAATCCTAATCCTAATAAACGGGATAAGTGCATTTAAGAATTTGCAAATTCTTAAACGCTAAATTTTTATGCGTCCCTTGAGCCGCGAGCTGATAATGGCGGCAAGCAAAATTTTTATTATATCCCCCGGAATAAACGGCAATGCACCGATGGCCAACGCTTTGTGAAAACTCATTTTAGCCACCAAAGAAAGCTGAAGGCTTCCCAAGAAATAGATTATCAACATTCCGATCAGCATGGAAAAGATATGCCAGAAAGTACCTGAGCTTTTTTTCATTTGATTTATCATGCCGATGACAAAAGCCGCGATGATAAATCCCAACAAATAACCGCCGGTAGGACCGAAGATAACGCCCAACCCGGCTTTGCCTCCGGCAAAAACCGGTATCCCCACAACTCCCAACATGACATAAATGAATTGGCTTACCGCGCCGAGCGAGCCGCCCAGAAGCACAGCCGCAATATTCAAGAAAAATGTTTGCGCGGTGATCGGCACAGGCGGCAGAGGAATAACAATAAACGCTCCCGCTGCGGTGAGCGCTCCGAAAAGCGCCGCGTAAACCAGACCTTTAATTGATGTTTTGTCAGCAGCCATAAAGTGAATTCCTGTAGTAATTGTATATAATTTTTAAAATGTAAATGAAAGCCCAGTCTTAAATGTAATCCCCGGCATGGGATAATAAGTATTGGCGCTCCAAGGAGCCCCATCCACACCAAAAGAGGAATATTTCACGTTGGCCAGATTCTCCGCACCAAAGAAAGCTGTCATTTTTACTCTTTCAATAGGCGGCTTATAAGAAAGATAAATGTTGAGAAGAGTGTAGCTATCTAATTTTTCAGCAGTGTTATTGTAATCTTGAGATAAAAAGCAATCCCCCACATAACGCATTTCAGGACGTAACATCAGATTATAAGGAAGATAAATCTCCAAGCCTAGGGTTGCCATCCGGTTTGGTACGAGCCACAACTCCTTTTTATTATAAAGTCCATCCTCATAAGTGGCTTTATGATAGGTGAAGTTACCATACAGCAGAGCATATTTTTCCCACGAAAAGGAAAGAGAAACTTCTGCGCCGTCATGGCGCGTACTTCCGGTATTTTGATTATAACCCGTCGGGAAAATTCCTACATACTGGATTTCATTCTCCATATCAGTTCTAAAAATGGTCAGTCCTATCTTTAGATTATTCAGCGGATAGAATTCAGTGCCTACCTCGGTGTTGAACCCTTTTTCTTTGTCCAGATTTGTTAAAAATCCTCCACCGGCACCATTGAAAGAGGCTACTTCATCGATAAAAGGAATGCGGTAAACGGTCGCGTATTTAGCAAATACTTTTGATTTCTTTCCCCAAAGCAAGGTCAAACCTGCTTCATAAGCTTCGGCGTTATAAGTATTTTTTGTGTCTGCAAAACTGTTGCCGGGATTGAAAAAATCCGTATTCGAACCGCTAATGGATGTCCTTTCTGACCGGTAACCGCCGCTGAGAATCAAATTTTTCAGAAAACTGAATTCATCACGGATATAGCATCCCATACTCTCCCGCGTAAAATCCGCTGTGCTCGATTTTGCCGTTCTCTCCCGATCGCTGTAAAAATCCTTTTTGTAAGGTTCGTTATAATAATCTAGACCCATTATAACTTTGTTATCAAATCCGAAAATTTCTTTGGCCAAAATATATTTCGGTGTAATACCGTACGTGTCGGCGTTTATGTCGGAATAAAGATACCAGGACGCCATATTCATTTGCAGATCTTTTTTGCCATACAGAAAATTGATTTCCAGTTGTCCCCATGATCCCCAGAAAGATTTAATGTCTAAATTGACGTTGGTATATTTATCCGAACCGTCATCGTTGGAATGGGCAGGGGACCAGGGACCGGCTGATGGCTGATACTGCCGTGGATCTTGATCCATCTGTTCCTTCGTCAGAGCGCCCGGCATTTGATAGTCCGTTTTATTAAACGAAACACCCAATGAAATGTTCAACAAGTCGCTGGCGGAATATCCTACATCAAAACCGCCGCCCTGCGCGGAATATTTCGAACGCTCCCGATAACCGAAGTTAAAATTATTTTCTCCGTTTACCGCGTATGTCCAATGACCTACCGCGCCTGTTACGCCAGCCCGTTCGTCATTAAGACCATAGCTTCCCGCAAGAACAGATACGCTAAATTTCGGTTCCCCCGTACCTTTCTTGGTGATGATATTAATAACGCCGCCAATGGCCGCGTCGCCGTAAAGGACGCTGCCCGGTCCCCGGACAATCTCTATTTTTTCTATAGTGTCAATCGGTATTTCCAGCCAGTTTATCGAGGACATATCCGTCCGGTTTAAACGGCGGCCATCCAGCATAACCAGGGTTTTTCCGTAGGGATTATCACCGCCGCTACCGCGCATATCGATATATGCCTGCGAGGAATTACCGCTGGAAGTGCGAAATTGAATGCTTTCAAGTTTGTCCAACGCTTCAACGACAGTTGTCGCTCCTGACTTTTCGATTTCTTCGGCAGTAATGACGGAAACATTGGCTGGAGCCTTTCTGATTTCCTGAGTGTCACGTGTGGCGGTAACAACAACTTCTCCCATTGTTACAGGCGCATCATCATTTTTACTCTCGGCATGTAATGTTGAAAAGCTGATCAAGGAAAACAACAGAACCAAAACTAAGACTTTCTTCAAGGAGCTTCTCCTTTCCCCCTCGGGATTAAAGTAAGTTGGACTCACCATAAAGTTTCCTGGCTTGCGGCGACCTACTTTCCACTCCTTCCCGATACCGGAGCATCAGTGGATTAACATGGATTTCGTTCCGCTTACAGTTGCGGGGCAGCGCCGGACTTGAACCGGCTTCCTTTATTGGCAGTCATTTAGGTCAGCAGCGTCATTCTGGGCAATCCGCTTTGCAGATTTTTATCTATCAGAGAATCGACGTCGTAAACCTCTTTTATATTCGCCGCGGTAATAACTTCCGCGGGTTTCCCTATAGCATAAATTTTTCCGGAGTAAAGCAAAATTATCCGGTCGGCATGCTGCGCGGCCAGATTGATATCGTGCGTAACAAAAATTACCGTGAGCTGCTGTACTGTGTTTAATTGCCGCAATAAAGCTAAAAACTGGGCTTGATGTTTCAGATCTAAAAATACGGTGCTTTCATCCAGCAGCAGTACTTTCGGCTCTTGAGCGAGGGCGCGGGCAATCAAGACACGCTGGCGTTCCCCGGCGGAAAGTTCGTCAAAACGCCGGGCGGCAAAAGCAAGGGTATCGGTTTTTTCCATCGCTTCATGGACTATCCGGTAATCTTTTTTATCCTCAAAACGATAATTATTTAAGTGCGGGAATCGCCCCATAAGCACAATTTCCTCTGCGTAAAAAGGAAAAATGATGGCGGTTTCCTGTGGCACAATGGCTACTTTTTGAGCAATATCTTTTCGCAGCCAACGGTTCGTGCTTTTACCGTCTATAAGCATTTGACCGGCATCGGGGAAAAGTGTGCCGTTAATAATTTTCAAGAGAGTTGTTTTGCCGGAACCATTCGGCCCGATAATTGCCACGATCTGTGCCTCATCGATAGTAAAAGAAACATTTTCCATCACCGGTTTTGCGGCGTAACTGAAATTTATATTTTCGGCGCTGATGATGGGCATGGTTAGCGGGCCTTCCTTTTTAAAAGAAAGATGAAATACGGCGCGCCGCAAAGCGCTGTGATAACTCCGACAGGCAGCTCGGCCGGGGCGAAAACAACTCTGGCTATAGTATCGGCAACAATTAAAAAAGACGCGCCGAACAAAGCGGAAACAGGCAAAAGCAACCGGTGATCGGAACCGAAAATAAGGCGCATAAAGTGCGGCACCATAATGCCGACAAATCCGATAATGCCTGCCAAAGACACCGCTACGGCTGTAATCAGCGAGGTCACAACCAGAAGCCATTGTTTTGTTCTCTCTATATTGACACCTAAGTGCAGCGCAGTATCTTCACCCTGCACAATCAAGTTCAGTTTTCGCGCCTGCGCGTAAAGCAATACAAAGCCGGTAAGCAGGCAGACAGCGGCCACACAAATTTCTTTGAATGAAGCCCGCGAAAGATCGCCCATCAGCCAAAACGTAATGCTGTGCAGCTCCATGCTATTGACAATTGATAAGAAAAAAAGAATCGCCGCGGAAAAAAAGGCATTCACGACAACGCCGGAAAGTAGGAGCGAATTATCCAGGAGAGGCCCTCTGGTTCCTCCGGCAACAACAAACACCAGAAAAACTGTGGCCAGCGCTCCCACAAAAGCCAGCAGAGGCACTCCCAGATAAAAAGAACTCGCGCCGAGGAGAATGCCTATAATAGCTCCCAGCGCCGAACCGCCCGATATGCCCAGTACGTAAGGATCAGCTAGCGGATTGCGCAGAATCGCCTGAAAAATAACTCCGCCCAGGGAAAGAGACGCGCCGACAATTCCTGCGAAAATAATGCGCGGCAGGCGCACGGAAAATAAAATTAATTCTTCCTGAGACGTTATGGAGAAATCTCCCGTAATCGCTTTGGCCAGATAGCGCAACACATGCCCAAAATCGATATGGACACTGCCGGCCAAAAGGGAGCCAGCACTAATGACCAAAAAGATTAAAATCATCAGAGCGCTGATTTGCAGCACTCGCGATAAGGTAACTCGGCGGTAAATGGGTATATCCCCCCTCAAGTTTTTTATTGTGAGACTCAAATTTCAAAAACAAATAACCTAAATACCCTAAAGGGCACTGTAGGGTCACTATAGGCGCATTGAAATTTGTAAGTAGTGAGTCCCAAATTTCAGAAACGTAGCGCACTAAAATTTGTTGGACGAACTATCCAATAGCCAAAGGCTATTGGAAATTATCCCCAAGAGATATTCCGCAAAGAACACTAAAGCTCGCCTTGGGATTCATACCCGTGATTGGCTTATATATTCTCTTTGATTTGTTTTCCACCACAAAAAACGCCGGACTAGGTTATGGATTATCAATTCTGACAAAATTGGTCATTTCTTTGAATAAAGAGACATCGGCATGCATCGGCCAATCATTATGCCCTGCGCCTTTGATTATCCACATGCGCTTTCGGCCTTCGGGAAGAGCGTTATACAAATTGACCGCGTGTTTAATCGGCAGGATTTCATCGCGCTCCGCGCCGACTACTGAAATCTTATTTTTAAAAGATTTAAGATTTTCGATGCTGTCGTATTTATCGGTCAAAACCAGTTTCACGGGAAGAAAAGGGAACATGGATTTGGCCACAGATGCTAATGTATCCCAGGGCGTAATTAAGATTATACCGGCAATGGGAACGGACGTCTGTTTAGCGATGGCGGCGGCAATACCGCAGCCCAGCGATTCGCCCACAAGATAAAGCGGCTCTTTATATTGTTCAAAAGCAAAGCGAACAGTTTCCAATCCGGCAGCGACAAACGATTTTTCCCCTACTTTTCCGGGACGGCCTCCGTATTTCGGATATTCCGCTAAGATTACGCGGAAACCTAGTTTCATAAAAGGTTCAAAATAAAATCCTCTGTCGAGCGCCGTGCCGCCATTGCCGTGGAAAAGAACAATAGTTCCATTGGGCGCGGGCGCATCAACCGCGGCAATCAATCCCTGATAATCCGCAGCATTCGCCTGCCAGAACTTCATATTTTCATATTCAAGCATTCGCGCGGAAGGCTTCTCCGCACTGGGGAAATAAAGAAATCTATTTTGCATATTACAGCCTCCTAAAAACATTACCATGACAAGGAATAACAGAATTATTTTAAAAGTCTGTTTCATTTATCCGGAATTCAGTAAGCTTCAAATTTATTTTGGATATTTGATTATTATACCGGTACCATTTATTTATATTCAAGTTCCAAAGGTATCAAACCAATCTTGGTTCCACCAAGATGTTCAAAGACGAGATTAACGTAACATAACCTCTTAGGTGCATGTGTTAGCCAAGATAGTATACGGTGGCTCTTTATTTTTTCTCCCTCAAGTGTAATCTCAGTATCTAACCAGTTCCCTTGACTATTAATCACGGTCATTATATCGGAGAGGGTACCAGCAACTAAGTCTGGAATGGCAGCAAAATCCTCTTCAAGGAAATCACCCTCATCAAGAGCAGTTGTGCCCATGCTCAGAGAACCAAGCTTATGCCGAATATAAGTTGAGGTATAAGCTGACACAAGCCTAGCACAATCAGCCTTTCTGCCATCTCCTCCTACTATTTCGTCGTCATCAGTGATCCATATTATATTCATGGCTGGTTTCGAAAGCCCCGCCAAAAATAAACTTACAAAATGAGCGACTCTGGACATCCTCTCAAATTCATATATATTCCATTTCCCTTTGATGTCGGTGGACTGCATAAGTTTATGCAGGGTGTCCCGAGTAGTTATCAAACCATCGATTTTTTTGTTGATAATCAATGAGGCGCAAAGACCATTAATAGTGCCTGCCGCTTCCAAGAAAGGGATTAGAGCTACTTCTCTTTGTTTATCATTAAGTTTTTTGTATGCCATTTTTCTTCTTATCAAGTATTTTTCTCTAATAATTCTTCTTTGAATTTCCCAATCATGACAATTTTTTAGATCTGCGAGTAGAATAGTAATGACAGTATATTTGCTATCTTCGTGAAATCCACTGTAATCAGAGGTAACATAAATAGTATCGCCATGTATCAAAGGCACAACTGTTTGTTCCATTATTTGATTAAATGCAACAAGCCAAGGATATGTTTTTTCGTTCACACTACGCCATTTGCCAGTGAAATTAATCATTATAACGAACCGTGCTTTTACCAATTATTTCAACAAAAGCGTAACAAATCTAATTTTTTTGTAAAGGAGAAATTTGAATTAAGCTAAACGAACAGGAGAACTCCACATACGAAAAATATTAACCACACATACCGTTTCGATTTCAAAGGATAACAAGGCGACAAGAAGGAGGCGCCGCAGGCGTATATGAAAATACGTTGAGGACGCCGATGACGAAGTCAACAAAGTTAGCCGAAGAAAGCGGAATGGTATTACTGCTCGGCGAGCCATTCCATGGCTTCTTGTTTTGTATCCTTTAAAACTAAGTTTTTTCGCCCTGTGAAAAGCAGAACCCCTCTGAATATTATTTTTTTAACGCCTTCTACACCTATAACAGCAGTCATTTTCATGTACGGCTCATTATGCTTTGTGAAATTCTTGAGCATCTGGGTTATTTCAGGGGTGCCCACTCCGCCTGTTACGTCACTAATGCAGAGTATCGAATTAGGAGGCTCTTTTTCAACAACCGGTTCTATAGTCGCTATTTTCTCTCTTAACACTTCGGCCTCTCTGGCGATGATGTCCATATAAAGAATCCTCTTGCCTTTGTACACAATCCATTCGTAAGCTGGCATAAAGCACCTCCCCCTTAAGATTTAAGTTAAAAGTAGCAACGTAAAACCTGCAAATCAAATATTACAGTTTTCAGCATTATATTTAACAAATGATAAAACGCTGCCTTCATAACACTTGCGGATCCTATTTTTTATTCATTCTGCAATTTATTAAAATCAGCCATGTCTTGCGGTCTGCCACTGGCACGCTTGTTGAGTAAAAGGTCAGCTTTTGAAATGAAATTTACTTTTAAATTTCCAAAATCCGCGACGACACGATTCTTGAAACAAGCTTCAAAGCGGACGCCGTCGATAGATGTCAGTATTTCCAATCGCATGGAAGGGATACCCATTCTGATCACTTTTTTTTCTTCCAGAAATATTTCTTTTTTTAAATCGGGGAGGGCAAATCCGAACTGTTGCATGGCATCAACCATTTTCAGAACGTTTTTTTCATCGATGGCAATCCATATATCCATATTACCTGTTGATCTAGGATAGCCGTAAAAACCTACTGCATAGCCGCCGATAACAAGATATTCAATTTCCTTTGAGTTCAGCAATTTCAAGAACTCTTCGAAGTCTTTCGGAAACTCTATCATGGCCAAACATCGCCTTTCTCATAAATTCAATTGCTTCTATTCTTTCGGCAAAACTGCTGTTGCGCCAATCTGCTCTGTCATCAGCTTCGTGTAAATCTAATACTTCGAAAACATTTCTTTGTATTTTTTCTTCGATCATTTATCCTCCGCAGGACAGTAATTACAAATGAATCAATTTATGCAATGTTATAAGCAAGCTTATTTATTAGATTAATTGTTCAAAATTATAACATATTTTGATTTTTTGTGAAAGTTAAAAACACCTGAATACAGACAAATTCGCCCTTCAAAATTACAAGATATTTTTTATCCTGAATTGTGTCACAACCAACATATACCATTTCGATTTTTTTGGATTCCGGCCTGCGCCGGAATGACACGTACTACGTTTCAGGGGCTGTTCAAAAATGCTCAGATGCAAGGCGCACAAATCATGAGGAGCGAGACGTACTTTCGCGTACGTTGCAACGACGAATGATGCAGCGCAACGCCGCAGATGAGCGTTTTTCAACAGCCCTTACTTCAGTTCCATACAAAACTTGTCGATTTTCTCCGGCGGGGCGATAGGATACTTGCCGGTGTAGCAAGCGAGGCAGAAGCAGTCTTTAGGCATTCCGGTAGCTTTAAGCATGCCTTCTACCGTCAGGTAATGCAGGGAATCCAAACCGATGAATTCGGCAATGGCTTTTTCATTTTCTTTTTTAGCCGCGATCAGTTCTCCCTTGGACGAAAAATCAATCCCATAGGGACAGGGATGTAGCGTTGGCGGACAGCTGATGACCATGTGAATTTCTTTCATCCCGACGCCGCGCAGATTTTGCACGCGATTGCGGCTGGTGGTACCGCGGATAATTGAATCTTCCACAATCATCACTTTTTTGCCGGCTAATAATTCCCTGACCGGATTTAATTTTACTCGTACGCCGAAATCGCGCATCAGCTGGGTCGGCTGGATAAAGGTTCTGCCGATGTAGTGATTACGAATCATGCCCATCTCAAAAGTAATGCCGCTTTCTTCCGCGTAGCCCAGTGCCGCGTAAACGCCGGAATCGGGAAAGGGCATGACGATATCCACGTCAGGACAGTATTCACGCGCCAGTTCATGACCCAGTCTTTTGCGATACATATAGACATTCTGGCCGAAAATCTGGCTGTCGGGACGGGCGAAATAGATCAGTTCAAAAATGCAGTGACAATGTTTGATGGGCGGAAAAGGTTTCAGGCTCTTATAGCCTTTTGAATCGATGATGATGATTTCACCGGGTTCGACATCGCGAATATACGTAGCTCCAACCAGATCAAAAGCGCAGGTTTCGGAGGCGACAACCCAGCTGCCGTTTAGTTTTCCCAGCGCGAGCGGTCTAAACCCCCGCGGATCACGGGCGGCAATTATTTTATCGCGAGTCAGCATGATGAAGCTGTAGGCGCCTTCCACGCGTGAAAGCGAGGCAACCAAAGCCTCTTCCAGTCCATGTTTTAAATTGTGCGCCATCAAATGGATGATGACTTCGCTGTCCATTGTCGATTGAAAAATCGAGCCGCAGCTTTCCAGCTCTTCACGCAATTTCTGCGCGTTGACAATATTGCCGTTATGTCCAAGGGCATAATACTCTTCGCCGAAATGAACTAAAAAAGGTTGGGCATTGGAAAGAGTGGAAGAACCTGTTGTGGAATAACGGACATGCCCGATAGCCAATTTACCTGGTAGTTTTTGCAGGGTTGCTTCTTTGAATACTTCGGAAACCAGACCCATGCCCTTGTGCTCCGATACATTGCAACCGTCGGAGCTAACAATTCCGGCTGATTCCTGCCCCCGGTGCTGTAAGGCAAAAAGACCGAAAAAGGTTATTCTGGCGGAGTCTTCATGGCCGTAAATGGCAAAAACGCCGCATTCCTCTTTGGGATAGCTGGATTCATCTGGTTTTTCTTCGAATAAAGATGACATATAATTTCTCCCTCACCAGCCCCTCCC
This sequence comes from uncultured delta proteobacterium, assembly GCA_963710575.1. GTDB lineage: Bacteria > Desulfobacterota > Syntrophia > Syntrophales > Smithellaceae > Smithella. Next base: position 225,394 of record CAVQAL010000003.1, on the reverse strand, counting down.
GTCGAGGGAGGGGAGAAAGATTACTAAATATTTTGATATTCCTGTAATGAACAAACCTGCCAACTCTCGCTTCTTATTGCCGATACCGCTTCGCACAGCGCGCGCGCGCCCGCGATGGTCGTGGTGTAAAGAATGTTATAAATAAGCGCACCCCTTCTTATATGAAGGGCATCCCGCGAAGATGTGCGTCCCAGGCTCGTATTAATTACCATCTGGATATCGCCGTTTTTAATGTAGTCTACAATATGCGGCCGCCCTTCACTGAGTTTGAAAACCACACCGGCTTCAACGCCGTGATCTTTTAAATACTTCGCCGTGCCTTTCGTAGCCACTATTTTAAAACCCATTTTCTGAAAAGACTCCGCAACCGGTACAATCTTGTCCTTATTATAATCATTAACGCTGATAAAGATAGTGCCTTTTGTCGGCATTTTAAATCCAGCCGCCATTTGCGATTTGGCAAAAGCCAACCCGAAAGAGTGGTCTATCCCCATAACTTCGCCGGTGGATTTCATTTCCGGCCCCAGCAGGATATCCACATCAGGAAAACGGTTAAAGGGGAAAACCGCTTCTTTGACGGAGACATATTCAGGTTGCGGCGCAATGGTAAATCCCAGCTCTTTTAAAGATTTGCCGAGCATAACCTTGGTGGCGAGCTTGGCAAGCGGCACACCGATCGCTTTGCTGACAAAAGGAATGGTGCGCGACGCACGGGGATTGACTTCCAGCACATACAACTTGCCGTCTTTAATAGCATACTGAATATTCATGAGACCGACGACTTTTAATTCCTGCGCCAGCATTTTTGTCTGTTTTTTAATCAAGTTTATAAGAGGAGCGGAAATGGTCATGGGTGGCAAAATACAGGCGCTGTCTCCCGAATGGATTCCCGCTTCTTCGATATGCTCCATGATGCCGGCCACAATGGTCATCTCTCCGTCGCTGATTGCATCCACATCTATTTCTATGGCATCCTCTAAAAATTTATCGATAAGAATAGGGTGCTCGGGAGAAACAAGCATAGCCCTTCCCATGAACTCACTCAATGTTTCCGGATCATATACAATTTCCATGGAACGGCCGCCCAGAACATACGATGGCCGCACCAGAACCGGATAACCGATGCGCTCTGCGGCCTGCAGGGCTTTTTCCACATCTCTGGCGGTATCATTATCAGGCTGATTAAGATGGAGTTTACTGACGATTTCCTGAAAACGGTCACGATTCTCCGCGCGGTCAATAGAATCGGGGGAGGTTCCCATTATTTTTATTCCCGCCGCTTCCAATCCTCTGGCTAAATTGAGAGGCGTTTGGCCGCCGAACTGCGCGATGACTCCCTCGGGTTTTTCTGTCTGCAGAATGTGTAGAACGTCTTCTAGGGTCACCGGCTCAAAAAAAAGTTTATCGGAAGTATCATAATCGGTGCTGACCGTTTCGGGATTGGAGTTGATCATAATGCTTTCCACGCCCTCTTCCCGCAAGGCAAAGGAAGCATGGACGCAGCAGTAATCAAATTCAATTCCCTGGCCGATGCGATTAGGGCCGCCGCCGATAATCGCCACTTTCCTCTTTGCGGATGGCCTGGTTTCGTTTTCCGTTTCATAAGTGGAATAGTAATAAGGCGTATAAGCTTCAAATTCCGCAGCGCAGGTATCGACAAGTTTATATACCGGGATAATTTTTTCCCGTTCGCGCCATTGACGAATTTCCAATTCCGTCATTTTCCAAAAAGACGCCAAAGCTCTGTCTGCAAATCCCATTTTCTTTGCTGCTTTGAGCAATTCGACAGATGGAGTGGAATTTCTCAGTTCATCTTCGGCATCCACGATTTCTTTGATCTGATGCAAAAACCAGGGATCGATTTTTGTTAATTGATAGAGTTCATCTATCGACATTCCGTTTTCTATAGCCGCGGCAATATAAAAAAGGCGCAGCGAGTTGGGTCTGATTAGTTTGCTTTTAAGAAAATCATTATTATCTTTCAAATCTTCCGGAAGAGCCTGACCAAGGCTGAAACGCCCGATTTCCAAAGAACGAATCGCCTTTTGCAATGATTCTTTGAACGTGCGGCCGATAGCCATGGTCTCGCCGACGGATTTCATGGAGGTCGTTAGAAAATCATCAGCTTGAGGAAATTTTTCAAACGTCCAGCGGGGAATTTTTACGACGCAGTAATCTATCGTCGGCTCAAAAGAAGCCATCGTCTCGCGGGTAATGTCGTTGGGAATTTCATCCAGTGTGTAGCCGACAGCAAGTTTCGCGGCTATCTTGGCAATGGGAAATCCTGTGGCTTTCGAGGCCAGCGCGGATGAGCGCGAAACACGGGGATTCATTTCCACAACAATCATCTCACCCGTTTGGGGATGTAGAGCAAATTGAACGTTGGAACCGCCTGTCTCCACGCCTATTTCCCGCATGATGGCGATGGCTGCGTCCCGCATGATTTGATATTCCTTGTCCGTCAGCGTTTGCGCCGGCGCGACGGTGATCGATTCACCGGTATGCACCCCCATCGCATCAAAATTTTCAATGGAGCAAATAATGACGACGTTATCGGCCTTGTCGCGCATTACTTCTAGTTCATATTCCTTCCATCCCAGGACTGACTCTTCGATCATGACTTCAGAAATCATGCTGGCATCCAGACCGCCTTTGGCGATTTCCATCAACTCTTCGCGGTTATAAGCCACACCGCTGCCTGTTCCGCCGAGAGTAAAGGAAGGCCGGATAATAAGAGGAAGTCCGATTTCATCGGCAATTTTAAGGACATCACTCATGGAGCGGGCAAAGCCGCTCTTGGGCACGCGCAGGCCGATATTTTCCATTGCGTGCCGAAATTTTTCCCGGTCCTCCGCTTTATGGATAACCTCCAGCGATGCCCCTATCATCTCCACATTGTATTTTTTCAGCACGCCGGCCTCGGCCAGTGCCACGGCCGTGTTCAATCCTGTTTGCCCGCCTAAAGTGGGAAGCAGCGCGTCCGGCCGTTCACGGGCAATGATTTTTTCGACCGCTTCCGGGGTGATGGGTTCGATGTAAGTTCTGTCGGCCATTTCCGGATCGGTCATAATGGTTGCGGGATTACTGTTGATTAAAACAACTTCGTAACCTTCTTCGCGCAGTGCTTTACATGCTTGAGTTCCGGAGTAGTCGAATTCGCAGGCCTGACTGATAATGATCGGTCCGGACCCGATGAGCAGAATTTTTTTTATGTCGTTTCTTTTAGGCACTAAATATTCTCTTTGTAATAATTATCATTCCCATTCGATCGTGCTGGGTGGTTTGGAGCTGATATCATACACAACGCGGTTAATGCCGCGCACTTCATTAATAATGCGGTTGGATATCCGCGCCAAAATATCATGAGGCAGCGGCGCCCAGTCGGCGGTCATGGCATCATCGCTGGTGACGGCCCGAATTGCCAGAATATTTTCATAGGTGCGTTGATCGCCCATAATCCCGACACTCTTTAGAGGAAGCAAAACGGCAAATGATTGCCATAATTTATAATAGAGTTTGTTGGCGCGGATTTCCTCTATCAAAATAGTATCCGCTTTACGCAACACCAACAGGCGCTGAGCGGTAACTTCTCCAATAATGCGGATCGCCAGTCCCGGGCCGGGAAACGGCTGCCGCCAGACCACGTCATCGGCCAATCCCAGTTCTTTTCCCAGAAGTCTTACTTCATCCTTAAATAAGTGTTTGAGCGGTTCGATAAGCTTCAAATTCATTTTCTTCGGCAGGCCGCCGACATTGTGATGCGATTTGATCACCGCGCTGGGGCCGCCAAAGGCTGAGCGAGACTCGATTAAATCAGGATACAAAGTGCCCTGCGCCAGAAATTTCACACTTTTGATTTTTCGAGCTTCCTTGTCAAAAACTTCAATGAAGGTGCGACCGATGATCTTGCGTTTCTTTTCGGGATCGGTCACGCCTTTTAATTTTTTAAGAAATAGTTTTCCTGAACTGACAAAACGCAGATTGATTTGCAAATGTTTTTTAAACATTTCAATTACGCGCTGGGCCTCGCCTTCCCTAAGCACACCGTTGTCGACAAAGACACAGGTTAATTGTTTTCCGATAGCTCTGTGCAGTAAAACAGCCGCGACAGAAGAATCGACTCCGCCGGAAAGTCCTAGGATTACTTTTTCTGTGCCCACCTGTTGGCGGATTTCCTCCACCGTATGTGCGACAAAAGATTTCATTGACCAGGATTTTTTGCAGTGACAGACATTAAAGAGGAAATTGGCCAACATCTTCTTTCCTGATTGTGTATGGACAACTTCCGGGTGAAATTGCAAGCCGTAAAATTTACGCTTATGGTCTTCTGCTGCTGCCACCGGAGTATTTGAAGTGGATGCTGTAATGTCAAATCCTTTCGGCAATGAGCCAATCGAATCGCCATGGCTCATCCAGCATTGGATCTTTTTATTGATTCCGTTGAAAATACCTTTTTGATTCTTTATAAGAAGTTCGGCGAAGCCATATTCGCGCTTGGTCGAACCGATGACTTTTCCGCCCAGAGAATCGACCATGTACTGGAGACCATAACAAATACCTAGGATAGGGATGCCCAGATTCAGAATACCGCGATCGACCCGCGGAGAACCTTTACTGTAGATGCTTGCCGGGCCGCCGGATAAAATTATCCCTTCGGGCTTTAGCTCCGAGATGGCGGCAATGGAAATATCCGGTGGTTCAATCTGGCAGTAAACATGATGTTCACGCACCCGCCGGGCTATCAACTGATTATACTGCGAGCCGAAATCAATGATGAGAATCACTTTGCTTTATCCTTTTCCTTTTTCATCATTTCGACAAACTGCAAAAATAAATATTCCGTATCGTGCGGTCCGGGGGCTGCTTCCGGATGATACTGCACGCTAAAAGTCTGTGGCATACGCATTCCTTCGGATGTGTTGTCATTCAAATTATGATAGTTTTTTTTTGCTTTAGAGCCGACTGACGTGGGCACAACAACAAATCCGTGATTTTGAGAAGTGATTTCGACACGTCCCGTATCAATATTTTTTACCGGTTGATTAATGCCGTGATGACCGAACTTTAATTTTTCCGTATAGCCGCCGATGGCCTGACCGATAATCTGATGTCCGAGACAGATACCAAAGACAGGAACCTTGCCGATCACAATGCGGGCTGCATCTACTATGTAAGGCAGTGCCGACGGATCACCAGGGCCATTGGAAAGCAATACACCGTCCGGCTTCAGAGCAAGAATGTCTTTGCCGGAAGAAGATGCAGGTAATACCAGAACTTCACAACCGTTGCTTTCCAGAAGCCGCAAAATGTTATATTTAACACCGCAGTCAAGAACAGCCACTCGTAATTTTTTTACCGGTTTTTTTGATGGAAGCTTGCCTGTATGAGGAGCGTCTTTTTTCCATAAATAGGGCGTTTTGCAGGTAACTTCACGGACCAGGTCCCGTCCTACAAGGCCGGGATACGTTCGCACCTGCGCAAGCAGCGATTGGACATCATAACTCTGAGTGGAAATAATTCCCTTCATGGAACCGGAGAGTCTTAAGCGGCGGGTTAAGGCACGGGTATCGATTCCTTCGATGCCGATTTTCCCGTAATCTTCCAGAAATGATTTTAAATTCTGCTTCATCCGCCAGTTGCTCGGATTGGGCTGATATTCTTTGACAATAAAACCTTCCAGATGGATATCGGATGATTCCATGTCCTCTGCATTTATTCCGTAATTGCCGACGAGAGGATAAGTCATGGTGACGATCTGGCCTTTATAGGAGGGATCGGTAATGACTTCCTGATAACCGGTCATTCCCGTGTTGAAAACGACTTCGCCCATAGTAACGCCTTCGCCGGCAAAGGCAGTGCCCTCAAAAACACTACTGTCTTCTAAAACCAGCAAAGCTCTACGTTCTTTTTTCAACAACGACACAGGAATTCATCCCCCGGCAGAACTAATATCTTGAAGCTTTTTTAGGCAAAAACCGAGCCTCACAGGTGGGAAGTGTCTATCTTTTTTTTGCGTTATAGTCAATGATTAAAGATGAGGGGAACGGCAGAAACCGTTCCCCTCTGTACGTTGCTATCAATTTTATTACTAAATGTTACGCTATTAAATATCGTAATAAAGCATGAATTCATAGGGATGCGGCCGTAAATCCATTGCCTCAACCTCATTCACCATCTTGTAGTCAATCCATGTATCGATGACATCTTGAGTGAATACATCTCCCTTAAGCAGGAATGCATGATCCTTCTTCAGAGCACTCAGAGATTCACGCAGAGAACCGGGCGTCTTGGATACCTTTTTTGCCTCTTCCGGTGGAAGATCATAGATGTTCTTATCTAAAGGTTTACCCGGATCGATCTTATTCTGGATGCCGTCCACCGCCGCCATCATAATCGCTGAGAATGCCAGGTAAGGATTGCATGCCGGATCAGGACAGCGGAATTCCAGGCGTTTTGACTTAGGTGACTTGCTGTACATTGGTATGCGCACTGCCGCACTACGGTTGCGCTGTGAATATGCCAGGTTTACCGGAGCTTCATAACCCGGTACCAGGCGTTTATAGCTGTTGGTTGTCGGACTTGTCAAAGCCAACAATGCCGGGGCATGTTTAAGGATTCCTCCGATAGCATATATGGCCATCTGAGAGAGCCCGGCATATCCGTCGCCGGCAAATAAGTTTTTGTCTTTCTTCCATAAAGATATATGGACATGCATACCGCTACCATTGTCGCCGAACAGCGGCTTCGGCATGAATGTCACTGTTTTATTATACTTCTTAGCAGTGTTCTTAAGTATATATTTAAATTTTAGTAGATTATCCGCCATTTCTACCAGAGGTGAAAACTTCATATCAATCTCTGCCTGTCCGGCTGTAGCTACTTCATGATGCTGAGCCTCGACCTCAATCCCAATGCTTTCAAGGGTTAAAGCCATTTCACTGCGCAAGTCCATCTGGCTGTCGGTAGGCGGTACAGGGAAATATCCTTCTTTATGGCGGACCTTGTAGCCCAGGTTTGGATCCTCAACCCTACCGCTGTTCCAGATACCTTCGACGCTGTCAATATGATAGTAGCCTTCATTGGTCTTCTGATCATAACGTATGTCATCGAAAATAAAGAATTCCGCCTCCGGCCCAAAATAAGCCGTATCGGCCAAGCCAAGCTTCTTAAGATAATTTTCCGCTTTTATTGCGATGTTGCGGGGGTCTCTGGTGTAATCGGCACCGGTAACAGGATCCTGGATGTTGCATATCATCACCAAGGTCTTAACGGCAGTAAAGGGATCAATAAATGCAGTGGAAGGCACCGGCAAGACAAGCATATCAGACTCATTAATTGCTCTCCAACCGCGAATTGATGAACCGTCAAATCCCAATCCTTCAGCAAATACACTTTCATCAATCTGACTTATCGGATAGCTGCAATGCTGCCAAATCCCGGGGAAATCCATGAATCGCAGATCAACCATCTTCACCTTTTCCTTCTTAATGAATTCAAGAACATCCTTTGGTGTTTTTATTTCGGCCATAATATTACTCCTTTGTGTTAAATATTTATTATCCAAAGACAATAGCGAAAAACATGCCATGGATGAATACCATTACAACCTTATAGCAATTCATATTCAATTAGTCCACTCTAAATTGATGACATTATGACTCATCGAAATTAAACTACTATTTTAACGCAATAATGAAAACAGGACTAAAAAATACTTGATGCTGATTGGGCTTTACTGCGAGTAAGAACCGGATACTATATAAAATATCACAATTTTGTACCACAAATATGGTAAAAGTAACAATAATGGTCTTCGAAACCCTCTAGACTTTTCTCAACAAATCATCTTACGTGATCAATCTTTCACATGCTCGTATTAAATAAAAAAGCCATTTCATCATTGATATAAACTACCGGCAGAGCAATTATGCAGGCAGCCCATTACTATATTTTATGGTCCTCCCTTATTAACATCCTGGGGCCTCCGCACAGGCTTGAATTCCAATTCTTAGCTGGTTCTATTTCCTTGAGTCTATCGAGTTGATTGATATCTTTGAGCCTCTTGAAGATAAGCTGCCATGCACAGGGTCTGTCCTTTCGCACTTCGCATCTTTCTTCGCGAGAACCCCCACAGGGCCCGTTCATCATGCGCTTCGCGCACCTGGTGATTGGACAGATACCGCCGTATTTGTGCAGGACACAGGCACCGCAGGCAGCACACTTTTCCGTCCATACACCGCGCTCCTCGAGAATACCGAGGAAGGTTGTGTTTAATCCGGCATAAACAGGCTTCTGGGGATAACGTTCGGCAATTGCCTGAACTCCTGCACCACAGGCCGTTGACAGTACTGCATCTGCTTTCTGGATGGCATCTGCCGCTTGTTCGATGAAGATGTTATCGCACTGGCGCTCGATAGTGAGCTCAGCTATTTCAAAGTTTAAGCCTTGAACACGTGATGCGATGCGCAGTGCCGAAGAGATAATACTGACCTCCCGTTCTCCTCCGGACAAACAGACAGTGACGCAGGTTCCACAGCCCAGCACCAGAATTTTCTTATGCGGTTTTAAAATTTCGACCATTTCAGGAATGGTTTTTCTTTCGGCAACGATCATTGTATTGCTCCTGTTTTTTCTTTAGTGGTAGTCTTTTTGTTACGTGCGGGACCAAGCTTCGCAACGGTCTCCACCATGTCACGGACGTATTCGACAAATTTCTGAGAACTGGCGGCGCTTACATTCACCATTCGCAGCCGCTCCGGCTCCAGGCCAGCTTCCAGTAGCAACTGCTTTGTCGTATTGACCCGACGCTTGGCCAGATAATTACCTTCTTTAAAATGACAACTCCCTTCCTCGCAGCCGGCAACCAGCACGCCATCAGCGCCCGCCTCAAAGGCCTTCATAAAAAAGTCGATTTCCAATCTGCCGGTACACGGCGACCGGATAATACGGATATTAGGCGGATATTGTAAACGGCCTGAACCGGCAAGATCTGCGGCAGCATAGGCACAATAGTGGCAGCAAAAGGCCACGATTTGAGGTTCGAAGTTATTATTCATATTCATTTTCCTATTTCGGTACTGATACCGGTTTCTTTTCCTCCGAGTCTGATAATAAAGCTTTTAACATATCTTCAAACTGATCAGATTCGAAATTTCGTAACTGGATGGCATGTGCCGGACATTCCGAAGCGCAAATGCCGCAGCCCATACAAGCGGCAGCGGTAATTTGAGCTTTATTGTCAATATTAACAAGTGGCGCATGATAAGGGCACGCCCTCACGCAGGTCATACAGGATATACATTTTTCCTGATCGACGCTTGATACCTGACCGCCAACTTCAAGTTGAACCTTGGAAAGTATGGTTGCCGCACGGGCAGCGGTCGCTCTTGCCTGCGAGATATTTTCATCGATCATTTTCGGCGAATGAGCCATGCCGCAAAGATAAATACCTTCAGTGGCAAACTCGACAGGCCGCAGCTTCATGTGAGCCTCCACATAAAAACCGTCACCATTCAACGGCACCTTGAGCATGTCCGCCAGTTTTCGGTTATCTTTCAAGGCATCGATACCCGTACTGAGCACAATGATATCGGTTTCAATCTCTACCGGTTCCGGAAAATCGGGACTCTTCAAAGTAACCAGATCATGATTGCCGGAAATGACTGGAGGATAATCGTTTTCGTATCTCATAAAAATGACGCCTGCTTCACGGGCCTGTTTATAGTATTTTTCACGGAATCCATAAGTGCGGATATCACGGTAGAGGACGATGACATTCGCGTCAGGATTCTGCTTCTTCAGTTGGAGAGCATTCTTAACTGCCATTGAACAGCAGATACGGCTGCAATACGGTCTCTCTTCATTGCGTGAACCGGCACACTGGATCATGACTATGTTGCGATTGGCGGAAGAAAAAGTGCCTTTTTGTAAGGCACTTTCCAATTCCGCTTGAGTCATGATACTGGCAGCCTGACCATAATGGAAATCTTTAGTAGCGGCCGGCATGGCACCGGTTGCCACAACGATTGCTCCGCACGGCACAGTTGTTTCTTCATTACGCTTGCTTAGCGTAACCTCGAAATTACCCACAAAACCGGCGACGTTTTTCACTTCACTATTCATGTGCAGAACAATGTTGTTATTATCCTGAACACGTTTAATCAATGTGTTGAGAAATCCATTAACTTTATCGTGTTCCAGAGTAAAATGCAAGTTGAGGCAGTAACCTCCCAGCTTATCCGACCTTTCAATCAAGTGTGTTTTGAATCCCTGATCAGCAAGGGAAAGGGCAGAGGTCATGCCACTGATACCGCCGCCGATCACCAGACCGTTCTGGACGACTTTGGAATAGGAACTCTGCAATGCAGTAAGCCTGCGGGAGCGGGCGATGGCCATTCTGACCAGCTCTGATGCTTTCTGTGTGGCCTTTTCAGGCTCGTTAGAATGTACCCAAGAACATTGATCACGAATGTTAGCCATCTCGAATAAATACGGGTTCAAACTTGATTCACGCAAAGTATCTCTGAAGATTGGTTCGTGAGTCCGCGGTGTGCAGGAAGCCACAACAATTCGATTAAGCCGGTTATCGCGGATAGCGTTACGAATATCGACCAGACTTGTATCGGAACAGGTAAATAATGTGTGCGTGGCAAGAATTACATTAGGCTCATGAGCCACAGAGGCAACCACTTTCTCCACATCGACTACTGATGCAATGTTACGGCCGCAGTGGCAAATGAAAACACCGATTCGGGGATCTTCATCAGTAACATCGTGCTCGTCCGGATAAACTGGTTTAACAACAAGCGTGTTACGGGCAGAAGATAATAATTCCATGGCCATTGAAGCTGCCGCGCTGGCCTGGGTGACTGTTTCCGGAATATCCTTCGGTTCCTGGAAAGCGCCGCCGACAAAAACTCCCGGACGGGATGTATTTAACGGCGAAAACCTATCGGTCGAGCAGAAACCGTATTCATTGAGTTCAACCCCCAGACGTTTGGCAGTATCCACGGCAGATAAACCGGGTTCCATGCCGACGGATAAAATAATCAAGTCAAAGTCTTTTTCCTGCAGTTTATTGGCTTCGTTATAGTATGTTGTCCGTAGGTCTTTAGTGTCGGACATCTGGACGATGCGGGACGGTATGCCTTTTACGTAATTTACACCTTGTTTCTTTGCCCGTTCGTAATACTGGTCAAAGTCCTTGCCATGGGCTCTGACATCCATGTAAAAAATGGTTGCTTCCAACCCGGGCAAATGATCGGCAGCGATCATCGATTGCTTTGTGGAAACCATGCAACAGACGGAAGAGCAGTATTCATTGCCGCAGCGGGTATCCCGTGAACCGACGCACTGGATCCAGGCAACACGTTTGGCCGGCTGACCGTCGGATCGCCGGATTACATGACCGTCGAACGGTCCGGAAGCCGAAAGCATGCGCTCGAACTGAACACTGGTGATCACATTCGGGTACCGATCATAGCCATACTCGCCCTTTTTCGCAGCATCAAATTCTTCAAAACCGGGTGCAAGGATAACGGAACCGACATCCAACTCGACTATCCTTTCCGTCATAAAATGGTCAACGGCGTGTTGTTCGCAGGCTGCAACGCATTCCAGACACTCCGAACAGAGGGCGCAATTAAGACAACGCTCTGCTTCTGCCAGGGCTTCTTCTTCAGTAAGGCCCAGTTCGATTTCTACGAAATTACTGGCACGCTCGGAAACAGGCAGCATCGCCTGCTCGAGACGCATTATCTTTTCTCTGCCTTTGGTTTCAGGCAACAATTCCTGAGCAAGCGGTTTTACGGTTGATTCAAAACGAGCGGACAATATATCTTCGCCTTTGAGAAAACGATCAATTGATTCCGCTGCCCGTTTGCCCGCACCCACAGCGCCGATTACGGAAGCGCTGCCCGGAATATCATCACCTCCGGCAAAAACACCTTTCAAAGATGTTTCCAGGGTGACCTTGTCAACTTTGTAAAAATTACGTTCAGTTGCCGCACCCATGTTGCTTAAAGATTCTTGATCGATTGCCTGACCGATGGCTACGATGATTTGATCGGCATTTAATGTGGTCGTTTCATTCTCGTTGTATGAAGGACTGAACCGGCCGCTTTCATCGAAGACTCTTGTGCAGCGTTTTAGTTCGATTCCGCTGACTTCGTTGTTTCCGAGAATACGTTTCGGACCCCAGCCGTTATTGATTCTTATGTTCTCTTCGAGAGAGGCGGCAACTTCTTCGGGTAGGGCCGGCATTTCATAACGCTGTTCCAGACAGACCATTTCAACGGAGTCGGCGCCGAGGCGTATCGCGGAGCGGGCTACATCAACAGCGACATTGCCGCCGCCGATGACCACGACCTTACCGCTCAGTTTGGGACGATTATCTTTGTCGCCGGCCTGGCGCAGGAACTCCAGGCCGTAGGCAATTCCGGTTTTATCTTCACCTGCGACGTTAAGATTACGGCTGCTCTGTGTGCCGACGCTGATAAAGACAGCGTCATTTTCCTGGCGTAATTTTTCCATGGAAATACCCGCACCGATACGCGTGTTGTAGAAGAACTTGATTCCCTTGCGTCGGATCAACTCAACTTCGTAGCCCAGTACATCTTTCGGTAAACGGTAAGCGGGAATTCCCCAACGAAGCATGCCGCCGGCCTCAGACGTGGCTTCGTAAACTGTCACAGAATAACCCCGGTCGGCCAGATCAGCGGCAGCAGTAAGGCCGGCAGGTCCTGCGCCGATAATGGCAATCTTTTTGGCGCCAGCGGGTGGGGTCTTCTCTTCCGGCAGAGCCAGTTTTCCGGACCGGACCATCTCCATTTCCTGGTCTGAAGCGAAACGTTTCAATAATCTGATGGAGACGGAGGAATCAATATCATTGCGTGTACATTCGGTTTCACAAGGGTGAGTACAAACACGTCCGCAGATAGCAGATAGCGGATTTCGCTCCCGGATAAGATTAACAGCTTTGAGATATTCCTTCTTCTTAATTAATTGGATGTAGCCCTGGACATTAATGTTTGCCGGACATTCTACCTTGCAGGGGGCATGCCCGTTTTTGAGAATGCCAAATTTGTTCGGTGTTGCTTGAGCATAGAGTTTGGCTATTGCTTTGCGGGTACCCATTTCACGGTCAAACGGATTGGGCACGTTGACCGGACAGGCGTCTGTACACTGACCGCAGGCGGTGCATTTTGCTTCATCCACATATCTGGGAGAAACCTTAACTTTAGCTTTAAAATGTCCCGGCTCTCCTTCCAAACCGACGAGCTCAGCGAGGGTAAGTATCTCAATATTGATATTGCGGGCGCATTCAACAAGTTTAGGCGATACGATACAGGTGGCGCAATCTCCGGTGGGGAACGTCTTGTCCAGCTGTGCCATCATGCCGCCGATAGCCGCATTACGCTCAACAAGATAGACTTTAAACCCGGAATCGGCAAGGTCCAGGGCCGCCTGAATACCGGCAATACCTCCGCCCTGAACAAGAACCGCGCCTGTTAATTTTTTTTCACTTTTATGCATACTCTAACCTTAAGTAGTCGTTAATCATCTGTTATCAATAAGCAGCTTTTCCTAGGCTGCTGCTTTGACTTTATTTAATAAAGCTAAAGGACTCACCATGAGTTTGTTAAAACCGAGTTCCGCGGGCGAAAGTCCTAGAGCAAGACCAACTAGCTGCGTAAGATAAATAACCGGCATGTTATATTTTCTGCCGAGAAGTTTTTCCATGTCAGCCTGCCGGACATCAAGGCTTACTTGGCACATGGGACAGGCAACGACGATACATTCGGCGCCGGCAGCCTGAGCCATATCTATTACTGCCGCAGACCGCCTGACGGTAATTTCCGTTCGGGTAAGATTTTGCATACCGCCGCAACAATCCACTTTGCCTGACCACTCCACATTAGTACCGCCTATTGCATCAATCAAGCTTTCCATAATTGTTGGATTTTCGGGATCGTCAAAGTTGGTTACTTCCGACGGACGCACAAGGTAGCATCCGTAATAAGCGGCCACTTTCAGATCCTTTAAAGGGTTAATAACTTTCTTGCGTAAATTAACCGGTCCGATGTCTTTTAAAAGTATCTCCACAAAGTGCCGTACAGGAACCGAACCGTCATAAGTTTCTCCAAGACTATCGGCAACCGATTTCCTTGCATTTTCGGAATTAATAATTTCATAATTGGCTGTCTTTGAGCGGTTGTAGCAAGCGGCGCAATTGACCACCATGTCCATACCCATTTGTTTGGCCAAAAGGAGGTTGGCGGAAGCCAACGAAACCGCCAATTTCCGGTCTGTCTGATGAGCGGCACTGGAGCCGCAACATGTCCAGCCGTGAATTTCATTGAGTTCAATGCCAAGCGTTTTTGATACCGCCAAACATGACTCATGCATGTCACGAGCAGTAGAATGAGCGGAGCAACCGGGATAATATGCGTATCTCATTTTTCCATTCCTTTGTTTTGTGCTGATTTACTGAAAATACGTTTCATTTTATCTTTGTTCGCGCCGGACGGAGGCAGAATTGCTATTTTGCCTTTTTTCAGCATCAAGGGGAATTTACCCATGTCCTGTTTAAGGTTACCGGTGCCCAGTTTATACATGGCAATGGCCAGCAATTCATACACACGGCCGTAAGACTTCACCGTGTTCAGGAATAGACGGTTAAATAAAGGTGCGCTACCTGCCGGTTTTGCAGTTCCTTTTTCCAAAGCGATGGACTTAAAGGCGTCAATCACAGCAGGAAAGTTTATCCGATTAGGACATCTGGCGTAACATGTTTCGCAGGCAAGGCATGTCCAGATGAGATCCGTATTTAATAATTCGTCACCAGCGCCGAGTTGCAGGCCTCTTATTATCTCGGAAGGCGGCAACTTGATCTGGTCGGCAACAGGACAGCCAATGGAACATTTCTTACACTGGTAGCAGGAGCTTAGGTTTACACCAGCTTTTTCCTGAACTACTTTTAAAAAGTCTTCGGTGGCTTTGTGTTTTGTTATTCTTATCGTCATTTTCGATACTCTTTTCCTGAAATAAAATAACTATTCATCCGATTCGATTTGTGCGGTACCCGAAAGTTTGGCCGGGGCAACTTTGCGGTAGACTTGACCGGGCCGCTTAAGTTTACCGTCGACAGTAAGCAAATCATATACCTTGATTCCAAACAAACGTTCATTTTCTTCGAGATAAGGCAGGATAGTTTCCCAGTCCTGGTCTGTCAGTTTGAAAAAGTTGCCGCCGTTCAACTGCTCGCGGACAAGATATTTGCGAGGATCGCGGACGTAAATGGCGCCGCCGGAAGCAAGCGAAAACAAATTGCCGCCCGGATAGGGTTCTGTCAAATCAATCAAGCTACCTTTATCATCGAATGTTATAGCGTTTAAAATAACAAAACCGCCGTCCGCAAAGACATCGCCTGCCATGAAAGATTCAGCGAGGAAGTCCAGGCATGTTCCGTTGATCACAACCTTTGGCTTACCCACGGAATTAATCAAAGGCCGGCCGGCAGCATTACCCAAAACAAAAATAGAACCACCTTTGGCGCCGTATAAGAATGTTTGTCCGGTGTCGCCATGAATAACCAGTTTACCTCTTTTGATTATCTGACCTAATTGATCCTGGGCATTGCCGTGAACGGTAATAGTTAGACCGTCAATACCGGAAGCAAGGTAATCGCCATCGCTGCCGTAAACATCGATAGTAACGTTATCCGTTTGAGGTCCAAGCCCGCAACCGGTAAAACGTTGTCCGGCACAGTTATAAACAATGAAATGTTTCCAGCCTTTAAAGTAACCGTTCATTAGAAGCGAGGAATTCGATTCGTTGCCTTCAGGCGGGAAACCCAGGGCATCGATCACCAGAGTCGTCTCCCCAATCTGGGGTTCTCTCAAAAGTTCCTTCGCTTTAAGATTAATCGACCGGAATTCACTTGCCAATGTTTCTCCGATCGAGGGAATAAGGCCAAACAATTTGTGCAAAGCGGTGCGAACGATTTGCAGAATGTGCTTACGTTTTTTTGTGCCGGTGGGGTATCGCCGGTCGTTGAGCAGAGTCAATATTTCAATTGCTTTGGCAAATTGATTTGAATCTTTAGCCAGTGAAATAACTGTTTCACAGGCAAATGATACTTCAGCAAAGGACCAATCAACGATTTTTTCGATAATATGACGAAAAACCTTTTGACTGTCGGCTTCAAAGTTCTCACGAAGTCCTTTTTCAATCTTATCGGTAGCAGCACCTGATTTATTTATTTCTTTTGATAAATCGACAACTTCTGCTCCGGACGGCAATTTGACCGGAACCCCGAATTTGTCTGTACAATTCATACGGTATTTGCCGGCTTGGTCTTTTTCAAGAGTAAAAATAAATGATCCACCGTCCGCCGAACTGCCGCCGCGGGCATTCCAGTATTTGTCGGCTACCGGACAAATACGGCTGTCATCTTTTGACATACTGAGCAATGTCGCATCGATTGCTTGTTTTTCGGAACAGATCAAGCCGACCTGCACTGCGCCGTCGGCAAAAGCAAAGACCTGCGGACGCAACATTGAGGTATCAGTAATGCCCATGAGCTGAAATTTGTCAGCTGTCCCCAGGATATGGGCAATGATAAAGAACCAGGGACCGTCCGGTGAAGCATGAATATGAGTTGCCTGAATTGCCCGATAGACGGACTGTTTCTCTTTAGGAAGTCTATCGAAATCTATTTCTGTCGTAGGCGCCAGCGCTTCGATAATATACTCCAACGGATAGTGATAGGCCCTGTCCAACAAATCAAATATCTGAATCGAAACCTCGGTATCAGTCAGGAATTGCGGATAAATATGACGTTGCGCAAGATATTCACTGACGGAACTATAGTTGGCAAAATCACCATTATGGACCAGTGCGGTATTCATTGCTCCGAAAGGATGGGCACCACCGGGATGCCAGACACGTCCTTTGGTTGGAAACCGCTGATGAGCAATCCAGACATGAGCCTTCAAATCGTCAATTTTATAATAATCGGTAATGGACTCCGCGTACCCTACGACTTTCAGGATCATAATATTTTTGCCGAAAGACATGACGAACGCTTTTTTATCACCTAGTGAAGCGTAATATTCGTGATTCAGCTTAACGCTTTGCTGGCTTAGGAATTCGCCTTCCGCTTCTTCGCGGCTTATTCCGTCTAATTTGTTCTTGGAAATAAAGGCATCCAGCACATCCGGCTTAACGCGAACAAAATAACGCATGACATCAGGAGGCTTCGCTTCCAAAGAAGGAATAGTAGTCCAGTCGGTAACTGTGTCCAGCTGACGGAAAGCTTTGATCTCAAAACAGGAAGTAATATATTTTTGTTCAAGTTCCTGCCTGATCGAATTATCGAGAAACGCTATGTGTACCATGTAATAGTCGTTTAAAACTTCACGGGTAACTCCGAGCTGTTCGGGGATAAAACCTAAGGCAGCAATTCCGCCACCCTTGCCGTTGCCGCGGTTATGCATCTGTCGGGAAGGCTCGTGAATATGACGGGCGGCAATCGGTTCAGTAGCGCAAAAACCAACGACACCGCACCCGCCTTCTTCCTCTCCTTTATAAGTGGGTTCAGGAATCTGTAACTCTTCGATGAGTTTCTGACGGGAAAGCAGCAGTTTTTCAATCATTGCGTTATTCATGCATGGGTCTCCGAATCATTCGTATAATCAAGGTGCATCAGAAGATCGGTACGCCCACGCAACTCACTCACGCTACGCAGTCCTAACCGTTTCAATATATCGACAAGTTCTTTTCGCCAGGCAGAATACAAATTGATAACGCGCTGTGTACCCCAGTCAAGATCAATATCCTTCGCCAGTTCGGGATCGGTCGTAGCAATGCCGCGCGGACAGCCGCGACCGCTTTCACAGCGTGAACATCTGATGCAACCCAGCGCAACCAGTTCGGAAGTACCAACGACAACACCGTCAGCACCTAAGGCGATTGCTTTTGCAATGTCATGAGGTGTCCGCAAGCCGCCGCTAACAATCAGCGTTACCTTGTCACGAATACCTTCCTGTTCCAGGAAACGATGGACTTTAACGATAGCATATTCGATGGGCATTGCGATATTCTTCTTGGCAATATCAGGCGCGGCGCCGGTTCCGCCGTATCCGCCATCCAGATGCACAATATGGGTACCGGCGGAATAACTGCCAACAGCGACCATATCCACATCATTAGGTGTGGAGACCTTGGTGGCAATCAGGGTTCGCCGATTAATGTGTTTAATCCAATCCATGTGTTTCTGATGATCTTCAATCGAGTAAACGCTATGAAACGGGAAAGGTGAAAAGAGTGAAATACCCAGAACAGTTTCACGCATTTTGGCGACTGCCGAAGTGACTTTATCGGCTAAAAGGTGGCCTCCTAAACCGGGCTTGGCTCCTTGGGCGTATTTAAATTCAACAATGCGCACACGCTGGATTGTCTCTTCCCGAACGCCGAAAAGACCAGTGGCAATTTGGGTTATCACGTGATCATCGTAGGGTTTCATGCGTTCCATGTAACCGCCTTCACCGGTACAGGTAAAGGTATTGAAAGCGGTGGCGGCACGAGCCTTGGAAAGCTGGACAACGTTACTAACGGAACCGAAAGACATTCCACCACCGTACCAGGGGACATCTATTTTCACTTGTGGGCGGCCATCGTTTCGTCTGTTCAGTATAATACTGGTATCTATATCATCGTCTCGTAATTCAACGGGCGGTTTTTCGGGAAACTTGAATCTCAATCGGTCGAACCCGCCACCAGAAGCTCCCGTCTCGTAGTCGTAGCCATACTCAGGTGATGGAGCTTCCCCGGTTTCCGCCATTTTCCAGGTAGCCATGAGCATATCCGGTGTCCAGCGATAGTCACCCATCGACTTCAACATCGGATTTTCGACCATTTGAAGCGCTTTATTCGGGCACAGGTCAATACAATAATGGTCTGTCTTCTGACAGGAAGGACCTATACAAACATTCAAGTGCGGGGCAGAAAATAATTTATAACCGGGTTTCAATACGTGCACGCCACGCGGACAAACCTGGGCGCATTTGCCACAGAGTTTGCAATCACTGCTGCGCCGAATAATGTATTTGGCTATCTCATTGCGATAGCGTGAGGGTGCTGGTTTGACTTCTCGAGCTATCTCAACCTGCGGTACCAAAGTTTTTATTGTATTTTCAGGCAGGACTTCTTTAAGCCCTGATTCTCTTGCCAAAAATCCTTCCAAAGGTTTCCTCCTCAAGGTCTTCAAAGAATAATGCACGTCCGGTCTCGCCACGCAGACGGCGGGCTTCTCTCATTCCCATAGCTCCCATAACTTCGATAAGTTGGTCATGCCAGACAGCAATTAAATTTGTCATGCGTCCGATTCCATACTCGGCGGTGATTGTCTCAATCTTAGCCGGACATGCAAAACCATCGCGACAGTTTGTGCAAAAACGGCATTCAAGCCCAATTAGCAGTGGCATATTGATTGTGATGACGTCAGCGCCGCAGATTATCTCTTTGGCCATATGCTCTGCCAAAGCGATGCCGCCGCTGGCAATCAAAGTGATTTCATCTCTGATACCTTCTTTTACAAGAGTTGTATGGATTGTCCGGGTCATATCTTTTATAAATTTAGGTTTTTCCACTGCTGTTTGATTACCGTTGATATCGGACACGATATGGATGACTTCAATGCAAGGGTGATGAGCAAGCTCTATGGATCTTTGCTCACCGCGAGTATCCAGTTCAACTCTGATTGAAACGACCAAATCCGGATTAATGGTTTTGATCTCCTTTATTCTTTGTTCGATTCTATCGCTGTCAGCTATTTCAATAAGGCGTAACTTTTTAAGGATATCAGGCGTTGGCAGCGGCGTTTCTTTATCAAGATAAAAAATGATATTCGATAAATGATTATGTTCATAGGCTCCTAAAAGATGGTGATGTTTCCAATCAACAATCATCATTGTGCCGGTTTTAACGGCAACAGCCAATAACATTGGTATGAGATTGGGGAAGTGATATTTCTCAGGGAACATATCAATTATTATCGGAACCGGCAGATCTACCAGTGGTGGTAATATAGTAGCCAGTTCGTTGTTTTCAAACGAAAGTAATTTCGGTTTTCTTCCGATATCAACAGAAGTGCTGATGTATTCACGCCCATGAATTCCGTCGCGAGTCGGACGGACAATTTCAGACATGTCCGTCCACATGGAATCAAATCCGGCACCTGTAAACTTACCGCGATATCCGGCACCGGAAACAGGAATGCCGGCGGTTTCCGCTTGATTCCAAGTCGTCAGAATAATATCCGGTGTAAAATAACCATTGCCCATGCGTTCGTATTCGGGATTTACGGTTAGAGCCAGTAGACCCTTCGTACATTTCTGCACGCAGGAAAAACAACCCATGCATTCAAAGAACATGGCATTAAATTCATCCAGATCTTTGATATACTGCATTTCCTGCCGGTAACGGTCGTACACACAAGCCTTTTTCACGCAATTATTGCACCGGGCGCAATCTTCACGCCAATCAACAATTCCGAATTTACCTCTTTTCGGTAATCTCGGTGCAATCTTTTTGGTTTCAATATGATATTTCTTGGGCATTTTATTAAATCTCAATCACTAAGATATAACTGCTAATAATTCGTTAATAGCTGATTCATTGCCACCGGATAAAATATGGACACCTTTTAGTCCGGGAAGATCTTTTAGCTTCTTTATAATTTCAGCGGCTATTTTAACGCCTTCTTTTTTCTGAGCATCAGGATCACCGGCATTCGTTAACCGGTTAATGATCGTTTCGGGAATAACAAAATCGGTATGCAACTCAATCATCTCTTTGGCTTGGGCAGCACTCTTGAGTGGCAGAACTCCGGCAAGAATGGCTGCTTTATCGGCAAGCCCTGCAGTGTGAACGGCTTCCAGCCAGATTTTAAATACATCAACATCAAATACAGGTTGAGTTTGAATAAAATTGGCACCTGCGGCTATTTTTTTATTTAACCTTAAAATATTCAATTCGATCGGCTTCAAATCCGGATTAGCAGCAGCACCTATCAGCATACCGAAATTCCCTTGGATTTTTGAACCGTCCATTAACTCGCCATTGTTCATCTTTCTAACCATATCGATTAGCTGAATGGAATCAATATCAAAGACATTGGCTGATTCATTGCAACCGATGAGAGTCTGGTGAAAACCGGAGAGGCACAATACGTTTTTAATACCGAGAGAAGCGGCTCCCAAGCAGATCGGACTGCAGCGCAATGCGATTGCGGTCTCTTGTTATAATTTGAAATACCGGTTCTATACCCGTCTGACTCAACGCGAAAGAGGCTGCCAGACTGGAAATGGATACACCATAATGATTATCAGCTACGTTTACTGCTGTCACACCGCTACCGAATATTTTAGGATCAATCGTTAACCCGGTACCGGCAACAGGCAAATACTCGGCAGTGACAATAAACTCTTTACCGCTGATTTTAAACGCTAATTTACTATCAGGTTTCATACCCTGTACTCCTTCTGTCATAGACTAATGAAAAACTATTCCGTCTGCGATGTTGGCAAAGACGGAGCATTTTCAACCATTGTCTTTATTTGAAGTAAGAAATCTTCTAACTCATGGATGGCCCCTGTTATACCCTTGTCGCCCATCTGAATTATTTTAGTCCGGCCTTTTCCGAGTCCGGCTTCTTCCAGTAATTCGTCGACGGCTTGTACCCGTTTTCTGGCGCGCATATTACCTTCCATGTAACGACATTCGCCTTCTTTGCATATCAGAATGGCGGCACCATCCACACCGGTATCAAATGCTTTAGTGAGGTAAAGAATGTCCAGTTTTCCAGAACAGGGCAAGGATACTACTTTAATTTCAATGGCCTTCGGGGAATAACTTTTCAACAATTCTTCTTGATCGTAGCTTGTTGCACAATGGAAGAGATATATTTTAGGAATTTGAATATTCAGTTGTAACACCTTCTTTCATGAAATCACTATAATTTATCACAAACTATGGATGAAAGCATCTCATCCATAGTTTCGGTAAACAAACGATACATATTTTGATAAATCATCCAAAAATTCTTTCCATCCTGATCATAACAAGATCATGAGGGGTAATATTTACTGCCAGATCCATGCCAATTGTACAAAATAAGTTACATCATTGTAAACTCTTCATTTTTAATTGTTTACGCTATCAAAAAACCCATTTCCCTTTTTTAAAAGTACAAATTTGTTCTTTTTAAAAGAATGATAAAATAATTTAAACTTTTTCTTAAATTTCAACAACAGAAGAAAGCATTTTTATCTTTATTTCTCAATTTCCTTTTCCGCTATTTGCAATGAAGATGAAAGATGCTGGCAATCTATAGTATTAGTCTTTGATAATAAAACATCTTGCTTAATGCAATTTTCCAATTTCCACACGTTGTCCGGCCATTTATGGAAGCCGGGTGTATAAGGTATATTCACCTCTTCTCTAAGGTCGTATCTTTCCTGGCAAATAGTTTTCTCAAAATTCTGCTCATATAAGGCTCAAAGAATCTTAGGAAGTTTTGTTATAAAAAAATTGTGCTAATAGCAACTAATATTTTTAATCTTTATGGAATATACCTAAAATATCTCACAAATCGTTACAAGAAGTCATGTTCATCTTTTCGAAATCCGTATCTCAGTAAGTTTATGACATCTTTTGGTAACAAACAAGAAATGTCTCACCATGACATTGAAATACTTTAACTGGTGGCTTGAATACAAAAAGTAAACTATCGTAATTAAATTTCAAAGATTGGAAACCTTCCAATCTTCTTCATGGTATTGCAATACATCTTGGTGTATGTGGCACTGGCAATAAGCTGCGCATCACGACAAAGGCCTAAGACAGGTCATAAGAAATTGGTGGCTTTGTAAATGAATTGCTTTCCAGAAACAAGTTGCGGAAACTTATCTTCATTTTTATCATTTTCATTCACCGGACAATCCATAACCAAGAGCAAATCTATTTCTTTCAGATCAAGTAACTCTGATGAATCGAAAAATTTTTTACGGGTTATTAATATCTGGCCACTTCAAAACAAAGTGCAATGCTACCAAATTTTTCAAACGGAACGTTACTAAGTAGTATGCGTGTAAATATTTTCCTTTTTTCTTCATTTATATTTTCTTCTTTTTGTCTCAACTATTATTTATAGTTTTTCAAATGGCACTCATTAACATTTAATGAATTATGTGGCTGAGGGGCAAGGACTCGAACCTCGATTCACAGGGCCAGAACCTGTTGTCCTACCTTTAGACGACCCCTCAATTTAAACAGAAAAACAATAATCTATATAATAAATTTAACCAACACCGATTGCTTTGCCTTCTGGAATGATAATTTCCAGTGAATTCTATGAGTTTTGCAAGTTGAGATTGATGCGTTGTTTCTCGTGGATTTATAATGAAATAGAATTCTTTGAGAAGCGGTGGAGTTTTTTCATGATTTACCATTATTTAGAACTTTTCACTAACTCCTTAAAGCATTTTGTTACAAAAGTATGCTAAAAGCAATTATTGTTAACCCTTCAATATAAAATTACAGGTAGTTAACCAATTATTATTATCAAATAGTTTCGCTATGCTTTAAACAAGCTTTTGCTTTTAAGGATTTTTCTTATTTTGTTGATTTCTAATATCGTTATTCCTATAAATTTCCAATAAATATGACCTGTTCTTGCTGTAGAGTTCATTTCTGTGAATAGTGTCAACGCTTTTTCAAGGCAATGTAGCTCTTCTTTGCCTTTAATGAAGTGACATAGGATGGACGGATAATCCGTCCCTGCACGATTTCTTCGATCCGGTGGGCAGACCAGCCGACAACTCGTGCAAGTGCAAAAATCGGCGTAAAAAGTTCCCGGGGTATCCCCATGCATTCATAAACAAATCCCGAATAAAAATCCACATTCGTGCAAACTGTTTTGCGTTTCTTTTCTTTAACTAAAATCGGCGCGATAAGCGCTATTTTTTTTAGCAGGTTGAATTCATCCAACCGGCCGGTTGATTGCGCAAGTTCTCCCGCTTGATTTTCTATATACATTGCTCGGGGGTCCGATACGGTATAAACGGCATGACCGATTCCGTAAATTGTTCCAGATTTGTCGCCGGCCTCTTTATTTAGAATCTTCATGAGGTAATCGCTTACCTGCACATCGCTTTCCCAGTTTTTTACTTTATTTTTGATGTCGTCAATCATGTTCATGACAGCTACGTTTGCACCTCCGTGTAAGTGACCGGAGAGCGAACCTATTCCGGCGCATATAGCCATATAGGTGTTGGCACCGGCAGAGGAAACACACCGAGTGGAAAATGTGGAGTTGTTTCCTCCTCCGTGCTCAGCGTGAAATATAAGCATTGTATCAAAAAGCTCTGCTACAGACCTGCTGGCCGTATTTCCCTTGAGCAGATACAAAAAAGTTTCAGCAATACTCATATCCGAAGACGGCTCCGGAAGTACCAGCCGTTCCCGTCTTTTCATTTTCACGGCTAGATAGTTGTAAGCGATAATGGTCGGGAATTTGGCGATGAGGTCAACGCATTGCAGAATCACATCATTTATATTAGTGGAATTGGGATCTTTATCGAAAATATGCATGGCAGAAACGATCGTATGTAAAGATCCCATTTGATCGTCGTGGGGAGGATGGTTTTTTATCATTTTCTTGACTTCGTTAGGAAGAGGGCGACGTTTGGCAAGGGATTGTGAAAAGGCGTTCAAATCCTTTCGATCAGGTAGCTCACCGGTTAACAGAAGATAAACAGTTTCTTCAAAACCAAATCGATGATCTTGCTTTTTTTGGCGGATAATGTCCTCTACATCATAACCGCAATAGAAGAGTTTGCCCGGAACAGGATTCACCGCTTCCGTGCCGTCACCGTGATATATTTTCTCATAACCGATTACCTGTCCCTTGCTAGTAATACCGACAAAAACACCGGAGCCGTCTTCATTCCGCAGTCCCAGTTTGATGTTTTTTTCCTTTACGATCTTGGGGTCGATTTTGTCATGCAGGAGAGCTAATTCCTGTATTTTTGTAAGTATTGTATCCATAGTTTTATTACTCCAGAGTATGAAGTCTACTATAATATTTGAGCTTCAAATTTTACGTCGCTTCGCTCCTAAGATCAATTCAACTAAGACATATTACGGTACTGAGTATGGAATATCTGAGTTTTACTGCCCTCTGCCCGGTGGGATAATTCGACCTGCAAGCTTCCGTGTGCTTTGTTTCTGAATCTTGAGTCTCATGAATATTTACTCGATTTCTCCGGCGTCTTTATTTTTCTTGCGAAAAAGTTTAGGATTAATCCCCAGTTTAGTGATTTTATATTGCATAATACGTTTTGTTGTCCCCAAAACTTTGGCGGCCTTTGTTTGATTCCCACCGGTTGCTTCTAACGTATCAATAATTAAAGATCTTTCCTGCGCTTCGACAACAGAAGATAGTTTGCTGTGTTCCTTCTTCTCCACTTTAGTTTCTCTTACATGTAAAGACGGTGGCAAATGAAAAGAATCAATAGTATCGGTATGCGAGAGCAGAACAGCTCTTTCAATGCAGTTTTCCAGTTCACGCACATTACCCGGCCATTTGTGAGATAGAAATACTTCTATTGCTGCAGTAGAAATTTTTTTGACATTTTTCCCCATTTCCTTGCTGTATTTCAAAATAAAATGATCCGCCAAAAGAATGATGTCGCTGCCCCGTTCGCGCAAAGCAGGCAAATAAATAGGGAAAACATTCAAACGATAAAATAAATCGGCACGAAAACGTTCTGCCACAATGTCTTGTTCTAAATCTCTGTTTGTTGCCGCAATAATGCGGACATTAACATTTATAATCCGCGAAGAACCAAGAGGCTGAAACCTTTTTTCCTGCAAAACGCGCAAAAGCTTTACTTGGGCGGCAGCGGAAAGCTCGCCTACTTCATCCAGAAAAATTGTGCCGCCATTAGCTTCTTCAAAACGCCCCCGGCGTTGATGCAGCGCTCCTGTAAAAGCCCCCCTTTCATGACCAAAGAGCTCGCTTTCAATCAGTGTATCCGGAATAGCCGCACAATTAACCTGCACCATCGGCCCTTTGTGTCGTGGAGAGTTCATATGGATAGCTCTGGCGATCAGTTCCTTACCTGTTCCTGTTTCACCGGTGATTAAGACGGTCGTATTGGAATCGGATACCTGAGCCACCAGACCGAACACTTCCTGCATCGGTTTGGAATGGCCGATAATATCTATTGAAGGTGTGCGCGCACTGCCGACAATTTTTCTTAGCCTTTCGTTTTCTTCTTCCAGACCCCTGATATGTACAGCCTTAGCCATAAGCTCGGCTACAGAGGAGAGCATGGCCAGTTCGCGATCCAGATTTTCCACTTCCAAGGCTACTTTATCACCTGATAAAACTCCAACAACATTATCATCATAAATAATGGGAACACAAAGAAAAGCCAACTCCGATCTGTTTAAATGACGGCGGGCGCCGGTGCGATCTAAAAAGTGAGTAGCCTGACCAAGATTAGCCACAGCCATGGGGCGGCCTGTTTCCGCCACTTTGCCAGTGATACCTTCGCCAGGCTTGTAGGTTACATCCATTCCTTCAATATTGACATCATGAGCAATATCGAGCCATGCCTCTTTTTTTTCCCTGTCCAGAAGCGAAATCATGCCCCGCTTCATGCCTAGACGGGAGCTCATTTCCTGCAGGACGAGCTCCAGTTGGTCGCGCAGGTCTTGAGGCTGAGCTAGAATTTTAGCTATCGCGTGCAATGCGGCCAATTCTTCATAACTGTGAATACTCAAATTGCGCTCTTTCTCAGAAAAAGATTTTTTTGCAGTCTTGCTCATAAAAGGTTTGGCAAACCCGAAGGTATTTTGTAACAAAATTGTGCTAATAGCAATAGTTTTTTATTTTTTGAGAATAAAAATGCAAAGAATAAGCCAATTATGAGTTTTTTTGATAATTTTCCACCCCCAATGATAAATTTGCAAACTATCTTAAATTTGGTGGTATCTTAAAAAAAACAAATCAATAAAAGTTAGTTGAAAAAAAAAGACAATCGCAATAGATTTAGTTTATCAAATAGGAGGGTTATCTATGATTTCAAAAAGAGCATCCCAATTCACATCTTTCATTGTCATGGATGTTATGGCGAAAGCCGAAGAGTTGGAGCGTAAAGGTGAAAAAGTTATCCACATGGAAGTAGGCGAGCCTGATTTTCCCACACCGAAAGTTATCACGCAGGCGGCAACCAAAGCGCTGCGCAATAACAAAACTCGCTATACCCATGCTTTGGGCTTGCTAGAGCTGCGTCAAGCCATATGCGTTTTCTATTTTAAGGAGTACGGCGTTAAGATTACGCCAGATCAGGTTATGATATCTACCGGCACCTCTCCCGCTCTATTATTTGCGATGCTGGCTATTTTAGATCGTGGCGACGAAGTGATCATTTCCAATCCGCGCTACCCTTGTTACCAGAACTTTATCCTTGCGACCGGCGGTAAGAATAAAGAGGTTAAGACTTATCCGGAAGAGGGATTTCAATACCGTCCGAAGGATATTAAGAAGAAACTCTCTTCCCGGACCAAGGCGATTTTGATTAACTCGCCTTCCAATCCCACCGGCATTGTCATGAGCAAAGACCAATTGCAAAGCATGGCTGAGTTTGACAAACAGTACATTATTTCCGATGAGATTTATCACGGACTGGTCTATAAAGACCGCGCACATTCCATTTTAGAATTTACGGAGAAGGCTTTTGTTATCAATGGTTTTTCCAAATTATACGCAATGACCGGCTGGCGTCTGGGTTACTGCATTTTCCCCAGGCAATTTTCAAAAGTCATGCAGAGGATTCATCAGAATTTTATGATTTCCGCCAACGGCTTTATTCAATGGGCGGGCATTGCCGCCCTAACCAAAGCACAAAAAGATGTGGCCAAAATGGTAAGGATTTATGACGAAAGACGCCAATACATGCTGGCGCGATTAAAAGACATGGGTTTTATCATTCATGTTGAGCCGACCGGTGCGTTTTATGTGTTTGCCGATGCGCGACGCTTTTGTACGGATTCTTACAAGGAAGCTTTCCGTATTACTGAAGAGGCAAAAGTTGGCGTCACACCCGGCATTGATTTCGGCAGTGCGGGCGAAGGTTTTTTACGTTTTTCTTACGCCAATTCGATAGAAAACATTAAAGAAGGCTTAAACCGGCTTGAGAATTATCTTCGAAAATATGATTAATGAATTTTTTCATTCAGCTCAAACAATTATCAATAGTTTAAAATACTATCCAGAAACGTAAAATAGATGCCAACTAAAAAGCCATGGATGTTTAAACCCTTAGTATGCTGTTCTCATAATTGCTACTCAACTATTTTTTAATAAGCGGTAAGTAGCATAAATATTCACTTCATCCGTTGTTAAGGCTGAACAAGTGTAGTATGCGTCAGAGAGGCAGGTTAAAACGGGACATCATCTACAGGAACGCTGCCATTATTGAAGCTTTCAGGCGAAGAATCGGGAGATGATTCACTTGTTTTGTTCTGACCTTTGGAATCCAGCATTTGCATGTTGGAAGCTATAATTTCAGTAGTGTAGCGCTTAACGCCATCCTTATCTTCCCACGAACGGGTTTGAATCCGCCCTTCCACGAAAATAAGTTTGCCTTTAACAAGATAGTTGCCGCATATCTCGGCTAATTTCCCAAAAGTAACTATTCTATGCCACTCCGTTTTTTGAACTTTTTCTCCGGTTTTATCTTTCCATTGTTCGTCTGTGGCTAAATTAAAATTTGTGATCATTGTTCCATCGGGCGTATAACGAACTTCCGGATCTTTACCCAGCCTGCCAATCAATGTTGCTTTATTTACCATTTTACCCACCCCCTATTGATAAATCTATACTATAATACATAACATCATCACTTGTGGCAAACTAATTTTGTGTAGAAAATTTAAATTAAAACATTATTTGCCCTATAACATTATACAATAACAATCATGCTTGACTATTTGGCAAAAAAAATATATTCAAACAAGCTTTATAAAAATGGAGAAATTATGGAAGATAATGATCTTTTAAACATACGTCGAGAAAAAATCTTGGCTTTAAAAGAAGCCGGGGTTGATTTATATCCCAACGATGTACAACCGCAAAATACAACAGCAGAAATATTTGCCCAGTTTGGCCATTCCGATGGTGAAGCTCTGGCGCAGCTAATAAATAGGTTCTCCATCGCCGGGCGTTTAATGGCCGTGCGTAATTTCGGTAAAGCTACATTTATCAAAATTCAAGATCATAAGGGCCAGATTCAAAGTTACATAGCCAAAAATATTCTCAGTGATAATGCTTATTTTATTTTTAAAAAACTAGATATAGGCGATATCATTTATGTTTCAGGAAAACTATTTCGCACTAAGACCGGCGAATTGACTATTGAAGCGGATAATTTAATCCTGCTTTCCAAATCCATACGCCCTCTGCCGGAAAAGTGGCATGGCCTTACTGATGTTGAGACAAGGTACCGCCAGAGATATCTTGATTTGATTACCAATCCCAAGGTTAAAGAAATTTTTTACCTGCGTAGTCGTATTATCCAGCTTATTCGGCAATTTATGGACAAGCATGATTTCTTGGAAGTAGAAACACCGATGATGCAGCCACGCGCAGGAGGAGCTGCCGCCCGCCCTTTTAAAACTCATCATAACGCTCTGGATATGGATTTTTACCTGCGGATTGCTCCTGAACTTTATTTGAAACGCCTCGTTACAGGCGGATTAGAGAGAGTATATGAAATTAATCGTAATTTTCGCAATGAGGGTATCTCTACTTTTCATAATCCCGAATTTACCATGATGGAATTTTACCAGGCGTACAGCACTTATGAAAAATTGATGACCTTTACCGAAGACCTATTTGCCTTTGTTGCTAACAATATATTTGGCGGGTTAAAATTTAATTATCAGAATACGGAAATCGATTTGACCCCGCCATGGCGGCGCATATCCGTAAAAGAAGCTCTCGTACAAATAGCAGGCCTGGAGCCAGCCATATTGGAAAATAAAAACCAGTCTTTAGCCTTTGCCCGAAGATCCGGCTGCAAGGTGACAGATGCCGATCATTTAGGGAAAATTTTAATGGCCATTTTCGATGAGATTGTCGAAAAGAAACTGGTTCAGCCAACATTTGTGACCCATTATCCAGTGGTAATATCTCCCCTTTCTAGGAGGTCAAACACGGATGCAGATCTTACCGATCGCTTTGAACTGTATATTTACGGCAGAGAAATTGCCAATGCCTTTTCGGAGTTAAACGATCCTGCCGAACAGAGAGAAAGATTTCTGCAGCAATTACAAGAAAGAGAAGCTGGTGATGACGAAGCTCACGAAATGGACGAAGATTATATCCGGACACTGGAATATGCTATGCCGCCTACAGCCGGTGAAGGTATCGGTATTGACCGCCTGGTTATGCTTTTTACCGACGCAGCTTCTATCAGAGATGTCATTTTGTTTCCGTTGTTGAGAACTAAGCAGGAATGAAACGGGAATATTAACTCATATTTTCTAAAAAATCAGATTGGTCTTAAAAAATATAGGATATAATATTTTGATACCGTATGAGCTTTTTATAAGTAAACGTTATTTAAGTGCAAAGCGCAAACAAATATTTGTTTCGATCATTACGTTTATATCGATTTTCGGTATTTTTTTAGGCGTTGCGGCCTTGATCATCGTGCTGGCGGTTATGAATGGATTTGAAGAGGACTTACGCACAAAAATTTTGGGTATTAAATCCCATATTGAACTGACAACTGATATGACCGGTCCCATGAAAGATTATCAGAAAGTTAGCGAACGAATTGCTGATATTGAAGGAGTTATTGCTTCCACACCGTTTATTTACAGCCAGGGAATGATTCGCAACGGTAATGGCGCTGCAGGTGTAA
Organism: uncultured delta proteobacterium; assembly: GCA_963710575.1. GTDB lineage: Bacteria > Desulfobacterota > Syntrophia > Syntrophales > Smithellaceae > Smithella. Next base: position 194,393 of record CAVQAL010000003.1, on the reverse strand, counting down.
TCATCCGTGGTTTGGATACTCAAAGCGCTTTTAAAGTGATTAATTTGGGAAAAATCAAGGAAGGCAACATTGAATATCTCAACAAAATTCCTCAAGAACTTTTTCTGAATAATAGAAATGCAAGTGTGCCGTCAGAGGGAATTGTCATTGGTAAAGAAATGGCTCGAAATCTGGGGATTTTTCTTTACGATTCTATCACTATTATTTCTCCGGTGAGTATTTCTACACCCATGGGAATGGTGCCCCGCATGAAAAAATTTATTGTCGTTGGTATCTTCGAATCCGGGTTTTATGAATATGATTCGACGCTGGCCTATTTATCTTTGCACAACTGTCAGGATTTTTTACAAATTGGTGATGCCGTTACGGGAATTGATATCAAAGTCGCCGATATTTACAAAGCAGATAGTATTGCCCGAAAAATTCAAAGTAAATTAGGCTTTCCCTTCTGGGCGCAAAACTGGATGCAGATGAACAAGAACTTTTTTTCCGCTTTAAAAATGGAGAAACGCGTCATGTTTATTATTCTGAGCTTAATTGTCCTTGTCGCCGCGTTTAATATAATCAGTGCATTGATAATGATCGTCATGGAAAAAAGTAAGGATATTGCTATTCTGAAATCAATGGGGGCAACTTCCCGCAGCATTATGAAAATATTTATTTATCAAGGTCTGATTATTGGTGTTATCGGCACAGCCTTGGGATGCGTTGCCGGCGTGACCGTAGCTTTAAATGTTCAGAAAGTATCGCTTTTTGTGGAGAAAATTTTCCATTTCAAGATTTTGCCCGGTGATGTTTATTATTTAAGCGAGCTTCCTTCTAAGGTTAACTATGGCGATGTTGTTATCATTGTTATCGGTACGCTGTTTATTTGCTTCTTATCAACGATTTATCCCTCTTTAAAGGCTTCAAAGTCAGATCCGGCCGAAGCATTGAGATACGAATAAATATAAGATAACCAGTTTATGTAATATGATTATACTAAAAAATTTGTCAAAAACATTTATTAAAGATGGAAATAAAATAGAAGTTTTGCGCGGTCTGAACCTGCAAATAAAAAAAGGTGAATCATTGGCAATCCTTGGCGTGTCCGGCGCCGGCAAGAGCACACTCATTCATATTCTGGGTATGTTAGATCACCCTACAGAAGGTTGTCTTTCCATTGACGGCATGAACGTTTTTGAATGGGAAGAAGGAAAAATGGCTCGTTTCCGCAACTCGGCGATTGGGTTCGTTTTTCAATTTAATAATTTGCTTCCGGAATTCAACGCTATGGAAAATACCATGATGCCGGCTTTAATCAGCGGGATGCCCAAGAAACAAGCGTCAGAAAAAGCTTGCAAATTATTGAGTGAAGTTGGATTAGAACATAGAAAAAAACACAGACCGGGAGAACTATCCGGCGGCGAACAACAGCGCGTGGCCATTGCCCGTGCTTTGGTGATGGGGCCGGAAATATTGCTTGTCGACGAACCTACGGGAAATCTTGACACAGAGACAGGAAAAAAGATAGAAGACATTTTAGTCAATTTAAATGCAACAAAAAGAATTACCCTTATTACGGTGACTCATAACAAATTGCTTGCAGAAAGGATGTCCGACAGGATTTCCCTGCGCGATGGGAAGATATATGACTATAAATAAAATAGTTTGCCAAACATATTTAATCATTTTACTTTTAATCATTTTTTTTATTCCTCAAGCGTATTCTCAGGAATTAAAAAAAATCAGCGTACTGCCTTTTGAAGTTTACAGTAGCGGCAATAGCGCGGCAATCAAAGAATCTCTATATAAAAATTTGGTCGAAGAATTAAAAAAGGAAAAACTTGTTCAAATAATTCCTGCGGATGCCTTTCTTCAGAGCAATCTCAAAATGGATGAAAAACAGGCAATCAAAAAGGGGAAATCCTTGGGCGCCGATATTGTGATTATCGGCAGCTTAACCCAATTAGGTGAAACTTTAAGTATTGATGCCCAAATAATTGATGTAACCAAGGCAAATGTTTTATCTACGGCTTCCGTTCAAGGAAAAGGATTAGCTAACCTTGCTGCGATAGCAGCGCAATTAAAAACTGAGATTCTTATTCGTACCGGACTGGTTCAAAAAATAGCCAGGATTGAAATTAAAGGGAACCGGAAGATTGAAGTTTCCGCTATCATTGCGCAAATCAAAAGCAAAGTGGGCAATAATTTTTTCGAAGCAGACATTGCCGCTGATATTAAAACAATTTTCAAAATGGGCTTTTTCCTGGATGTAACCGCAGATGCTACGTCAACACCAGAAGGGAAAGTCATCACTTTTATTGTGCAGGAAAAAGGACTGATTTCGGAAATTCAGATCAACGGAAATAAAGCCTTAAGTAAAGATGATATTAAAGAAGTTCTGACAATTAAGACTAAGCAAATTGTTGATCAGGAAAAAATTAAAACGGATATAGAAAAAATAAAGACACTTTATGACAATAAAGGTTATTACAATGCTGAGATAAACGATAAAGTCGAACGGGATGGAGAAAAAGATTTTCGCGTAATTTTTGACATTAAAGAAAATGACAGACTCTACGTTAAGTCGATTACTTTTGAAGGTAACGAAGCCTACAGCTCAAAAGAATTGAAAAATATGATGAGCACTTCTGAACACGGCATATTTTCTTTCATCACCGATTCCGGTTTGCTCAAGCGCGATCAACTGAAACAAGACAGTGGTAAATTAACCTCGTATTATTTCAATAATGGATTTATTAATTCTCAAGTTGGCGAGCCGGAAATAACTATCGATAAAAAAGGGATTTACATAAAAATTAAAATTAAAGAAGGAAAAAGGTTTAAAGTCGACAAAGTGGAAATTTCCGGTGATTTACTGGAAAAATCCAGGATGGAGTTATTGAAGTCTCTGAAAATAAAAAAAGATGACAATTATAACCGCGAAGCAATCATGAAGGACATCGATTTTTTAACTCAAGCCTGCAATGATGAAGGTTATGCCAATGCCGATGTTAATCCCAAAATTAATCCCAAAGAAAATGAACAATTAGTTGATGTGGATTTTCATATAACTAAAGGAGAATTGGTTTATATTAATCATATTAACATTACCGGCAATACTATTACACGTGATAAGGTTATCCGGCGTCAGTTGGAAGTAGTTGAAGGGAGCTTGTATTCCAGCAGCAAATTAAAAAACAGTTATAGTAATCTGAACCGGCTGCGGTATTTTGAAGAGGTGGATTTTCAAACAGAAAAAGGACCGGATAAAAGTAAAACAGACATCAATATCCGGGTCAAAGAAAAAAGTACGGGTATGTTTATGGTGGGTGCCGGTTATAGTGCCGTTGATCAAGCTGTTATCATGGCGCAAATTACCCAACAGAATTTTCTAGGTTATGGTCAAATTTTAAGCCTGAAAGCATCTTTAGGTTCCACTACCAATAATATTGATTTATCTTTTACGGAACCATGGCTTTTTGATCTGCCCCTTTGGTCTCAAGTGAACATCTGGAAATACAAAAAAGACTATGACACTTACACCTTGGATACACGCGGTGTGGGGCTTACTTTAGGTCACCCTCTTTGGGAAAAAATTGTCGGATATGTCGGTTATAAACTTACAGACGATAATATTTCTGATGTTTTAGCTGCGGCTCCTTGGCAAATTATGGAGCAAGAAGGAGACTTTATAACCAGCGCTTTAACCTTAAGTTTAGTTCGCGATACAACGAATGATAATATTTTTCCTACTAAAGGAATAAAGGCCAATATTTCAGTTACGCAAGCGGGAGGACTATTAGGAGGCAACGCCAGTTATACCCAATATTCAGCCAGTCTTTTTACTTACTATCCCCTGCCCTTAGATGTTGTTTTTGGAGCAAAGGGCCGAATCGGCTATATACAAAGTAATGATGGAGAAGAAAATATTCCCATTTCTGTTAGATATGTTTTAGGCGGAATTAATTCTCTGCGCGGTTTTCGCTACATTGGTCCGACCAATCCGGGAACGGAAGATGTAATTGGTGGTACAAGCATGTTGCTCTTTAACTTTGAGCTAGTTTTTCCCATTATTAAGGATGCGGGCATGCAAGGTGTTATTTTTTACGACGCCGGCAATGCCTGGAACGACAGGTATTACCTTGATGATTTACGGCAGTCTGTGGGATTAGGTATTCGCTGGTATTCTCCTATCGGACCATTGCGGCTTGAATATGGCTACATAGTTAACCACAAAGGATTAAGCGATGACACAACAGGAACCGGCCGCTGGGAATTTACCATCGGGGCGGCTATGTAAATAAGAAATGGAAGAAACAAAATTCAAATTTGTTTTAGTCACAAATAAATTAAGAGAGGAGATTTTATATGAAAAGAAGTTTTTACCTAATGGCCGGCATTATCTTGTTTGTTTTTATCTGGAGCACGAGCTCTTTTGCGGTGGATAAAATTGGCTTTATTAACTTGCAGGAAATAATGCAAAACTCCAATGCTGGCAAAAAGGCTGCGGAAGATTTTAAAAAATTCTACGAAAAAGAAACCCAGGAAATAAAATCATCAGAAAAAGAATTAAAGAAAATGAAGGATGAACTGGAAAAACAAAGTTCGATCATGACGCAAAGCTCGCAAAAAGAAAAGGAAACTGCTTACCAGAAGAAATTGCGTGATTATCAATTGCAGGTCAATGATACGAATGAAGAGCTAAAAAAACGAGATCAAGAGATGACTCAAAAGTTGATGCCGGGAATAATGAAAATTGTCCGCGCTATCGCTGAAAAAGAAAAATTTACTTTGGTTATTGATGTCGCAACGATGCCTATACCTTATTATGCCAAGGAAAATGATTTTAGCAAAAAAGTTATAGAAGATTTCAATAAATTAAAATAAATTAAGGAAATTTTCATTAAATGAAAATGACGCTTGCGGAGATAGCATCGTTTCTTGGCGGTGCTGTCATTGGTGCTGATGATACGATTATCAGCAATATTAGGTCTATTGAGGAAGCAAATGAAGGTGACCTCACCTTTATTGCCAATAAGAAGTATTTTCAAAAACTAAAGCTTACTAAAGCGTCGGCTATTCTTGCACCACAGCAAACAGCGGCGGAAGGAAGGAATCTGGTTATTGTAGATGACCCTTACGTTGCTTTGGGAAAACTATTAACACTTTTTTATCCATTAAAACATGGTCACAGTGGTGTAAGTCCGGACGCTTATATTGAAGAGGGTGCTATTGTATCTCCGGAAGCAACAATTTTCCCTAGGGCTTTTATCAGCAAGGGGGCAAAGATCGGTAAGGGGGCTGTTATCTACCCCGGTGTTTTTGTAGGCCGTGATTCTTTCATTGGTGAAAGTTCAATACTCTATGCCAATGTCACTGTTTATCACTTTTCCATCATTGGTAAACGGGTAATTTTGCATTCTGGAGTTGTGGTCGGCGCTGACGGATTTGGTTTTGCATCCCCCGGCAGGGACAACACCAAAATTCCGCAAGTTGGTTTTGTGCAAATTGATGATGATGTGGAAATCGGAGCCAATACCACTATTGATCGAGCCGCGCTGGGAAGAACTTGGATTCAGCGAAATGTAAAAATTGATAATCTTGTCCAGATTGCCCATAATGTTGTTATTGGTGAAAACTCAGCAATTGCAGCTCAAGTCGGTATTTCGGGAAGCACTAAACTGGGCAGAAGTGTGATGGTTGGCGGACAGACGGGGATGGTCGGACATATTAGTATTGGTGACAATGTAATGATCGCGGCCGCATCATCAATCCATAAAAGTATTAAGTCCGGACAAATTGTTGGCGGAAGTCCGCAATTGCCGCATAAACAATGGTTAAAAGTGCTGGCATGCTGGGTAAAACTTCCGGAGATGAGAGCGACACTTGAAGAGATAGCAAAGAAAGTAGAATATCTCCAATCCCGCGACTTGGAATCCCGTGGAACCAACCGGAAAAATAATGTGCCGTAAATCGCGGGAGAGCGCGTTATTACAAGGAGCCGGGGCTCCACTCGAAAAAATAAATTTTTAATAAATATAAAGGTTAGATAAATGAAAGTTCATCATACGGCAATTATTTCTCCTGATGCGCAATTGGAAGAAGGTGTTGAAATCGGGCCCTATGTGGTGATTGGATCTGACGTAAAAATCGGAAAAAACACTGTAATTGGTCCTCATACAGTAATAGAAGATTTTACCCATATTGGTGAAAACTGCCATATTTTTCAATTTTGTTCCATCGGTGCTCCTCCCCAGGATTTAAAATTCGGTGGAGAAAAGACTCGAGTGGTTATTGGCAACTTCAATACTATTCGTGAATTTGTAACTATTCATCGCTCCACTACCGCTGATATTGGAGTGACAATTATCGGAGATCACAATCTGATTATGGCTTATGCTCATGTTGCCCATAACTGTAAATTAGGTAATAACATTATCATGTCCAATGCCGCAACATTGGCCGGGCATATTCATATCGAAGATTATGCGATTATCAGCGGTCTGACGGGGATACACCAATTCTGCCGTCTTGGCGCACACTGTATGATTGGCGGTGCATCCGCCGTCGTTAAGGATGTTCCTCCTTATGCTATAGCTCAGGGAAACCACGCCAAGTTGTTCGGTTTAAATCTGATTGGACTTAAAAGACGCAATTTTCCGGAAAAAACAATCAATGCGCTTAAAGACGCCTACCGTATTATTTTCCGATCTGATCTTCTTCTGGAAGCGGCATTAAAAAAAGCAAAGAATGAAGTGGAAGATATTCCGGAAGTGAATCATTTTATAAAATTCATTCAGGAATCGGAAAGGGGCGTTTGCCGCTGATATTATGAATGCAAAGAGAAAGAAAATAAAGGTTGGTGTTATCGGAATCGGCCATCTAGGCAATTATCATCTTCAAAAATATCAGAAATTAGAAAATTGTGAGATCACCGCTGTAGCTGACAGGATTACTGATCGTGCCCAAAAAGCAGCTGAAATTTATAAATGTACCGCATTCTCTGATTATCGCGCTATGCTGGGTCAAGTTGAGGCTGTAAGCATTGCCGTCCTTACCAGCGAACACTACAAGGTCGCTAAAGATTTTTTAGCGGCAGGCGTGGATGTCTTGATAGAGAAGCCTATCTGCGCAACTTTAGAAGAAGCAGATGAATTAATCGAATTAGCACAGAAGAAAAATTTGATTCTTCAGGTTGGCTTTATCGAAAGATTCAACCCCGCAATTATGGCCCTGGAGAATGTTATAGATACGCCGATGTTCATTGAATCCCATCGATTGCATCCATTTTTTGAGCGCGGTACTGATGTTGACGTTATTCTGGATTTGATGATTCATGACCTCGATATTATTTTAAAATTTGTAAATTCTCCGATTGCAGGAGTGGAGGCCGTTGGTGTTCCCATTCTTTCTGATAAAATTGATATTGCCAATGTGCGGATTTCGTTTGCCACCGGCTGCATCGCCAATATTACCGCCAGCCGCATTAGCGCCAAAACCATGCAAAAAATCCGTTTTTTCGGTGCCGGGGGATATCATTCAGTTGATTGTCAGAAGCGGGAAATTTTATCTTTGAGCAAAATAAAAAGTGAAACCGGTCAACAGCAAATTGTTCAAAACAATATCGAAGTGGGCAGTCATGATTCACTGGAGGAAGAAATTCGTTCTTTTATCAATGCTGTAGTCAACCGTTCCAGACCACTTATATCCGGTGAAGATGCCCGCAAATCTCTGGAACTGGCCATTGATATAATTAATAAAATGCGAGTTGCCGAGGTAATATAAATGATTCCAATGGTGGATTTAAAAAGGCAGTATCATAATCTAAAAAAAGAAATTGATGCCGCGGTCAGCGACGTTTTAGAACAAACACATTTTATTCTTGGGCCTAATGTCAGCGCATTGGAAGAAGAAGTTGCCGCCTATCACGATTTACCTTATGCTGTCGGTGTTGCCAACGGTACGGATGCTTTGCTTCTGACGTTGCGCGCTTGTGGCATTGGGGCCGGTGACGAGGTAATTACTACTCCTTTTACATTTATCGCCACGGCGGAAGTGATCGCCAATCTAAAGGCAACGCCCGTTTTTGTGGACATTTGCCCAGATACTTTTAACCTCGATTGCAACCAAATTGCCGGTAAAATAACTTCTAAAACAAAGGCCATTATTCCGGTGCATTTATTTGGCCATCCTGCCGACATGACGCCCATTATGGAAATAGCGCGAAAACACAAACTCAAAGTGATTGAAGATTGCGCTCAAGCCTTCGGAGCGAAATACAATGGCAAGAAAGTCGGCACTATCGGCGATGTTGGATGTTTCAGTTTTTTCCCGAGTAAAAATCTGGCTGGTTACGGCGATGGTGGTATGGTCATCACGAAAAGCGAAGAGATAGCAAGACAGTTAAGAATGCTGCGCAATCATGGCAGCTCGAAGCGTTATTATCATCAGGAAGTCGGCTACAACAGCCGCCTTGATGAAATTCAGGCCGCCATCATTCGCGTTAAACTCAAAAAAATAGATCAGTTTAACGCGGCGCGCCGTCAGAATGCTGCGGCTTATTGCGCCGCCATCAAAAGTAAAGATATAATCTTGCCTGTTGCGGCTTCCGGCTGCGAACATGTTTATCACCAGTTTACTATTCGTGCGAAAAATCGTGATGTTTTGGCTACTTCTCTTCAAAAAAAAGATATTGCCTTCGCTGTTTATTATCCGGTGCCTCTGCATCAGCAGGAAGTTTTTCTGAAGTTGTATAATATTTCAGAAAAAATGCCGCAAAGCGAGAAGTGCTCGCAGGAAGTCATCTCTCTGCCGATGTTTCCGGAATTGAACCAGGAAGAAATCAGATTCATTGCCGACGTGATTAATCATGCCTCCTGAAGAAAAAGAATCAAATCCATTAATGAATGCTGTGCATAAGAACAGCAAAACAATTATGATCATTGCCGGCGAGGCTTCCGGTGATATGCACGGCGCCAATCTCGTCAGAGAAATGATAAAAATAAACCCGGCACTGAATTTCTATGGCATTGGCGGTAACAAGTTGCGGGAAGAAGGAGTTGAACTTCTTGCCAACGCTTCCGACATGGCTGTTGTCGGTTTGACCGAAGTTATTTCCAAATTAGGACGTATTTTAAAGATAATGAAGATGATGAAAAAATCATTAGATGAACGTCGGCCGGATCTTGTAATTTTAATTGATTATCCCGATTTCAATATCCCTTTAGCTAAAGCCGCTAAAAAAAGAGGAATAAAAGTTTTCTACTATATCAGCCCGCAGGTTTGGGCCTGGCGCAAAAGCAGGATCGGACAAATTAAAAAAACGGTGAACAAAATGGCGGTAATCCTGCCTTTTGAAGTAAATACTTACGAACGGGAGGGTTTTGCGGTAAATTATGTAGGTCATCCTTTGCTGGATATGGTGAAACTGAATTATTCAAAACAGGAATCGAGAAAAAAATTCGGTCTTGCCGAAAATAAAATCACTGTTGGAATTTTGCCAGGCAGCCGGCTTTCGGAAGTAGAAAAACTAATGCCGGAACTGCTGCGGGCCTCCGAAATCTTGGCGCAAAAAATGCCGGATATACAATTTATTTTGCCGCTGGCCGATACGCTCGAAGAAAAAATATTAACTGAAATTATTTCCAGATTTACTGTAAAAATAAATGTGATTTCCGGTCATACATACGATGTTATATCCTGTGCTGATCTGGCTTTGGTTGCTTCGGGAACCGCAACACTCGAAACTGCTCTTTTGAGAGTTCCCATGATTATTGTCTATAAAATTTCTCTCCTTTCTTATGTTATAGGCAGATTAATCGTTGACGTAAAAAACATCGGCCTTGTCAATATTGTAGCCGGAAAAACCATTGTGCCGGAATTAATTCAGAGTGATGTCAGCGGTAAGCGCATTGCCGAAGAGGCGTTGGCGATTTTAACAAATGGAAAAAAGAAGCAGGAAATAATAAAAGAATTGGAAGCAATTCGGACCAAACTGGGCGAACCTGGCGCAGCAATAAGAGCTGCGCAAATTGCCTGTGATATGGTATAGGAAACACTATGGAAACTTTTAAAAGATTGTTGTTTATGGCCAGGCAATATTATGTGCGCTTTATCTTTGCTGCGATTTGCATGATCATTGCCGGAGGTTTACAATCCGCTCTGCCGCTGATTTCCAAACCGGCCATTGACGAAATATTTGTCAATAAAAATATTGCCGCGATGAAATGGATTCCCTTTGCAGTGGTAGCCATTTTTCTGTTTAAGGGATTGTGCAACTATGGCCAGAACATTTTAATGAGCTCCATCGGATTGCGCATTGTTACTAATTTACGCAATAAGCTTTACGAACAAATTCAGAAACAATCCCTATCTTTTTTTGCCGAACATCCCACGGGATTGTTAATGTCACGGATTACCAATGATGTACTATCCGTTCAAATCGCTTCATCGGAGGCAATAACAGCATTAGTCAAAGACAGCTTTATGCTAATATCATTGATAGGGGTTATTTTCTACACCGACTGGAAACTAGCGCTTATTGCGGTAGTCGTTTTCCCGCTGACTATTTATCCTATCGCCTTTTTTGGCAGAAAAATGCGCAAGGTAACAACCTCCACGCAAATCACCATGGGAACCTTGAATTCCCTCTTGCAGGAAACCATTTCCGGGACCCGCATTGTCAAAGCATTCGGCATGGAAAAATACGAAAGTAAAAGATTCGCCGCGGAAAACGAAAGATTGTTTAAATATAATATGAAAGCCGTTTCCGTAAACGCCATTTCCAGCCCCCTCATGGATTTTCTGGGCGGATTGGGGATTGCCGCCGTCATTTTTTACGGGGGCTATAATGTTGTTCATGGCCATTCCACCCCCGGCACTTTCTTCTCCTTTATTGCCGCTCTACTGATGCTTTACGAACCGGTTAAACGGCTTACCAATATCAATAACACCATCAATCAAGGCATTGCCGGCGCAGACCGTATTTTCAGCATCATCGATCTCACTCCGGATATTGAAGATAAGCCCGGCGCCATCAATCTTCCGCTCATTAATCGCGGCATCGATATCGAGAATGTTAGGTTTTGTTATGAAAAAACACCGGTATTGAAAAATATAAATCTTTCCATTAAAGCCGGCGAGGTTGTCGCGTTTGTAGGAATGAGCGGAGGAGGAAAGACATCGCTTGTTAATCTGATACCAAGATTTTATGATGTCAACGAAGGCCGTGTATTGATTGACGGCCATGATATCAGAAACGTCTCTCTGCAATCACTGCGCAAGCAGATCGCCATAGTGACGCAGCAAACGATACTTTTTAATGATACGGTAAGAAATAATATTGCCTATGGTGATATTGCAAGAACTGAGGATGATATCATTAACGCAGCTAAAGCCGCCAACGCTCATGATTTCATCATGAAACTGCCTAAAGGATATGACAGCAATATCGGTGAATTGGGCACCAAACTCTCCGGAGGAGAAAAACAACGCATTTCCATTGCCCGGGCTCTGCTCAAAAACGCCCCCATTTTAATCCTTGATGAGGCTACCTCATCGCTGGATACGGAAGCGGAAATAGAAGTGCAGGATGCGTTGGATAATCTCATGAAAGGACGTACCACTTTAGTTATCGCACACAGGCTTTCCACGATCCGCAATGCCGATAGAATTATTGCGTTAGTTAATGGGGAAATTGTTGAAGAAGGAGACCACGAAACGTTGCTTAAGAAAAAGGGCGAATATTTCCGTCTGTATAATTTGCAGTTCAAAGATGAAGGAAGTGATGGAAAAAATGATCGATTGGCAAAGGATATGGAATGATGACGGGAATACCGGTTATTGCAATCCTGTCAAAATAATTGCATATATCCTTTCTTTTTTTTATCGCCTTGTTATCAATTTTCGCAATTGGCTCTACGATCACAAAATATTTAAAGAGGTAGTTCTTCCTTGTCCTGTGATCAGCGTCGGCAACATCACCGTAGGCGGTACAGGAAAAACTCCCTGCGTAATTATGCTGGCTCAAATGCTGCAGGAAAACGGTTTTAAGCCGGCAATTCTCAGCCGTGGATATGGCGGTGAGAGAGTCAATCCAGTTAATATTGTATCGGATGGCCGCGAAATTTTACTGGACAGCAAAATTGCCGGGGATGAGCCTTATTTGATTGCTAAGGAACTAAGAAATGTTCCTGTGATTACCGGAGCCAAAAGAATTGTTACCGGGCAAACAGCTGTCAATCAATGCGGAGCAAATGTGCTCATTTGTGACGATGCCATGCAGCACCGGCAAATTTTCAGAGATATTAATTTAGTTTTATTAGATAGTCAAAGCTTACAGGGAAACAATCATATTCTTCCGCGGGGAAGGTTGCGGGAACCGATATCGGAATTAAAACGCGCCAGCGCTATTGTGCTCACGCGCATCAATGAAGCAAGACAAGCAAACGACCAGATTGAAAATTTAGTCCAGACTGAAAATATTCCCATTTTCAGGGGTATTCATAAACCGAGGGATATCGTAAAGGGAGATTACAGCGAGCAAAAATCGATTTCCATTATTGCGGGTAAAAAGGTTTGCGCGTTTTGCGGGATTGCCAATCCCGATTCATTTAGAAAAACTTTATCGGATGCCCAAGCGCAAGTCTTGTCTATCGATATTTTCCCCGATCACCACCGCTACAATAAAAACGAATTAGAAAAAATCAAAGCCGGATTTATTGATTACCGCGCTGATTTTTTGATTTCCACTCAAAAAGATGTGGCACGCCTCCAGGACTTTCCCGAATTTGTAAACATGATTTATATGCTGCGTGTCGAGATGGAAATTATTTCCTCCGGGGAATCATTCAAAAAATTTATATTGGACCGGCTCGCGGCAGCGCGAAAAATAAGCTGACTATAAGGATGTGTGCGTGAAAGAAATATTAATAATGAATTTATTAAGACACATCCCCTTGAGCATAAGAAGGATATTGGCCATTTTTATTGCCAAGCTGTCGTACCATCTTTCTCTGAAACATCGTCTTATCGCCATTCATAATTTAATGCGTTCCTTTCCCGATAAGCCGCTAAAGGAAATTATCAGGCTGGCGAAAGAGTCATATATAAGCGCTACCCTTGTTGTCGTCGAATTTTTAGATATTCCATATTTGAACAAAGATAATTTGCACCAATGGATTAGCATTGAAGGTCTGGAAAATTACAAGGAGGCCGAGAAGGAAGGAAAGGGGGTTTTGATTTTCAGTGCTCATTTCGGCAATTGGGAAATAGGCAACGCGGCTTTGGCGATAATGACGCAGCCATTTGTTTTTATTTACCGTGTTTTTGACAGCCCTCTTTTAGAAAGGACCATTACCGGTGTCCGCGCCTCTTACGGCAACGTTTCGCTTTCTAAATATAATGCCATGCGGCCGATGATCCGCTTGTTAAAAAATGGCATCACAATTAATCTTCTTATTGATCAAAACGTCACTTGGTATGAGGGTGTGTTTGTTGACTTTTTTGGCCGAAAAGCTTGCACAACGCCTGGTCTGTCTCTGCTGGCTCTGTATACAAAAGCGCCGGTGCTGCCCGTCTTTACCCGCCGCCTGCCTGATGGTAAATATTTGCTGGAGATTGGTAAGAAAGTTGAAATTGTAAGTTCCGGAAATCGTGATGCTGATGTATTAATCAATACGCAGAATTTCACTAAGATTATTGAAGAAAAAATTCGTCAATATCCCGAACAATGGCTATGGTTTCATCAACGCTGGAAAACAAATATATGTCAGGTAAAACAAAAAGGATAACCAATTGAAACATGGAAATATCAAAAAATTGCCGCGTGCAGGTGTGAATAAAATTTTGATTCGCGGAACCAACTGGATTGGCGATGCCATCTTAACATTGCCGGCAGTGGCCTCTATCCGCGCCACTTACCCGCAAGCCCACATTGCCGTCCTCGTAAAACCCTGGGTAGCCGATATTTATGGACTTTTTTCAGGTGTGGATGAAATAATCATCTATGAAAATAAATTTGATACTCCTGCCGGAGTCTTTCGTCTTGCCCGAATGCTAAAAGGGAAAAATTTTGACGCGGCGATACTTTTACAAAACGCCATAGAAGCTGCGATCATCGCCCTTGCGGCAGGAATTCCCCTGCGCGCCGGATACGACTCAGATGCCCGCGGTCTTCTGCTGACCCATTGTGTGCGCCGCACGGCAGAAATAAGAAAAGTCCACCAGATTGATTATTATTTGGAAATGGTCAAGGCTTTGGGTTGTGTTTCCGTTGATCGTGAAATGTATCTGGGGACGAAAATAAATCCTTTAGATGCACAGGATATTTTGCGGAAATTTATACGCGGAACAAAGAAGACTATAATCGGCATTGCTCCCGGAGCCACTTACGGTCCGGCTAAAAGATGGATCCCCGATAGATTTGCCTTGGTAGCGGATAAACTGGATGAAAAATTTTCTACGCAGGGGATTTTGCTGGGGGGGAAATCCGATTGGGAGGTGGCGCGGGAAATCCAAAAGCTGGCGCGCACTGAATTAATTAATCTTGCCGGAAAAACAACTTTGCGGGAAGCAATTTATTTGATTTCTCAATGCCGCTTGTTTATCAGCAATGATTCCGGTTTAATGCATATAGCGGGAGCGTTGAACATTCCCACTGTAGCTATTTTCGGTTCGACCAACCCTGTCACCACGTCGCCCGTGGGAAACAAATCAATTATTGTCCGCAAGGAAGTCTCCTGCAGTCCTTGCCTGAAAGAAACTTGCCCGACGGATTTTCGTTGCATGAAGCTGATTTCTGTGGAAGATGTTTTTGCGGCAGCTCAAAATTTAATGAGACTCGCTGAAAACGAACGAAGTGAATAACCTAAAGGTCACTGTAGGTTTGAAGTGTTAGTCGTAATGAGACTCAAATTTCATAAGAGCAGCGAATGAAATTTATTAGTCGAATTATCCAATAACCAAAGGTTATTGGAAATTATTCCGTATAAGTGGGGTACAACAACCAGCAGCTTGCTGCGAAATATTTCCAAGGCTTGCTTTGGGGTTTATAGTCGTGATTTCAAAACAGCCGGAGTAAAAATAAATGAAAAAAAATATCGCCATTTTTCTGGACAGAGACGGAACAATTAATGAAGAAGTCGGTTATATGGATAGTTTAGATAAATTCAAGATAATCCCCGGCGCTTATGACGCGATCAGATTGATTAATAAAAGTGGAATGAAAGTGGTGGTCATTTCCAATCAGGCCGGTGTGGCCAGAGGATTATTTACAGAAGATTTTGTAAAAATAACCCATGAGTATCTGCAAAACGCTCTACGTAAACGAGGAGCATATATAGATAATTTCTATTACTGTCCGCATCATCCCACGGAAGGGATAGATCCTTACAGGCAAGTTTGTAACTGTCGTAAACCGGCTCCTGGCATGTTGCTGCAGGCGGCTCAAGATTTGAATATCGATCTAAAAAGATCTTATCTGGTGGGCGATAGATTTAACGATATGGAAGCGGGCAAAAAAATTGGCGTCAGGGGGATTTTAGTAAAAACCGGATTCGGTCAAGGTTTATTGCAGGATGATGGTCCTGATGAAGCAACGCCGGAAAACAAACCGGATTTTATTGCCGCGGATATTCTGGAAGCTGTAAAATTGATATTAAACCAAGTTGCTTTCAAATATTAATTATTGAAAGCTTACTTGGTCTTATACCAGGTCAGTCAATTTTTTTATAGAATATAGAAAGTGGTATTAAAGGACAAAGAGTGAATATACTAATCGTAAAACTCAGCGCGATAGGGGATGTGATTCACACCCTGCCTTCTTTGGCGGCGTTAAGAAAAGCTTATCCTGATGCTAATATATCATGGGTTGTCGAAGAGGCAGCGTCTCCAATTGTTAAAGGAAATCCTTATATAGATACTCTGATCATTTCTCGCAGGAAAACATGGTCTGAAAACCTGAAAAAAAGAAAACATATCGGTGAAACGCTCAAAGAAATAAAAATGTTCATCAAAAAATTAAGACAACGGCCTTATGATATTGTTATAGACTTCAATGGTCTTCTAAAAAGTGCCATTCTTGTTTTTATCAGCGGTTCACAAAGAAAGATAGGCTATAACAGCTTTCAGGAATTAAGCGGTTTGTTTTATAATGAAAAAATATATGAAAACATGAATATACATGCCGTAGATCGCTATCTTGATTTCATTCGCCATCTTGGCATAACATGTGACAATCCGGAATTTTATTTGCCTGTTTCTCCCGCAGACATAGAAGCTGTTGATACATTGCTTTCAAATTCAGGTATTTCCAGGGATAAGGAATTCATCGCTATTAGTCCCATGTCTTTTGCCGGCGAAACCAGACTTTGGTATGAGGACAGATTTGCTGCTCTGGCCGATAGGATTATTAGCGAATTAAAGACGGAGGTTGTTTTTACCGGTAACGGAAGCGGCGGCATGATTGACAGGATCCAATCAATCATGACAAACAAGGCTCTTAATCTGGAAGGAAAGACATCTCTGCTTGAACTTGCTCATCTATATAAACGAGCAGAGCTTTTGATTACACCTGATTCCGGACCTATGCATATTGCGGCTGCGGTAGGAACACCAGTAATTGCTTTATTCGGTCCTTCTGCATACTGGCGAACAGGGCCTTATGGACAGGGTCACACTATAATCAGAACAAATCTTCCCTGCAGTCCGTGCTTTTTAAAAAAATGCCCGACAAGAAAATGCATGGAGGATATTTCAACCCAACAGGTTTTTGCCGCCGTGGAAAGAAAATTAACAAAGGAGTGAAGAATGCCTTTAAATAAACAACTATTGGAAATTTTAGTTTGTCCGCAATGTCATGGAAAAGTTCACTTCGACGAGAAACTGAGCGGCATTATTTGCGATCAGTGTAAATTGTTCTACGAAGTAAAAGATGACATCCCAATCATGCTGGTGGAAGAGGCCAAAAAGCTTTCGTGATATGCAAATATAGCAGATTGGTCTATGGTAGATAAATCAGATAGATTATGTGCTTTCAACAAAAATAATAAAATCGCTTGACAGTTATGATGGATTAATATAAGATCTTTGGCGATTAGTAAAAGGCTTTTAAGCCCTACCTTTTGGAGCGTTTCACGTATTCAAATAAACAAGCCGAGATTTAATCCGTAACTACTAAAAATCGTGACTATCTTTCTGTGTTTCTTTAAAAATAATGCGGTAAAAACGACGGTAAGTATAATATCAGGATAACGTTCTAGTTACCCTGTTAGAATTTAAAGCAAGGGAATATTTATGAACATTGAAGATATCAAACGATTGCCTATCAGCGAACTCAACGACTTGGCCAAGAAATTGGAAGTTCCTGGCGCCAGCGGAATGCGCCGTCAGGATTTGATTTTCGCTATCTTGCAAACGCAGGCAGAACAAAATGGCGTAATTTCTGGCTCGGGAGTCTTGGAAATTTTGCCCGACGGTTTTGGTTTTTTGCGCGCCGTGGATTACAACTACCTTCCCAGTCCGGACGATATTTACATTTCGCCTTCGCAGATCAGAAGATTTAATTTAAAAACAGGCGACACAATTTCCGGCGAAGTGCGTCCACCCAAAGAAGGGGAAAAATATTTTGCCCTTTTGAAAGTTGACACCGTAAATCTGGAAAGCCCCGAACAAGCCCGCGACAAAATTCTTTTTGATAACCTGACCCCTCTTTATCCTTTGGAAAAATTAAATCTGGAATATGATCCTAAAAATTATTCCACCAGGACTCTGGATTTATTCGCGCCGATTGGCAAGGGACAACGTGGATTGATTGTTTCTCCGCCGCGTGCCGGTAAAACAGTTCTTTTGCAGGATATTGCCCACAGCATTTCAGCAAATCATCCTGAAGTGGTTTTGATGGTGCTTTTAATTGACGAACGGCCTGAAGAAGTAACCGATATGCAGCGCAGTGTTGCCGGTGAAGTCATTGCTTCCACATTTGACGAACCGGCTTCATTTCACGTGCAGGTTGCTGAGATGGTTATTGAAAAGGCCAAGCGCCTGGTCGAACATAAAAAAGATGTGGTCATCTTACTCGACAGCATCACCCGTTTGGCGCGAGCATACAACACGGTTGTTCCGCCCAGCGGAAAAGTTCTTTCCGGCGGTGTCGATTCCAATGCTTTGCACAAGCCGAAACGTTTCTTCGGCGCGGCCAGAAATATTGAGAATGGCGGCAGTTTGACGATAATTTCAACAGCTCTGATTGATACCGGAAGCAGAATGGATGAAGTCATTTTTGAAGAATTCAAGGGAACAGGCAACATGGAATTGCATTTGGACCGCCGTATCGCCGATCGCCGGATATTCCCCGCTTTCGATTTGATCCGTTCCGGAACCAGGAAAGAGGAATTGTTGATTCCTAAAGCAAATCTCAATCGTGTCTGGATATTGCGCCGGTTGCTTCAGGAAATGAATCCCGTTGATGCCATGGAATTTATCATCGGCAAAATCAAAAAAACGGAAACTAATCAGGAATTTTTGGATTCGATGAACGCATAATCGCAAAGAGGCCGAATTTGCATTTTAAATGCTTATAGTGGCCCAGCCGAAAATTTTACACTAATTTTCTTGAATTTTTGCCATATATATTATAAGTCACACGGGCACTTTTAAAATAAAGCGAAAAACATTAATAATTAATTGCAGATAAACGTCAGGGAGGAAAAGAAAAAAGACATGAAAGAAGGAATTCATCCAGAATATAAAGAAACGACGATCACTTGTGTTTGCGGAAACGTTATTGAAACAAGATCGACCAAAAAAGACATTAAGACGGAAATTTGTTCCAACTGCCATCCTTTTATGACAGGTAAGCAAAGACTTGTAGATACGGCGGGCCGCGTCGAGAAATTCAAGAAAAAATATGAACCTAAAGCGGAAAAGCCTCAGGTCAAAAAGAAACAACCCACGGTAATTGTAAAGAAACCAAAGGAATAATAATTACAAAATTTTCTTAATAGAAAAAAACAATGGATTATGTTTTTATAATGAAAACCGTTCATCTTTCTTCTGCCAAGTCGTCTTCATCTTGTTGGATTGAGTCATTGGCTTCTCAAAATATGACATTATACGCCTCAAGTTATCCTCTTCCTTGCCGCCTTGACATTCTTTTGAATGCTGCCCGGCATTACCATTTGTAGGTGCCCTTTCCAGCGGAAAAGAACTTACAGGTGTGCCTTTTTTAAATTAATCTCAAATACTACAATATTTACCTTAAAGAAATAACATGGATATTATATTAGATAAGCTTCGCGACATTGAAATACGCTACCGGGAACTGGAAGGGATGCTTAGCGACCCTAAAATTGTTTCGAAGCAGGGCCTTTATCAAAAATATGCCAAAGAGCATGCCGATTTAAGGGAATTAGTCGAAACTATACGTCAATCTGAAAAAATCAGGGATCAAATAGAAGAGTATCAGGGAGTTTTGGCGGAAGGCGATGAGGAATTGAAAGCAATCGTTAGGGAAGAAATGCCGCAATTAAAGCAAAAGCAAACCGATTTGGAAGCGAAGTTAAATATTTTGCTGCTGCCGAAAGATCCCAACGATGATAAAAACGTCTTTCTGGAAATCAGAGCGGGAACGGGAGGCGATGAAGCGGGACTTTTCGCCGGCGATTTATTTCGCATGTATGCCCGATATGCGGAAGCTCAGGGCTGGCGTGTAGAAATAGTGAGCAGTTCTTCGACAGGCGGCACCGGCGGGTTTAAGGAAATTATCGCCCTGATTGAAGGCAATGGAGCTTACAGCCGTATGAAGTACGAAAGCGGTGTTCATCGTGTCCAGCGTGTTCCGGTTACAGAAGCGCAGGGACGCATTCACACCTCGGCAGTTACCGTGGCCATCATGCCCGAAGCGGAAGAAGTGGAACTCAACATTGATCAAAACGAACTGCGAATTGATGTATATCGTTCCACCGGTCACGGCGGCCAGAGTGTCAACACAACCGATTCGGCTGTACGCATCACTCACTTGCCTACAGGTCTTGTTGTTACCTGTCAGGACGAAAAATCACAGCTCAAAAACAAGATCAAGGCCATGAAAGTATTGCGTGCGCGCCTGCTCGATGCCATGGTGCAAAAACAAAATGCGGAACAGGCGCAGACGCGCAAAAGCCAGGTTGGCACCGGCGACCGCAGCGAACGTATCCGCACATACAATTTCCCTCAAGGCCGCATCACCGATCATCGCATCAACCTGACCCGATATGATCTCGATAATTTTCTCAATGGCAACATCGGCGCAATGATTGACGCTTTGGCTACCCATTATCAGGCAGAATCTTTAAAATAGGCCGATATCACCTGCAGAATAAACGAATGTTTTTTCTACAGCTCTCCTGTAGCACCTTCTTCCTGTAAGAAATAAGTCGTTATCCTTGTCAAGTATGCTTTCTTTCAATCAGTAATAAATGAGATAGTATATTTTCCCCTTTTAAAAAAAATGAATAGTGCTATTATGTGTTCAACTCATCGTAGAAAGCATACTTCGGATATTAATTATTGAGAGGAAAAAGGATGAAAGCAAAGAATCTTCAGAGTATTATTTGTTTAGTATTTTTTCCCCTATTTGTTAATCAGGCATTGGCAGCGGATTGGATATATTTTGATACCACTTCTGTTGGAGATATGTATTATGATAAAAGCAGCATTAAAAAAGTAGATAAAAGCATTATCTCTGTATGGAAAAAAGATATATTAAGCAAAGAAGCAAAAACAAGGTATTTTTCAATTCTCAAAGTAATAAATAAAGCACCCGACAATCCTTCCATGTTAAGTTATTACACAAAGTTGATGGAAATTGACTGCGTAAATAAAAAAATTAAAGATATTTCTGTGATTTTTTATGATGAAAAAGGTAATGTTATTTATTCATCACCGGAAAGTGAGTCTGGTAAATGGAATGCTATCATTCCCAATACAGTTGGTGAAAAATTAATCAATATAGTTTCCTGCGAACCTGTTACCCCAAATGAAGTTGTTGTTGCTCCCAAGGTTGAGGAACCTGTAGTTCCGAAAGAAGTTGTTGCTCCCAAAGTTGAGGAACCTGTAGCTCCGAAAGAGGTTGTTGCTCCCAAAGTTATGGAGCTTGAGACACAAAAAAAAGAGCCAGCCCAGAAACCAGAAAACAAAATGGTACCTTCTATCGAAACCCAACATTATTATGAAGGAATAAAGGGGATTGTTTTGACGAATGGTGAAGTTATTGAGGGGCAAATAATAGGTGTCTATGATGATGTGCTAAAAATCCGTTCAAAAGACGGTGAAATTTTCTCATATCCTTTTATGAAAGTTGAGGAATTCATAACAAAATAAAAATATGAACCGAGATAAACATTTAACCAAATTGTCTTTTTTCTATCATATATTAGTTACTCAGAATCATTTTTAAAATCTGCCATTAATATCGGCAATAAAATTCTAGGAGACAATTATGAAAAAAAACTTCGTACCCTTAATGGTTGCAATGATTATTATAATGCTATCGGGTTGTACTTCTCTAACCAAGAGCCAATTCAACTCACCCAAAGTTGAGGAACCTGTAGCTCCGAAAGAGGTTGTTGTTGCTCCCAAGGTTGAGGAACCTGTAGCTTCGAAGGAGGTCGTTGCAGTTGCAGCACCTATTACTGCACCCGTTGTTACCGATAATAATTTAGATCCAGTTAACATTAAACAAGATGTACGAAATTTTGTAACTAAATGGTTAACTAGCTGGGAATCGGGCGACATGAAAACTTACCGTAGTTGTTATGCGTCGGATTTCCATTCCAAAGGGATAGACTTAAATGGATGGATTTCCTATAAAACCAAGGTGTATAAGAGATGTAAAGACATAAATATCCTCATTGACCATTTGCAAATATCAGCGGATGCAAATATTGCCAAAGCAGTATTTACTCAATTTTATAGTTCATCGATATCAAAAGATAAATGTGAGAAGACATTGGAGTTGAGAAAAATAAACGACGAATGGAAAATATATAGGGAAATAATTAACAAATAATTAAAAATTGTAAACCAATCTGTTTAAAATGAAAGACAGGGTCAGCAATAGCTCTGCCTTTCATTTATGAATATTTCAATCCGTAATCCTCACTTCTGGAAAATGCCTACTACTAAAACTTTGTAGATACCGTTCTTGTCAAGCAAAAGTTGGCTTATAATTTGGATCGTACTTTTTGCCGGATTTCAAGACTCCAAATATAACGTGAACCAATTTCCGCATTATTGCACAGACAATAACTTTGCCATTTTTACCTTTTTCTTTCAGTCGATTATAAAAAGCAATCATAACAGGATTGCACTGAATCGATACCAGCGCCGGCATATACAAAGCTTTTCTGAGTCTTGCATTTCCGATTTTGCACAGTCTGGGTTTGCCTTTAATAGATGATCCCGAGATCGTTTCCTTTGGCGCGAGTCCGATGAAGGCGACCATTTCCCGAACATGGGTAAATTTATCAAGGTTATCTAACTCTGCCAGAAGGTGAGGAACTGTCACCTTACCAAGTCCTGGGATAGAATCCAGTAAATCCTTCCGTTGTTTAAGATGCGGATTCCGTTTTATGAGATCAGCAATTTGTTTTCTTATTTTTTCAATTTCCTGATCTAAATAAATGATATGTTCTTTGATCAAAACGATGACAGATTCATGCGCCGTACCAATTCGATTCTTCTCCTGGCTACGCATATCGATTAGACTGTCAACTCTTCTTACCAGAGCTCTCAATGATCTGATTTCCGGTGCAGGCGGAAACCAGAGCTCTGGTTTCATAGCTAAACAGAAGCGTGCAATGACTCCCGCGTCAAGTTTATCCGTCTTGGTACGAACAAGTTCACTCTGAGCAAATCCTTTGATGCGGGCCGGATTGACAATGCTGACCGTGTGACCAGCTTTATGAAGAAAAACAGCCAAATCTTCACCGTAATTTCCAGTTGCTTTCAGACAGGCATGAACCTTTTGAATTCCCTGCTTCTCCAGCCAGACTTTTAAGGTCTCGAAACCTTCTGTTGAATTCCTACAGGTTTTATTTTTTATCTTCCCATCTGCAAGTAGTGCTACATCGAATTTCTGTTTGGCGATATCTATCCCCAGAACCGTTACTGACCTATTAATTTGCCTCCTATAATAATTATAAATATTTACACCGGTAAAAAGCTCTGTCCGAATCAACCTTGCAAGTGCAAACTCATTCCCATATGAGAAGGTTTGTGATACCGTACGAGTTATTGAACAAAGCAATGAGAAGAGGATCTAATCTACAAAACATGCTCTTTGGCATCAGGTGAAATACAGATTCACTCTTCCAGTTTACCTTAGCATTTTATGATGCTATTTTATAGCAAATGACAAAGTATAAGAACACAAGGTGAAGTCGATAAAGTACGTTTGACAACTTTCTTTATAATCCCTATGGAAAAAACATTTGTTTTATCCTCATCTTTTTTGTATCCTGCAAAAACTTTTTAACAATTGTTCACATTTTTAAACAAGAAGGTCTCATGTATGCCAGCAAAAAAAGTTACTGCTTCAAAAAAAAGTAAGTTTAAACGTTCCGGCTATGGGTGGGTACCGGATGTGCCCGATCAACGCGATTATTTGCTTAGCGCCGTGCTTCGTGTCCCGGCAAAGTTACCTCCGCTGGTGGATTTGCGTCCACTCTGTTCGAAAGTGGAAGATCAGGGACAACTGGGCAGTTGCACCGCCAATGCTCTGGCAGGTGCGCTGGAGTTTCTGGAAAGGAAGGATAAAGTTTCTTTTGAGGATTTCAGCCGGCTGTTTATTTACTATGACGAAAGAGCCGTTGAACACACCATCCAGTCCGACTCCGGCGCCATGATCCGTGATGGCATAAAGACACTGGCCAAACAAGGTGTTTGTTCGGAGACGAAATGGCCTTATATTATCTCAAAATTCCGGATTAAACCAACTCTAGCTTGTTACAAGGACGCGGCGAATCATAAAATAACTTCTTATCATCGCATTATCACGCTGGATGAAATGCGCGCGTGCCTGGCGGAAGGCTTTCCGTTTGTTTTTGGTTTTACGGTGTATGAAAGCTTTGAATCGCAGGCAGTGGCGAAAACCGGAGTCGTAAACATGCCGCAGCAAGGTGAAAAATCACTGGGCGGACATGCTGTTCTTGCCGTAGGTTACGACGATGCCAAGGAAAGATTTATCGTGCGTAATTCCTGGGGCGAGAACTGGGGAATGAAAGGGTATTTCACCATGCCCTACAAATACGTTGCGGACAGAAATCTATCCGACGATTTTTGGACAGTTCGCCGCGGTGAAAATATGATTTCTAAATAATAAGAAATGTAAATAAAACCAAAACCACAACAGATATATTCAGAGTGATAATAAGATAGGGGCATTGATGAGAACCGTCAATGCCCCTATCTTTATCTGAACCGGTATTACTGTATCGTTGTCATCCTTTATCTAATAAATAGGACATGAAGGTGACACGAAAAGGCAGGTGCGAAAATTCCTTGGTTTCTCCCGCAACAAAACCGATTTTTTTATACCAGTTTTTCAGTTCGGTGTGCTCGGCAATGATTCCTATATTAACGCGATGAACTCCAAGAGTTTTAGTCTCGGACAACACATGAATAACCAATTTATTCCCAAAACCACGATGTCGCTTATCGGGAAGAACTGCGAGGCGTTCCAGATAACATACATCTGGCTTTGCCTGCTCAAGAGCAACGCATCCAACAACAATGTTTTCATTTTCCAAAGCGAAATAAGTGATGCCGCGTTCCATATCCTTTTGAACCCAATCCTCTGTGCAATTGGATGAATGGCGAGGAGCATTCTCTTTGGTCAGGTTAAAGCGTTTCGCCACATCCTGAAATGATCTTCGAATAGTTTCAGCTAGGGCTTCGGTATCTTTTTGAGTACATTCTCTGATTTTTAGATTCGACATTGTTTATTGATTGCACCTGCTAACGAAAAGTTAAGCCAGAGCGTAAGCGATCGGCTCCAACATCTGGTTAGCCCTTCAAAATTGCTGTTTTGCTGAAAAAAACTTTCGGCCCTTCAGATGGCGTAAATCCGGCATCTCGGGCATTTCTGATCGTTTCTTCAAACGCCGTTTTTGAGACATGGAATGGTGGCTCTACTATAAGCACTTTTCCTTCCGGCTTTAATATGGATTTCAATTCTTCAAAAAACTTTTTTTGATTCGGCAATTCGTGAACCACGTAGAAAGCAAAAACAAAATCCACTTTTTCTGATACACCTATTCTGTTTTCTTCGGACTTATGCAGGATGATACGTTTCTCAAGTCCCGTTCCCTGAATTTTATTTCGCACCTTTTGAAGCATATCCTCCTGTAAATCAGCAGCAATAACTCGGCCAGATTTTCCAACCATTTGAGCCATGTTAATAGAGAAAAATCCTGGACCACAACCTATATCGAGAACCGTCATCCTTTCTTCAATATAGGGTTTTAATATTTTATGAGGGTTTTGTATCCATCTTCGAATTCTATTGTCGAGACTGCCAGCTCTTTCAACCGGGCATACACGATTTTTTCTATCGCTCACTTTATTTTTCTCCTTTCAACGACTAACAAGTTATTCTAAAGTTTCTGTCTATCCTTTTAACTATCCGTGGCGATATCTACTGAATTATGGAAGTCTTTTAAAATATTAATGATTTGGATTTATAAACACTTGACATTTTTTTTGCAACAATTTATTTTCATGCATCCGCTAAATGAAGAAGGCATTTGGAGATTAAAATCGTCACTGGTATCATGCTTCCTGGATTCCCCGGTCAAGTAACCTGAAGGTCATCTTCGACCGGGGAATGACCGAGTGGTGGCTAAATTATTATGAGGCCACACGTTAACCCGTGTGAAAAATAAAGCAATGACTATTCACGACATTCTCAATGAGTCCACAAAGACGTTAGAAGCGGCGGATATTCCATCCGCCCGGCTCGATGCGGAAGTTTTGCTTTCTTTCTGCCTGAATTGCGACCGTCTGGAATTCTACAAAAATCCGGATATGATTATCAGCGAAACGAAGCTTGCCGCATTTAGAAATCTCATCGACCGGAGATTGCAATGGGAGCCGGTGGCCTACATTACCGGACGCAAAGAATTCTGGTCTTTCACTTTGGAAGTAAATAACTCGGTGCTCATTCCCCGGCCGGATACAGAGATCATTGTTGAAGAAGCTGTAAACATTTGCCGCAAAATAGACTCTCCGGAAATAAAGATTTTAGATATTGGCACCGGCAGTGGCGCGATAGCCATAGCTCTAGCAAAAGAAATGCCTCACGCAAACGTTATTGCTACTGATATTTCGGAAACGGCGCTGAATCTGGCGCAAAACAATACCGCGGCTTTGGGACTTCAAGATAAAATCGAATTTAAGCTAGGCAATTTATTTGAACCGGTTGACGGTCTTTTTGATATAATCGTTTGCAATCCGCCCTACATTTCGGCCCGGGAATATGAAGAACTTCCTGCAGGAGTGAAAGATTACGAGCCGCGAGAAGCCCTTTGGGCCGGAAAAAGCGGACTGGAATTTTACGAAAAATTGATATATCAGGCGGCAGGTTTTCTGAAAAAAAATGGTTGGCTTTTGTTGGAAATTGGAGCTAAACAGGAAGCTGGCGTTCGCGGGATCATGGAAGCCGCAGGTTTTTATGACAGCATCGAAATGAGCAGAGATTATGCCGGGCTGTCGCGAGTGATTAAAGCAAGGAGAAAAAGTAGTGGATAAAATAGTTATTCAAGGCGGAAAACCTTTATGCGGAGAAGTTCAAATCAGCGGGGCGAAAAACGCCGCGCTGCCTATTTTGGTTTCGGCGCTTCTTACAGAAGGAGAAAACACTTTTCATAATATCCCCGATCTGGTGGATATCAAAACGATCAAAAAACTTCTAAAAAATATGGGTGTGCAAATTGATGGAAATGAAACCTGCAAGGTAAGCGCAGAAAAGATCACCAGTTGTGACGCGCCTTATGAATTGGTCAAAACCATGCGCGCATCGGTGCTGGTGTTGGGTCCGCTTGTCGCCCGCATGGGCGTCGCGCGCGTTTCTCTTCCCGGCGGCTGCGCTATCGGCGCAAGGCCGGTTAATCTGCACATCAAAGCCTTGCAGGATATGGGGGCGCACGTTGAATTAAACAATGGATATATTGAGGCGAAAGCGAAAAGATTAAAAGGGGAGGAGATTTATTTTGATATACAGACTGTAACCGGAACGGAAAATGTCATGATGGCGGCAACGCTGGCGGAAGGCACTACAGTTCTCAACAATGCCGCGCGCGAACCGGAGGTTGTCAATCTGGCGAATGTACTAAAAAGCATGGGAGCGAAAATCGGCGGAGCAGGCACCGATACAATAATAATCGAAGGAGTCACTTCACTAAAGCCCACGGAAGCTGAAATAATTCCGGACCGGATCGAAGCGGGAACTTTTATGATAGCCGCCGGTATGACGCATGGCGAGATAAACATAATCGGCTGCAATCCCCACCATCTGGAAGCGTTGATTAACAAACTGCGGGATACAGGCATGAAAATTTCGCCGATTAAAGGCGGGCTGAAAGTGTCTTCCGGGCAAAAGATTAACAGCGTTGATATTAAAACTCTTCCTTATCCGGGATTCCCCACCGATTTGCAGGCGCAGATGATGGCTTACATGTCCATCGGCAGCGGTTTGAGCGTGATTTCCGAAACTGTTTTTGAAAACCGTTTTATGCATGTCAGTGAATTGCTGCGGATGGGAGCCGACATTGTTATCCAGGGCAACAATGCGATTGTCCGGGGAGTGCCGATGCTGCGCGGCGCGCAGACGATGGCTACGGATTTGCGGGCTTCGGCTTCGCTGATTTTAGCGGCGCTGGCAGCTGAGGGAACGACGGAAATTTCCCGCGTTTATCATATTGACCGCGGTTATCAGGCAATAGAGAAGAAATTTTCCGCACTGGGCGCGGATATAAAAAGGATGACACAGTAATATGAAAATAATTAAAGCCGATGCTGCCGAGTTTAAAGATTTTTTCCGCGAATTGCGCCAAAGAGGCGCCGCTCATACTCCGAAGCTTTTATCAGACGTGGCGGAAATTGTGCGTGATGTTGCTGACAAAGGTGATGAAGCTCTGTTTCAATATACGGCAAAATTCGACCGGTATGAATTAACTGCGGCGACAGTAGAGGTAACACCGGCGGAAAGAAAAGACGCGTTGTCTTTGGTCCGGCCGGAAGATCTGGAAGTTATTAAAGCGGCGGCACGGCGTATTGAAAAATATCATCTCAACCAGATTGTCGAGGGATGGTCTGCTACGGCTGAGGAAGGCATAGAAATGGGACAACGGGTTTTGCCCCTGCGGCGTGCAGGTATTTATGCTCCCGGTGGCAAAGCTTTTTATCCTTCGACCCTGCTTATGGCGGCGATTCCGGCACGCATTGCCGGAGTGGAAGAAATTATTTTAGTCAGCCCGGCCAGAGACGGAAAATTAAATCCGCTGATTGCGGCTGCGGCCGAAGTAAGCGGGGTTAAGCGCATATTCAAGATTGGCGGAGCGCAGGCAATAGCGGCGCTGGCTTACGGCACAAAAACGATTCCGCAGGTCGATAAAATAGTGGGGCCGGGAAATGCCTACGTTGCCGCAGCCAAGAAACTCGTTTTCGGACAGGTGGATATAGATATGATTGCGGGTCCCAGCGAGGTCGTTGTTATTGCCGATAACACGGCAAATGTTTCTTTTGTGGCGGCGGATATGCTGGCACAAGCCGAACACGATGAAATGGCGGCGGCTGTTCTTTTAACGCCGTCTGAAAGTTTAGCCCGTGCAGTATCTCAGGAAATTGATCAACAACTGAAAACTTTATCGCGAAATACAATAATGGAACATTCTCTCGCCAAATACGGCGCGATTATTATTACGGCAAGTGTTGATGAAGCGGTGGATCTTGCCAATCTCTTCGCGCCCGAACATTTGGAATTGATGGTAGAGAATCCCGCGGGAATTCTGGATAAAGTAAGAAATGCCGGGTCTGTTTTTGTAGGCTCATTTACGCCGGAGGCATTGGGCGATTATCTGGCCGGCTCGAATCATATTCTGCCGACGGAAGGCACGGCGCGTTTTTCTTCTCCGTTGGGCGTTTATGATTTCTATAAACGAATGAATGTTATTTATTTTTCGCGGGAAGCTTTGAAAAAGCTCGGCGGCCAAACAGCCCGCTTTGCCCGGATGGAAGGTCTCGATGCTCATGCTAATTCAGTCCTTATCCGCAGCAAATAATGCGTTTTTGAATTTATATTAGAGTAAAAGTAAACCTCACCAATGCAAAAATCAAAAGCCAACAAATATCCTTCGGTAAAAACCATTACTGATGCCCAGCGCGTCGGCATGGTAAAAGAAATATTTTCGACCGTTACCGGCAAGTATGATTTTTTAAACCATCTGCTGAGCTTGCGCCGCGATATTGCCTGGCGCCGGTTTGCAATTAAAAAGATGCGTTTTTTCCAAACCAATATGTTTCTGGATGTTGCCTGCGGCACGGGAGATTTATCGATTAACGCCTGCCTTAAGCACTGGCAGATAAAAGCCTTCGGCATTGATTTTGTTTTCCCCATGGTTAAAATGGGAAAGGACAAGGTGAAGAAAAGAGGCCTCTCCGGCCAGTTGAATTTCATGCAAGGCAATGCCTTGAGACTTCCCTTTCACGACAATACTTTTGACGTTACCGGAATGGCTTTCGGGATTAGAAATATTCCCGATAGAACGAAAGCGCTCAGGGAAATGCTGCGCGTTACCGTGCCGGGCGGACAGATAATAATATTGGAAATGACTTTTATTGAGAACCGGTTTTTCAAATTATTTTATTATATTTATTTGAATTACCTGCTTCCTCTGATGGCCAAGTTGTTTTCCAAAAACGCCGCCGCGTATTATTACCTTGCCGATTCCATTATGAACTTTCCGTCACCGGATGCATTCGCCAAAATCATGCAGGATACCGGCATGGCTGAAGTTGAAATATATCCTCTCACGTTTGGCATTACCTGCTTGTATGTTGGAAAGAAACCGGAAGAAACTGACTGATACCACTTCGCTTCTTCGGCTAACTTTGTTGGCTGCGTCGTCAGCTTCCTCAACGTATTAATAATACGCCTGCGGAGCCTTCTCCTTGCCGTCGCATTAGCCTTTGAAATCAAAGCGGTATAAGTTGTTGAAAGAGACTATGAAAAGATTAGGATGTTCTTGATGCTTTAACTCATGAGGAGTCGAGGTAGTTTCCCGCCGATCCAGTGCAAGGTATCTTTATCTTTTATGAGTTTACGGCGACCTTTACAATGACTTTGTGGATCTGGCTTGACGAGATCAGCGGCATGTGCGCATCTTCAGGGAAGAAGATTACAAACGCTCCGCTTTGAGTTGAAATCCAGGCATCCGGTTCGTCCGTAAAAATCTGCTCATCAGTTTTTTGATCGTATTCCCCGAATGAATGTTTACATAATGACCTGGGCTTCCAGCCCATATCATCGGTTCCTGACAGAACCAGCTGTATGTCGATGTATTTCTCATGCGTTTCGAGCAGGGCATCCCCTTTCCTGCGGCCGGCAGCCTTAGACACCATCGCATAGACGCTCTTACCGTCTATCTCATATTTCCCCACGGGCAGTTCCTTCAGATCCGGGCGTAAGAGAAAATCAAATGCCTTTGCAAACCTCTTGTGCAAGGCCAGATAGCGGTGTGCATTCTCAAGTACGTCTAAAATCATGTCGATTCTTTCCTTGAAATCGTATTGTGCAAACTGAAGCATCAGCCGGAGCGGCTGGAGTGATTTTGTTGGACTTTATTTTTTTGGAAAGTACTTCACCTTGTTAATATTTTTAAAATCGGAATCCTGAGTCCATATAATGGCCTTGAATTCTTGTGCTGTTGCGAGAATGATACTGTCCGCCATTGGAAGTTGATGCTCAAGACTAAGTCTTGAAGCCGCTATTGCCAGTGGTGTGCTTAGATCCACAACTTTTCCCTTTTGCATGGCAACAAGAGCCTGCAATGCTTCATTCTCACTGGACTCCCGTAAAATGACCTTGAAAACTTCGTATATCGTTACTACGGGAATAATAAGTAAGTCCGAATTACTCAGGGGGGGCAGAAAATGTTTGGCATTAGGCTCATCGGCAAAGTAGGCAAGCCAGCCGGAAGAATCTACAATATTCATATCCGATCTTCCTTTCGTTTGAATTCCGTATTGATACCCTTGAGAAATCCACGGAGTTCTTTTATATCACGTTCCGGTATAAGCTCAATACGACCGGCATATTCAACGATTTGCATTTTTTGTCCTGGATGAAGCTTCAATGCCTCCCTGACGGTTTTAGGTATAACGACTTGATATTTTGGTGATATGGTTACTGATTTCATACCAATACCTCCATCGATCTATTTTGTGCTACGATATCACGATCGATATGGTTTTGTCAATTATATTATAGCGAACGAAAAAATCAGCCGGAGCGGCCCAAGGGGCCGCAATCGGCTGTAGCGACGGGTTCGGCAATTCCTGTCGTGATCTACACGTGTTACAGGGATTGCAGAAATCATGCAATTGCGCTTCACCAAGTTTGAGTGGCAGATTCAATTGTAACGGCCAAGGTGGCACGTAGCCAGCTGAACCTTTCCTTCATAAAATCAAAATCAGGCCCGGACGTCACGAACCTTGCCGTTCCCTTGATCAAGAAACCGGCACCCGGCCCATGCAGGCCCTCGACCTTACTGCTCCCCAATGTAATCAACACATTCGGATTATGGGCAATGTTGGCCTCCGTCTTGTGCATGTAACCTGCGGGGATAAAAAGCCGTTCATCTTCTGATATCCTTAGGTAACTATTCCAGGTATTGACCAAATGGGGGCCATCAGGTCCCAGGGTGGCGATCGCAACAACTCCGTCCTTTTTCATGATTTCCTTCAGTTTCTCCGGGATCATCATGTTCCTCCTTTTTTGTTTGGTTTGTTATTATGCCGAACAGCGGAGCTCAGCAGTGGCACAAGGCCTGCCGGGACGCGAAGCGTCACATGCAGACCGTGACATGAGCTGTATTGATTTTGTTGGCCTTTTTATTTTCGCGCTTCTACTAAAACGCCATTAATGAATTTGTGGATAATGCTGGATACATAAGTCTGATAGGGCAGGCCTTCAACAACCGCCTTTCTCTGAAGTTCAAGAAGGTCTCTCTCAGAAATACGTATGTTCAGTCTCTTGTCTTTTCGCAAAGTGTTGCGGGCATAAGCAATCAACTCTTTTTTTCTTTTTGCAAGGTTTGTAACAGGAACCCACTCATCTTTTTCGAAGCTATCGAGAATTTCTTTTTCTTCTTTCGTTAATTTAGTCTTCATTTTTTTCTCCAAGATATCTTTGTGTTGCCTTCCTGCTTGGAATGATTGTTTTTAGAAATAATTCTTCATCATTTTCGACGTAAGGCACAAGATATGCGTAATTTTCAGTTCCAATGACCATAATTCTCTGTCCGGAGTAGTCGCGCTGGTTGGGATGCAAATAGTCATCTAAAATGTCACCCCTTTCGATGTAAAATACCATATCTTCAAAACAGATGCCCCGCAATGTCTTAAGTGCTAAACTCTTCTCTGTGTTCCAGTTTATACTTTTCATATAGTAAGTATCGTATCACAATGTGTGCATTATGGCAACATAATTCTTGATTGTATTTTGAGGCCAACGATAAAATCAGCCGTGAGTGTAACGAGTCGGCTGGATTGACGGGTTATGCCTTTTTGGTCTTGTCTTTCGATTGATTTAATCCCCAACCTTGATCCTCAAAAACGTCGTATCCATAGCTTGTATAGTGGCCGCAAGTGCAGGCAATGCTATGAAAAGGCATTGATGCGTCTTGTGTGTGCCGGTAAAGCGAAGGATCACAATCACGCGGTGCGCTCCCTTCATACTTTGATATCTCTCTATCGCGCCCGCAGTGGAAACACCGGAGATAGTGCGGAATTTTGCGAGATTTCGGAGGCATTATATTCTCTCCCATAGTATCTTTTGCATAACAATTAATATACGTAACCAGTTATATACCGGTTTGAAACAAAATTTGTTCTTGGAATGGTATATTTCTACACGAATATTTATTTAAAATCAAAGAATTATTATTGAAGTCTTGCGTAAAAAGTGTTTACTGTCGGACACAATAAATTGCGGGAAAAACAATGACAAAAAAATCAAAACCGGTCGAAATAGATTTCAATCCTGAGTTTCAGCATGCGCTGGATATGATGGAAGAGACGGACAAAAATATCTTCATCACGGGGCGGGCAGGAACCGGCAAATCAACCCTGCTGAATTATTTTCATGACAACACGGGGAAAAACGTTGTTATTCTGGCGCCGACAGGTGTTGCCGCTGTTAATGTAGGCGGACAGACCATTCATTCCTTTTTCCATTTCAAACCCAATGTAACGCTTGCCGCCATCAAGAAAAAAAAGGCGAGCGGCAAAGAAAAAACATCTATCTATAAAAAGTTGACAACCATCGTCATTGATGAAGTTTCCATGGTGCGGGCTGATCTGCTGGATTGCGTGGATAAATTTCTGCGTCTGAACGGCCCCAATTCCAAACGTCCCTTCGGCGGCGTGCAGATGATTTTCATCGGTGATCTCTATCAGTTGCCGCCGGTTGTCTCCGGCGCGGAGCGTGAAATATTCCGGTCGCATTATACCAGTCCTTATTTTTTCAGCGCCAAAGTCATGGAACATCTGGATATGGAATTTGTCGAGCTGGAAAAAGTTTACCGGCAGAAGGATGACGAATTTGTCCGCCTGCTCAATGCTATTCGCAATAACTCTATCACGGATGATGATATCGCGTTGTTCAATAAGAGCTGCAATCCGTCTTTTGAAGTGTCCGCCGATGAATTTTATATATCGCTGACCAGCACCAACGATATGTCCGATATGATCAATTACAACCGGCTTGCCCAATTGTCCGGCAAAATATGGAAAGCGCGAGGCCTGGTTGACGGAGAGTTCGGCAAAGAATCCATGCCGACAGCCGAAGAGCTGAAACTGAAAAAAGGCGCCCAAATCATGCTTTTAAATAATGATGCCTATGGGCGTTGGATTAACGGAACAATCGGTAAGGTAAAAAAATTTGAAAAGGACGAGGAAGGAGAAGATGTAATCGTAGCCGAACTGGATAATGGCGAAACGGTGGAAATCTCTCTCTACACTTGGAAAATCTACAAGTTCTTTCTCAAAAATGAGGAGCTGCGCTCGGAAGAGGTCGGGTCTTTCCGCCAGTATCCGGTGCGGCTGGCCTTTGCCGTGACCATTCATAAAAGCCAGGGGAAAACTTTTGAAAAGGTTGTCATTGATGTGGGGCGCGGCACCTTCGCTCACGGGCAGATGTATGTGGCTCTTTCCCGCTGTACAACGCTGGAAGGCATCGTGTTGAGGCATCCGCTGAAGAAAAACCATGTTTTAATGGATTGGCAGGTGGTCAAATTCTTAACCGGTATGCAGTATGCCAAAGCCGCGCTTTCCTGCACCCGCGAAGATAAATTGGAAATGCTTGCCGCGGCGATTAAAGAAAAGCAAACTATCGAGATTGTTTACCTCAAAGCAAAAGATGAAAAATCGAGGAGAATGATCCGGCCGGTGGTGATAGAGGATATGGAATACAACGGACATTCGTTTTTGGGATTGGGCGCCTATTGCTTGGAGCGCAATCAGAAACGTGTCTTTAATGTGGATCGGATATTGGAAATCTGCGTATCGTCGAAGGAGTCACAGAGATAAATATCTCCTCCGCTTTGCGGGATTCATTTGCAACGAGTGTCAAATCCCCATTCGCTTCGCTCAGGGGATAATTCGATTTACGCTTCAAACTTCACTACGCTCGTTTTCAGCGAATCTCATTAAAAACACCTTGACAAAATATTTCCTTTAAATAACATTACCTCCCTCATGAGCGGGCGTAATTCAGTGGTAGAATGTCAGCTTCCCAAGCTGGACGTCGCCGGTTCGAGCCCGGTCGCCCGCTCCAATGAAACTCCAATTTCAAAAGCGTAGCGCATTGAAATTGGTAAGTTGAATTGTCCCGCCAACGTAGTTGGCAGGGACATAAGTATATACCGCACAGCTTAGTGTGGTTAATGACACCTTCTAATTTCAAAAGCATAGCAAATTGAAATTGGTTAGTCGAGCTATCCTTTGTGCGAAGCACATGAAGGATACCCCAGGAGCGAAGTACCCTGAAGGGCATCTACGACGACGTAGAATTTGAAACTCGCTGACTATAAGAAGTGTTAGTCTAATTATACCAGTAATTAACTACTTAGCAGCTTTCAGATTGCAGAAATAATACTTGCTTTGCCTGATGTGATGTGATAGCTAATTATCAAACCATCGATGTGATAGTATTGATGAGTGGGCCCCTGCCCACTTTTTTATTTTCTGAGCAATTATGGATGATGATGTAAAAGAAAAAATCAGGCAGTTGGCCGAGCCGGTTATCGTGTCTGAAGGAATGGAGTTGATCCATGTCGAATGTATCAAAATGCATACGCGCTGGATCATCCGGCTTTTTCTGGACAAGGAAAACGGAGTTACACTTGATGATTGTGCAAATATCAGCAATCAGCTAGGCGACCTTTTTGATATACGTGAAGTGATTAATAACGCTTACACGCTGGAAGTTTCTTCTCCAGGTTTTGACAGGCCTTTATCGCGCGATCAGGATTTTGTGAAATATAAGCACGCAAGAGTAAATATTAAAACAAGTGTAAAAATTGAGGGGAGTAAAAATTTTCACGGTATTCTTTTGGATTATATCGAAGATGCCGGTCAAAAATTGGTTTTGATCGACATCGCCGGAAAAATTTACCGGATTCCCAAACAAGATATTGCAAAAGCAAACCTTGCCGATGTGGAATAAATTAAACAGGGAATTAACGCCAGTTGGCTGAAATTCTACGATATATATATCAGCTAAGAAAAGGGAGGAATTTGTAAATGTTGTTGCCAGAACTTAAACGTCTGATCGAACAGATGGGTAAGGACAGAGGTATAAATAAGGAGATTATTACCGACGCCCTTGAAGCGGCAATGATTACGGCTGCAAGTAAGAAACTTGGACCGAACGTTGAGATTGAAGCTCATTACAATGATGAGACCGGGGAAATTGAAGTTTTTCAATTTAAAACCGTTGTCGATAAAGTCCTTGATCCCGGAACACAAATATCCAAGGAAGAAGCGAGGAAAACTCTTGATGAAGGCGCGGAACCCGGCGACAGCCTGGGAATGAAAATTGAAACAAGTTCCTTTGGCCGCATTGCCGTTCAAATGGCCAAGCAAATAATTATTCAAAGAGTGAAAGACGCGGAGTGCGATAATATTTATGAAGAATACAAAGACAGAAAAGGCGAACTGGTAAACGGCTTTGTCCAAAGATTTGAAGGCGGCAGCATTATTGTCAATCTTGGGCGCGCGGAAGGTGTTATACCTCCGACGGAACAAATTCATCGCGAAACTTATAAACGCGGCGAAAGAATCCGCTCTTATATCGTTGATGTAAAGAAAAATACCAAGGGATCGCAAATACTCATGTCCCGCACCCATCCGTCATTTTTAAAAGCGCTCTTTGAGGTGGAAGTTCCGGAAATTTCCGAAGGGCTTATTGACATTGTCAACGTGGCTAGAGAGCCGGGCAAAAGAGGAAAAATTGCCGTCAGATCCAAGGATAAAGATATCGATCCTGTGGGTGCTTGCGTAGGCATGAGAGGTTCGCGGGTCCAAAGTGTGGTGCAGGAATTACGCGGTGAAAAAATTGATATTATTCCTTATAGCGATGATGCAGCCAAATATGTGAGCAGTTCCCTGTCTCCAGCCAAGGTTAACAGAGTGTTCGTTGATGATGATAACCGGACGATGACGGTAATTGTTCCTGATGATCAACTCTCTTTGGCCATAGGTAAAAACGGGCAAAATGTCCGGTTGGCGGTTAAGTTGACGGGATGGAATATTGATATGAAAAGCGAAACGATGGTTGGTGCTAAAGAAGAAGGACAAAATGATCTGACAAAAATTGCCGGAGTGGGGCCGGCTATGGCGGAGAAGCTTTTCAGTAAGGGCATCAAAAGCATTGCCATGGTTGCGGCAACCGAGCCCGAATTGTTATCTCAAATTCCCGGTATAGGTGAAAAGACAGCCCAGCAGTGGATTGAAACAGCGGGTAAAATTTTAAGCGAAGAAGTAACTGGTAGCAAAAGTGATTCATAAATTTGAAAACCAAGAAATTTAATATGGAGAGTTTCACGCATGCCGAAAAAGCGGGTTCATGAATTGGCCAAGGAGCTTGGCTGGGAAAATAAAAAACTGATCGCTCATTTGGAAAAAATTGGCATTTCGGTTAAGACCGCTTCCTCCTCCTTGGAAGAGAATGAAGTGGAAAGAATAAAAAACGAATTGATGGCCACTGAAACTCGTGAAGTTGTGGAGGAAAGAATAAAATCCACAGTAATTCGGCGTCGTACCGTCCGCACTGTTGTGGAGATGCCGCCCGAAGAAGTGCCGGAGAAAAAAGAGGAGCCTGCGGAAAAATCTTTGGAAGGTAAGCCAAAGAAAGTATCTGCAACACCGCCTTCGGAAAAAGTTAAAAAAGAAGAATCTTCCAAACATCCTGTTTCTGGAACCGAGGCAGTTTCTGCTCCATCCAAAGAAAAAATGCCGGAGGGTGAAGCAAAAGCGGAAACGAAATCCCATCCGGCGGCGGATGCGCCTTTGCTCAAGTTAAAAATACCGAAAGTTGAAACAACAGCAAAAATAGACGTTCCGCCGGCAGCGGACACAACTGCGGCGGGGAAAGTCAAACAACCGCCCCTTGTTTCTGTTGTTCCTGCAAAGCCGGCTATCATTTCTAAGCATAAAATTACCCGGCCGGAAACGATTAAGTCAATTCCGCCAAAAGTACCTCTGAAACCCGGCGAAAAAATATCCATTCCTCCACCGGAGAAACCAAAGAAAAGAGGCAAGGTCCCGGTAGAGGTATTTATTGAAGAGGAAAAAGCATTACCGCACCGCAAGATTTTAGAGAAAAAAATAGAAAAGAGACTGAAAAAACAGGATGAAGAGAAGGAAATAATCTTTACCAAATGGCGCGATAGCAAAAAAGTTGCTCCTGCCAAAATGAAGAAAACCGAGATTACTGTCCCTAAAGCAATTAAGAGGCGTATCAAGGTTGGAGAAACAATTACAGTCGGCGATTTAGCGAAAAGAATGGGCATTAAGGTAAGTGAAGTAATCAATAAATTAATGTCTATGGATGTTATGGCCACCATTAATCAGGCCATAGATTATGATATTGCCACGATTGTGGCGAATGAATTCAGTTTCCAGGTTGAACCGGCGGACCTAGAGTTTGACGAAGCCATGTTAAAAACTTCGGGCGCTCCGGCAAATCTTAAACCGCGGGCACCGGTCGTAACTATTATGGGGCACGTTGATCATGGTAAAACATCACTTCTGGATGTGATAAGGCAGTCCAATGTTATTGATGGCGAAGCTGGCGGGATTACACAGGCTATCGGCGCTTATCATGTTCACATAAACGGCCGGGACATAGTTTTTCTGGACACTCCGGGTCATGAAGCGTTTACGGCGATGCGGGCGCGCGGGGCACAGGTAACCGACATAGTTGTTTTAGTCGTGGCGGCGGACGATGGCGTAATGGGACAAACCATTGAAGCCATTAATCACTCCAAGGTTGCCGGAGTGCCTATTATCGTGGCGATCAATAAAATTGATAAACCCGGTGCTGATCCCGAAAAGATTAAACAGTCTCTCACCGAACATGGTCTTTTATCCGAACAATGGGGCGGCGATACAATCTTTTGCGAGGTGTCGGCGAAAAAGAAAATTAATATTGAAGAATTGCTGGAAATGATTTTACTGCAAGCTGATGTTATGGAGTTAAAGGCCGATCCCGATCTCCCCGCTCGCGGCATTATTATTGAGGCGAAATTGGATCGAGGCCGCGGTCCTGTAGCGACCGTTTTAATTCAAGAAGGAACATTGAGAGAAGGCGATTCTTTTGTTTCCAAAACAGAATTTGGCCGCGTGCGGGCAATGATTGATGATCAGGGCCGGCGCATCAAAGAAGCCAAACCTTCCACACCTGTGGAAGTTATCGGTTTTTCCAGTGTCCCTCAAACCGGAGCGGAATTTTTCTGCGTTGAGGATGAAAAGAAGGCGCGCAGTATTGCCGATTACTGGCTAAGAAAAACACGCGAAAAAGAAATATCCAGTTTTTCTAAAGTTACTTTAGAACAGCTTTATCAAAGAATAAAGGAAGGTGTAAAAGACTGTAACGTAATTATCAAAGCCGACGTGCAAGGGTCGATTGGCGCAATTTCCGACGCTTTGAATAAGCTTTCGACCGATGATATAAAACTCAAAATTATTCACAGTTCCACCGGCGCCATCAGTGAAACGGATGTTATGCTTGCAGCCGCTTCCAAGGCTATTATTATAGGATTTAATGTGAGACCCGATGCGCGGGTAGTGGAAATTGCCCAACAGGAAGGCGTAGAAATTAAGCTTTATGACATTATTTACAATGTTATTTCGGATGTGCGGGCAGCTATGGAAGGGCTTTTGGAGCCGGAGTATAAAGAAGTCGTTCAGGGCAGGGCGGAAGTCCGCGAACTTTTCAAAGTTCCTAAAATCGGAACCATTGCCGGTTGTTTTGTGACCGACGGAAAAATAATGCGAAGCAGCAATGTAAAACTTGTCCGCGATAGTGTAGTTGTTTTCGATGGGAAAGTTCTATCACTGAAGCGTTTTAAAGATGATGCCAGGGAGGTGCTGGCGGGTTTTGAATGCGGTATCAGCATTGACGGATTTAACGATATTCACTTAGGTGATGTCATTGAATCTTATATAACAGAGACACTGGAAAAGAAACTCGAGTAAAATAGTGAAATACACTCATCTGCTTATCAACAGCTGGCAGTTCTGAATTTTTCTTGGCTGTATGATTTCGGGGAAAAATTTCATGGTTATCGGCTACGGAATAATAAATTTAATAATTCCGGCAAGCAGTTCTTTAAAAGACAAAAGAAGCGTTTTGAGTAAAATTATTAAGCGTACGCAAAATGAATTTAATATCTCCATTGCGGAAACAGGTAATCTTGACAACTATAAATCAGCTGAAATAGGATTTGCGGTTGTTGGCAATGATTCGAGCTATATTAACGGGAAAGTTGACCATATACTAAGATTTATCGACAATCTGCACGCAGCCGAAATGTTAAACAGCAAGATAGAAATTATGGTTGTTTCCAGTTTTCTGGGCGCGGCTGATTGGGAAGCAAGTAAATACGATGAGCTTTAAAAGAGCGGACAGGGTTGCCGAATTGATCAGGGCGGATATGGCTGACATTATAATTAAAGAAGTGAAAGATCCGCGCCTGCATTCGGTTACTATTACATCAGTTAAAGTAACCGATGATTTGCGTAACGCCAAAATTTATTTTGTCGAAATGGGCAAGGATGAATGCTCTGACGAAATCAAAGCAGGCCTTACTAAAGCGGCTGGTTTTATCCGCCGGGAGCTTGGTAAGCGGGTGCAGTTGCGATGTGTACCGGAGCTTACTTTTGTTCATGACCAATCTTTTGGATACGGTAACCGCATCGAAAATTTATTGGCCCAGATAGCTAAACAGGAAGAAAAAAATGATTAATGAAATTATTACGGCTATAAATGAAGGGCAAAGCTTTTTAATTACGGCGCATGTAAGACTGGACGGAGACGCTTTAGGTTCGGAATTGGCTCTTTACCTCATGTTGAGAGAGATGGGGAAAAATGTTGTAATTTATAATCAGGATCATACACCGGAACGTTACCGGTTTTTGCCGGCGGCGCAAAATATAGTTCATGATATAAACAACGTTGAACAATATGATGTCGGCATTATTCTTGATTGCAGTGATTTGGCAAGAGTTGGAGATGAAGCGGATAATATCGGAAAAATTAAAAAACTAATAAATATTGATCATCATGTTTCCAACAACGGTTTTTGCCGGCTGAAAATGCTGGATGCGCAGGCCAGTTCAACGGGCGAATTGCTGTTCCGTTTGATGCAGGAAATGCACTTTAATATATCGAGAGATATTTGCACTAATTTATATGCGGCAATTATAACGGATACAGGCAGTTTCCGTTACTCGAGCACTACAAATGAAACGCTTTTTGCGGCGGGAAATCTGGTGAAAAACGGTGCTGATCCGCAGTGGATCGCGGAAAATATTTATGAAAACGATTCTCCAGCAAGATTAAAATTACTGGCCAAAGCGTTGGAAACCTTATCTCTGGATTTGAAAAATAAAGTTGGTTCTATGGTTGTTACGCAAAAAGCTCTACAGGAAACAGGAGCATCATGGGAACTCACAGAGGGTTTTGTCGATATTCCCCGTACCGTAGGAGGCATTGAAATATCAATTCTTTACACTCAACGGGGAGATAACAATTATAAATTGAGCTTGCGCTCCAAAGCTGATGCCAATGTAGAAAAAATAGCCAGGAAGTTTGGCGGCGGCGGTCATATTCACGCTTCGGCTTGCTGGATGAAAGGTGACATTCAATTAATTAAATCGCAGATTATTGAAGCGATAAGGGAATTATAATATTTATGATGGATGGAGTGGTAATCATTGACAAGCCGGCGGGTGTGACTTCGCATGATGTTGTCAGTGAAGTAAAGAAAATCCTGGGCGTAAAAAAAGCGGGCCACACCGGAACGCTTGATCCAATGGTTACTGGCGTGCTGCCTGTATGTTTGAATGAGGCTACGAAGCTGGCGGGTTTTCTAACTGGCGAAGACAAAGAATACCTTGCGACAATGCTGCTGGGTGTGAAAA
The DNA here is from genome assembly GCA_963710575.1 of uncultured delta proteobacterium. Taxonomy (GTDB): domain Bacteria; phylum Desulfobacterota; class Syntrophia; order Syntrophales; family Smithellaceae; genus Smithella. The sequence goes on along the minus strand of CAVQAL010000003.1, from coordinate 152,447 downwards.
CGGACACATTGGATATTGAAGGTAAAATTACCAGCCAATCCGATAATTTTGTAACCGAAGAAGAAATAAGAGTGGCAATGGCGCGGATGGTGGGGACGGTCAAACAGGTTCCTCCGGCCTATTCCGCGATCAAGCATTGCGGCAAACCTCTATATAAATGGGCAAGAAACGGTGTTTTTTTAGAAATGGAACCGCGGGAGGTAAAAATTCATAGTATCGTTATTGAAGATATTTCTTTTCCCCGCGTCACTTTTCGGGTTGTCTGCTCTAAAGGGACTTACATCAGGACGCTTTGTTCCGATATCGGTGATCTGCTTGGCCTTGGAGCATGTTTATGCAGCCTTCGTCGTCTGCGCAGCGGTTTTTTTTCCGAAGAAATGGCTGTTTCCCTGAACAATTATGAGGATAATGATAAAAAGAATAAACTTTTAGAAAAAATATTGCCGATGGTGGAACTATTGCCGTTGCTGACTTCAATTGAACTGGAAGATCATTCTGCGGCAAAACTGCGTAATGGATGGCAACCTTCTGTGGAAATGATGAAGGAACATGATCTCCCTTTTCTTAAAGCTGGAGATATGGTAAAATTCATCAGTAGCAGTGGGTATCTTTTGGCTGTTGCGGAAATGGTGGCGCCGGTAAATAAATTTTCTGAATTCGATGGAAAAAGGCAGGCGGCCAAGATTGTCAGGGTGTTTAACAATATTAGTAAATGAGAAGAAATTTAAGATAAACAAAGATTTAATTATAAAGGAGGAAAAAGCGTGTTAACTTTGGAAAAGAGGAAAACAGTAATTTCAGATTATCGGCTTCATGAAAAGGATACGGGATCCCCCGAAGTCCAGATTGCTCTTTTAAGCGCCAGAATAGAGTATTTGACGGAGCATTTCAAGGCGCACAAGAAAGATCATCATTCACGCCGCGGTCTGCTCAAACTGGTTGGTCAGAGAAGAAGACTTCTCAATTACATTAAAGATAATGACATAGAAAGATACAGAAATGTTATTAAACGGCTAGGCCTAAGAAAATAAATAAATTATTCAAGGGCGGAAGACATAAGTTAACCTGACCGTGAGCGGTACACATAACACGCCTGCGGCTGTTAGCTTTTGCGTTTCGCCCTTGAACTTCTATGGCTGGCACTTAAAAAAATGGAGGAAAAATTAATGAGTACTATATTTAGTGCAGATTTCGCCGGGCGAAATATTTCCCTGAAAGCTGATTATGTTGCCGCGCAAGCTGATGGAGCTATACTGGTTCACTACGGTGATACAGTTGTTTTGGTTACGGCAGTTTCATTGAAAAGCACACGTGAAGGAGTGGACTTTCTGCCCCTGACCGTGGATTATCAGGAAATGACTTTTGCCGCGGGAAAAATTCCCGGCGGATTTTTTAAACGCGAAGGCCGTCCTAACGAACGCGAAATATTGACGTCCCGTCTGATCGATCGGTCAATACGTCCATTGTTCCCCAAGGGATACTATTCGGAGACACAGTTGGTGGCTTCGGTGCTTTCCTTGGATAAAGAAAATGATTCCATTGTTACGGCGATGCTCGGAGCTTCAGTGGCTTTGGAAATATCGAACATTCCTTTTAAAGGACCGATTGCCGGTGTGCGCGTAGGCCTGATTGACGGTCAGTTCATTTGTAATCCGTCTTCGGACAAAATTTCGGAAAGCGAAATTAACATCTTCATGGTCGGACGAAAAGTGACGCCTGGAAAATCAGGCAAGAACTATGATGTTGAACTGGTGATGATGGAAGGCGATGCCAAAGAAGTCGCCGAAAATGTAATTGTTGATGCCATTCAATTCGGTTTGGAAGCAATTCGTCCGGTAATTGATCTGCAGGATAAAATGCGAGAGGCCATTGGCAAAGCCAAAAGGCCGGTTGCCCAAATAGTTAAGGACGAAGAACTGACCGCCCGTGTCAAAAGCGAAGCATTGGCCGGTCTCAAAGAAGGCTACAATATACCGCGCAAGCTGGAACGTTACAGCAAACTTGGTGAAGTGAGAGAAAGTGTCATCAAATCAATCGGCGGAGACGATTCTGCACTTTGTAAAAAAGTCGCCGGAATTATCGAAGAATTAGAAAGCAGTATTTTACGCGGTATGATTATCAACGAGAAAAGACGTATTGATGGAAGGACATCGAAAGATATCCGTCCCATCAGTTCTGAAATTGGTGTTTTGCCCCGCACTCATGGTTCCGCTTTATTTAACCGTGGTGAGACGCAGGCATTGGCCGTTGTTACCCTGGGGACTTCCGCGGATGAACAGCGGATAGATTTTATCGGCGGCGAAGAGATGAGATCGTTCATGCTTCATTACAATTTCCCGCCATACAGTGTTGGCGAGGCCAAAGGTCAGCGCAGTCCCGGCAGAAGAGAAATCGGCCACGGGGCTTTAGCACGCAAAGCTTTGGTACCTGTTTTACCTTCACCGGAAACATTTCCCTACACCATCAGGATTGTTTCGGAGATTCTTTCCTCCAACGGTTCGTCATCAATGGCGACAGTTTGCGGAGGAACATTATCTATGATGGATGCCGGTGTGCCGATGAAAGATTTTGTTGCCGGAATTGCCATGGGGCTTTTAAAAGAGGGAGATGATGTAGTAATCCTGACCGATATTCTGGGAGATGAAGATCATGCCGGTGATATGGACTTCAAAGTCTGCGGTACGGAAAAGGGAATTACGGCAATGCAGATGGATATTAAGATTGACGGCCTGACAGAAGATATTTTAAGAAAAGCTCTGGATCAGGCCCGGGAGGGCCGGATTTTCATTATCGGTAAGCTGCGCGAAACTATTTCCGCGCCGCGGCCGGATATATCGCAATACGCTCCCCGTATCACAACGGTAAAAGTAAAAGTGGATCAGGTGAGAAATGTTATCGGGTCGGGCGGTAAAAATATACGTCAAATTATCAGCGAAACCGGAGTTACCATTGATGTCGAAGATGACGGAACTGTAACTATCGCTTCCAGTGATGCTGAGGCAGCGTCACGAGCTGTGATGATGGTTAAGTGGCTGACCGAGGAGGCTGAAGTCGGGAAAATTTATCGCGGAACAGTCAAGAAGATTGTAGATTTCGGTGCGTTTGTCGAAATTCTGCCCGGAACAGAAGGGCTTTTGCATATATCGCAAATCGCTAAAGAAAGAATCAATAAAGTGACCGATGTATTGCAGGAAGGCGACGAAGTCATGGTGAAAGTTCTGGAAATGGACAAGTCCGGTAAAATCAGGCTCAGCCGGAAGGAAGCTCTGGACGCAGAGGTTAAATAAATTTAGTGAGACTCTCTGAAAACGAGCATTGCGAATAACCTAAAGGTCACTGCAGGTTTGAAGAGTTAGTCGAATCAATGACATTCGCTGAAAATGAGTGAAACGAGATTTGAAGCGTACATGGAATTGATCCCAGGAGCGAAGCGACGCGGGACAATCCCGCAAAGCAGAGGGTAATGAGACTTGCAGTAATTATTTTAACAACAGCCGTTCTGTATCCATAACTTAGGTTGATGCAGAACGGCTCTCACCATAAGAATATTTAAATGGAAAAAATAAAAGTTTGTATTCAACGGCTGGCGGGCAACGAAGATATTCCGTTGCCCCAATACATGACTGCGCAATCTGCCGGGATGGATATCTTTGCAGCGGTGCCTGAAGAAGGAATTATTTTACCAGGCCAGAGGGCGAAAATACCGACAGGAATTGCAGTGGCTTTGCCCGAAGGTTACGAAGCGCAGATAAGGCCTCGCAGTGGACTGGCTTTAAATAAAGGAATCACTCTACTCAATTCCCCCGGCACAATTGATGCTGATTATCGCGGAGAAATTGCGTTAATTGTCATTAATCACGGAGAAGAACCCTTTGTTATTAAAAGAGGCATGCGTCTAGCGCAAATGGTCGTGCAAAAAATTTTTCAAGTGGATTGGGTGGAAATTGCAGAACTAAATAATACGTCACGAGGAAGCGGCGGATTTGGCCATACCTGATACCAATTCTAAAGGAATTTCCGCCATGTTGGCGAAAATTCTCGGCAAGGGAGGGTTACATTTATCATGCGCTCTCCTTAGGGGAATGCGCTCCCGATCAAAGCGCTATCTTTGTTGGCGTCGTTGTCGGCTTCCTCAACGTATAACCTGAAGGTCACACGTGTAAAATACGCCTCGTCGCCTTCGCCTAGCCGCCTCGATATTATCTTTGATTTAAAACTGGTATAAGAATTAGATTTGACCGTATGCATAAATCCTTCTTAGCTTTTGCAATTGGCATCAAACAGTGATATGAAAAGAGATAATTAATCGGGATTCCTAAATTAAAATATGAAAAAATTCAAAGTTAAAAAAACATTTAAGGAAATCAACGAAAAGATAAAAGACGGGCGAGCTGTGGTTGTCACAGCCGAAGAGATGATTGATGTTGTGGAAAAGCATGGCACCATTGAAGCCGCCCGGAAAATTGATGTTGTTACCACCGGGACTTTCAGTGCGATGTGTTCTTCAGGAGCTTTTCTTAATTTCGGCCATACTTCTCCCCGCATCCGGGCATCCAAAGTCTGGTTAAATGATGTTTCCGCTTATGGCGGGATTGCCGCCGTGGATTGTTATATCGGCGCGACGGAAGTGGTGGAAAACGACCCGCTCAACAGTGTTTATCCCGGTGAATTTAATTACGGCGGCGGTCATGTTATCGAAGATCTTGTCGCTGGAAATGTTGTCAAGTTGCGGGCCGAAGGTTATGGGACGGATTGCTATCCGGCACGGAAGTATGAAAGAAACATAACGATAAATGATTTGCCGAATGCGATTTTGTTCAATCCTCGCAATGCTTATCAAAATTATAATTGTGCTGTTAACTTATCCGACAGAACAATTTATACATACATGGGGATGCTCCGTCCGCAAATGGCTAATGCAGCCTATGCGACATCAGGACAATTGAGCCCTCTGTTTAACGATCCTTATTATCGGACAATAGGTATTGGTACGCGGATATTTTTAGGTGGAGCGCAGGGGTTTGTTGCCTGGCCCGGCACCCAGCATAACCCTGATGTTCTCCGTGGAGTAAATGGTGTTCCTAAACAAGGAGCCGGTACAATTGCTGTTGTCGGTAATCTGAAAGAAATGACCCCAGAATGGTTGGCGGGAGCGAGTATTTTAGGATATGGGGTTTCATTGTTCGTAGGTATCGGTATTCCTATTCCCATTTTGGATGAAGAAATGGCTCTCTTTACGGCAGTGAAAGACGAGGATATTTATACCCAGATTTATGATTACAGCATGGATTATCCCAAAGGCAATCCTAAGCCTTTAGCAGAAGTAAGTTATAAAGATTTGCGCAGTGGAACGATCACCATCGGCGAAAAAAAAGTTATCACTGCTCCTCTATCCAGTTATTATAAGGCCCGACAAATTGCCAACATTCTAAAGGAATGGATTGAAAGCGGCAAATTCATACTGGGCGAACCGCAACAGATTTTACCTTCCGTTCAAATCTAATTGTTTATAAGTTATTCATTGTTGAAACTCCAATTCTAATGAAACTCAGAGCAGCGGAGGGTAATGAGACCCCAGTTTCAGGAGCAAAGCGCGTAACCTAAAGGTCATCTTCGACTGAAACTTTTTGGACGAATTATACCCCGCAGCTTGCTGCGGAACCTGTTTCCAAAGCTTGCTTTGGAGTGCATACCCGTGATTAAATTCTTTTAATTTTTTAGCAATTGTCAAGTTTGATTTAATACCATATTGCCCAATATCGCTGTATATTTTACCTTTGAAGCCGGCCTTTAATAATTATTTTAAAATTAATAAACATTAAACAAAATTAATAAACATTAAACAATATCACTTGACATTTCTATAAAATTATTGTTTTTTAATAATCAAATGAGGTATCTCTTTAATTTATGATAGATAATATGAAGAAAAATCAGGTAAAAAAATTTCGAGAAACAATTCCTTTAAGTATGTCCGAGTTGGCGAGGAAGGCGGGATTGACCCCGCAAACAATCGCCAAAATGGAGAAGGGCTTGTCTACAAGAAAGAATTCGGAATTGAAAGTAGCCAAGGCATTACAGAGACCTTATGAGGAAGTGTTTCCTTGAAAAGGAAGGTGCATTATAAATTTCTCCGCTTTGGACTGGGGAGGATTGATTCTAAATGAAGATAGGCAGATATCTGGTTGTCTTTTTACTGTTGATGGCGCTTTTGATAACGTTTGGCAATGGGGGTTTTGTTGATAATTATTTAATGAGCAAACGACTTGCTCAGTTAAAGTCGCAGACCAATGAAATAACAATAGAGAACAACGAATTGAAAAAGAGGATACTTTTATTACGCAACGACGTTAATTACATAGAAGCGATAGCCCGCAATGAATTAGGAATGGTTAAAAAAGGAGATATTGTTTATCGGTGGTCAAAATGATATGTGAAAGTATGCTTTGTTTAGTTAAAAACGATATGATGGTGCTTTAATGCTGGACTTAAAAGAAATTTTTTCTGGTCAAAAGAAACTGGTTGGTTTAGATATCGGTTCAAGTTCTTTAAAATTGGCCGAAATCATCAGTAGCTCTCGTGGTCATGTTCTTAATCGTTTCTTGCAGATTCCTTTACCCAAAGGCATCATTGTCGATGGTGTTTTGGCTGATTCCAGTGCATTATCTTTGAAAATCAAAGAACTCTTCCAACATTCCGGTTGCAGGCGCAAAGGAATAGTCGCTTCACTTGCGGGAAATTCAGTCATTATAAAAAAAGTAACACTGGATCAAATAAATGAAACAGAGTTACGCGATTTGATTCATGATGAAGCGGGTAAATATTTGCCCTTTGATAACATGGACGATGTTAATTACGATTTTCAGATTTTGGGTGATAATAGCTATAATCCCAATCAAATGGATATTATTATTGTGGCCGCTAAGAAAGATATGGTCAATAGTTATCTTGAGGCGGTCACAGCAGCCGGCCTGAATGTTATGATTATGGATGTAGCTCCTTTTGTTTTAGAATCTGCGTATGAAGCTAATTATGAATTTGATAATGATGAAATTGTTGTAATTATCAATATTGGAGCGAGCACTACCTGCATCAATGTTATTAAAGGTGGCATGTCAATTTTTACGAGAGATTTTGCTTTAGCCGGTAACTCTATTACTGAAAGTTTGCAGGAAAAATATAAAGTAACTTTTGAAGAAGCAGAAAAAATCAAAATTGAAGGCATTCCTGATAGTAGTGACGGGGACGACTTGGATTTAAAAAACAGCATTCTGGATTTTGCCCAACCGATTTGCCTGGAAATTGAAAGATCCATTGATTATTTCCGTTCAACTTTTGGCGGCGAATATATCAAGCACGTATTGCTTGCCGGTGGATCGGCTAATATTTATAACTTAACCAAAAGTTTATCAGAGAAGCTAAATGTGAAAACTGAATTAATCAACCCGTTTTTAAAAATTGGCTATAACAAAAGAAAGATCGATGCAAAGAAGTTGGAAAGCATAAAACCAATTGCTGCAACCGCTATAGGTTTAGGCTTGAGAAAAATGGACGACAAATGATTAAAATTAATCTTTTACCTTATCACGAAAAGAAGAAAAAGGAAAATCTTGTCCAACAGATATATATTATCGCAGGTTCATTTGTTGTGTTTATTCTTTTGCTTGTTTGGCTGCAAGTTTGGATAAGTTCTTCCATTAGTGATTTAAAAAGTCAGATAAAAGAGTCGGAAAATTTGCTGGTTGATTTAGACAAAAAAATAGGTAATTTAGAAAAATTTAAAGCTAGTAAAAAAGAATTGGAACAAAAATTAGGGGTAATTGCAACATTAGAAGAAAATCGTTTGGCGCCAGTAAAGACTTTGGATAATTTGGCCATGCTTGTCCCCACAAAAGATATTTGGCTTGTTAAGATAATCCAAAAAGATGAAAAAGTTACCATTGAAGGGATTGGAAGAGATAATATAGTTGTAGCCGATTTTATGAAAGATATTGAAAAATTTGATCCGATAAAGTCAGTGGACTTGATATCGTCAAAAAAGACGGATATTTCCGGCATTACTTTGCAGCAGTTTAATTTTTCCTGTATTTTGAAAAAGGGATTCTAAATATATGGCCATCACATTGAGCGATATAAAAAAGATGTCTATTCAGGCCAAGTTGCTGGTTATAATTTTGGTTATTTTCCTCATTGGTTATTTGGATTGGTTTTACTTTTTATCTTCAGCAATGGAAGAAAAAACTTCCCTTAATGAAAAATTAGTAGAGATGCAGGGTAAAATTAAAGAAAAAGAAAAAATTGCCATGGAGATTAATAAATACATGGCTGACGTTGCGGTATTAAAAGAAAATTATAAAACAGCCCTACTAAAACTTCCTGATCAGAAGGAAGTCCCCGCCCTTTTCCATTCCGTTGCCTTGGCAGGCAAAGATGCGGGGGTTGAGTTTCTGTTGTTTGAACCCAAGGCTGCTGTGCCTAAGGTTATGGAAAAAGAGCCCTCCAAACTGGAAAAAACAGCGGCATTGCTTAAACCTTCGGATCAAAAGCAAGGCGAACAGAAACCTGCAGACAAACCGGCAGACGCCTCTAATGCTAAACAGCCTGCTGTTGCCGATGGCAAAAAAAATACTATGCCTCCTCCCGAGCCATTTTATGAAGAAATACCCGTGGGGGTAACCGTGATGGGTACTTTTCAGAACATCCTTTCCTTTTTTGAAAAAGTGGCCAAATTACCACGAATTATAAATGTTTCCGATATTTCCATGGGAGATAGGAAGGATGTAAAAGGAAGGGGACAGTTGATCACTGCATCTTGTACGATTAAGACGTATATGTTTATTGATAAAAAAGAAAAAGTAAGTGAAAAAACAAAATGAAAAAAATAAAATTTGCCATTGCCAGCACTTTTATAATTGTTTTTGCGATAGAAATATTTTCTTTTGCCGCTGAAGTAAAAAATACTTTACCCACGACTTCTACGGCTCCTGCAGCGCCTGCCGTAACATCAAAGCAAATTCAACAGCCGGTGGTTCCTCCTACCGCACATGTAGCACCTGCCGTAGCGCCAACGCAAGTTCAACAGCCGCCGCCACCTGCGCCAGCTTCAATAGATAATTATAGCTATAATCCATCAGGGAAACCGGATCCTTTCAAGCCTTTCATTGTAGTCGATGTTATTGCTGTGAAACAGCAAGTTGTAAAAAAAGCAGAAACTTCTATGTTTCCGTTACAAAGGGCTGAAACTGAAAAATATAGAGTAGTTGGAATTGCCGGTGATAAAAATTATCGTGTAGCTATTGCTGAAGATGCCGCAAAAAAGTTTTATCCGTTGTTCATCGGGACACATATTGGTTTATATAGTGGTAAGGTAATTGAAATTATGGCTGATCGTGTCATCGTCGAAGAATATGAAACAAAAAAAGCAACAAGGGTAATTTTAAAACTGCGCAAAAATTAAAATGAGGTAAAAACATGAAAAAATATTTACCTAATAAACTTCTTATTTTTATAATTATTATTGGGATTTTTACATGCGTTTCAGGAGCTTCTTTGGCTGTGGAAACAACAGATGAAAACAAAGCACCTGAAAATAAGGCGGAGGATGTTGTCGCCAATGCCGGGCATTTGGAAAATGTTTTATTGGCGAAATTGCCCGGCAAAGAGAGGATTCAACTTATCGTCTCCCAGCAGCCGGTCATTGATGTAAAAAGTAAGATTAATGGCAGTTTTCTGATTAAGTTGGAAAATATGATGGTGCCTGAAAGTCTATGTCGCCCCTTGGGAGAAGGTGAATTAAACAATATTATAAACGTAACGCCGTCGCAACAATTAATACAAGGTAAACAATGGGTTTACCTAACTATTGATATTAAAAAGATTGTTCCTTATGCAATAAGACAAGAAGGACAGAATTTGTTCATTGATTTTAATGTTTCCAATTTAGAGAAAAAGAAAACCAGTGCTTCTTCGAAAATAACCGCAAAGAAAAAAGTGATCGCAAAAGTCAGCGCGGAAACTGCAAAAAAAACGGATGATATTGCAGAAAGCGAGGAAGCCAACGTAAAACCAATTAAAAAAGAAGCGGTAAAAAGAAATAGAATAATATCTATTGACTTTCAGGACGCGGACATAAGAAGTGTTATGCGTCTCATGGCTGAATATGGCGATATCAGTATCGTTTCTAGTGATGAGGTAAAGGGCAATGTAACTTTATCCATGAAAAATGTTCCCTGGGACCAAGCTTTGGATACGATATTGGAAGTGAATAGTTTAACTAAAAAACAAACAGATAATATCATCACCGTGACAACTCTGGAGAGAAAGAAGAAAGATGAAGCCGACAAGGTGAAGGCCGCTGATGATAAAAATAAAGCGGACGATGAACGAAAAGCCAGAGAACAAAAGATGTTAGCGGAAAAAGGTTTATTAAAGCAGGTGTTAATTGAAGCGAAAATTGTTGAGGCAAGCGAAGACTTTGTCAGAATCATCGGAGTACAATGGGGTTTTGGAACTCAGCAAACGATTCGCGGCGGCAGCACTTACGGGCTAGGTGTGACTGGCGGCAGCAATACGGTTACATCAAATCCATATTCACAAGTCTATCCCTCTCAAATTGGCGTGACAAAAACTGATGGAACAAGTTTATCTATGGCCGCGGTAAATTTCCCCTCAACGGTGGCTTCGCCGGCCATTGGTCTGGTATTTGGCGGCGCAACGGGCTTTCTCGAAACCCAACTTGCCGCTCTGGAGACTAACGGTACTGGAAAATTAATTTCTGCACCCAAGGTTGTGACCATGGAGGGCATCAAGGCTATTATCAAGCAGGGCGCTGAAGTTCCGTATACAACTCCGGCATCGGGCACCTCACCGGCAACGGTTTCTTTTAAAGAAGCCTTATTGAGCTTGGAAGTGACACCGAAAATAACCGATGAAGGGAAAATTTCCATGGAAATCAAGGCAAGCAATGATAGCCCTGATTATCAAAATGAAGTGCAAGGCAATCCTCCCATTAAAAAAAGCGAAGTGGAATCAAAGGTTGTTATTAGCGATGGAGACACGGTCGTTATTGGTGGAGTTATGGCCACGAATGAAACCAACTCGGACACCGGCTGGCCTTGGCTTCAGAAGATCCCCGTTCTAGGGTGGTTATTTAAAACCGAGGACAAAGAAACTCACAAAAAACAGCTATTGATTTTTGTGACGCCCAAGATATTAAAAGGTGATAGTTTTAAAGAGAGTGCGGAAAAAATTATAAATTGATGATTATGTTATCGACATTTACTTCTTAATCTGTGCCAGATTTTTACTTAGGTTAAAAAGGGTTGTTACTAAAATGAAACTAGCTATAAACAAAGTTATTTATTTATTTATTTTCCTGACAATATTTCTTTGTTCAGCCTGCACTTATACCCCCTGGCACAGACAACAATCAGAAATCTTTTTAAATAAAGGAATTTCTTATCTTGAAATAGGGCAATATAACAATGCCTTAAAAGACCTGTTGGAAGCTGAAAAATACTATTCCTACAATCCTAAAATTCATTATTATTTAGGTATGTCTTATCATGGTAAGGGTATGAAAGACAAAGCAATCGAAGAATTTAAAGAGGCAATCTCTCTGGATGAAGATTATTCCGAAGCACATAATTATTTAGGCACATTGTATTCAGATAGAGGTCTATGGGATCAAGCAATTGCGGAATTTGATAAAGCTCTTAATAATCCTGTCTATGACACACCGGCAATGGCTCTTTATAATTCGGCCTGGGCTTATTATTCCAAAAAGGATTATAAAACGGCTTTAGTTAAATACCAGGACACCCTGAATAAAGATCCCATGACCAGATTGCGGCCGCAAATTGAAAAAAATGTGGGGCTTATTTATTTCGATCAAGATAATGTTTTAGAGGCTATCCGGCATTTTAAGAAATCAGTGGAATTAGACTCTTCACTTTTTGATGCTCAATTTTTATTGGGTCAATGTTATTTAAAAATTAAAGATAATAAAGATGCTAAAAAAGCGTTTCACGCCGTTATTAAATTATCGCCGGAATCTTCTTTCGGTCAAAGAGCTAAAGCATTGTTGCAGTCATTAAAATAATCTCTTCATAATATTAACTTATTTGATATTGAGATTTTTCTCCTTGCTGAGTTTATATTCAATACTGTCAACAAGAGCCTGCCAACTGGCTTCGATAATATTTTCGGAAACACCGATAGTGCTCCAGAGTTCTTCGCCATCCGTGGAATCCAGAAGTACCCTGACTCCCGCGGCGGTGCCTTCCGAGCCTTCCAGCGTGCGCACTTTAAAATCAACCAGGCGCATTTCCTTGATTTGCGGATAAAACTTTGTGAGAGCTTTGCGCAATGCATGATCCAGAGCATTCACCGGACCGTTCCCTTCCGCCGCTGTTAATTCTTCTTCGCCGGCAACCGATATTTTGATTGTCGCTTGAGAAAGACAGGGGTTATTCTCCGTGCGTGAAGTAACAACGCTGAAGCATTCCAAAGTAAATGGATCAATAAATTCGCCGATTGTTCTTTTAATCAACAGAGAAAGCGAGCCGTCGGCGGCGTCAAACTGAAAGCCACGGTCCTCCATAAGTTTGACTTCGTGCACTATTTTTTTGCTGAGAGCGTCATCTTTAGCGAGGTCAATGCCCAGTTCTTTGGCTTTGTATTCAACATTGCTTTTACCCGCCAAATCGGAAACCAGGACACGCTGATGATTGCCGACAAGTTCCGGTTTGATATGCTCATAGGCCATGGAGTTTTTAACGACGGCGCTGACATGCACTCCGCCTTTGTGCGCAAAAGCGCTGCGTCCCACAAACGGCCGCGAATTAAGCGGCGGGACGTTGGCAACATCGCTTATGTAATGAGAAAGGTTGGTAAGCTGACGGATCGATTCCGCCGGCAGACAATTTTTACCAAGCTTCAATTGTAAATTGGCAATCAGAGAAATCAAGTCGGCGTTGCCGCATCTTTCGCCATAACCATTGATCGTACCCTGAATCATCTTTACCCCTTCCTGCACGGCAGCGATGGAATTGGCAACAGCAAGCCCGCCATCATTATGCGCGTGAATCCCGGCGATGTCCAGAGGAATGGAAGAAGCAATTTTTTTCACGATAGAGCTAATTTCATTGGGTATGGAACCACCGTTGGTATCGCAAAGAACAATCATATCCGCGCCGGCGGCTAGCGCTGTTTTTACAACTTTGGTTGCGTAATGGGGATTATTTTTATAGCCGTCGAAAAAATGTTCGGCGTCAAAAAGCACTTCCTTGCCCATTGATTTCAGGTATTCGATAGAGTCGGCAATCATGGCGAGGTTTTCGTCCAAACCGGTTTTAAGGATTTCGGTTACGTGCAAATCCCACGATTTTCCGACAATAGCGGCGGCAGGAGTGCCTGCTTTCACTAAAGCCTTTAAATTGGGGCATGCCTCCGGTTTTGTATGCGGACGGCGCGTGCTGCCGAACGCGGTGAGGCGCGAATTTTTAAATTTAACATCTTTGGCCATTTCAAAAAAACGCACATCTTTAGGATTGGAACCCGGCCAGCCCCCTTCGATATAATGAAAGTGAGCCTCATCAAAACGCTGGGCGATGCGTATTTTTTCTTCCGCCGAAAAATTGGTTTGCTCTCCCTGCGTGCCGTCTCTCAAAGTTGTATCGTACACCAGTATTTTATTTTTTTTCATTTTCCCCTCACTTTCAAAAAAAAACCGCTGCTGGGTTTCCCTGGCAGCGGATTGAGATTTTGTTTATTTCGAATTGATACTATTCCGCGGCCAAGCCTCCTATGGAGAAGCTAATTATAATGTTGCTAATTATTATTTTTTGAATGTTGATCGTGTTCATAGTTCCAACCATTGTCTGCTTTTTCATATACTAATTTTTTCGGTGACTTTTGTCAATAGAAATAATCGCGTAAATTTCCCCTTGACAGCTCATTTTCTAAGAAGTATTTTAACGCCAATGTTTCTCTGTTAATAATCATCATAACCATCAACATTATGGAGTCCGGCATGGAAAGGATTTACCAGAAGTTGCCAATATTTAACCTCCAGGAAGTTATTACCTCCCTTGGAGTTTTTTATTTTTAATAAAAGTCAACGCGGAAAGACAAAGACAAAAAGCTGTAAATCTTTTTACTCAATTCTGCCTCAAACGTTTGGAGGGGATGTCCATCGCATCCGAGCAGGTTTTTTCCGAATAACGCAGGCTCAGTAGTAGGCATATAGTCAATGTTGCAAATCAATGATTAAGGAGGGGAAAAATGATAGAGAAACCTTGGCATCGTCACTATGATTACAACGTACCAACAACTATCCGTTATCCACGCCTGGCAGCTCATGAGTTGCTTGATCTTCCCGCCGGAGCTTATCCAGATAAGGCAGCACTGATTTATTTTGGCAGCGAGATGACTTTTTACGAGCTGCGGCAGGAATCCAGACGTTTCGCCAATGCTCTGTCCGCTCTCGGAATCCAGAAGGGAGACCGGGTGGGACTGCACCTTCCCAATTGTCCCCAGTATCTGATTGCTTATTATGCAATCCTGTCTATCGGGGGAATAGTCGTTAACCTCAATCCTTTATATACTCCCGACGAGCTGAAGCTGATGGCCAATACTTCGGGAATGACATCTCTTGTCACCTTTGACATGGCGCTTCCGGCCATTCGCACACTGTGTAAACAAGTCAATATTCCCAGGGTGATTGCCACCGGAATCACGGACTATATCAAAGGATTTCCCGTAAGCACTTCCAAAAGCCTTGATTTGTTAGAGGGCTGGCATCACTTTTCGGAACTCATTGCCAAATACCCGAGTACCAAACGTTCGAAGGTCCCGGTTAATCCGGAAGATCCCGCCCTGATTCAATTTACCGGCGGCACAACCGGCATCCCCAAAGGCGCCGTTCTTACCCACGCCAACGTTGTGGCGGCTGCAATCCAGTGCTCGCTGTGGGGAAATGCCACAACGACTCTCACACCCCATGAAAAGCGCAATGTCATGGCTATATTGCCCTATTTCCATGTTTACGGCAACATTGTAGTGCTGAACTGGGCAGTGTTCAATTGTGCGACTCAAATCCAGGTTCCCCGCTTTAATATAGATGAGATGATGGAACTTCTCGCTAAATTCGAGCAGATTACCTTTTTCCCGACAGTGCCCACATTGATTACCGCTCTGATCAACCATCCCAAATCAGCGGAACTGAATCTGGACAAAAAATTTGGCTTGTTAAATTCGGGAGGGGGCCCAATGCCCGTGGAACTTATCGAACAGGTCAAAGACATGGGAATTTTTTTCAGCGAAGGTTATGGTCTTTCCGAATCCACCTCGCTGGGTATCTCCAACCCTGTTTTGGGGCTGAAGAAAGCGGGCAGTATCGGTATTCCCTTCCCGGATAACGACGTGCGGCTGGTGGATGTCGAAACCGGGGAAACAGATGTCCCTGACGGACAACCGGGTGAAATCATCATGAAGGGACCTTTGATTATGCAGGGTTACTGGAACAATCCCGGTGAAACAGCGGGACAACTTAAAGACGGCTGGCTCCATACGGGAGACATTGCTACCAGGGATGAAGATGGCTATATCTTCATTGTCGACCGCAAGAAAGACATGATTATCGCCGGCGGATTCAACATCTATCCGCGTGACATTGACGAAGTTCTCTTCCAGCATCCCAAGGTCGCCGAAGCCGTATCTCTGGGCGTCAAAGACAAATACCGAGGTGAAACGGTCAAGGCGTTTGTTGTCTTGAAACCGGGAGAAAAATGCACGGAAGAAGAAATTATCAAATTCTGCAAGGAAAAACTGGCTCCTTACAAGGTGCCTAAGCTGGTTGAATTTCGCGATTCGATTCCCAAGTCTGCGGTCGGTAAAATCCTGCGCAAGATTTTACGGGAAGAAGAGGAAGCAAAAGCAAAACAAAATCAGTAATGCATCCGGTTTTATCCGTTTGCGTTTCGGATTCGTCCCTGAACGGACCGGTCATTTGCTGATGATGAGAAGCAGGAGATTGAATGCGGGGAACAGATTTATCAACTGTCCCCCGCATTTTTTATTTTATCCAGGTTACTGGGCGCTAACGAATAACCCGGCCGACTCGTTACTCGCGGCTGATTTTTCACGTTACTCTTTTTCAATCCGTAATCATCAATTCTGGCAGATGTCCAATACTGAAACTTTGTAGGTATTACATTTAATCAATAATTTACGTGAATAATTGGTAACGGTTCTACTTTATTATTTGCAAATAATTCTAATCACTCAAACTTGATTTTTCCTAATCCGGAAAAAACAACTTTTTCTCCCTGCCAGTGAAAACCGATAACGGAAATATTTATTCTTTTCAATTCCTGTTCGTAATAATTAATTTTTTCTTCCGGCAGAACCAGGACGGGCAGAGGATTTAAAGCGGCGGCGGAAGTCTGCAAAAGTAATTTAGCCGCCGCCGCCAGCACATTATTTTCTTTTGTATCGGTTAAAACTTCAAAAATATGAGAAATTCTGTTTTCAGAAGCATCAACTGTAAAAAGCTCACTCTCCGTGTCGTTGCCTATTTTTATTTTCTGCCGTTGAAATAAAGCGGCTAATTCGCCGACAACGAGATCATGGTCGCACGCAAAGCTGATTTCGTCTTCAGCAGAAGAAGGCGCGCTTCCCACTAAATCTTCCCGAAAAGTTATTTCCGAAAAATTCATTTCTGTCTGCGTGGATGGGGCGGCGGATGATTTCAGTATTTCGATTTTTTTGACAAACTGGGCTGTCTGCAAGGCAAAGCGAGGCGAATTAAGTGCGCCGATCACCGCCACCTGGTTGATTGAATCCCCGTCTTCCATAAATGACCAGATGCCGCGGTAGTTATGCTCGAAAAGCGATTTGCCGACTCCCTTTCTCCCGCCGCCGATTTTACCCCGATGAATTACAAAAACATTACCCCATGCGTCTTCGGCAAACGCGCCTCCCGTTTTTCTATCTATCTGGGCCCAGGGGAAATTAATTTCGGAAGCTATGGAAAGAACACTGGACGTTCCCGGCTTTCCTATGCCGAACGCGTTCCAGTAACGCACTTCCTTTATGACGCGGGAAAATTTCCAGATACCAAGGCTTTTCGACCATAAAACCTTTGCGGGAAAACCTGCTCCCTGATGGCCTAGCTTTACCTTTATCTCTTCGTCAATAAAAGGCTTAAACTTTTTATTAAATTGTCCGGCATATTTTTTTATAGCCGGTTGATCTTCTATAACTTTAAGCATATATTGTAACTTTCCTGCATCGAAATGTTATGCGTTAATATTACTTCGGCAAATGAAAATAACAGCCGCAAGCCAGAATAATGGCTTATTATATTACAATTTCTTCTTTGTAGCAAGTAACGGGGAATATAACCCGTAGAGATTAAACCTTTTCATTATTATTCCTAAAGAGGAACAACTAAGGAAGGGTTAAATAATTATCGCATCCCCTTATTTGTTAAGCAACTTTGCCATCTGCAGGGCGAAATAGGTGATGATGATATCCGCGCCGGCGCGCTTGATTGCCGTCAGTGATTCGATCATGGCTTTTTCTTCATCCATCCATCCCAACTGGGCGGCGGCTTTGATCATCGAATATTCGCCGCTGACATTATACGCCGCCAATGGCAAATCGAATTCCTGTTTCGCGCGGTAAATGATATCCAGGTAAGCCAGCGCCGGTTTCACCATGATGATATCTGCGCCTTCGCCGACATCCAGCGATATTTCCCTTATCGCTTCGTCAGCATTGGCCGGATCCATTTGATATGATTTTCTGTCGCCGAATTGCGGTGTGCTTTCGGCTGCCTCACGGAAAGGTCCGTAAAAGGATGAGGCGTATTTTGCTGCGTAAGCCATGATCGGTGTATCCTCAAACGCATTTTCATCGAGCGCCTCGCGAATTGCCGCCACCTGTCCATCCATCATCGCGGACGGCGCCACCATATCGGCTCCGGCGCGTGCCTGAGATAATGCGGTTTCCGCCAGCACTTCCAGCGTCGCGTCGTTTTGCAGGCAATCTTTTTCCAGCATACCGCAATGACCGTGGCTGGTGTACTCACACAGGCAGACATCCGTAATCACCAGAATATCCGGCACTTCATTTTTAATTCGCTTTATTGCCTGCTGAACAATACCGTCTTTTGCAAATGCTCCGGTGGCCATCTCATCTTTTTTCGCCGGAATGCCGAAGAGTAGGACTGCTGGAATTCCCAATTCGCGGGCCTTTTGCGCTTCTTTGGCGATATAATCCACCGATAACTGAAATTGGCTGGGCATGGAAGTGATCGGCTTTTTAACACTCTTGCCGGGCACAGCGAAAAGCGGATAGACCAGATCGTCGACACTTAATTTTGTCTCGCGTATCAAACGCCGGAAGTTTTCATTTTTTCTCAACCTGCGGGCACGATATTCCGGGAATTGCATTTTCTTTAGTCCTCCCTTTGATTAATTTCTCCATCCGTCAAATAACAGGCAGGATCGGATCCCCAAAGCTCGCCTTCCGATTCCGCCCGGGCGCGAAAATTGCCGCCGCAGACGTTGAGCCACAGGCATCCCGCACAGCGGCCGTGAACGTGTTTCTTCTTATCCTTCAATTTCATCAGCAGTTCGTTTTTCTCATCCGTCCAGATTTTACTGAAAGGACTCTTACGTACATTGCCTAAAGACTGATTGCGCCAGAACTGGTCGGGATAAACTTCGCCATCCCAGCTCACGCAACCGATGCCGTTGCCGGAGCTGTTGCCCTCATTCATCAGTAATAATTCCAATACTTCTTTGGCGCGTTCCGAATTTTCTTCTTTCATCTTTAAATACAGATACGGGCCGTCGGCATGATTATCCACGGTGAGAATCTCCGGCTTTTTCCCGGCGTCAAACATTTGTTTTGTGCGCCGCATAATTAAATCAAGCAGCTTGCGGGTTTCTTCATGGCTCAAATCTTCTTCACGCAGTTTGGAGCCGCGGCCGGTGTAGACCAGATGATAGAAACACATTCTTTCAATATTTTCCTGATCCAGTAAATCGAACATAGCTTCGATATCGGCCAGATTGTGTTTATTGACCGTAAAACGGATGCCCACTTTGATTCCCGCGTCCCGGCAGTTGCGGATTCCTTCAATGGCCGCGGCAAACGCGCCCTTCTTGCCTCTGAATCTGTCGTGCGTTTTTTCCAGACCGTCAAGACTAACTCCCACATAGGAAAGTCCTATCTTCTGGAGTTTGGCCGCAATCTCTTTTGTAATCAGTGTGCCGTTGGTGGAAATGACCGCCCGCATTCCTTTATCCGTCGCGTACTGTGCGAGTTCCAGCAAATCTTTCCGCAGCAAGGGTTCGCCGCCGGAAAAAAGCATTACCGGTGAACCGAACGATGCAAGATCGTCAATGAGCCTTTTGCCTTCTTCGGTGGTTAATTCGTCGGGATAATCAACATCGGCGGAATTGGAATAGCAGTGAATGCATTTTAAATTACAGCGGCGCGTCATGTTCCAGACCACCACCGGTTTTTTATCTGCCGAAAACTGCAGCAGATGCGAAGGCAATTGCCCGGATTTCCTGTTGTAGCGCAGGACATCGGCTGGCTCCACCGCGCCGCAATATAATTTGGAGATTCCTATCATTTATTTTTCCTTGTTTTTCTTGACGCCGGTTTTTTCTCAAAGTCACGGGTACTTTGTACCCTCCGCTGTGCGGGATAATTCCCTGACTTACAAATTTCAATGCACTTCGTTTTTGAAATTTGGGTCTCATAATAATCGATCAATGCCCCAACCAGACCTTCCATCGTGTATTCTTCCTGATGGATATCCACGAAAAATCCCGCCCTTGCAGCCGCAGCCTCCGTCACCGGTCCGATGCAGGCAATTTTTACATCTTTGGGCAACGAAAAATTCCGTCCCATGATTTTTACAAAATTATTCACAGTAGAGGAACTGGTAAAGGTAATCACGTCCACTTGATTTTCTTTGAACAGTTCTTCCAATTCGTTCTTTTTCTTTCCCGAATTTACCGTTTCGTAAGCGGCAACAACATCAACTTTGGCGCCAAGTTTTTTCAAGCCTTCGGGAAGAACGTCACGCGCCTTGGCCGCCCTGGCGATAAGAATTTTCTTTCCCCGCAAATTTATGCCGGAGAATGATTCCAGGATTCCTTCTGATATAAATTTCTTCGGAACAAGATCAATCCAGATTCCTTTGCTCTCCACCTGTTGTGCAGTTGCCGGGCCGATACAGCAAATCTTCACACCCTTCAGATCGCGGATGTCTTTATTTTTCGCGAACAGCCGTTCAAAAAAGTAAGCAACACCATTGGCGCTGGTGAATATCAGCCAATCGTAATCTTCCAGTTTTTTTATCGCGGCATCAAGATTGCGCCAGTCCGGCGGGGGAACAATTTTAATTGTGGGGAAATGAATAGGGTTGGCCCCTTCTTTAATCAGCAGTCGTGCCAGATCATCGGCCTGCTTTTCCGGCCGCGTTATTACCACGCCTTTTCCGAAGAGCGGTTTCTGATCAAACCATTTGAGTGTGTTGCGTAAATCAACTACCTTGCCGACAACAAGAATTGCCGGAGGCGCAAACTTGCGTTCCTTTGCGAACATGGAAATATTGGATAAAGTGCCTGTTAAAATTTCCTGTCGCGGTGTTGTGCCCCAGCGAATCAACGCGGCCGGTGTCTTCGGCGGTTTGCCATTGTCTATCAATTCTTTCACAATTTTTTCAATATTCTTTACGCCCATGAGAAAAACAAGCGTTCCGATATTGGGCCAGCGCCTGCCAGTCAATATCGCTTTTCTCCTTGGTCGGGTCTTCATGGCCGGTGACAAAAGCCACAGTAGACGTTAAACCTCTGTGCGTAAGCGGAATTCCGGCATAAGCAGGAACGGCAATCGCGGAGGTCACGCCGGGAATAATTTCAAATAGAATATCGCTTGCGGCAAGCTTTTCCGCTTCTTCCCCGCCACGGCCAAAGATAAAAGGATCGCCTCCTTTAAGGCGCGCGACGATGTTTCCTGCTTTGGCTTCTTTTACCAGAAGATCATTAATTTGCCACTGCGACAAGGTATGAGCGCCTCCCTGCTTTCCCGCATAGATAAAGCGGGCTTCACCGCGCGCGTATTTTAATAAGTCCCTGCTGACCAGATAATCGTAAATAACAACATCCGCCTCGCCAAGACTTTCAATGCCTTTCAGCGTAATTAATCCCGCCTCGCCCGGCCCGGCTCCAATAATATATACTTTTCCTTTTTTTGTTTTTTTCTTCATAAAAGAATCATATTGTCATTTTCGTTAAGTCGGTAATCCAAAGTGTGATACTAGCACATTGTACAAGCGAAAAATAGGTTACATTTTAAATCGGAGACAGGGGTTACACTTTAACCATGCCTAATCGAGTTTAAGAATTTTGTTTTTCCGCAAGTCAAGGACACCTATAGGTAAAAAGCTATAATAGATTTTCCATTGACCATCGGCAAATTTTTTAACGCAACACTTTATTTATGCAGTAAATCAGTTAAATAATATAACTGACCATTAAACCTAAAATAACCATTGCAATGAACGCTACGCTTCAGAGATAATTTCCAATAGCCAAAGGCTATCGGATAGTTCGATTAACTCTTCAAACTTCGCTATGCTCGTTTTCAGAGAATCTTACTACGACTAACGCTTCCTATAGTCAGCGAATCTCAAATCCCACGTCCCTGCCAACTACGTTGGCGGGATATTCCTATTTGCTTCGCAAAAGGGACAATTCCATTTGCGCTTCAAATCCTACATCGTTTCACTTAGGGGATAATTCGACTTGTAAACTTCAGTTCACTTCGCTCCTGAAGTTTTAGTCTCATTATTTCGTTTTACTCATTTTCAGCGAATGTCATTGAAAAAAAGCCGGCTTTTGGCCGGCTTTTCTAAAATTATTTTATAAATTACCGTTAAAATATATAGGGTGAATTTCCCAATAGGCAAGGGTCTACATCGCCCTGAACAGCAGCCAAACGTAAAATTAGCTCGCCGCGAGTTTCGGAACCCTGAACTTGAGTGGAGGCGCGTATTCTTACTACTGTCCAGATAGCGCTTTGCTTTGGATAATTGAGGTTAAAGGTAGCCACGCCGTTTGCGTCGGTTGTTACTGTTCCCGGCAAGGTGCCGCCTGCCGAATTCACGGGAGTAATCAGGCCGTCAATTGTTCCCGGACTCGTAGCATCCGCACCACCAATATAGTATTTTCTTTTTCCATCCTCGCCGGGATCGAGAAATAGATTTTCATTTATGTCCTCATTATAGAAAGTCCCCTGATTTGTGCCGTTATCAAGGTCATATGCGCATGCTGCGCCTGTGCTCCAGGCAATGGGCCAAATACTCAGGCTGATCACTGCTCCTGAAACCGCAGTGCCGTTGGCATCGGCAACCAGAACGGACATCGGCCAACTATATGTCGCATCATTGACCGTGCCGATAGAAGTAGCCTGACCAAACGCAATTGAGCCGGCAACTCCGCCAATAACTATTTTCACGTCATTTCCCGAAGGTGACGTATTCGTTTCCACCGCTGAACCGACTACTGATGCGCGAATTTGAATACCACCCGCTCCGGAAGGCATTGATCAGGAAGTGAATGAAGCCCGCACCTGTCCGAGGCTCAAACCGCCGGAAGGTGTCTCGGCTGTCGTCGCTACCACGGGCAAGACTGTTTCTCCGCCGCTGGTGGGATTGATAATAGAGAATGAAACCGGCACGCCACCAATAGGATTAGGGGAGGGAGATGCGTCATCATATACCGTGGCTATAAGGGTTGAAGAGCCGGTTGTTGTACCAACGCTAATAGGTACGTTGGTCGGTGATGCCTGAAGAATAATACGGTAGGGATTCGCCCCTGAAGACATTGCTACGGTCAGCGTATCATTTGTTGCCGGGTTGGCCTTATTGTATGCCTGAATACCGGCCACTCCCGCCTGAGTTGTAGCCAATGTAGCGTCCGCATTTCCTCCCGAGACGGTTTTCGTTACCACGTTAGATAATCCTCCATCCCATGTTCCTATCGATGTGACAAATGTTACCTGTGTAACACCGGAAGGCGCTTGTACTCTTATGTCTAAAGTATCGCCAATTTTCATGGCGGTGGTCGTTTTATTGGCTATAACGGCGCATGTAGGATTGCATAGCGTCTGCTGATCAATGAAAAAGCTTGCCGCGACTGCTGTTATTGTCATGTCGCCGGATGTCGCTGTCGCCCCCAAAGCTGCCGCGGTAATGTTTACTGTACCAGCCGCTGTACCTGTGACTGTGGCCATGAACTTGCCGCTAGCATCAGTTGTTCCTGTTGACGGTGTGATGGTCACCCTCCCGCCACCTGTCGGGGTAAGGGTAACAGCCGTTCCCGAAACAAGGGCGCCGGCTGAATTTTTCGCGGTAACGGTCAGTGTAATTGGTGAAAGACCGTCATCAGTGAGAGTTGATCCGGTTGATGCCAGAGTGACGGTCGATCCCACAATCTGTATGGGAATAAATGCTGATATGGCTCCGGAGGTAGCCGTTATAGTCGCGGTACGGTTAATCGGACTGGAACCGGCGGAAAAAGTCACTGTTGCCTTACCGGTTTTATCAGTGGTTATAGTCGCCGCATTCAGAATCCCGGTATCAGTAGTTATGTTTATCGCCAGGTCGGGTACCAAAGCGCTTGAAGCGTCTATGGCCGTGACAGTGAGTGTCGTGGCGTCTGAGTTATCAGAGCTGACTGTCGGTGATGAAGCTGCAATGGTAAGAGATGTGGCTGTGGTAGTTGTGTTAGTTCCGGTAGATTCATCCTTACTGCCGCCGCAGGCAGCAAGACAACAAAATATGGCAAAAAAAATCAACAGCAATGCCGGCCGTGGGAATTTTGCCTTAATTAATTTTATCATTTTAATCTCCTTGTTTATGAGGAACAGATGATATTTTTTTTCGATGGTAGAATTTTATCAGAAATATTATTAGTATTCAATCTTTTTTTACTATATTTGTTATAGATTTAGTAATCTTCTGATGAATTGAATTCAGCGGCGCGCGTTGAGTAATGCGAGCGAACACGGGATAATATTGTTCCTTAAGAATCAAAGATACTTCACGGCATACTGCGGATAGTTTAAATTGTCATTGATTGTGCAGTTAAATATTCTGCCTGCTAATCCGCAAAAAAAATCCAGCCACACGTAGGCAGTGCGTGGCTGGATATGCTGCATTTTATAAGTGCATGAAAACTAATATGTGTCCGCGCATGTAGTTGAGTAGCCAAACGGACTATCAGGTTGTTTGGGTGCGGGGTAGGCATAGTCGGTTATATTGTAACCCAGAAGGAATGTTGTGCTCGCCTTTCCTTCCGTGCCCCCTGCATCTACGGTAACATCCAATCGGACAAAAACCCATGTCGCATAATTTTTTGTATAAATAATGCCAAATGTGCCTGAACCGTTCACGTCTGTAGTCACAGTGCTTGGCGATACGGCGGCAATAGTTCCCGGGTCAAGTTTTCCATTGCCATTGTAATCTTCTCCGCTATCCAAACCGCCATTCAGCAGATAGGCAGTATGGGTCGGGTCATTCCAGTACTGCATATCTTCATTGAGACAATAATTAAAACCCGATAACACCGAATCTGAATACAGACTGGTATTATGAGTAGATGTCAGTGTCGGTGTCCAGATATATTTACTGTCTGCCGGATCATCCGCCCAGTAGCCTTTGAGATAGGCAACTGGAGTTAATATGGCTGTTACGGTAGCATTTGATACGGCATGGCCTCCTGCATCCGTTACCAGGACATCATAATTCTTTTTGTAAGTCTGATCATCCAGCTGGGTGATTTTAGGGCCTGTTCCGATCGAAATGAAAATGGCGATACCACCAACGGTGAGAGTTGTGGTTTGTGTTATCGCTGTTCCTTGGATGGAAGCCTGGATGTTGACGCCATTGGTTCCGCTATCTGCAGATCCGGCGATATAAAGTACAGTTGCTCTGCCAGCGCTATCCGTTGTTGCGGTAGCAGGGGAAAGATAACCCCCACTGGGATCTGTAATTAATGTAAAATTTATTTTTTGATTTTTAACCAGATTGTTTTGCGCATCACGAACGGTTGCGGTCAGGGTGCTCTGCTGAGTTGTCGATGTTCCAATATTCGTGGAGATCCCGCTGGGGTCGGCCTGAAGAGTCATTGATGCCGGTGTTGTGGCTATAAACTCTACATTTAAGGAAGCGGACACTCCTCCAACAGAAGCAGTAATGGTCGTTATGCCTACTGTCGTCGAACTGAGATTAACTGTCGCGATACCAGAGCCGTTCGTTATAACGCTTGTATTGTCGAGCGTGCCGCGGTCTGTGGTGAATACTACAGTTTGTCCACTTTGCGCTACTCCGGAAATGGAATATTTAACACTGACAGGGGTTAGCGTGCTAATCGGTATTTCTGCATTCGCCGCAGGCGTTGTAAATGCTAGATTCTGCGCAGCGCTATTGACAGTGACTGCTTTTTGCCCGGTGACGCCGAGAGCGGTTGCTGTTAAAGTATCCACACGGCCTAAGGTGTCTGATGCTGTGAGTTTTACAGTTCCCTGTCCGGAGGTATTCGTTGTTATGCTTGGTGTGCTGAGCGTGTTGTATTTGCTGGTGATAGTGACTGTCTGTGATGCTATGCCCACGCCGGCAGAGTCTTTCAGGGTAATGGTATAAGTGGGCATGGAACCATATCCCACGGAATCCTGTCCACTTACATCAATGGTTGTACCCGTTACTGATACGGTATTTGTGTTACTTACGGGGCCGCAACTGGCCGTGACAGTGATGTCACGGCTAGCTTTATTTCCTCCCGTGCTCAGGGTGGCTGTTGCCTGACCTGAAGCGTCTGTTGTAGTACTATTGACTACAAGGGTTCCCGAAGTTGCAGAAAAAGACACTGTTTGATCTGCTAGAGCGCGATTGCTGCTGTCTTTCACGATGGCCGTTAAAGTTACGGTCGGCGTGCCACTGGAATTAAGTGCCTGACTGCTAGCCAGCAAATCCAAACTGGCAGCATTTACTGTGGTTGTTGGAGTGGCAGGGGCATCTCCACTATTGCCGCATCCGCTAAGACAATAAACCAGGGCAAAACAAATCAACAGCAGTAATAGCCGCAGAAATTTAGACTTGGTTGATTTTGCCATTTAACTCTCCTTTTCGTGAGGGAAAGATGATTTTTTGATAATATTGAATTTTTACCAGAAATATTATTAGTTTTCAATCTTTTTTTCCTCTCGCAGCCTTTGCGAGTGTTATATCCCGCGTCGTCGTAGATGTCCTTCAGGGTACTTGGTTCCTTGGATAATTCAACGAGCGCTTCAAACTTCACTTCATTCTTTTACCACGGCGCTACGCGCCTGGTATATCCCGATGTGCTTTGCACACGGAATAATTATAGTTTATTTATCTTCGTTTGCGCCTGCCTTTTAGCCCGCGGCAGTCTTCTTGCCGGCCCCTTTTTTTTAGATTGACGATCGTCATGATCCTCTTTTTTCTCTGCCGCAAAGTTACCTTCCAGCGATGGGAAAATAACATTATTCATGATAGCTTCAAATTCTATGGATGCCAGCGCGGTTTTGCCGCACCGTGTTATATAGGAGACTATTTCGCGATCGGAAGAAACCACAAGAGTATCTTCCGCGGTATGAGCCGCTATCCGTTTTATGACGTCATCAGCTTTTTCACCATGGCGAGAATAAATAATATTAATTTTTCCGGCCCGATCGCGCCCTTCATCCGCTGAACCGTTTTTCCAGCCATCGAAAACCACAGTAATTTTATGGGCCCTTCTTTTTTCGTATTCAATAAGTTTAGCTATCAGCGCCCGGCGTCCTTCTTCGAGGCTTTGCCGTTCATAACGCCGCAAGATATCGGATTGCCGAATCAAATTATAGCCGTCAATTAAAATAAGCATGGTATGATTCTGACATATCCAGGCCGCTTGTTCAATAAAATTCTGCTGTTTTTTATGTCAGGGGTTTTCCCTTGACTTTGGCGCATATAGTTTGTTAGCCTTCAAAAGAGATACGATTATGAAAATATAACTGGATAAGCTAATTTTATTCTAACCACGGGTATGATCTACGCAAAGAGTTGCGTAGATCATACCCTCCGCTTTGCGGGATATCTCTATGTGTTTTGCACATAGGTATAGTTCGTCCAACAAATTTCAGTCGAAGATGACCTTTAGGTTATGCGCTACGCTTCTGAAACTTGGGACTCACTAATTCGACCGGCAAGATTCAGAGCACTCTGTTTCTGAATCGTTGGTCTCATTAAAATACATCTAAAGGGGAAGTGAAAATGGAAATCAAGAAAGTTTGTGTGTTGGGCGCCGGTTTGATGGGCAGCGGAATCGCGCAGGTTTGCGCGCAGGCGGGATATGAAGTAACCATGCGTGATATTGAACAGCGCTTCGTTGACGGAGGGATGAACACGATCAAGAAGAATCTCAGCCGCGACGCGGAAAAAGGCAAAATCACCAAGGAACAGATGGAAGCAATTCTTGGCCGTATCAAGCCCACTCTGGATATGAAAGAAGCGGCAACCGGCGCGGATGTGGTTGTCGAGGTTGTCATTGAAGTTATGGCTGTGAAGAAAAAGGTTTACGCGGAACTCGAAGAATTCGTCCCTCCGCATTGCCTGTTTTTCACCAACACTTCGGGATTGAGCATTACGGAGATGGCCTCCGTGACCAAGAGGCCGGATAAAGTTATCGGAACGCACTTCTTCAATCCGGTTCCCGTGATGAGACTTTTGGAAATAATCCGTTGTTATCAGACTTCCGACGAAACACTGGAAGTCGCCAAGGCATGGGGCAAGAAAATCGGCAAGGAAGTCATTGTCGTAAAAGAAGCTCCGGCGTTTGTCGTCAATCGCATACTTTGCCTGATGCTCAATGAAGCATTCTATGCATTGGATGAAGATCTGGCCTCCGCCGAGGATATCGACAAGGGAATGATGTTGGGATGCAATCACCCCATCGGACCGCTGGCGCTAGCTGATTTAGTCGGCCTTGATACTCTTTTGCATATCATGGAAGATTTATACAAAGAGCTTGGTGACAAGTACCGTCCCGCTCTAATGTTAAGAAAACTTGTACGTGCGGGAAATTTTGGACGCAAATCCGGCCGCGGCGTTTATGATTACAGCAAGAAATAAGAGCCGGAGAATTTACGGCTTATAATTCGTACTAAAAATTTTATGGAGAAATTTTATTTATGAAAACCAGAATTACAGAACTTTTTGGCATTAAGTATCCCATTATTTTATCCGGCATGAGTTGGATCAGCGTACCGAAAATGGTTGCGGCTGTTTCCAATGCCGGAGGTTTGGGAATTTTAGCAACAGGTCCCTTTAACGCCGAGCAAACACGTCAGGCAATCAAAGAAATACGCAGTCTTACAGATAAACCCTTTGGAGCCAATGCTACGCTTCTTTTTCCGGGCGCTTCCGAAAATGCCAAAGTATTATTGGAAGAAAAAGTACCGGTGATCAATTTTTCCCTGGGCAAAGGCGACTGGATTGTGAAACAATCTCACGCCTATGGCGGCAAGGTCATCGCCACAGTGGTCAACGCGCGCCACGCGAAACGGGCGGAGGATTATGGTTGTGACGGCGTCATCGCCACCGGCCACGAAGCGGCAGCGCACGGTGAGCACGTGACTTCACTTGTGCTTGTTCCTTCCTTGGTTGATGCGGTGAAAATTCCTGTTATCGCCACCGGCGGTTTCGGCGACGGGCGTGGCCTTGCGGCAGCATTGGCTCTGGGCGCGGAAGGCATTGCGCTGGGCACGCGTTTTATGACGACCAAGGAAAGCCCGCTGCATACTGTTTATAAAAAACTATCCATGGAAAAAGATGTGGAAGATACTTTGTACTCGAATAGATTTGACGGACTCCTATGCCGTATCATGAAGACTGACGCTGCGGAAAGGGCCATTAAGAAGGGATTGAATCTGCCGGCAGCATTCTTCAATGCACAGGATATCGCCAAA
This sequence comes from uncultured delta proteobacterium, assembly GCA_963710575.1. Taxonomy (GTDB): domain Bacteria; phylum Desulfobacterota; class Syntrophia; order Syntrophales; family Smithellaceae; genus Smithella. The sequence goes on along the minus strand of CAVQAL010000003.1, from coordinate 123,392 downwards.
CAATTAAAGATGCCATTCTTTAAACTATTTGTGGGGGTTCTGTTGTCCGGCTGGAAAAACGCCCGGCAGCTGGCCTTTATGGCTAACGGTTTCCACGCGATAAAAACCGCCACAGAAGACGGCGACACGAAAGATGGCGTGCTTCCAGTGGGACAGGTTATGGGCCTGCTTCATGATGAACCGACGGTAGCCGAACTGATGGAAAGAATGGTGGCGGAAGCAAAGAAGCAACAACAAAAACTTGACGCTCATTTTGCATAATTATGGTAGCAGCCGGGATAAGGCATGTTTCAAAATAAAAAAGTAGTGGTGGTTATGCCGGCTTATAACGCCGAGAAAACCCTGCTCAAGACATACGAAGAAGTCATGGCTCAAGACATCGTGGACAAAATTATTCTTGTTGACGACGCCAGTTCCGACAATACCGCAAAGGTAGCGGCGAGTCTTCCCCGAACAAAAGTTTTTGTTCATGAACGCAATCGCGGCTACGGAGGCAATCAGAAGACCTGTTACCGGTTGGCGCTGGAAGAAGGGGCGGATATTGTAATCATGGTGCATCCTGATTATCAATATACGCCCAAGCTGATTCCGGCAATGACTTCTTTAATCGGCAATGGTCTTTACCATTGTGTGCTCGGTTCCCGCATCCTCGGCGGCTATGCCCTGAAAGGCGGTATGCCGCTGTGGAAATATATTGCCAACAGGTTTCTAACTTTTGCGGAAAATGTTTTAATCGGAGCGAAACTTTCCGAGTATCATACCGGATACCGCGCCTTTTCCCGTGAACTTTTGCTGCGATTGCCTTTAAAAAATAATTCCGACGACTTTGTTTTCGATAATCAGATGATGGCTCAGATCGTTTGGTTTGGTTACACGGTTGCCGAAGTAAGTTGTCCGACAAAATATTTTGCCGAAGCGTCTTCTATTAATCTTAGCCGGAGTATTGAATACGGCATTGGATGTCTGAAAACAGCAAGTGCTTTTCGCCTGGCCAAAATGAACTTAATAAAGTCTGTCCTGTTTCCCGTACAGGAATGAAAACATGAACATACTACCAGTATGACAATTGGGTATGATACTTTAATTTTTGGGAAATTAGGTTGTCTGACTATTTGCGGCAAGTTTCAATGAGGTGATTGTTTTTTGATAATCGTCAGTGCCGAAAATCGCGGCTCCGGCGACGATTACATCGGCTCCGGCATGGGCGATATCGCCGATATTTTTCAGATTCACCCCTCCGTCAACTTCCAGTAGCGGTTTGTGCGACAGTCCTTCCAGCATATTATTAGCCCGGGCGATTTTTGATAAGGAAGTAGCAATGAACTTCTGTCCGCCGAATCCGGGATTGACAGTCATAATCAACAGCAAATCAATATGGCGAATAACATTTTCTACTTGCGCAAGCGGCGTCGCCGGATTTAAGGAAACACCAGCTCGCTGACCGAAACTTTTAATCAAGTCAATTGTCCGGGAGACATGATTTGTGGCTTCCGCGTGAACAGTAATAATATCGGCTCCCGCTTTGGAGAAAGATTCAATGTATCTGTCGGGATTTTCAATCATCAGATGAACATCAAAGGGAAGTTTTGTTGTTTTTCTCAAGGCTGATATTATTGCCGGTCCCATGGTGATATTGGGAACAAAATTGCCGTCCATTACATCTATATGAATCCAGTCAGCCCCGGCTTTTTCTACGGCGGCTATTTCTTCACTCAGTCTGCTGCCATCGGCGGAAAGAATCGAAGGGGCAATTATTTTCATTGTTTTTTCTCACTCTTTTTTGCTGATTATGGATGATGTAAAGTATAATAAAGAAACGAGATTGTCAACTAAATGGTATTTATATCCTTGGTATGCGGGATATCCCTATGTGCTTTGCACACGGGATAATTCCATTTACGCTTCAAATTTCGTTTCACTCATTTTCAGCGAATGTCATTAATTCGACGAACAAATTTCAGTACGCGTCGCTTCGCTCTTGGAAGTTCTCATTATCCCGCATGCGCGGGATAGTTCGTCCGGCAAATTTCAGTACGCTTCGCTTCTAAAACTTGGGACTCACTAAATTTTCTTGACACTAAAGCAGAAAAATCTGAAGATAGAGCCATGTATATTTTATATAATATTATTTTATTTGCCGCGGCGATTATTATTTTACCCTATTTTTTGCTGAAAATAATTTTTACCGGTAAATATCGCAAAAGTTTTATTCAGAAGCTGGGCGGAAGACAAGCGAAAATACTGGCTAATTTAAAAGATGGGCCGCGGGTGTGGATTCATGCGGTTTCAGTCGGCGAAGTCACTGCTGCCGCGCCGATAGTTGCTTCTTTAAAAACGAAAAGACCGGAAGTTCAGATTATTTTTTCCACTTCCACGGAAACAGGCCAGGAAATGGCGCACAGGTTTATCAAAGACGTAGCTGCATTTATTTATTTCCCTTTGGATATTCCTTGTGTTGTGCGTAAAATGATCAGGGTGGTTAAACCAGATATTTTTGCGCTGGTGGAAACGGAACTCTGGCCTAATTTTCTCCGGGTTTGCGAAGCACGCCGGATAAAAACATTGATGGTTAACGGCCGGATTTCTCCCCGATCTTACCATCGGTACGTGATAACAAATTATTTTTGGAAAAAAGTACTTTGTAATTTAGATTTTGCGGGAATGATTTCCGGAGTTGACGCGGAGAGATTGAAAGACATCGGCATGGATTGTGCAAAAATAAAAGTGCTGGGAAATGCAAAATATGATGGTCTGGCGGCTCTGGCTGCACCTGTCCTGCGGGAAGAGATTGCCCGCCGGTTCAACGTGCGTGAAGACGAAAGATTTTTTGTTGCGGGAAGCACGCACGATGGTGAAGAAAAAATTATCATTAATGTGTATCAGGAACTCTTAAAAAGCTATCCTGAATTCAAGCTCATCATTGTGCCGCGGCACATTGAACGAACAAATGATGTTCTCGGCCTTTTGAGGCAGAAATATTTTGATGATGTAATAACGCTTTCGGAAATAAGTAATGGACGGCAACGGAAAAATGAGCGGATAATCATTATTGATGTTATAGGAGAATTGTTCAAGGTTTATTCGCTGGCAACGATTGTTTATTGCGGCGGAAGTCTTGTTCCCAAAGGCGGGCAGAATATTTTAGAAGCGGCGGCATGGGGCAAAGTAATTTTTTACGGTCCGTCGATGGAAGATTTCAGTCAAGAAAAATCTTTGCTGGAAGACGCTGGTTGCGGTGTGACAATAAGAAATACGGAGGAATTACTGCAAGGAATTCTTCAGGCGCTGGAAGACCCCAAAGAACTTAAGCGCCGTGGTGAAAGGGGCAAAGCGGTTGTCCTAGCCAATATAGGCGCCGCCGCCAGATATGCCGATTTGATAAGTAAAAATATTTAGAGAGGAGGTATCTTTATGTTGAAAAAATACGAGGAACTGAGCAAACAGGTCAACCTGACAAAGGCTTTCATGGCAAGATCAGTCATTTACAGGTACCTCAACAGAACAAATCTGATACTTTATCCGGAACTCTCCAGAATCACAGGTTGCGAGGCGTTCATCAAGCATGAAAACCACAACCCGACCGGATCATTCAAAATCAGAGGAGCGCTTAATTTTTTTCATCACATGTCGAAAGAAGAGCTGGAGGCCGGTATCCTCGTTGCCACCAGAGGCAACCACGGTCTGGCTATGGCGTGGGCGGGACAATGGTTTCATGTACCCTGCACGGTTGTAGTACCGGAGGGCAACAACCCTGAAATCAACAGGACAATAGAAAGCTACGGCGCGGAACTTATTGTTCACGGGAAAGACTTCTACGATGCTCAATCATACTGCGAAGAGCTTGTGGACAGCGCTGGTTATTACTATGTCCAGCAGGGCAACGAACCGGAAATTTTAAACGGCCTTGCCACAATGGGACTGGAGATAATTGAGGACCTGCCGGAAGTCGATACAATCATTTGTCCTATCGGCGGCGGTGCGGGCTGTGCATCGCTTTTAAAAACCGTGCGTGCAATCAAGCCCGATACAGAGGTGATCGGCGTGGAGGCTCAGAATGCCTCATCCTTTTATAATTCCTGGAAAAAAGGAGAAATTGTAACTCTTGATGAAGCTCATACGGTCGCGGACGGTCTTGCCGCAAGAAGCGTATTCCATCTGCCTTACACTATTCTCAAAGACACAATCAGCGATGTAGTGCTCTTGACCGAAGATGAGATACTCGAAGGAATCAGGATGGCGCTTACCACCACACATAATCTGGCCGAGGGCGCCGGAGCTGTTTCGCTGATCGCCGCTTACAAAATAAAAGACCGTCTTGCGGGCAAAAAAGTTGTGATGATCATGTCCGGTGGCAACCTGAATATGGATACACTGAAAACAGCGCTTTCATAATAATGTACGACGCAATAACGTGATGAGAAGCGATTAGCATGAGCGCAAAGTTTTCAAGCCTTAAATTGTAAATTGTGTGTCCAAATTTTCTTGACTTGCCCGATCTTTATCCGTATGATTCTAATGTAAAATGGGAAGTGCTTATCAAAAAAGTGTAAACTATCCTTTGAACGCTATTCTTTAGGTGAAACAAAATCTCCAAAATTGTCGTTATATAGATAAGCTGTATGCTTAATGCATTTGCTAACGAACAATAACCAATAGCTTAAATTTTTTTAAAATTAAGCTTTCAGTGAGCTTTAATAAAAAAATCGAAAGGGAGGGTGAAGTTTATGGCGATTTTTGAGTATGGTGAGTATAGCAGCAAATATGAAGCTCCGGATAATTTAGTGGAGATTTTTGAACATAGCGCCTCCCAATATGCGAACAATCTGCTAATGGGTGAGAAAGACAACGCCGGAGAGTATCAATGGGTAACCTATAGCCAAATCGCCACCCGCGTGAATAATTTGCGGGCGGGATTATCAGCAATCGGGGTTAGAGCGGGAGACACCGTCGGGATTATCGCAAATAATCGGAAAGAATGGTTGATCGGGGAGATCGCCACCCAGGGTTTGGGCGCAGCATACGTACCTATGTATGAAAAAGAATTAGTCTCGATGTGGAAATATATTGTGAAAGATGCAGCCATCAAGATCCTGTTTGTTTCCAAATCTGAAGTACTGGAGAAAGTGAAAGATTTTCCTGCTGAAATCTCCACTCTGCAAAAAATCTATCTGATTGAGGGTTCAGGGGAAAACTCCATGGAGGCATTAGAGAAAAAAGGCGCGGAAAAACCAGTTCCTTCCATTAAACCAAAGCCAACCGACGTTGCAGTGCTGATCTATACTTCAGGCACTACGGGCGAACCCAAGGGAGTTCTTCTGTCTCATGGAAATCTGGCGGAAAATGTGAAAGCCGGCTTGGCTTGGTTTTCGAATTTAACCGAAAAAAGCCGGGCTATCTCCATGCTTCCCTGGGCACACTCTTTCGGGATTACGGCCGATTTGCATGGTTTTATTCTGAGAGGCGGTTCCATTGGGATTATGGGGTCGGTGGAGACTTTAATTGCTGATTTGCCCAAAATCAAACCCACATTCATGATCACCGTGCCCCGGATATTTAATAAGGTCTACAATGGTGTTTGGGCCAAAATGAGGGAAGAAGGCGGGTTAAAATTAAAGCTCTTTGAAATGGCGCTTGCAGCGGCGAAACTTAAACGGGAAACAGGCAATGTGAGTTTAAAATACAAAATCTTGGATAAAATCGTTTTGAAAAAAATTAGGGCCCGCTTTGGAGGATGTTTGGAAAACGCGATCACCGGCAGCGCTCCCATGAACGTCGAAATTGCCAAATTCTTTATCGATGTCGGAATTCCGACCTATGATGCCTATGGCTTGAGCGAGACTTCTCCGGCCATTACCGTTAACTCTCCATTAATGGGGAATCGTCTGGGATCGGTTGGAAAACCGATCAATAAAACCAAAGTCGTGATTGATCGCTCGCGAACAGGTGAGGCTGGCGATGACGGAGAGATCCTTTGTTTTGGTCCTCAATGCATGATCGGTTACCACAACAAACCGGAAAAAACCAAAGAAGTGATCGTGGAGATGAATGGGATGCGGGGTGTACGTACGGGGGATAGAGGAAGACTTGATGATGATGGCTTTTTATTCATCACCGGCCGGTTTAAGGAAGAATATAAACTTGCCAACGGTAAATATATCCATCCGGAAACCATTGAGCTGGAAATGAAGGTCATGCCCTGGATTTTGAATGCCGTAATCACCGGCGCAGGTCATGAATACAATGTCGGATTAATTGTTCCTGACATGAAATTATTACAACATTTAGCCTCTGAACTGAAATTATCAGTTGAACCGAAGGACCTTTTCGATCCTTCCAATCCCGCAGGCAGGAATTTTAAGGAGTTGCTTGCCGCCGAGGTTCAGAACCATCTCAAGGAAACAGTGGGATCCTACGAAATTCCCCGTAAATTTGAGTTTATCTTAGATGACTTCAGTGTGGATAATGGCATGCTCACCCAAACCATGAAACTCAAACGCGGGGTGGTTATGGAAAAATATGGGGATATGTTGGAAAATCTCTACAAGGAATAATCTGCAAGGAGAAGGAGGGACAGGTGTCCCTCCTTACCAAAACCAAAAACCGTCTTGCAGGTAAGAAAGTGGTTATAATCATGTCCGGTGGCAATCTGAATATGGTTCCGCTGAAAAAAGCACTTTCATGCTGGTTCGCGCTCGCAATGGTGTTATAATGATTATTGAACTATACCTGACTTGACAAATTTTGTTCAATAAGTCTTATCGCGGTTATCGGTAACACTTACGAAGCGATAAAGCATGATGAATAAAATATCTTATGATTTGTTTGAAATAATGGATCTAACGTTGCCTTTAGCCGCCCACTTCATTCTTCACCTATGCAAATTGCTATAGGCACTAACTTTTGATTTATAAGGGTTTTACTGCATTAAATAGTTGTCCGGATACTTCTCCTCATAGTTCGAAAATTGATTTTGTAATAACTAAAAATTAAAGGGTTCTTACTCTTATTTTTTAATAAATGTTAACTGAACTGTAGCGCCTCGTTTTATTATTGCGTCCACTATATCACTAAGTAATGCAACAGGCATAAATGTTATGAAAAATAGTACATGAAAAATAAATTTATATAACGGATAGTCTTTTATATATGATTTATTCCCCTTTAAAAACTCAAATAATAGTTCACGTTTTGGAGAAACTTTATTTAAAATACTTTGCACTAGACCGTATGGATTTTGTTCAAAGGATAGATACTGTTCATCTACCAGTTCAAAGCATTTTTTTTTCATCAAACCAATAAAATCAATAGGTTTAAAATAAAACAAATGACGAGGAGGATCAAGATGTAGCCAATCGCCTTTAAACCATCCGGCTTGATTACTATTGATATTAGGGAATGACATCACTAATATACCGCCTGGTTTCAATATATTTTCGATAATATGTAGCATCTCCGCGGGATTATCAATGTGTTCAAATACATGAAACAAAGTAATGGCATCAAAATAATTTGACGGATATGTATCTTGTTTTAGCGAACCTACAAGCAATCGAATTCTGGAAATACGTGATGCTCTGCGAGCTGAATTTCCTTCTCGTTCCATGCCATACAATTCAAAATTTCCTTTTGTACCTAAATATTGCAGAAACCGACCATTACCACAGCCGATATCTAAAACACGAGCGTTGGTATGTAATTGTTTTCTTAAAAACGAGGAACGGCGAGAACGAAAAAAATCAAGAATATTTTCAACAATCGGATTAAACTTTTCTGTTCCTTCTCCATAGTAAGTATCATCATAGGCGCGATTGAGTTGCGCTTCTGTAGGATGGGGTGATAAATAAATAGCATGGCAAAGGCGGCATTGATTTAATGTATATTGATCATTGAAAATATCAGTAACCGGATACAACAGTTTGCTATTATTTGATTTACAAAAAACGCAATAGTCATTCACGTGTTGGTTAATCATAATATGCGTTCATCTGAGGTTAAATAAATATCATATCTAAACCAGTCGTTGCTTATGAAAAAATGCATCAGCGAAGTATTTAATTTGATAAGATATTGCTGGTGGGAGTATATGCAGAAAGATTTTGTGTGTCAATGAAATATAGACTATAAAATGCGAGGAGTGGTGTCGATGTTTGTCGTCGGGCGTAAATGGTGTTTATTACACATTGAAAGCCTGCATATTCATTGAATTTGACGATTTGTTCATTTTAGGGAAAAGTTAATAACTTCTCTGGCACCATCCGGCCGGTTAACCATTATTTAGGCCACATCACTCGTCTTTTTTATAATATCCCGCCCACTTCGCATCGATTTGATTCTGGATGTCGGCGATCTGCGCGTCTGTAAGAATCTTGAATCGTGACTGTGAGCGGAAGTATTCGCGAACCGGCACCAGCTTGCGTTTTTCCACAAGCTTTTCGGATGCCGCGGTCAGCTTGAACTCACCATTGACGATTTCGTAGAGATCATAATATCCGGTTTCAACAGCCAGACGACCAATCTTTATTCCATATCTCGGTTCATATCCCCATCCCGGAGGGCAGGGAATGTGGATGTGAATATATTTGGTGCCCGGCATATCCACGCATTTTCTTATCTTGTCAAAAAGGTCAAGCGGGTAGGCAGCGGAACATGCGGCAACATAGCTTAAGTTATGCGCCGCCATGATTGCCGGCACGTCTTTTTTTTGCTGCAGCTTTCCTTTGAACGGTGTGTTTGCTGTTATAGCGCCGATAGGCGTTGTGCCCGAGCGCTGAACGCCGGTGTTCATGTATCCTTCGTTATCATAACAGAGGTAGATAAAGTTATCGCCACGTTCTGCCGCGCCCGATAATGCCTGCAAACCTATATCACTTGTTCCTCCGTCGCCTGCCCATCCGGCCACCTTGATCTTATTCTTGCCCTGCGATTTCAGAGTGGCCAGAATTCCGGTGACTGCCGCCGCAGTGGAGGCAAACGTTACATTCAGACAGGGAAGCTTGGTGGAAGCAATCGGGAAAAGCCCTTGAAGCACGGTAAGGCAACTGGGGGGTACTACGAGGATCGTGTCTTTTCCGAGAGCCTTAAGGCCCACTCTATAGGCGATGGCCAAGCCACAGCCGGTGCACGCTCTTGTTCCCGGGTGGACAAATTCCTCTATCGGTAAACTTAAAATGGTAGTCTTCGCCTGCATTTGATTCTCCTAAAGCTTGAGCCCTATCCACAATGGCTCTTTTGCCATCCGGCCTTTTGTTGCCGCTCTTAGGGTTTGTGTCAAATCCTCTGTCCTGATGTCGCGGCCGCCGATTCCTAAAATAAAATTCTGGACGACCGGCAAGACGCCTGTACCGGCAAGATGTTCGTAAAGAGCGGACTTTAAATCCGAGACCAGCGCACCTTCATACCCGTAGCTCAAGGCCTTTTCAAAAACGATGACACCTTTTTTCCCTTTGAGCGCATGGGCAATTGCCTCGTCAGGGAAAGGCCGATAAAAACGAACGCCCATGACGCCCACTTTAATTCCCTCTTTTCTTAAAGCATCCACGGAAACCCGCAACTGGTAAGTGATAGATCCGAGGCCCACGGCAACATATTCCGCGTCATCACAACGATAAGGTTCGATATACGGGTCACCGCTCCGGCCAAATATATCAGCAAACTTTTTCTCGCCTTCGAAGGCAACGGCAAGCGCCTTTCTCATTTCTTCATGAAGCAGATATCTAATCTCCATATACCCATGGGCAAGCTCACCTCTCACATCCATGCGCACGTCGGGAAGAGTCACTGTATTTAGGTTGGCGGGCTCTTCAGTGTTGAGAGCATAGTCCGGCTTAAATGGCGGCAGAAACGCGTCGACCTTTTCCTGATCCGGCACATCAAAAGGCATGTATGTGTGCGAGAGGATATACCCGTCATAGCAGACCATAATCGGAATGCTCACCTTTTCCGCCAGCCAGTAGGCCTTGATGACCGAATCAATGATCTGCTGGTGGTCGGAACAATACATCTGGATCCAGCCCGTATCACGCTGTGAAATCGAGTCCTGCTGGTCATTCCAGACATTCCAGGGGGCGCCCACCGCTCGGTTGACAACGCACATTACAATGGGAAGCCTTGCACCGGCTGCCCATTGGACCTGTTCATGCATGTAGAGGAGCCCGTTGGCGCTGGTTGCGGTAAAGGTTCTGGCGCCGGCCGATGATGCGGCAATGCAGACGGCCATGGCGGAATGTTCGCTTTCTACGGGTATGTACTCGGACTTCATTTCACCGGATTCAACGTACTCGGAAAGTCTTTCCGTAACCGGGGTCTGCGGCGTGATGGGATAGGCGGCGATAACATTGACACGGCAAAGCCGGACGCCCAGGGCTGCGGCAACATTTCCGTTTTCGATAATATGCATGGCGCCTACTCCTTGTCCTTGTCTTCGTCTGAAAATACTGCTTCATCCGCCATAGTGATGGCCTTGGTAGGGCATTCTTCAGCACAGATGCCGCAGCCCTTGCAGTATTCCAGATCGACCGTGGGAGGAATTGTTCTGGAGATGACAATCTCCGGACAAAAAAGCCAGCACATGAAGCAGGCTTCGGTCTTTCTTTTGCATGGTATGCAGAGGCTTTGATTCAATACAGGCCGTTCCACCCTCCATGATCCGGTTTTTCCGCCGTCACCCGGCCCGTGATTACTATGGGAAGTTTTTCTTCTGTAATTTCGAGTGCCCATTTTCAATCTCCCGTCACAGTTCTTTCAAAGGCAATTTTTGCGGCCAATGAATTCTTTTCCGGCTTTCTTGTGTTGAATTCCTCTTCAATGCCTTTGATCAGGATCTCCATTCCCACGAGGTTTATGGCCCGCTCGAGTGATCCGATAATCCCGGTATTTACCATACCGTGAGGAAGACCTGCCTCAACTGATATTGCTGTAATATCCGCGGTTGCAAACCTGTAATCTTTTAATTTATATGACTCAAAAGATTTAGGCGTGTTCAAAACGATGATCCCGCCGGATTTGAGGCCGTGCGTTACATCCGTTTCGTTTAAAAGCAGGTGGTCAAGGACAACAATGATGTCCGGTGTCTCGATGGGAGATAAATCGTATATTTTATCTCGAGATATCTTCAGTGATGTCATGACCGGTGCGCCCCTGCGCTCCGTACCGAAACTTGGCGCCATGACAACGCCAGGATAGCCGGAGACGAAAGCGGCTCCCGCAAAAATCTTTGCCGCCGTTATGGCCCCCTGACCGCCCCTTCCATGCCAGCGGATTGCAATAAAGTCGTTGTTCATAAATAAATCCTAATTTTATTCTTTTTCATTAGCATAAAATTGACGGACTGGAAAGAAATGGTTGCCGGCAAGCAAAGATTCTATTTTTTCCATTAATTCAAAAAGTGTTCGCTTGTCCAGCGCCGAAACAGCAATCGCGTTAAGTCTCCGGCAGAGAGTCTGGAGCAAATTTTTATCGGCAACGCAGTCGGACTTGTTCAGTATTCTTATGGTTGGTTTGTCATTAATTTCCAGCTCTTCCATAATTTTTTCCACGGCGGCAATCTGGTCTTCAAATTGGCTGTTGCTTACGTCAATTACATGCAAAAGTATATCCGCCTCAAGCAATTCATCCAATGTTGCCCGGAAAGCGGTGAACAATTCTTCCGGTAGATTGCGAATGAAGCCCACCGTATCGGTGATAATAGCTTCAGTATCTTGAGGAAAGCGCAGCCGGGCACTCTTTGTATCCAAAGTGGCAAAGAGTTTGTCTTCAACCAAAACAGAGCTTTTAGTGAGAGTGTTGAGGAGTGTGGATTTGCCGGCGTTGGTGTAGCCGATGATGGAAATGACCGGCAAACCTGTTTTTTCTCGTCTGCCGCGCCGTTGCCGGCGCGATTTTGTTATTGCTTTTAAATCTTTTTCCAATCGATGAATGCGCTCGCGAGTACGGCGGCGGTCGATTTCCAGTTTTGTTTCGCCGGGACCGATGCCGCCGATGCCGCCGGCCAACCGGGAAAAAGAAGTGTCCAGATGCGTCAGTCGCGGCAGCAGATATTTCAACTGAGCCAGTTCTACCTGAATTTTCCCTTCACGGCTATGGGCGCGCCGGGCAAAAATATCCAGAATGATCTGAGTGCGGTCGATAATTTTTAAACCGGTAAAGTCATTGATGGAGCGCACTTGCGCCGGTGTCAGTTCGTGGTCGAAGATGAGCATGTTGGCGCCGATTTGCGTGGCCCGCAAATCGATTGCGGATAGCTTGCCCCTGCCCAGCATGAATTTAGGGTCGGGCTGCGGACGGTACTGGATCAGAGAATCGAAAACTTCCACGCCGCAGGTGCGCGCCAATTGGGCGAGTTCCTCAAGCGATGTTTGGGCATCAGCCAGAGGATTTTTTTCGACACGCAAAAGAATAGCTTTATCCGTCGCTTCCATTTTGCGGGATTTTTGCTTTTTAGCAAATTCGTCTTCCAGCGCTTGGATGAAAGAAAGAAAATTTATTTGGAGCTGGTGCGGCTCCGCAGGATTCATTATTAACCAGTAGTCTCCCGCCGGATTTTCGGGGACGAGGTGCGCCCAGTGGAGCCTGCCGGGAGAACCGTCCTCGCGTACTTCCAGCGCGCCGATAAGATCGAGTCGCAGGTGTGATAAATCGGTTAAATCTTCATCGGATAATTCTTCGCTGTTTAAGTGAGTGTGAATCAGCCGCAAACCTTTAAACCGCAGCGAAGACGAGCGAAACCCTTCCAGACTGGGGATTAATATGCTTTTGTGGTCGCCGATTATTGCGGTAACGATTTCTCCTTTGCGGCTGATGAGCAAGCCGATTTGCCGGTTAATATCACGGGAAAGAAAGGACAATTGCCGGGCCAGATCATGGCTGATAATATTTTCCGGCGGGATGCCTTTACGGCAGAGGCGTTCTATTTGTTTGATTTGCGCGGCGCGCAGGCCTGTCGTATTTCCGAAAATTTTATTGATAGCCGTTTCACCTTTTTAATTTGCCAATATGCGTTCTTCACCGGTCAGGTTGCGGGGTGCCACCTCTCGGAAATTATTCCAACTTCGCTTTGGCGGAGAGTACGCATAACCAAGCTTGTTTTATCTACCACATTTTATCTTGATTAGTCAAAACAGCAAAAAGTTAGGTACACTCCGAACTTTAGCATAAAGGGCTCTATAAGATATGATAAACTCATTGAGTCCCGGATATTTAAACAGGCTTCTCAATCCCGCGGTTTGGAATCCCCGGCTTCAGCCGTGAGGGAAATGCGGTGTAATCTGCGGGAGGTCGCGTTATTTTGGGGAGCCTCCGGCTCCACCACTATATTTATCCTGATCTTTTGAATTAAGCATGACTATTAATGCTATTGGTTCCTGCATATATCAAGGAGTGATATTTTCGTCTGGCGATTATGGGGGTTAAATAATTATTGGGCATTAACACATAACAAGAATGTTATTGACACAAATAATTTATTTTAGTACTAAAACACTTATTGAAATATCGATATGTAAATATTTATCCCCCAAATCAACTCATTTAAATTAAGACGAAAGGAGAATATTATGAAAAAAATTGGAATGTTAGTGTTTATTATAATGATGATGGCTGTCGTCACGGCAGCTCAGGCGGAAGTCAGGGCCGGTGGTTTACCGGAACTTACTGTCGATCCTATGATTAAAACGTGTGACTGTCATCTCTTCCCTGAATGCTGTGCACAATCCGCTCCCGCTCCGGCACCAACTCCAGCAAAGGAGAAAGTCACCATAACGCTTAATGTGGAATTTGATACCGATAAAGCAGTTGTCAAGGAAAAATATCATGATGACATCAAGAGGGTGGCAGATTTCATGAAAGAGTTTCCTGATACAACCGCTGAAATTGGAGGTTATACGGACAATATTGCCAGTGCAGCATACAATCAAAAATTATCCGAAAAACGCGCTAACAGCGTTCGTCAATATATTATTGACAAATTCGGAATTGACGGTTCCCGCCTAACCGCTGCCGGTTATGGACTGACTAAGCCGATTGCCAGCAATGATACGGAAGAAGGCCGCCAGAAGAACCGCAGAGTTGAAGCTGTCATGGAAGCAATAAGGATAGTTCAATAAATTTGTAACATCTAAAAATTTAAAAGATGTTTCAGGCCCCATGACAAATGCAAAGTCATGGGGCCTTTTTGTGGTGCTCTATGTTAAGGGGTGATATTTTTCATCTGGCATTAAAATAAGAATATCTTTGACATAAAAAGTTTATTTTAGTATGAAGAAACAACATTGATTGAAGGTCGATATATTTAAAATTAAAATTGTTTTTCCAAAGAGTCAACTTATTAAGGTTAGGACGAAAGGAGAATCTTATGAAAAAAATTGGAATGTTAGTTTTTATTATGATGTTGGTAGCTTTTGTCACGGCAGTGCAGGCGGAAACAAGGGCGGGTGGTTTACCCGAATTGGTTGTCGATAAGAATATTAACGACTGTCCAAATTGTCCCACCACTGTCACCATCGCACTTAATGTGGAATTTGATACCGACAAGGCCGTTGTCAAGGAAAAATATTATAATGAAATAAAGAAGGTATCCGATTTCATGAAAACGTATCCCAAGACTACTGCTGTGATCGAAGGCCATACCGACAATGTCGACACAGCGGAATACAATCAAAAGCTGTCCGAGGCCCGCGCCAACAGCGTCCGGCAATACCTGATCAACCACTTTGGAATCAAGGCGTCACGACTAACCGCTGTCGGTTATGGACTGACTAAGCCGATTGCCAGCAATAACACCGAGGAAGGACGTCAGAAGAACCGCAGAGTCCAGGCTGTTATCAAGACTATAAAAATAAATTAAGGTGTAATGGTTTCGGCATCCTGAAAACCCAGAGGCCCTATGACCAATGTAAGGTTATAGGGCCTTTTTCTTTGGATAATATTATGGTGAACTACAGGCAGATTAATGCTTGTTGTCGGCGGCGAGATTTATTAAAGAAAGCTGAATCGGCCAATGCTTCAGATCATGCCGTTTTATTCATCGCGTCCACAAGTTCTTTTACCGCAGCGGCAGATTTACTCAATGCTTTTATCTCGTTGGGCAAAAGTTTAAGCTGCAGAATTTGTTCGACGCCGTTTTTGCCCAGTTTCACCGGTACGCCGACAAACAGGCCGGAAATGCCGTATTCGCCTTCCAGATAAGCGGCACAGGGTAGAATTTTCTTTTTGTCTTTGAGGATGGATTCCGTCATTTCTACCGCCCCCGAAGCTGGTGCGTAATAGGCGCTGCCAGTTTTTAAAAGACTGACAATTTCCGCGCCTCCGTTGCGTGTTCGTGTTATCAGCGCATCAATGCGTTCCGACGTCATCAGTTCTGTAATCGGCACGCCCGCAACCGTTGAGAAACGGGGCAGAGGCACCATCGTGTCGCCATGGCCGCCTAAAACCAACGCCTGAACATTTTCCACGGACACTTTCAGCTCTGCTGCGATAAAAGCGCGAAAACGCGCGGAATCCAAAACTCCTGCCATGCCGATTACTCTATTTTTGGGAAAGCCGCTTTCTTCCATGGCGACGTGGCACATCGCATCAAGTGGATTGCTGACAATAATCAGAATGGCTTTGGGGGAATATTTTGCCACTTGCCGTGTTACGCCCTGAATGATGCTGCGATTGGTTGCCAGAAGATCGTCGCGACTCATGCCTGGCTTGCGCGGGATTCCCGCCGTGATAATCACGATATCGGAGTTAGCGGAAGCCTCATAAGTGTTGGCGCCTGCAAGATGAGCGTCGTGTTTTTCAATCGGTGCGGCCTGTGCTAAATCCAGAGATTTTCCCTGCGGAACACCTTCGATAATATCTATCAATACAACGTCAGCTAATTCTTTTTCCGCAATTCTCTGCGCCACAGTTGCACCTACATTGCCTGCTCCCACAACGGAAACTTTTGAATTCATATCGCATATTCCCTCGATACATTATTTGTATGTCGAACAATCATGCAAAGCAAAAGCCATAACCACCTGTAGCCAACTTTTGGGGTCACACCTTTTATTTAATTGCCATGCAATATTTTATTATAACAAAAAATAAATTAAAACAACTATCAAACCTTTGTTTTATTATTCCAGCGTGAAAATGTTACCCCATCGACTCCTTTTTAAAAATACAATATGGAAGCTATCTGAAATATGAGATAATTGTGTACAAATGATGGGGATGGTTGTACTAAATTACTAATCTTGATCAAATATTTTGCGGTTAATATTTCCTTGACATACAAAACAGAAAGTTCTTATACTCCCTTCGCAATATCTGATTAAAAAATACTAACACAATTTAAAAAACGGAGGCATTAATTATGGCAGAAGAAAAAGGGTTGAACAAACCGGTAAAACTAAAAGCGGATTTGGCGGCGTTGCTGGGAGCTAAAGCACTTCCCCGCACCGAAATAACAAAAAAGTTGTGGAATTACATCAAGGCAAACAAACTGCAAACCAAAACAGTTAATGGCAAGCCGGAAAACGCCGGCAAGAATATTGTGGCCGATGCCAAGCTAATTAAAATATTTAATAACACCAAAGTTACCGGCAAGAGCGGCAAGGTGGTTGATTTCACGAAATTAAAAGAAGGACAGACCATTGATATGATGCAGATAGCCTCTGTTGTCAGCGCCAATATCGAATAAATAAAAAACATGTAGTTGTTTTTTAAAAAAAGGCAGGTGTTATATCCTGCCTTTTTTGTTTGCTCCTTTCTGATGAACATTTCTCACGGTAGTACCGGTTATGGCGATCCAACTTTCGGCGAATGATTTACTATTATCTCAACAGCTGAAATCTGCTCGACATTAAATTCATATTGTTGATTTTATAGCCAATGCCGTATATGATTACGACGCTAAATCACGGAGAATTCCGGTGCTTCGGGGAAAATAAAACATGGGCTCAAAAAAAGCCATATTCTGGCCTGTAATAATATCAATTTTTATCCATGTGACGCTGCTCGCGGTGACAGGAATGATTGATTTGCGCGATAATATCAAGCCGGTGGAAATATTTTCAGTAAGCATTAAAGAACCCGAACAGGAAGTAATTCCTGAGCCTAAAAAAGAAAAAAAAATAAAGGAAGAAACAAAATCAGTCCGAACTCAAAAGGAAAAAGGAATTAACACTGATGATTGGCGCGAAGAGACTGTTGACCTCGGCAGCGCCGATATCAAGTATGTTAATTATTTAACCAAGATCAAAGATAAGATATCCCAAATTGATTATCCCCAGAAAGCTTTCGAAAAAAATGAAGAAGGAACTGTTACAGTAAAGATGTCCATTGATTCCAACGGCGGTCTTGCCGGAGTAACCCTTATGTCTTCGTCGGGATATGCAGACTTAGATGATGGAGCAATAAGTGTTGTTCGAGCTGCGGCGCCGTTCGAACCATTACCGGAAACTTATAACCTTTCGCGCTTGCATATTACGGTTACCTTTCTCTACAAACTAACGGATTAGGCATTTCCCTTATTTTATATGAATTTATGCACAAAAAATTAACCAACGCTAATAAGCCTTTGATATTATTTTTAACTGTCTTCCTGGCGGTATTTTGCTCAGATATATCTTGTGCCCGCACGGTCACTGATGAAATAGGGCATGGTGTAAATATAACTCCTGCGCCGCAGAGAATTGTTTCCCTTGCGCCCGGTATCACGGAAATACTTTATGCGCTTGGCCTTGATAATAAAATAGCAGGCGTAACCACCTTTTGTGATTGGCCGGCAGCCGCACGAACAAAACCGCGAATAGGCGGATTTACCAATCCTTCCATAGAAAAGATTGTTGCTCTGAAACCGGATTTAATCATTGCCACCGCTGACGGAAACCGAAAAGATACAGTGCGGCAGTTGGAAAGACTCGGGTTGCCCGTTTATGTGACCAATCCTTCGGATACCGATGGAATACTGAGAAGCATTTTAAATATCGGTGAAATAACAAATCGGGAAAAGGATGCCTGGAAACTGGTTGAAGAACTTCAAAAGAGATTAAACAATGTCACTGCGCAAATACGCCGCAAAAATAAACCGCGCATTTTTTTTCAGATTGGTTTGGAGCCTGTCGTTACTGTCGGCAAAGGTACGTTAATCAATGAAGGAATTGAGCGGGCTGGAGGCATTAATATCGCCGGCCATGATGCCGCCCGCTATCCCCGCTATAGCGCGGAGGGCATCATGGGAGCATCACCGGAAATAATTCTTTTTGCGCCCATGATCAATGATAAAGAATTTGCGGTGGTAAAAAGTTTCTGGCAAAATTTCAAAGGAATACCGGCTGTAGATAATAATAGAATTTATCCTATTGATACCAACTTGATCAGCCGGGCATCGCCGCGTATTGTGGACGCTATCGAAAAAATGGCGCTAATATTTCATCCGGACATAAAAATTAAGTAATACCAATCCGCTTTCTTCGGCTAACTTTGTTGGCAGCGTTGCCGGCTTCCTCAACGTATAACCTGAAGGTCACGTGTGTATAATACGCCTCGGAGCCTCCTCCTTGCCCCGTTTAAGCGGGACAGTTCAAATAAAGATTTACAGTTTACTGTGTAACTGTAAATCTAGTTTCACTGCCGCCGCGTTATCCTTTGAAATCGAAATGGTATAAAAAGTGAAAAGTAACAGTGAAGTGATGACGCAATAAGAAAACATTCACCACCCGCATAATGCACGTGCGATCCCGAGTGACCTGTTGCCACCTTCAGGTGGTTAGGTTATTCAGGTTATCAGTTTATTTGTCAGCGTTGGCTTTTATTCCGCTCGCAAATGAGATTTTATTTCATCAATGTTCAGTTTGGTCTGGCGCAGCAGATCAAGAACTTCGGCCTGCCGTGTAGCGGGCATAGATTTAATTTTCCCAATTTGACCGTTGATATAATCAAATTTTTCTTTCAAATCGGCTAGCAGGGGAGACAAGTCAATTGGCTGCTTTGCGGCCTGTGGTTGTTTTAATTCTTCTAACTGAACGCCAACTTTCATTCTGATTTCTTCCAGATATTCAGGGATGGTCACATCAAAGCCCAGTTTTTCCCTGATTAAAGAAGCCAGTTGGTTTTGTGCGGAAATTTCGCCGTGGACTAAAAATACAGGCATTTTTTTATTCTGAAAATTTTCCAGCCATTCCAAAAGCTGACTCTGTCCGGCATGAGCGGAAAAACCATTGATGGTCCAAATTTTGGCTTTTATGGCAATGTCTTCACTAAAAATACGGATTGTTTTTGCGCCATCTACTATCTTGCGGCCGGGTGTGCCTTCCGCTTGAAATCCGACAAAGACAATACTGGCTCCCGGACGCCACAAATTGTGCCGCAAATGATGTTTTATTCTTCCGGCATTGGCCATGCCGCTTGCGGAAATAACAATGGCCGAACCTTTCATTTCATTAATTTTCATGGAATCTGCGGTTGTCGAGGAAAAATGAAGTTGCGGCAAATCCAGAGGATCTTCACCATTTTTCAAAAGGCTCTGCGTTTCCCCATCAAGATATGAACGGTAACGGCGGAATATTTCTGTCGCTTTAATTGCCAGCGGACTATCCAGAATTACAGGCATGTCCTCGGGCAGTCTTCCGTCGCGGTTAAGAAGATAAAGGGAATAAAGCATTTCCTGTGTTCTTTCCACGGCAAAGGCGGGAATGATTACTTTTTCTCCTCTGGAATAACTGTATTTGATAGCCTCGGCCATTTCATTTAAGCTGTCATCTTCGCCTTTATGATTGCGGTCGCCGTAAGTTGATTCCATAAAAAGGAAGTCCGCTTCGCTGATTATGTTGGGGTCTTCCATTAACAATTGATGACGGCGGCCGATATCGCCGGAAAAAACCAGCTTTGTGGATGTGCCGTTTTCCTCGATAAATAATTCCAGTAAGGCCGCGCCTAAAATATGGCCGGCATCTTTAAAGTTGACTTTTATTCCACTTGTGGGACTGAAAATTTCATTGTAAGTTTTAGTTTTAATTAACGGGCCGACAGCTTCGGCATCTTTTGTTGAATAAAGCGGTACAATCTTTTCAGACTTGCCGAAACGCTGCATCCTTCTCATTTTCGAGGTTGCTTCTGTTTCCTGAATGTGGGCGCTGTCCAGAAGCAATATCTTTATCAAATCTCCCGTCGGCTCGGTCGCGTAAACGGGACTGCGAAATCCGTTCTGCGTCATGCGGGGGAGCAGTCCCGAATGATCTATATGGGCATGAGTGATAATAAAAAAATCAATATGCTTCGGGTCATATACATCTATGTCCCAGTTACGTTTTTCTATTTCGGCGCCGCCCTGATGCATGCCGCAATCAATCGCGAATCTTGCCTTGTCTGTTTCTATGATAAAACAGGAACCGGTAACCTCTTTTGCCGCTCCGAGAAATTTAATTTTCATGATAAATCCATTTTAGTAAATTTGATTGTTGAAACTCCAATTCCGAAAGCGAATAACCTAAAAGTCACTATAGGCGTAGCGGAATTGGTAAATTCAACAATCCCGCATAGCGGAGGGTAATGAGACTCAAACTTCAAAAGCGAAGCGAATAGAAGTTTGCTAGTCGAATTATCCCGTATAGGCGGGGTTTAATACCCCGCAACTTGCTGCGGAACCTGTTTCCAAAGCTTGCTTTGGGGGATATACCCGTGATTTCAACTGATATCAATTTACGTTTAAATTTTTTGGAAATTAAAAAACACAATCCTATATTTCGCTACTCTCATTGATTCAAAAGTAACGAATCTTTTTTAATGGCAGTTTTAAAATTATCCTTCCGGCTAAATTACAGTACTGCTTTGGCCGCCTTCTTCAATTTCTTGGCTTCTTTCTTTTCTTTGGCCGACTTTGCCGGTTTTTTCTTTGTATCTTTCTTTACGTCTTTTGATTTACCCATAGTTTAAGCCTCCGTTTCCTAAAGATACGATAATTTAAAATCTTCTAAAAGCATAACAGAATATTGATTCATTTTCCATGCTAATGGAACTTGTAATTGAATATAATAGAAGGAGCGTGTTTCGTCAAACAGTTTATAAATGAAAATATACATTTTCTTTCTGTTGACAATGCCGGAGGGATTAACGTAGGTTTATCTATCTTTAATAAATTTGTGAGAAGTGCATGTCCGTTATTAAGACTATTCAACCGGTGATTGCAGTCAGCCATTTAAAAAAATCTTTTGGCGCTTTTACCGCGGTAAATGATATTTCTTTTTGCGTTGATAAGGGGGTGTGCTTTGGCATTCTGGGCCCGAACGGTGCCGGGAAAACTTCCACCATCAGAATGATTTATGGTTTTTCACCGGTTACTGCGGGCGATCTTTCCGTTTTCGGATTGGATATAAAAACAAAAGCCAGAATTATTAAAGCGCGTATCGGCGTCTGCCAGCAGGACAATACTCTTGATCCTGATCTGACCGTAATGCAAAACTTTGAAGTTTTCGCCCGTTATTTTGACATTGATAAAAAAACCGCCCGTGAAAGGGCGTTGTCATTGTTGAAATATTTTGCTTTAGAACAGCGCCAGAATGCCCGTGCCACGGAACTTTCCGGAGGAATGGTGCGCCGGCTGGTCATCGCCCGCGCTCTGATTAACCAGCCGGAACTTTTGATTCTGGATGAACCGACAACTGGGCTTGACCCCCAGTCGCGCCACCAATTGTGGGAGAAGCTGGAAAGCCTGAAGAAGCAGGGCATCACGATTTTACTTACTACCCATTATATGGATGAGGCGGCGCGCCTTTGCGATCAGCTGGTAATAATGGATCAGGGGAAAATATTAGCGCAGGGGGCGCCTCAATCCCTGATTAGTGAATACACCGGAAACAATATTATTGAAATTATCGAACCGGGAGATGATTTGCGTGCATTTTCCCGGGCAAGCGGAGCAAGACAGGAAGACTTGGGCCATCGCCTGATTATTTATGCCGAGAACGGGCATGAACTTTACCGGGAAATATGCAATCGCTTTACCCATAAAAGCTGTATATTGCGTTCAGCTACTCTCGAAGATGTGTTTTTAAGATTAACCGGACGGGAGTTGCGGGAATGAATGTAAATATCTCCATCCGTTTTATGCGGATCTGGCAACGTAATCTGACCGTTTACCGCGAAAATTGGAAGATCAATTTCCTGCCGCCTTTATTGGAACCACTGTTTTATCTTGTGGCTTTCGGCATAGGTTTCAGCGGCCTTATCGGCAATATTACTTATGCTTCCCGGGAAACGTCTTATGTGCGTTTTATTGCGCCGGCGCTTGTGGCGATCAATATTATGAACAGTTCTTTTTTTGAAAACACCTTCAGTTCGTTTGTGCGAATGTATTATCAAAAAACATTTGACGCCATGATGGCTACTCCGCTCAATGCCGAAGAAATTATCACCGGTGAAATAGTCTGGGGAGCGACAAAGGCGGCAATTGGCACGACGATCATGTTGACAGTGATAAGCTTCTTCGGATTAGTGAGCTACCCTTCGGGAATATTGATTATATTCGCTGCCTTTTTGGGCGGGATGGCCTTTGGTTCCGTGGGCATGCTATTTACCAGCGTGGTAAAAACAATCGAGTTGTTCAACCTGCCGATTTTTTTATTGGTTACTCCGATGTTTCTTTTCAGCGGAACATTTTTCCCGTTAACCAATCTGCCCATCTGGGCGCAGTATTTTGCTCTTACTTTACCGCTTACTCATTTGGTAAACCTTGTCCGGGCATTGAGTTTTGGCTTGTTTAACTTAGAGTTATTGATCAGTTTATGTTATTTAATCATTTTTTGCCTCATTATGTTCTCTCTCGCTCTTTTCAAAATGCGCCGCCGGCTGATTAAATAAACGCTTAATGCCGCAGGAGAACAAAAGAAAATATATCTTGACTATTAATGATATTGCGCCTATACATGCAAAAAATAAGTGTGTTTATGTTTTCTAAAATGTTAATTCATTCTTTATAAACGAGACACAACCACCATGCTCTTTGGAGTGTCGGTGGTTTTTTCATTATCGCATAATGGCAATCAGATTATCATCTCACAAAGGATAATCAAAATTGCAAAGATTTATAAGATGAGCAATTTACATGAGCTCAAGAGGTAAGGCATGCAAGCCCCTCACTATTTCCTTCCTTCTCAATCAGGAGCCGGATGGGGGTGAATTTGATGCTTTGTGAGCCCCCAGGGGACAATGAAGGTATAGAAAATGCTAATCAGCAAGAAAGGGGATTAAAATGAACAAAAATTTGTATGTCGGCAATGTGTCTTTTAAAGTCACAGATGAAGACCTGAAAACAAACTTTAGTGAAGCCGGAGAAGTTGTATCCGCTGCAATCATTAAGGACAAATTTACAGGTCAATCCAAAGGCTTTGGATTTGTCGAAATGAAAACGGAAGAAGGCGCCGCAGAAGCCATCAAGAAATTCAATGGCGGTATGCTTGACGGAAAAGCAATCACTGTGAACGAAGCGAGACCGAAGAAAGAATTCGGCGCCGGCGGCGGAAACCGTGGCGGTGGTGGCGGTGGATACAGAGGCGGCGGAAATCGTGGCGGCGGTGGTGGAAACCGTGGCGGCGGCGGTGGCCGGTATTAAGATTATTACACCGGTAATATAATATACGGTGTCATTCCCGCGCAGGCGGGAATCCAGTATTTTATAAATAAAGAGCAGAGGATTTGTTAAAAGCCTTCTGCTCTTTTTATTTTAAAAAATCAAAATCGGTTTTGGGAAAAACTGAAAGATAAATTCCGGAATCCCAACAAAAAGTAAAACACTAAGATGTCCCCAAATTATCATGATGAGAATCTTTAAACAGATGTTGCACAAAATTTGGATACAATGATTTTGGCGATGTGATGCATATGTTGATGCACAGCTTTTAGACTTCTGCCGGGATAATTTCTAAATGTTATAAGAACACCGTTGAGCGCCGCAAAAAAAGCATGTGACAAAGGCCTTACAGGTTCCGGCATGTTTGCTTTCCGGAAGAGAATATCGAATTTATCAAAAATAAGGCGTTCGGAGGAGTTAAGTTTGTCAACCATTTCCGCGGAAAGTGATCCATCCAGCATAAAATGTGTCATCATGCGGAAATACTGGTCATTGTCAATCAGGTAGGTGAGGTAGGCCTCGGCCACCTTTTCCATGGTTTTTTCCCCACTGGTTCTGATGATGTTATCAAGAATTACGGTGATTTCCTCGGCTCCATGAAGAAAGGCCTCCACAAAAAGGGACTGCTGATCGGGAAAATACCGGTAAATAGACGCATGAGAGATGCCGGCTTCCCTGGCAATGTCGCGAATGCTGACTTTGTTGAATGGTTTTAAGGCAAATACACGTTTGGCGGCTTCGATGATGACGTCCTGTCGTGCTTTTTTCTCGTTATTTTTAAGTTCGGCAAAAGCATTTTTCTTTTTCACATTAATCCTCTAATTTTTCTATATCACATTGTTTGAAGATCATGCATTGAAAAAAGCTTGACTTCTGTAACCATTGGTTTGTATTATAACCACTGGTTAAGATAGTCAATAAATATTTTATTCTGGAGGTCATATGTCTCTGCCTGATCGAAGCAATCCGTACAATTTTGATAATTTTTTAAACTGGCGGCAAAATGTTGATTATTACCGGGACGATCCTTTTATCCAAAAAGTGGTGCGCCATTTTACAGGTGGCGAATGGGAAACGGTTGATTCCCATGCCCGGGAAGTATCCGTTAAAGCGTCCTTCCGGTGGCGTGACTTTTCCGAAAGCATTGCCCCGCCGGAAAAAAGGCCTTTCATGCTGCACTATGACGGTCATCATAACCGTATTGACAGGATTGTCCGGCCCCGGGAGACGGAAATAATGGAAAAAGAAATTTTTTCCGAAGCATTCTTCGCTGACAAAACATCACCGTGGGTCAAGCTGATTAAAATGTATTTGATTTACCAGAATGGCGAGGCCTGTATTAGCTGTCCCGTTACCTGCACGGAAGGTCTGGTCATGCTCCTTGAGAAGTATGCCAATACGCCGGAAACAAAAGAAATCCTCAAACATTGCAAAGAGGGTATTCAGGGCGATTTGGCCATCGGCGCACAGTATCTTTCGGAAATTCAGGGCGGTTCGGATGTGCCGGCGAATGTACTGGAAGCCGTTTGCGAAAGCGGTGTCTGGCGTCTTTATGGGACCAAATTTTTCTGTTCGGCAACGCACGCTGATTATGCCGTGGTTACGGCAAAACCGGTCGGCGCGGAAAAAGTCGCTCTTTTTGTCGTGCCTTCCTGGCTTCCCAGCAACAAAGAAAAGGAAATAAGAAACGGCTATACCATTGACCGGATTAAGTGGAAGATGGGGACCAGCGAATTGACCACGGGAGAACTAACGTTTAACGGAGCCATAGCCTATCCGGTCGGCCCTTTGGAAAAAGGCGTTGCCAATGTTGTCGGTATTGTTCTGACATACTCCCGCCTGACGGTAGGACTTTCCGCAGCGGCTTTCATGACGCGGGCTGTTCGTGAAGCAAAAAAGTATGCCCAGTTCCGTAACGCTTTTGGCCTGATGATCGGCCAATTTCCACTGGTCGCTGTCCAACTAAATAAGATAGACCATATGGCCAAGAGAACAACTGCCGGAGCTTTCAAACTGTATCGGGATTTTCTGGCGCTGGAAGGAGGGCTGAAAGGAGGACTGTCTACGGATGAACCGGAAGCCGCCCGCAAGAAGCGTTTCGATATACGGGAACTCATCATGCTGCAGAAGATGGCCGCCTCCTGGGATTGCACGGATGTCATTCGCGAGGCCATGTCCATCTTCGGCGGCCACGGGGTCATGGAGGATTTTTCGTCACTGCCGCGTCTATACCGCGATTCCGCCATCAACGAGCTATGGGAAGGTCCGCGAAATGTCCTGTTGACGCAGATCCATCGCGACCTGCAAAAAGTCAGCGCCTGGTATGCGCCTGCGGAATTTGTGCGGAATATTCTTTCCGGCCTGGATGACGCAATCATTGCAGAATTGTCCGCAGAGATCACCGAACTGGTGGCTTACCCCAATCTTTTTCAGTTGGATGAAAAAACGATTGATATTTGCCGGCGCTGGGATGCCTTTTGCCATAAATTTTTCCACGCCTATCAGGATCTGGCTCTGCATGAGGTAGAATAAGGAACGAACATTTATCCTGGCTATTTCAGTCAGCATGCCATGGATATGCTGGCGCCGTAGAAGCCATCAAGAAGTTCAACGGTGGAATGCTTGGCGGAAAAGCAATCACTGTGAACGAAGCAAGACCGGAGAAAGAATTTGGTGCTGGTGGTGGAAGATACTGATGAGACTCAAGTCTTAGGAACGCAGTGAACTGAAACTTGTTAGTCGTAATGAGGCCCAAATTTCACAAGCGCAGCATAGTGAAATTTGTAAGCCGAATTATTCAATCCCGATACATCGGGATTGGAAATTATCCCAGGAGCAAAGCGACGCGGGATTATCCAAAAAATTTAATTAAAAAGAGCAGAAAGTTTACCATAGACTTTCTGCTCTTTTGTTTTTTCTACTGATTTCTCGTGATAGTTATGGACTAAGGGCTGGTCGCTATCGCAAACGGCGATCCGGCCACTTCTGTCAAAATGCCTGTTGTGGCATCAATGGCGTAGGCCGAAACATTGTCTGATCCATTATTCACCACATAGGCAAACTTGCCCATCGGATCAACTGCGACGGAATAAGGGGAAGTTCCAGCTGCAAACGGTGATCCGGCCACCAGTGTCAGTGCACCTGTAGTAGCGTCGATGGTAAAGGCCGAAACATTGTTAGATGTTGAATTCGCCACGTAAGCAAACTTGCCCGTCGGATCTACTGCGACAGAATAAGGGTAAGTTCCAGCCACAAAAGGCGATCCGATCACTTCTGTCAGGGCACCTGTGTTAGCATCTATGATGTAGGCAGAAACAGTACCATCGTTGTAACCATTTTTATAGCTATTATAATTAGCCACATAGACAAACTTACCTGACGGATCCACGGCTACAGACATAGGACTAGAGCCCGTGACAAATGGCAATCCTTTCGTCAGGGCGCCGGTAGTGGTATTGATGGTGTATGCCCAAACATAGTCACTGCAAGATGTCAACACATAAGTAAACTTGCCTGTCGGGTCCACAGCGACAGACACAGGACAAACCCCTACTACAGGATAAACCGATGTTGCCACAATCGCCGTTATCTCAAAAGGAGATCCGGTCACTGACATTAGCGCACCTGTAGCGGTATCAATGATATAGGCCGAAACGCTGTTGGAACCCTCATTTGCTACATAGGCAAACTTACATGTCGGATCTACAGCGACAGAATAAGGAGCACTCCCTGTTGCAAACGGGGAGCCAGTCACCGGAATCAAAACACCGGTGGTGGCATCAATGGTGTAAACTGAAATATTACTAGAGCGGCATTTGTCACATAGGCAAATTCCCCTGTAGGGTCCACTGTGACAGATCGAGGCCTACTCCCTGTCGCAAAAGGTGATCCGGCCACCGGAGTCAGTGCACCCGTGGTAGCATCGATGATAAAGGCCGAAACATTATCAGAATTGCTATTTGCCACATAAGCATACTTGCCTGTAGGGTCCACAGCGATGGAGGCAGGATGAATCCCCATATCTGTCGCAGACGATCCACCGTGGGTGAAAATGGTGGTAACCGAACCGCTCAAACCGCCGCTGGTACTCGATCCTCCGCTCGTACTGCTACTGCTTGAACTACTGCTCGTAGAGGTTGGAGTTGCTGGCGCATCTTTTCCGCTACTGCAGGATGTCATAATTATCACTAGGCCAACAGTCCATAAGATATTGGCCAACACTCTCAAAAAGACCACAAAGTCGCGTTTTTTGCTCAAAGAAACATCCATCTTTTTCCTCCTTGCAGATTTATATTTTAATAATACTACAAGAACAAAAACTGCACGTCCGATAGAGGCGTTTCGTTAAGATAAATTGATAGTTGTCTGTAAGCTTGTATTTGACGAATTAATATATTCAGTAATTTTTGCGGCGATAGTTTTGACGACAAGTTCAAATTCGTCGACGTCCTTGTCCAGGAGCGTCATGCGGAAACCAAGCAGTGGCGTAAAGAATGATGTCAACGGCACCACGCAGATTCCGGTGGCCGCCAGCAGATAGTAAACAAATCGCTTGTCGTATTCCATCGTGCCTTTCGTCAGGTCTTCCACATATTTTTTAATCTCCGGCTTTTCAATCCGCAGATATTGCCGGTCATTGAGCACCGACTCATTGAAGATGACCGTGTTGTAAAACGCGCCGTTGGTTTTGTTGGCAATCAAAAAAGGAACATCTTTTAAAATACCATAGGCGATGGCGGAAAGTTTTTCGTAAT
Source organism: uncultured delta proteobacterium (assembly GCA_963710575.1). Taxonomy (GTDB): domain Bacteria; phylum Desulfobacterota; class Syntrophia; order Syntrophales; family Smithellaceae; genus Smithella. Next base: position 95,045 of record CAVQAL010000003.1, on the reverse strand, counting down.
GCTGTGTGCGTTCCCGTAAATAATTTTTATATTCCGGATGCTTCATAATCCGTGGGATCGCCATTTGCGGCAGGGTTGTCGAACAGACTTCCGACATCTTCTGATGCAGGATGGTATTAATGAAACGGGCGAAAATCGGATCTTTATCCGCGTTATACACTTCCATCCAGCCGCAACGCGCGCCGGGCCAGGGAGCTTCCTTGGATACGCTCTTCATGGAGATAGCGGGAACATCGCCGATAATATCGCCGATCGGCACAGTCGTTTTGCCGTTATAGACGATATTGATATAGGTCTCATCGGAAATCACAAAGAGATCATTTTCTCTGGCAATCCTGACAACATTCTGGAGCGCCTCGACCGGATACACAAAACCGGTGGGATTATCGGGATTGATAATCAGTATGCCGACAATCGCCTTATGGCTCTTGACTTTCTGCTCCAGTTCCCGCAGATCGGGATGCCAGTTGTTGTAAGGATTCATCCGGTATGTATTGGACGGAAAAGAAGCATGAAGCACTTCCGCCATAAAATGCGTGGAATATGTCGGCTCCGGCATGATCATGCGGGCATCCACCTGAATGGAACTGTAGGCGCGGGCAATCGCGTCGCCCAGACCGTTGAAGAAAATGACGTCTTCCGGCGTAATCTGAACTTTTCCGCGTGAATTGACGCTGTCGGCAATAAAAGCGCGTGTTTCATCCACTCCCTTGGTGGGTGAATAAGCGTAAGAGCTGTCTTCCTTGATAATATCGATAAGAACTTCTTTCATCCAATCCGGAATTTTTTCGCCTTTTTGAACCGGGTCGCCGATATTTTCCCAGATGATCTTTACGCCAAAGTCCTGAATCTGTTTGGCGATGGGCACGAGATTGCGGATATCATAAGTCAGGCCGCTGCCGCCACGGGCAATTTCAAATCGCATAACTTGTTTAACTCCTTAGATATTATTAATTCGTTCATAATATATTTTTTTCTAAATATCCATATTTTTTTTGAAAAACGCAATGGTGTCAGTAATCCCGCTGTGCTTTGCACACGGGATAATTCGACTTACGCTTCAAACTTCACTTCGTTCGTTTTCAGCGAGTCTCATTAAATTTCCCAAAGACAAATTATTTTTTTTGTGTTATCGGAGGGTCAAAATGCGCCCGAAAGCGCAGCACTTAATAGTGAGGGACATCAATGGAAGATACAAAGAGTTTTGCTGAAATGCTGGAAGAAACAAATCTTGCCCCCAAACATTTTGACGCCGGTGAAAAAATAGATGCAACCGTGGTAAAAATTTCACCGGAATGGATATTCATAGATTTGGGCGTAAAAAGTGAAGGATATCTCGATAAAAATGAATTCCTGGACGAAAAAGGCGACCTTACGGTGAAAGAAGGCGACACCATTACCGCGTATTTTCTTTCATCCCGCCACGGTGAAAAACTTTTTACCACCAAACTGCTGTCGAGCAAGAGCGTGGACGATTTCCTGCTCAACGCCTACAAAAGTCAAATTCCGTTGGAAGCAACAGTAGAAAAAGAAATCAAAGGAGGTTTTTCGGTCAAAATAAGCGCCACCGCCAGTGGCTTTTGTCCTTACTCGCAAATGGATACGAAAAAAATTGACGATGTAACTGCTTATGTCGGCAAAAAACTGGATTTTATTGTTATCGAATATGCGGAAAACGGGCGAAATGTAATTCTTTCGCGGCGTCCTCTTCTTGAAAGAATTGAAAAGGAAAAAATAAATGTCCTCAAAGATTCACTGAAAAAGGGTATGACCGTGAGCGGTGTGATTACCAGCGTACAAAACTTCGGCGTATTTGTTGATATCGGCGGCATTCAGGCTCTGCTGCCTGTTTCGGAAATGACATGGGGAAGAGTCGAAGACGTCAAAGCAATCTACTCTCCGGGCGACAAAGTTGAGGCCGTTATAATCAATCTGGATTGGGAAAATAATCGCATCTCCTTATCCTGCAAAGACACGCTTCCTGATCCGTGGAATGATGTCGTGAGAAAATATACCGAAGGGAGCGTGTACAAGGGAAAGGTATCCCGCCTGACGGATTTCGGCGCTTTCATTACATTGGAGGACGGAGTGGATGGTCTGCTGCATATTTCCAAGCTGGCGCGCGGCAAAAAGATTAAACACGCCCGCGATGTTCTTACAACCGGAACGGAAATAGACGTCAAAATTGAAAAGATCGACCGCGAAAACAAAAGAATTTCACTTGATATGATCGGGAATGATAAGGAAACTTCCAGCCAGGGCGAAGAGGAAGATTTCCGCAATTATATTGCCCCGGCACCTAAGACTATGGGGACTTTTGGCGATCTACTCAAGAAGAAAAAATAATCTATTCTGAACTACACTTGACTTAACGGACAGAAAAAAATGGGATTCTAGCTTGACAAAGATAACACCTACCAGTCCACAGTATTTGGCAGTTGTCTGAATGGATGATTACTGGCTGAAAGAGAGTAACAACTCGTTTAACATGAACATTATTTTAGTGAGAGATTATTGGCTGAAATTTTCTTTAATCACGAAGCATCTATTTCTCAATGTTCGGAAGATTATTGATCTCTTCTATTACTTTTTTGCTGAAATCACTTTCTTTTGCATAATAGGGCACTGGTGCACTGGCAACGTCGACTACTAAAGTATATTTTTCCTTTTCGGCTATTTTGCGTACGACCTTCATAATTGGGGGAATCAGTTTACTGGTGATTTCTTCATCCCGTATTTTCATTTCTTTATTTGTATCTTCAACCAACAATTGATAATCGCGTAATTTTCTTTGATAGGCCGTTCCTTTTTCACGGCGGGTATCTTCAGTCATAATAGTACCCTGCTTATCTAATTCGTCCTTGAGCTTTTTCAGTTCGTTCTCCGCCGCAGTAATTCCTTCACGCTTCTTATCATATAATTTCTTAAATTCTTCACCTGCTTTTTTGCCCGCATCAGTGTTTTGCATTATTTCCCGTAGGTTGATAAAACCAATTTTGCTTTCGGCGGCATAGCTTTTGGTACTCGCCAGAACAAAACTCATCAATATAAATCCTGCAATCAGGTAAATATTTTTTTTCATATAAAATTTCCTCATTCACTTACGTAATATCTCTTTTCATTCAATTACTGTTTTTTTATGCATTAGATCAAACGCATAATATTTATGGCTGCAATATTTCATAGCCCCAGGCACGACTCCGGGGCTATGAAATCCGCTATTGATGAAGCGACTATAAAGAAGGACGCAAGATTCTTCGTAGCAATTTATTAAACATCCTGCTTTGAAAACATATCTGCCTATTTTCCCAGACAGTTGATAATGGTGATTTCAACATATTTATTATTTAACTACAAAATGATCTCTTCTGTTTTTTGCCCATGCTTCCTCATTATGATCAGGATCGAGAGGACGTTCTTTGCCATAACTAATTGTTTCTATCCTTTTTTGATCCACACCGGAATTAACAAGGAATTTCTTTGCTTCTTGTGCTCTTCGATCTCCCAGCGCCAAATTATATTCCGTAGTTCCTCTCTCGTCGCAATTCCCTTCAATGATAATTCTGACATCCTTATTCTTCAAAAGGTAATCGGCGTGACTGGAAAGAATTTTTCTGTCTTCCTGACTAATGCTATATTGATCAAAATCAAAATGGATATCCCTAAGATTAGTTGTAATCTCTTCTGCCACCTGTGCCTTCGTTGCTTGCTCTTTACTATTATTTTGTTTTACCGATTCCCCGGCTACGTTAGTCTGCTCATTTTGAATTGCTGATTTCCCGACTGTGTTGGTTTGCTCATTTTGTTTGATTGCCGATTCTTTTTGTGCAGAAGTGGTTTCATCACTCTTTGTTAAATGCTTTTCCGCACATCCCGCGTAAGCCAGCACAAAAATAACCAGACACAAAAAAATAATCGATTTTTTTATTTTCATAACTTTTCTCCTCATAATTTTTTAAATTAACTATTTGCAATATTTTTCTTTACTTTTACATTTTATCATGCTAACATACTGTAACAATGATAGATAATATTATCTATACTATTGATTTGTATACAAACTATACCAGCTATTACAAAATTGCAAGAACTTTTTAAAAGGATGAGGCATGAGCGATAAAAAACCTATCATATCGAACATTATCGACAATTTGCGGCGAGTATTTCAAATCTTAAATGAGCAATCCAAAAAAGTTGAAAGAGAAACCGGATTAACGGGACCTCAACTCTGGGCAATAAAAACAATTAATGAAAATTCACCGGTTAAAGTTTCAGATCTTGCCAACAAGTTATATCTACACCCCACCACTGTTGTCGGCATTATTGATCGTTTAGAAAAACAGAATTTAGTTGAAAGGCGTCGATGTAAAGACGATCGCCGTGTTGTTTGGATTGAATTAACGGATAAAGGAAATGATCTGGTGAAGTCCGCACCGGAAGTTGTGCAGGGATTACTTGTTTCAGGATTGGAGGCAATTTCAGCAAATAATCTTATAGAAATTGATAGATCAATGAAACATCTGGTTAAAATATTCGGCGCTCAAAAAATAGCACCCAAACTTATTTTATCAAATGAATTTAATATACCGCAGAATGTAAATGTTGAAGAGCTTGATAAGTGAAAATGACATGAAAACTAAGCAGGCGGCAACAAAAGAAAGGAGTATTCTTACTAATAATTGGTTTCATGTGTTTTCTTGAGCACAGCATTACAAGAGATTATCTGAATAAACATGTGAATTTGGGGAAAAATGTAATTATTTTTCTAAAAATAAATTTATTAAAAAGTTATGATGAAAGGAGAATATTATGAAAAAAATTGGAATGTTAGTGTTTATGATGATTATTATGGCTGTCGTTATGACAGCCGGATGTGGAAGCAGTAAGTGGCTTAAAAACACGGGAACATATCCCACAAAGACAGTGGCTAGGGCTGGAGGTATGCCGGATTTGGTTATAGATCCGAGAATCAGCGACACACCGGTTGCTAACGCACAGTCCGCTCAAACAAAAAAGGTTCCTGAACCGACTAAGACCAACGCTTCCACACCAACTAAGACAAAAACTTCTTCAGCGGTTAAAGAAGCAGAGAAAAATCTTTCTCTTTTACTGACTATTGACTTTGATTTCGCGAAGTATTTTATAAGGAAAGAATATAACGATGATATCAAGAAAGTGGCCGATACAATGAAAGAAAATCCCAAAGCACGGGCCGTCATTAAAGGTCATACGGACAGTATTGGCAAAAGAGCTTATAATATGCGGTTGTCCAAAGAACGCGCCAACAGCCTGAAACAATATCTTGTAAAGAAGTTCGGTATAAAAGCATCCCGCATTGCCACCATCGGTTGTGGATTTGATAAACCGGTTGCCAGCAATGACACTGAAGAAGGACGACAGAAAAACCGTAGGGCTGAGGCATTTATCGAAACGATGAAGACAAAATAAGTTTAATAGTTCTTAAAATTATGAAAATATTTAAGGCCCCATGACCGCTGAAAGGTTATGAGGCCTTTTTTATAGGATACCCTTCTTATAGTTATGACAAGCATGCCGATGGTTGTGCCGGGCATTAAATTATGTTTATTAAAGATCAACGTCCTATTAGGTCAAATCTCTCAAATAGGGTTTGAAAAATTTATGAATCAAAGAAAGTATAATTATACTAATTGTAACCGCAATAAATACATCTAAAGATATGCCCGTTATTACAACCCCAAGAGCTGTCCCGGCTGCGGGTGGATGCTCCGTATCTGTAACTACCATTGTGAATATTGTAGCTCCGACAGCAAGTGAATATATAATAATTGAATATATTAAAGACGGATGCGGAAATAAGGAAAACAAAAATCCGAAGAACAGGCCAACTAGTTGACCGCCGATTACATTTCTGGCCTGTGCAGTTATGTTATCAGGCATTGCAAATACGATAAAAGCAGTAGCCCCTATTGATGCTATTATTACTGCATGCTGCATACTTAAAAAATAAAGAACGACAAAAACAGACAGGGTAGCGAGGAGACTTTGCATTAAGTAATTCTTCCAATGCTGTCTGAATTCTCTATCTATTTTTTTGAAAGATTTTTTCATATGCTGACCTATCTTTGATATTGGTACCACATATTAAATTAGAGTTCAGTAGTTTTTTGATTCTTTCCGATTGAACTGTTGTATGAATTGGAAGAATGGGAAAAACAAACTTACAGGAAGAAGTTGATACAAGACTTAACTTTAATTACTGGATCAAGTCTTATCTAGTACAATTTTTACTTTAAGGATTTTCATCCAGCACAATTAAAGCATCGGCAACAATGGGCATTGCCCCGCTTATGATAATCGGGTTGAGATCAATCTCGGCTATTTCGGGATGCAACAGAGAAATATTTCCCACTGCCTGAATTATTTGAGAAAGCTTGTCGAGTTTCACCGTCGGCATTCCCCGGAACTCTTCCAGAAGTTTTCGGGCGCGAATGTCGGCGAACATTTCCTGTACATCAGCATCAGCAAAAGGCGCCATGCGAATGGTTGTATCTTTGTAAATTTCAGTAAAAACGCCGCCTAAGCCAAAAACAACACCTGCGCCGAATCCGGCAAAACGTGTCATACCGGCCAGAAATTCCCGGTTTCCGGAGAGCATTTCCTGCACTAAAACCGGAACTGCTTTTCCCGTTGCTTTCTGGATGGACTGGAAATTATCTTTGAGTTGGGTGGCATTCTCTATATTTAAAGCGATAAGCCCTTTGCCGCTTTTATGCATGATTTCCCAACTACAGGCTTTGAGCGCCACAGGATAGCCGATTTTATTTGCTGCTTCCATCGCCTCCGCTTTTGTTGAGGCGATGACTTCCTTTGTAACAGACACGCCGTATTGAGCCAGTAATTTTTTTGCCGAGTGTTCATCTAGGGATTTTTGACCATTTGCTTTTGCCTGTTTAATAAGCCGGGAAGCAACCTTGCTTACTACCGGAAGATTGATTTTGCGGATTGGTTGGCGCTTCTTGATTTGTTCGTAGCGATAAAGGCAGCCCAGCGCGAGCGCGGTCTTTTCCGGAAAAGGAAATACAGGAATGTTGTTGTCCTGATAACCTTTAGTATAACAGTCTTCATAATCAAAAAACGAAGATATCAGAAAAGGAATCTTATATTTATGAGGCAGCTCAAATGCCTCTGTTACAACCGGTTGGCCAAATTTTAAAAAATCTTCCAGCGAAATATTGCCAGCCACTTCTTTAAGATGGGGATAAATTTCGCGCAAGTAACCGGTCATCATTACTCCGTGAAGGATAATAGCGTCCACCTCATGGCTCCTGATCATAATTTCCGGAATGGTCACGGCGAGTTTCTGCACTTCCACATCAAATGTTAAATCTACGGGATTAGCCGCGGAAGCATGCGGCTGGATATGTTTTTTGATTTCTTTTTGCAGGCTTTCGGAAAAACGCGGGACTTCCAGACCGACCGAATCGCAGATACAGGAAATGGTTGTTGAAGGGCCGCCGGAATTGGTCATAATACCGACACGTCTTCCCTTCAGCGGTGGTTGTGTGGCGAGCGCCCATCCATTGGCGTAGAGGTCTTCGACGGAATCCACCCGGATTATTCCGGCTTGCTTAAAGATGCCGTTATAGAGAAAATCAGGACCGGCCATGGCGCCTGTGTGGCTGAGGCCCGCGCGGGCGCCGGAGGCGGAACCGCCTACATATTGCGCTACAACAGGTTTGCACGGCGTGATCTTGCGGGCAACTTTTAAGAATCTTTGCCCGTCACGGATTCCTTCAATGTAAAGAATAATGGCTTTTGTCTGTTCGTCCTCGCCCAGATACTCCAGGGCGTCAACAATATTAATATTGGCTTCATTGCCCAGACTGATCGCTTTACTGAAACGAATTCCTCTCTTTCTCAAAGCAGGGAGTGATTGCGTAACATAGGTGCCGCTTTGAGAGGCAAAACCCAACAGGCCGGATTCTTCAGCCATAGGTAATACGGTTGTATTTAACGAAATCTGAGAGTTGATTATTCCCATACAGTTGGGGCCGACAAAACGCATTCCATAATGTCGCGCTACATCATTGAGCTCATCTTCCATTTTCTTACCAGCCATGCCTGTTTCTTTAAAGCCGGCAGTTATAATGATCGCCCTTTTCGTACCGATTTTACCGAAACTCTCGATAAGTGGAATAACTGTTTTTCCGGGAACTATCAGCATTGCCAGATCAGGAGCCTCGGGCAAATCTTCCGGCGAGGCATAAGCTTTAAACCCTAAAACTGTTTTTTCCTTTGGATGAAGCGGAAAAAACTTTCCCTTATAGCCGTCTTTTAAAATACTCAAAGCTTGTATGGTGCCCATTTTTGTCGGGATATTGTTTGCTCCGACAACTGCAATAGATTTGGGATTCATCAGTAAGTGCAATGGATTTTCAGTCATTAAAATTTCCTTTATTAATATTGAAGATTAAGTTGTATACATACAACATTCTGAGTATTAATCAACAAATTTGGAAGAATTTTAATTATCATCTAATACGGTTTGTTAGAAGAGATTGTCTTTCATGGACTTTCCTGATTTTATAACGGAGGAAAAACAATTGCTTTTAGAAGCTATTTGTTTTCAATCTATTGCTTCTCACCAATTTTGAAAATGCAACAGTTTCCCCTCCCTTCATAAAAGAAGTGAGACGCTTGGGTAAGAAAATAATTTCTGATAAAGCGGCGAAAACTGTACTTCTTGGCATTTATGGCGTCAGGGAAAAACTCGTTAAGGACTACATTCTTTTTACTAGTGAAGAAAATTTGAAAACTTTCGAAACGGAGCAGGAAGCAATAGAGTGGCTGGTGTCTTAATAAATTAAGTCACTCGCACCTTTACTTTAACTGAAATGTCTTAGTTTTTTAAAAAAGGAAAAAGCAATAGGGTAATTCAATATCTGAAGCAATCATTTCCTGCCTCACCTTTCAAATAGTAATCATCGATTCTAACGACTGCCAAATACTGTGGATTGGTAGGTGAAGTCAACAAGTACTTCTTCCTTCATTTTGTGGCCAATATTTAATTGACATGCAAGACCGTAATCTTTATAGTTTAATAAATTAATAAGAAATATATAGAACTTAAGGAGGTTTGTATGGATAGTAACATGCTAATTACTTTCCTTTTGTTTCTAAGCATTAATATCATCATTTACGTTGCTCTATTCCGTTGGGCATCACAAATCAATGAAATTGTAAAAAATCTGGAAAGCATCAACAACAAACTCGATGTGCTTATAGGAGTAAATTCCAAATCTGAGGGGCAAGAGGAAAACATCGAAATTGATGATAACATTAGAATGAACCATTAACACTAAGAAAGTGTTTTTAAAAAATTACTGACAATCAAAAGGAATAGAAGAGAAGGTAAAACATAGCAAAGCGAAGTTCGGATATTAATTTTTAGGAGGATAAAAATGCGGGTAGAGATAAAATGAAAAAAGAAAAAGCCAAGTCCGCAATCATAGTTACAATTGAAGACAGGTGCTATACATGGAATGGCAATCTCTGGTACGGTCCTGACTTTATTAAGCCTCCCTCTATGATAATCGCACAGCTTAATGAGTTTATGAAGACAAATTCTGACTCGGCTGATGAAGCCCGTCTTGTAAAGAGCTCCCCCCTGATGTCAACACCAAAGAAAACTATAAAAAAAGCAACCCCAAAGAAAAAAGCAGTTAAAAAGATTGTAAGGAAGGTGAAAACGAACCATGGTACAATAGGTAAGAAGTTAGCCAAGAAAGACTTGACGAACGTATCCGGCCATAGGCAGACCGTCAAGGTATATCCCAAGAAGGGTAATGTGCCACTGAAGATGAAAAAGATTCAGGTAAAGAAGGTTAAGTCCAAAAAATAAATAAAGCGCAGTTGGGATATTAATTGTTAGGCTTGAGAAAATGAACATAAATTAATAAAAAAAGCCGTCCCACCTAAACATGAAACGGCTCATTGAACATGATGAATAATTGATCTACTTAACTGCGTCTTTCAACCCCTTTCCGGCTTTAAATACGGGAACCTTCTTTGCGGCTATTTTAATGGCTTTGCCTGTCTGGGGATTCCTGCCGGTGCGGGCTTTTCTCTTGCTAACACGAAATGTCCCAAATCCAACAAGTGTGACAACATTGCCTTTCTTGAGTGCTTTCTGGATTGCCGCCAGTGTTGCGTCTACTGCTGCCACTGCTTCTTTCTTGCTGCATGTAACCTTTGCCACCTCTTCGATCAAATCAGATTTGTTCATTTTGTGCCTCCTAGTTATTTTATTGCCTTATAATTTTACTATACATTTTATTTACCACAAATCAATCTGAATAACACCGGTAAGTGAAGATTAATATTTAAGATAAGGTAAGATTTATTTTAAGGATTTCTTCCTGTAATGTTGTTTTTGAAATTTTCCTTTAAATGCGACATTTCAAACACAATTCTTCACTTCTGCATTGAAAGCCGGTTTTCTTTCCAAGGGCGGTTTTCCCCTTGACTACTTTTGATGTTGTACTTTTCAATTAATTATTCTATAGGATTCAATAAGTTTTTAAATTTTCCATTAAACCAAAGCTTAATTTCAAGGAGGAAAAATTATGAAAAAGCTTTCGAAGAAAGCTATTGTTTTGATCATCGCAATTTTTTCAATAGTGATCGCCTCAATGCTGTCCTGCGCTTCTAATTTAATAAATAGATCTATTGAAGGCCAGCGCAGAGATGCCAATCTAACGATTAAATCAGTTGACATCCCTGATTTTAAAATTGTTTACGCGGAGGGTGGTACCGGTGATACCGGTGATACCATTGTTTTTGTTCACGGTTTTGGCGGAAGTAAAGATAGATGGTTAAAAATCGCGAAATACTTTACACCCCATTATCGAGTAATAATGCTCGATCTCCCCGGTTTCGGTGATAGCTCCAAACCCCAGGACGCGAAATATAACATCATGTCACAGGTGGAAAGATTAAATTTATTTGTCAACGAATTAAAGCTGACCAAATTTCATTTGGTAGGAAATTCCATGGGTGGCGCTATCGCTAGTAGTTACGCAGCGACATACCCGCAAATGGTTAAAACGCTCGCATTATTCGATGCCGCCGGTGTAAAAACTCCAGTAAAAAGCGAATTAGGTTTGCTTTTGGAAAAAGGTGCAAATCCTCTGACTATTAAAGATCCAGATGATTATGATAAACTCTTGAAACTTGCTTATTTTAACCCACCGCACATACCGTCCTTTGTGAAACGATATTTAGCGAAGCGAGAAATTGAGACCGAGCCTCTCAATAAAAAAATATTCAGCGATATAAGTACTGATGTATTAAGCACGGAAAATAAATTAAACAAAATTACGGCACCCACATTGATTGTATGGGGAGATTCGGACAAGCTTATAGATATTTCCGCTGTTCCTATTTTTGAGAAAAATATAAAAAATTCTAAATCAGTGATAATTAAAGAATGCGGACATATGCCACATATGGAAAAACCTGCAGAAACAGCTTTGATATATCAGAATTTTTTGAATGGGATAAACTAATGAAAAACCTCGCCTGCGAGGTTAGGTTATCTTAATGTAGGTATGTAACCTAAATCTGACAAAATCATTTTATTGGTTGGTGAATGAAAAGCAGGGACGGCAATGGCTCTGCTTTTCATTTATGCACATTTCAAACAGTAATTCTCATTTTTAGCAGTAGTCTGCTATTGAAACTAAGTAGGTGTAACAAACAAGCACTTACTTCCTGTAAGAAAGAATCTTGCCATCATAATGAATATGCATCCTTTTAAGTGATAATCAACAGTCAGCAATCCATTGACATACAAGGCGGCATATCTTATACTTGCTAAACGAAAAAGGAATGCCTCATCAGAGGTCGGTAAGTGTAGTTTCTTAAGAATAGTTGTTATAACTTGAAACAAATGGCAAAATCATAAATTTAGTATTTTAAAAAAGAGGCCGAAATTATGAAAATGTTTGCTTTTGTTTATGCCGATTACTTTGATGACCGCGTCACAAAGGAATTTAAGGAAGCTGATTATAAGTATTATACGAAAGTGCATGGCACGACGGGTGAAGGCGAAGAAGCTGGGGCAAAGCTGGGCACCTCTTACGCGCCCGGCAGAAACAATATACTTTACATAGGTGTTCCCGATGAGGAGATCTCTAACCTTCTTGAGATTGTACGGAAACTGAAAAGAGATTATCCTAATGCTGGTTTCCGGGCGTTTACTTATAAGATAGAAGAATATATTTAATAGAAGAATAAGTAGTGCATTTTTGTATGATGAGGACTATAATTCTTACTTTCAAATAGTAATCCACAATTATAACAACTGCCCATTACTAAAACTAAGTGAAAGATATTTCTTTAAGATAATAAAAAACCCCCTCAATCCAAACCAGTCTTGAGGGGGCGTGTAACAAACAGATCATGTGTTTGTTGTAGCGGTTATATCTGTTTTGCCATTTCTTGTTCTATATGCCTTTGTTTTACTTCTTAGCTGACCATTGTTTTTACTGCTTCAATAACCGGGCTGGTGAAAAGAGCCATCAGGATTGTGTAGAGAGCGAACACACCAACCACTTCACCAACATACATTCTTTCATATTTACGTTTCAGGGAAACCATGATCAATCCACCAACTATTAAGCACCCCAATTGAAAAAATGGGAAATTAGAAACACCTGTTGCCGTATACTCAGCAAAGCTGAAAGTTGCCGTTAAAAGAACTACCGCCGCCGCTGCTACTGTTGTTGCTAATGTTTTTTTCATGATCTGTTACCTCCTGGGTAATGTGTTTATTTGCTTTTATACTAATGAAATTTGCGTGCCAGATTTTCAAAAGAAACAAAAAAGATTGTAAGATGATGATATTTAATATGAAATAACAACAGCGACTCTTTATAATAACTGTTTAAAATGACCTTTTGTCTCTATTTGTTTCAATGAAATGTTTAAACGGTTGAACGATATATGAAAAAATATGGAGACCGGCAGTATAGTCGGGTATGATAACAATTAAGGAAAGAAAGTATGATGTGTATAGTAAGAAATATATCAAAAAATGAAACACAAGGTGTTTCCACCGTATGATGCATGATGCAATCATTTTAAGTTACCTTGAAGAATTGGCCGAAAAACTGGAAATATTAGTTCGTGATGAAAACATAAATATTGATGAGTCCTCCATAAGTCCTGGAGGTCTTTGTCGTGTTGAAGGGAAATATGTTGTTATTCTTAATTCCAAAGCTACAGTGAAAGAGAAAATTAAAGTTATGATCGAAACCCTGCAACAGTTTGACCTTGCTGATATGTATGTTAAACCTGTTATTCGGGAATTATTGGATGGATATAAGGAATGAGATACCCGTTCGTAAACCTCTTTGAAAATGTATGACTTCAAACCGGAATCATAGAAATGACTCCATAACAAAAGGTGGAGCATTCCCTCCGCTTAGCGGGATTGTTCAACTTACCAATTCCGACGCGTGACCTTTAGGTTATACGCTTCGCTTTCGCAATTGGAGTTTCACGATAAACACCATTCGCATCTGACAAACAGCGACAACGCAAAAATACGGTTTGGCCATTTTGTCTTGACAGCCATTCCCATGTAAGTCTATATAAAGCTGATGCTGCCGTTACCCCTTATAACACTTCACGAGAAGGAGTAAAACCGGTGGAGCAACAAATGCAGGAAAAGATCAACAAACAGAAAAGTTTTCCCGAATCTCTGTTTTGGGTCAGTATAGTACTGGGCGTAATCTTCTTGATCGTTGATACTGTCCTCACGGTTATTACCTCCACAGATTCCTCGTTTCTGCATACTCTTATAGGCGTCGATAAAAGAGCTTTCTGGCAGCGGGTGATTGTGATGTGTTTTTTCGTCATCTTCGCTTCTCATGTCCACTATACCACCAAAAAGCGCCGAGAAGAGGATATGAAACTGCAACATGCCCTTGACAGCCTCCAAAAAGCCTTTGGCACCACCATCCAGGTTATGGTATCCGCTATAGAGATGAGAGATCCTTATACGGCTGGTCATCAGAAAAAGTCTGCGGACGTTGCCGTAGATATTGCCATGGAGATGGGATTAGCTCAGGAGAAAATTGATGGAATCCGCATGGCCGGTATCATCCATGACATCGGGAAATTATCCATACCCGCAGAAATATTGTCCAAGCCTACCAAGCTGACAGAAGTTGAATTTTCTCTGATTAAAGAACATGCCCGAAGCGGATACGAGATGTTGAAAGATGTGGAATCTCCCTGGCCACTGGCGGAGATAGTTTACCAGCATCACGAACGACTGAATGGTACCGGTTATCCAAGAAATCTAAAAGGGGATGAAATTCTCATGGAGTCGCGGATTCTGGCTGTCGCCGACGTCGTAGAGGCAATGGCTTCCTATCGGCCTTACCGTCCGGCGCTGGGCATTGCCGCCGCCCTTGCAGAAATCGAAAAAAATAGGGGAATTTTTTATGACGATGCTGTAGCAGATTCCTGCTTGAGATTATTCCGGGAGAAAGGCTACAGGCTTACATAAGATGGAGAAACCAATTCCGTAAAAAACATGTTTACAAATGGTAACCATCAATGATGACACTTTCACAGTTCTGGGCAGTTGTAGAATCATCCTCTGCTTATAATTTTTAAATCAGAAAGTTTACAGGAACAAGATAAACGCTGTTAATCAGGATACTGGTCAGAATTTTGTCACAAATAAATAATGGAGCTAACCATAAATTCATGGTGGTGCCAGTAGTCTGGCACGAACCACTCTCCATACAAAATTCCCTGTTTATTAGCGAATTTACAGGGAATTTTTTCGTTTCTACTGCCGAAAGGTAGTAACGATGCAGTTCAGCGGCCGCCGCAGGCGATCCGCTGGATCAAAAGGTTATGCGGATGGTGGCAATCCAGCACCGGCTTTGCTTGCTAGTGCCTCAAGCCATAGCTGATGGAATTTATGCATCCGGTTCGGCATAAACAGCATGCCAAGTCTTGCGATCCAACCATGCTGCGTTTCCTCGGTAAGAACATGACACCCCTTGGCGGATGGCCGCAATACCCATGCATGATATGCATCAACGCCGAATGCGTGAGCATCCCACGCAATACGCTCATTGGGAACATACTCGAGTACATTAGAAACAAGCGTTACACCAAATGTCTTCCAACGAAATCTGGAGCCTTTCTTGAGGGCTGAATCAATCCCTGTGAGGATCTTCACGTTCGCGGAATTAAAATACCACGTTGGCCAAAGCGGCGCCCGAATCAGCCAGGCCCAAACTCGGTCTTGCGGGGCCGCAATATCAAGTTCGTTTTGAACGTGAATTGGGCAATTGCGGGGTTCGTAGTGATTAGGCCATTTAACGGCAAAGAGATCGGTTGTCATCTATTCTCTCCTCAGACGCATAACGGTGTTTATATATCATTGCTAATATTACAAACGTCACGATGCTGTCGGCATAATACCCACAGCAAAAACTGTACATTTAAGCCTGATAACTTGATATTAAACAATAATCAATTTATTTCCTTTTTTCTCACCTGGGATTTTATCTGTATCGTCATAACATCCTCACTCATTAGTTTTCTTGATGTAAACCTTAATTTCCTCGCCTTTGTCTTCGATAGCTAAACATTCATTTCCTGTGGTTTTGCACCATGCCGGCATATCCTGTTTGATACCTTTATCGGTTGCAACTATCTCCAGCACCTGACCTATCTTCATCTTCTTAAAAACCTGGGCCGTTTTTATGATCGGCATAGGACACATTAATCCGAAACAATCCAATGATTCATCTGCTTGCATACATTACTCCCGTCTTTTTAAATAAATAAAGTTGTCTTGGACTCTCTGGCTTGCCCCAGGAAAAAGGCTGCTCCGGTTTGACTCATCACTCCGTCAGTAAACGCATCATCCGGTAATCCCAAGATTCCACATGAAGTCGAACAAGGCACCATCTTAATGCCCATCTCTTTAGACATCTCAATAAATTCATCAATGGAGGGATATTTTGATTCTTTCATCAGCTTTTTCATCATCCAAGTACCCATTCCCATCATGTTAAATTTGGATAACTTCAAACGATTGGACCCTCCGCGGTTCAAAATATTGAGCATCTTGCGCATGATGCCCTTGCTCTTAATCGGCCCTTCGTTGCGTTTGATTACGTTCAATCCCCAGAAGGTGAAGAACATGGTTACTTCCATGCCCATACTCGCGGCCGTGGTAGCCAGAATAAATGCAGCCAGGGCTTTATCCAACTCCCCGCTGAATAAGACCAGAGTGAATTTTTCTTTTTCCTCCATTGCTATTCCTCCCAAAAGGCTTTTACACGCAATACCCTTGTCTGGACGATTCAGACATTTGTGTCATCAAGATGATTTGATTTCCGGTTGTTTTACCTGGCATCCCTGCTGACAAACAGGGTCATTTTCGCTGTCTTCGTGATCACAGAAGGGGCAGCACTTACTGTCATCGGCTTTTAGTTTTCCGGTTTTGATCAAATAATCATCAATCGCTTTATTCAAAGCCTGGGCGCCCAGATTGGAGCAATGGAATTTCTGCTTCGGCAATCCTTCCAGCATCTTGGCAACCGATTCAGGGGTTATTTTCTGTGCTTCTTCGATAGTTGCTCCCTTGGCCATTTCACTCACCATGCTGGAGACCGCGATAGCCGCGCCGCAGCCGAAAGTTTTATATTTCACATCTTCCAGGCGATTGTCTTTGACCTTGATGTAAAAAGTCATCATGTCTCCGCAAATAGGATTGCCGACTTCACCAACGCCATCGGCGTTCTCGATCTCTCCCACGTTGCGCGGGTGCATGAAATGGTCCATTACTTTATCGCTATATACCGGCATCTCACTGGCCTCCTTTACTGACTTTCATAAATTTTGCATAAACGGGCGACATCTCTCTGAGCCGCTCCACGATGGGTGGCATGACCTTCAGAACATGATCAATATCCTCCGGCTTGTTCTGAATTCCCATTGTAAATAACAATGACCCTTGCGCTATTTCATGGTTGTAACCCATGGCGAGAAGAACGTGTGAAGCTTTCAGGGCTCTGGATGTGCAGGAAGAACCGCTGGAAACAGCCACTCTCTCGCTGTTCAACATCATCAGCATCGATTCGCCCTCGATAAATTCAATACAGAAACTGGCATGTCCGGGCAGTCTTTTCACCCGGTCTCCGGTTACGACCACATAGGGAATATTAGAAGATAGTCCATTAATCAACTTGTCTCTGATCTCGATCAACTTCTGTCCTCTTGCCGCGACCTCTCGTGTTGCAATTTGGGCCGCCTTTCCCATTCCCACTATCGCCGCGATATCCTCCGTGCCCGCCCGGCGTCCGCCTTCCTGAATCCCGCCGTCCAATAGCGGCAGTATTCGAACGCCGCGTCTGACCCACAATGCCGCGCTGCCTTTCGGTCCGTAAAACGGATTCCCGGCCAGACTCAAAGCATCTACGCCCAGCTCTTTTACATTGACTGGAATTGTGCCACAGGTGGCCACCGCGTCGGTGTGCAGCACTACTTTTTTCTCTCTGGTAATTCTGGATATTTCAGCCAGCGGCTGGATCGTTCCAACCTCGCCGTTGGCATGCATAATCGAAACTAATACCGTATCCGGACGAATTGCTTTTCTGACGTTGACCGGGTCAACCAGACCGTTTTTGTCCACCGGCACCTCGCTGATTTCATATCCCAGCTTTTCCATGAACCTGGCCGAATTCATCACGGAGAAATGTTCGATCGCTGAAATGACGATGTGCTTTCCTTTATTCTGCTGGGCTAGAGCCAAACCTTTGATCGCAAAGTTATTGCTCTCCGTTCCGCTGGCAGTGAAAATAATTTCCTCGGGGATTGCCGCTCCGATTAGCGCCGCCACTTGCCCGCGGGATTCTTCCAGGGCATCTCTGGGAGCATCGCCCCAATCATGCAAAGATAAAGGATTCCCAAAATCCATGTCAAGATAAGGCATCATGGCCTCTCTGACTTCCGGCAATAAAGGTGCCGCGGCGGAATGGTCCAGATATACTCTTGTCATCTTTAACGCCTCTCTTTTTAATATTGTAATAAGATAAAGGGGGATCGATCTATAAACCTTTAGCTTAAGGATAAAGCTGATTACCCTCATCGTCCTCGAGAACAATCGCATCCAGCGGACAGCTTTCAGCTGCTTCCCGGATTTTTTCCTGACTCCCGGATTCAATATTTGTTGCGACCGCTTTATTTTGTTTGTCCAAGTTGAAAACTTCGGAGGCTATGGCCACACAATTCCCGATTCCCTGGCATAAATCACGGTCAACAATAACTTTCATATATTAAGTCTCTAACTGCGAACTGCTGTTTTAGTCTATATCTCGGACTTCCAATAGCCATGGATACTACAATTCTCGACTATAGTGATTTTGCCTCCTGCTTCTTTCAAATGGAAACATGCTGCCGGATATACACCCAATGGCGCAAGCTCCATTCGGGCAATAAATTTGTCATTCTGATAAGCGTCGATGAAACGAATATAGTGCTTTTCTTCCATAGGGTGCATTACCTTGCCGATTCTTACAACTACGTCCATACAACCGGATTCCGGGATAAGGCTGCAACTCTCATCATTAAAAGCGATATCCGGTACATGTTTAACCTCAGCTTCAAGGCTTTTTTGGATGGATTCTTTAAAAATTGCGTCATTTTGCAAAAATTTATCTTTTTCCGCACCACAGACCGGACATTTATCCGGCATATTTTTGAATGCAATATGTCCGCAAATCTGGCAAATATAAAGTTTCATAAGCACCTCCCAATCTTTTTTTATTTTATTTAACTGAATTTTATAAGTTTAATAAATAACCTTGTGTGATCCTCTAATCCTTTTTTATAAGACAAAGCTTCTGCATGGCCGGATTATGAAAAATCCTGTTTCGTATGTGGATACCTTAATCTTCGACTATAATTTTTCCGTACATTTCTTCATGACCGCTCGCCGCAAAATATATCGCAGTAGAATTCGTAAACCCCGGCCTTCTGCGCTAAAATTCGAACCCGGCTGACTTTCCCCGGCTCAATATTCGTTCTAACGCCAAGTTTCGGACAATTAAACCCGTGCAGTCTGTCAAGGGAGGTCAGTTCTAAAATAACCGGAATCCCTTTCTTTATTTTGATCGAGTTAGGCGAGTATTCGAATTTTTTCGCCGTTATTTTAATTACGATTTCTTTTTGATCAGCCGCATATATTGTTCCGGCGGAAAAAACGAACATCAATACGGTAATCAAGGTAATCAATAGTATGGGATTATTTTTCTGTTGGCATAATTGTCATCCTTTTTTAATTTGAAATTCTTTGATCAAGTATTCGGCTTTTTTTATCTTTGCTTCAACTCTACGGAATCCCAATCCTTCATACGGTTTTGCGGGATCCCATGGAAGCCGCACACGTTGAGGCAGCGAGCCCGGCGCCGGAAGCTGATAGATAAGACTCTTGGCTGAGTGGTGCGCTATATGTCCTGTGTTATGGTGGTTCTCCTGGTGGATATGACCGTAAAAGACTGTTACGTTTTTATACGGCATAAGAAGATCGATGGCTTTGGAGCCGTCGCGCGTCCACCAGTCCCAGTCGGGGTAGAGATCGAATAGCGGCCGGTGCGTGAAAACCACGATGCGGGAATCCTTTTTCAGTTTGCCGAGGTCCTCACTCAGCCATTGAAGCTGGGCGTCGCCGATACTTGACGTAGGATCCGATACGTTATCGATGACGATGAAATGGACGCCTTTGTGGTCGAATGTGAAATATGTTTTTCCGAAATATTCCTGGTATGCTTCGCCGTTATCCAGCGCGGCATCATGTTCGCCCGGAAGGATCTTAATGTTTTTTACCTTCAGGCCATTTATGATATCGCGCGCTTCACCGAGCCACTTCCTTCTTTCTTTCGGGTCATCGTTCGTATGCGTAATGTCTCCGGTGACTACCACAAAATCCGGCTGAATTTCTAATTTGTTTACCGCAGCAATAGCCTTCTTGAGAGTGCCGGTTGAATCGGGATTAAACTTGGCGTCGTTGAACCCCCAGTGCGTATCGGACAGCTGCACAAAATAAAATTCCTTTTCCGCGGCTTCGGAAGAAAATTCTGATCCTAAAACGAATACCGCGCTGCCCAAACCGACAAGCTTTATAAAATCCCTTCTATTGATGTCCATGGCTTACTCCTTAAATTAAAATATAATACTTATTAAACTTTAATGTTACAGCACACGCATCGTATCAAGAAATCCCTCCGAATCAACACTTGTACGGGTAAAAATGACTGTAGCAGTAGCCCTGCGGATCGCTCTGACTCAGTTCCGTATCCATCATGCACTGTCCAATCATATCCTTTGAAGTCTTCTCATAGTCCGGCCGCTTTTCCTCCTTTTTCTTGCATTTCATGCAGATGGCGTCGTGGTCGTAACAAGACAGTATCCTCATATCTTTAGCGGTTAATCCCTTGTGGCATCTGGGGCATTCCGTGGAACAAAAAAGCTTCTCCTTCCAGTTACCGGCCATATCTATTTCCTCCTTCTATGCTGAAAGCATCCCTTCAGAGACAATCTTTCATCGCCAATCTATATGATAAAATTGAATTTACAATAATGGTTGTTATGTAGGTTAGCAGTAGGATAAACCTACTAATTATACAGGGCAATTTATATCGGCCCGACATTGTTTTTCTTTTGTTCTTTCCACCAGTCTTGTCTTTCGTCTGTCTTTAGCCTCCTGGTTTCGCCGCTTCTCTTCGTCTGTTTCTAGAACCAGGGGAGGTATAGACAAGGGACGGCCATTACTATCAAGGGCTACGAAAGTCAAATAGGCAGATGCCGTATGACGTCTATGACCGGTGATGAGAGTTTCTGCCTCCACCCGGACACCAAGTTCCATGGACGTTTTTCCGACAAAGTTTAAGCTGGCCTTAAGGGTCACAAGGTCTCCCACAAAAACAGGATTGTAGAAGTCCAGCCGATCGATGGAGGCCGTAACGACATTGGACCTTGAGTGACGAACAGCCGCACAGCCAGCGGCGTTATCAATTAACTTCATGATAACACCGCCATGGACGTTCCCTGCAGGGTTTGCATCTTCAGGGTTCATAAGCTGAGCCATGATAATAGCGCTCTCGAGTATTCTTTTCCCTTCCACGTTTTTTCTCCTTTTAAATAGCGTTTCTTTTGCTTATTTCGATCTTCAATAAATCTATGAAAAAAGACACTTCTGGATAAACCGTGCACGCTTGATTCAGAAAACAGGATCCTGTCCCGGCGACAGCGGGGAAGTTGATCCTGTAGTCTGTCCGAAATGTCAGGGCTCCAGCACAGCATCCATTGTGATGGTGGCATTAAGTACTTTTGATACCGGACATCCCTCTTTTGCTTTTTTGGCTGCCGCATTGAAAGCTTCAATGGATGCTCCTGGTACTTTTGCCGTGACGTCCAGATGAACAGCGGTGATTGTAAATCCATCGCCCTGTTTTTCGATGGTTACGGTTGCAGTTGTACTGGATGCTTTCGGGGGTAAGCTTTGCGGCCCCCAACTGTCCGGAAAAAGCCATGGAGAAGCAACCTGCATGCGCGGCCGCAATCAGCTCTTCAGGATTGGTGCCAATGCCATTTTCAAAACGCGAGGAAAATGAGTATTGAGTATTGGACAATACACCACTGTCAGAGCTTATTATTCCGCTGCCATCAATTATTCCGCCCCTCCATACCGCATAAGCTTTACGTTTCATTTTTAATCTCCTTTTAATGACACTCGCTAAGAACGAGTTCCGACAAGTCGGGACGAAGTTCGAAGCGTAAGTCGAATTCATAGACCCAAGCTTCAGAAACAAAGTGTGACTGAAGCTTGCTGGTCAAATTATCCCGCGCTAGCGGAGGATAATCCGTAGATATCCGCTGGTATTCACATCGTGCGATATGTCCAAGCTGGAGCTATATATACGCATATCAATGCAGCTTGCTGCGAAACTCTGTTTACCAAAGCTCTGTTTTGGTGTTCCATACCCGTGATTTTTAATTTCTGATCTAGCCAATGCCAAGACAAATACGCGCTGTTATGCGTAAAGCATTATTTGTGTACTATTCCTTTGGCTGGCTTTTTTAAATGCGGCAAAAGGGGAAAGACAATGTGGACACTTGTCCGACGGTTCATCACCATAATGAATCTGTCCGCATGTTTCGCAGCGCCAGCCAGTTTTGCCGGACATCTTCTTATCAGTCTTCCCACCTTTCCGTACTTCAGAAGTTTTTTGTTTCATTTTTAATCTCCTTTTAATGAGTCCAAAATTTCAGAAGCGAAGCGCGCTGAAACTTGCTGGACGAATTATCCCACGTGCGAAGCTAAGTGGGACTATAAAGCGAATTAATAATATTCCAAAGCTTGCTTTGGAGTTCCCACCAATTTTTAGCCGGTCAATGCCGGACTCATGTGCAAAGCGCTATGAGCGATATTCCCGCGGCCAGACTTTTTTAAATGCGCTGCCGGGAAAGAAGCAATACGGGCACTCGTCCGGCGGTTCATTACCATAATGAATATGTCCACACATTTTGCAGCGCCAGGCAGTTTTCCCGGACATCTCTTTTTCAAAATCTTTTCCTCCTGTTTCACTTCGGAGCATCGGAAGATCTTCAATCGGCGGCATAATGGGCTGATAAACGCCAAGAGCAAAGCCGGACACAATAATACGCTGTATTTCGCTTGTGCCTTCATAAATCATAAGAAGCCGGACATCTCGCAGCAGCTTTTCGAATGGATACATTTTCGTGTACCCATATCCTCCGGCTATCTGCAGAGCATCGTTGGCAACTTCGTTTGCCGCCTCGGTGCAGTAAAATTTGCTGATCGATGCATCTAAGGTGGGGTCGATTCCATTGTCAGTTTCCCATGCGGATTTCATCACCAGAAGACGGGATGTTTCCACTTTCTGATACATTTCAGCAATCTTAAACTGTATCGCTTCGTATGACTGGAGGTGGTGGCCAAAGGCGCGTCTTGACTTCGCGTAATGTATCGCATAATCCATGGCTGAGCGCGCGACCCCGACCGCAAAAGCGCCAATTATGGGCCTCGACCGGGCAAAAGCCTTCATGGCCAGCACAAATCCTTCTCCCGGTTTAGCGATTACATTTTCCTTCGGCACGCGCACATCCTTAAAATGAAGCCCTGCCGTATTGGATGCCCTCTGTCCCATCTTCGGGATATGGCGTCCGGACTGAAACACCCTTCCAGCCTCTTTCCAACCAGAAATGCGCATATACCCTGGTGTTGCAGTTTCTGATCTACTGTCGCGAAGACTGTTATGTAATCAGCTATGCCTCCGTTTGTTATCCAGTATTTGATGCCGTTGAGTATATATGAATCCCCGTCTTCCTTGGCATGGCACATAATACCGGCAACGTCAGATCCCATAGTGGGTTCAGAGGTGGCAAAGCATATTCGCTTATTTTCTTTGGAAATTTTCGGTAAATACTTTTGCTTGAGAGCTTCATTATCGCTAAGGACGAGCGGCGCAAAGCCAAGGGAATTTACAAACACAGAAGTAGCCAGACCGGAGCACGCGGCAGCGATCTCTTCAGTAACGATAGCGCCCTCGATAGAGCCATAACCCAAGTCCGCCGTATTTCTTCGGCATGTCGCCGTTCATTAATCCCAGAGCGGAGGCCTTATTGATAATATGCATCGGAATTTCATTTGCTTCATCATAAAACCATGCAAGTGGGAGTATTTCTTTCAGTGCGAATTCGCGCGCCCTTTTCTGCAATGAAATTGTTCCGGAGTTAATGTAAAATCCAACATAAGCGCACTCCTTCACTAAATGGTTTTAAACAAATCAATGATTTGTAAATTTCATCTCTTTTGACCGTAAATTAATGCAAGGTATGAATGAAAACAATACTGATTAATTGTAAGGGAAATGGTAGGCATATGCCTACCACTGCTCTAAAAGATAAATGAGTCCCAAAACATTTAATTACGCTCTTCCTAATATGACAATTGTTGCGCAGTCAGATTGGTAAGTCGAATTATCCCACATGCAAAGCCATGTGGGACCATATAGTTTGCAAGTCGAATTATCCAATAGCCTTTGGTTATTGGAAACTATCCTAGGAGCGCAGCGATTGTGACTCCCGTTGAGGCGAGTGAAGTGACGCTTTGAAGCGCAAGTAGAAACAATCCCGCCAACGTAGTTGGCAGGGATGTAGGATAAAAAACTTACAAATGAACACCTTAGTCCACTCTGCTGTTCCTAATTGACAATTTTGCGCTTCGTGGTCCTGGCAGCATCTTCAAGCGATGCAAAATTGATGATATCTTTGTATCCCGGTTTCAGGTCAAGGGTTTCTTTGCATATCTTTCTACCTTGATATTTTCTTCAATCAGTTTCTAATTCCCGATTTCTTCGTCTTCCAGTTCGGCACCCGATCTCAAAATCGCCGAGTTCCCGCATCATTTTTTTCAACTCCTTGTTGGAGAGTCTATAACTTCCACTTTCAAATTCCCTGATCTGGTCTTCAAAAAGCCTGTCCAGCGGTTTTACTATGTCAACATCCTCATATCTCATAACGACCTCCTTTGATAACTACTTATGATTTGATATTTTTTACGGGATAAAATGTATGAATCCGTCATCAAAAGCAATAATGGAAAATAGTAAGTGTAATGGTAGGTAGAATTAACCAGTGGATAACGGCGAGCAAATAAGAGCATTGATACACCTTGCTTCGTGATGGAAGAGGGAAGTACCTCCCTTTAATAAACGGAGGATAGGAGGGATTTTATATACAAATCGTTAACGTCGATTAAAATACAATATTTCAATTGATAATCATATTATCTGCCGAATCAGAAGAATAAGAGTATTTGCCTATTAAATACCATTATATCTTCTACCATGTTCATTTTAAGAACAACGCATTATATTAATACAAAATATTTAACGAAGAAATACATCACAGGAGGTGTACTATGAGTATTGCTGAAGCTTTCAATCGTTCGGGGTTTGCTCGATTCATCAATAGCCCGGCCGGCCGCTTTTTTCGCCTGGCCGTAGGTACAGGATTTCTCGTAGTTGGTTATTTGTACCGGGATCAGACACTCGGCGTGATAGCCATGGTGTTCAGCGTTCTCCCGTTAAGTGCCGGGGTGTTCGACCTTTGCTATGTCAGTGCGATCTTGGGCGGCCCATTGTCCGGGGCAAAAATCCGCGAGTTACAGCAGCGTCAGTAGCTCCATGTACCCATCATCCCCGTTGCTTTTGTTTGGAATATTCACATGAGCCAAAAAGAGAGTTGAGCTCTTGCATCGCAACCTGCTGGCCGTTTAATTTCTTACACTACCGAGCTTATATTTTCCTTGACGTAACATAACATATTTGTTATGTTGGATTATGTCTTGGACGATTGAATATTTTAGCGAAGCGGTTCGTCCGGAAATAACGGCGTTCCCTGTCGGAATAAGAGCGTCATACGTCAGACTGACGGAAATGCTGGAAGAGTTCGGACTTGATCTTCGCATGCCGCACTCACGTGCGATGGGTGGTGGGCTCTTTGAGCTCCGGCCGAAAGGAAGAGAGGGAATTGCCAGAGTTTTCTACTGTACTCAAGTGAGGAAGAGAATTATTGTCCTGCATTCTTTTATTAAGAAAACAAACGAAACATCGAAGCGGGAATTGGAAATCGCCCGCAAGCGGCAACGAGAGGTAATCAAATTATGAAAAAATATATACCGGCAAAAACACATCGCCAGATGGTCGCGGAATGGAAGCGAGATCCTGAATTTAAAGCAGCCTATGATGAACTGGAAACGGAATATGTATTGCTTCGGGAGCTCCTTCAAGCCCGCAAGCGGGCGGGGTTGACTCAGGCAGAAGTGGCAAAGAAAATGGGGACTAAAGCACCAGCCGTTACCCGGCTGGAGACAGCCCTTTCCGATGACCGGCAATCCCCAACGCTTGCCACGCTGAAGAAATATGCTCAAGCGGTCGGTTGCAAACTAGAAGTTCATCTTGTGCTTGGAAAATAAAACATGGGTGTCCTTGACTGTTGCAAAAATCAAAGGCAAACCTGACCACTTTTCAACAGCCCTATGAACCCATCATTCCCCGTTGCTTGTTCATCTTTTTTTATTAGGAATGTTCACATGAGCCAAGAAGAGATTTGACCCCTTGCGCCTCTTGTGCTTGGAAAATAAAACAGGGGTGCTCGAAAAAAATAGGGCGCTGTTGTCCCTAATTACCCTAATTACAGTCCAAGGTTAAAAATCATTGATCGAATCAATAAGACTCCTGAGCCTGCTGAAATACTTGCGGTTAAAGTCTATCACGAGTCGCGGCAGATGAATAACATCCGCATCATCCATTTCTGCTTCCAAAGCCCCGGATACAGTGATACTTCCCCCGGGCAAAAGGACATCATGAAACTGATCTGTCAGTTTCATGATGTCATCGGGGCTGAGCTGCGATATGAGCCGGATTACAAGTTTGCCATGCACATACCGAATGCTGTGATAGCGGTGATAGAAATGCAGAATCCTTTCCACTGCACTATCCACGGAACAGACACGCTCGAAGAGCGCAAAGTCCTCTGCGCTGATATAGTTACGAGCTAAAAGTTCGTCCTCGAAGAGCTTGATTACGTGGGACCAGTATGAACATTCAGGATTATCAACAAGCACGAGCGGCATGGGATTGCGTTTGCCGGTTTGCAGCAGTGTGAGCGTTTCCATTGCTTCGTCAAGCGTGCCGAAACCACCCGGGAAAAGCGCAACGGCATCCGCTTGTTTAAGGAAGGCAACTTTGCGGTTAAAAAAATATTTGTACGTGATGACTCGTGGATTGCCCACAATCACGGCATTCGGCTTTTGTTCGAAAGGCAATCGGATGTTCACACCAAAGGAGTGCTCGGAGCCGGCTCCCTCGTTGGCGGCATGCATGATACCTTCTCCCCCACCGGTAATAATCATGTAACCCGCTTCGGCTAACTTTTCCCCGAAGAGCTTTGCCATTTCATATACCGGATCGCCCGGCGGGGTACGCGCCGAACCGAAGACCGTGACCTTGCGTATATTCCGGTAAGGGAAGAAGACCTTGGAAGTAAATCGCATCTCCTTGAGCGTGGAGTTCATGAGCTTGAGGTCCACGTTTTTGTCAGCCTCCTGCCCGGCTTTGAGCGAGGCGATAATCATTTCGCGGACGTATTTTGGCTTCTGGATTCCCCCGGCAGTCTCCATTAATTGATTAATAATCTCATCGATTGGACCATTATCTTTGTCGAAATACATATTCATAGTTTCTCTGTTCTCCTGTTGATACCTTAAGAGTTGCCGGCAGAATAAATGTTATGCAGGTTAGTATAAAAGCTTTGCGATTCATATTATACCCCGTTGCTTGTTCCTGTTTTTTCGTTTGGAATATTCACATGAGCAAAGAAGAGACTTGGCCACTTGCCATTCTAATCATCTATCATTTTTTATTAGGATGTAGATCATCTATGAATTGCAAATGATCGATCAGCATCTTCTTAAATTCAGATAAAGACTTTATTCCATCAATGAAGTGTATATGTTTGCTATTTCCATAGCTATAAATCTTTAGCTTTTCATGTGGTTTATATTGTGGAATTGCATCTGCAATACGACTGCTAGTAATTGAACGAAGTGAACAATAAAAGATGTGTAGAATCATTTTATCTTTCTTTATGTTCATTTTATCAAGAAATGATGTTGAAGTAAAGGTATGTGGTATATATTGAAGACGATCAAAATCGATCTTTTTTAATGATGGTTTTACATATACATATATAAGTAATCCTGAAGCCCTTTTTTTCATGGCTGCCAATAAATATTGAACATTCTGATCTTCAAGTGTAAAGCACCTCTGCTTTAAATCCAATCTTGCTGCTACACTTATTCGGGACAACTTTTCTATTTGAGGCATTTTAGCAAATTCAGATTCATCCTTTTGAGCGAGTTCTCGTTTTTTAAGATCCTTAATTAATGGCTTCGTAACAGTATTTAGACGTGATAATAAACGTTTGGTTAATTTTGTTGATGGAATTTTCCAACTGATGATATTTTTCATCTGAAGGTCAAAGTGGATACATTCATTTCCCATCACATCATTTTCTTTTGGCTTGAAATGATCAGACCTTGCCAAAAATATAACTTGTTTATTTAGTCCATTTACATATCCTGTTTCATAATAGACAGATGGGCGCGCATATGTCAGGTCTGCTATACAAAAGTCGCAATTTTTAATTAACTCAATAATTTTATCGTCGATATCATCGTTATGCTCAATCATATCAACACGAAGAGGTTTAATTTTCATCTTTCGAAGAAGTGGCTTGATCGTCTTTTTGTAGATACGATCAATATCATTATGTCCGAATGCGCTTGCAATGAAACACTTTAATGCTCTCACAACAATCCTTTTATAAGTATTTTCATATTCCGGGGACACCAAAGTTGTAGAGTCAGGTCTTGAAATATAAGTTTTCAGTCTCCAATCAACATTCTATAATTTTTAATGATGTGTGGTGAATATTACAACTTTAAAAAAACAATGCAAGAAAAAACATGGAGTTGCCCGCTAAAAAAAGAAGGGAAGGGTGAAGGCGGCAGGGAGAAATCACCATGAAGCACAAGGCGCTTCTTGCACTTCAGCCTATCCAATCACCCTGAAAAGCCACTTCAGAAGTGTTACCTTATTACCATACGGAGGATACCGTAGAGGCATATCAACCAAATTAGAGCGTGTCAAAATGCCCTTGCTGTGTGAAAAAGTGTCGAAGCTCATCCTGCCGTGATAAGCGCCCATGCCGCTGTCGCCGATACCTCCGAACGGCAGTGTCTGGCTTCCTATATGGGATATGGTGTCGTTGATGCAGCCCCCGCCGGAACTGGTTTTTGTTAGAATTTTTTGCTGGTTTTGCGCGTTATTCGAAAAATAGTACAGGGCAAGAGGGCGGGGAAAGCTGTTTACCAGATCAATGGCTTGATCCAGTTGGTCAAAGGTCATTACCGGGAACAACGGTCCGAATATTTCCTCTTTCATGATGTTGTCCTGAAGAGAAACTCCATCCATCAGCGTCGGTGCGATATAAAGATTTGTTGAGTCCGTTTTTCCTCCGGCAATGATTTTTCCGTCACTGAGCAAACGTGTCAGCCTCTGAAAATGCCTGTCATTTATTATTCTCGCGTAATCCACGCTTTGCATCGGATCTTCACCGTAAAAGTCACGTATTGTTTTTTTCATCTTCTCCACGAAGACTTCTTTGCTTGCGCTATGAACGAGGCAATAGTCCGGAGCAATACAGGTCTGCCCGGCATTGAAGAACTTCCCCCATACGATCCTCTTAACCGCGTAATCCATGCTGGCATCCTTATCCACGATACATGGGCTCTTCCCTCCCAGCTCAAGTGTAACAGGTGTAAGGTTTCG
This sequence comes from uncultured delta proteobacterium, assembly GCA_963710575.1. Taxonomy (GTDB): domain Bacteria; phylum Desulfobacterota; class Syntrophia; order Syntrophales; family Smithellaceae; genus Smithella. The sequence continues at coordinate 65,547 of CAVQAL010000003.1, read as the reverse complement.
TGATGCCGCTTCCATGACAACCCGGCCCACCGCGGTGCTGCCCGTGTAGAAGATATAATCGAATTTTTCGGCAAGCAGTTGCTGACTGGTCTCCACACCTCCTTCAAGAGCGCAGATATAATCAGGTTGAAAATACTTTGATATGAGCGTTGAAAGAGTCCTGGACATATCGCCGGCAAGCTCGGATGGTTTAATGACAACACAATTCCCGGCAGCTATCGCACCCACAAGCGGCGCAATAAGCAGATGAAATGGATAATTCCATGGACCCATAATAAGCACAACACCGTAAGGCTCCTGATAGATTCTGCTTGACGACAGAAAATGGATGATGGGCGTTGCCACTCTCCTTGGACGGGACCACGACTTGACGTGCCTGATTGCATCTTCGATCTCCACATACATGATGCCGATCTCACTTGCATAGGACTCAAAAGGCGGTTTCTTCAGATCATTATAGAGTGAATGGATGATCTCATCTTCATGAGAACGGATCATTGATTTGAGTTTCCTGAGCTGTTCGATCCGAAAGGATACAGGCCTGGTCTCACCGGAATTGTAATAACGCCTCGTAGCGGCTACAGTTTGAGATACATTGATTGATTCCATATCACCCTCCTTCTCCCTTTAGTAAAGGGGAAAGCATAAAAATGAATATTTTTTTATTGTTGAAACTCCAATTCCGAAAGCGAAGCGTAGCGGAATTGGTAAGTTGAACAATCCCGCACAGCGGAGGGTTTAATACCCCGCAGCTTGCTGTGGAACCTGTTTCCAAAGCTTGCTTTGGGGTTCTCATACCCGTGATTTCTCTCCTTTTTTAAAGGAGGGAAGATTTTCATTTTGTACTTATTATACCACATCCCTGCCAACTGCGTTGGCGGGATAGTTCCACTTGCGCTTCAAATTTCGTTTCACTCATTTTCAGCGAGTGTCACTAAATCCCCCTTTATACCCTGAAGGGCACAAGTAAAAGGGGGAGGTTACTTTAACGGACGGCACACCCATTCCCTTTGCCTTGCCGGCAAAAGCTTAAAGCTGAAAGGCGGCCGTAAATGATTTACCTATTTACCAGCGTTCCCATTTCCCCAATGTTCACCCGTGAACATTGGGGAAACGGGCGGTTATTATTTTCTTTTCAGATACGTAATGGCGTTAATAAAGGCGCCTTGCGGATCCTGAATGACACAAAAACGTCCGACAGTGGGTATATCGGTTGGCGGCATATGAAGTTTTCCGCCAAGTTTCTGAACATCCTTGGCTATTTTGTCAACATCATCAACAGTGACGTAGGTAGTCCACATCGGCGGCATCCCCTTGGCCTTTTCCGGCATACCCATGATTCCGCCTATTCCTTCACCTCCGACCTTGACCACGGTGTATGACATGCCAGGCATTGACATCTCTTCCGTTTTCCAGCCGAACAACTTCTTGTAGAAATTTTTTGCCGCGTCGACATCGGTTGTCATCAGCTCACACCAATTGAACTGTCCGTGTTTGAATTGATCCTCCATTTTTATGTCCTCCTTTATCAAGTTCTTCAGTCCCGTTCATTATTCCTCAAGAAAAAGACAAATTATTTTTCCGATATTTCCGAGCCTTTCAAATGTTTGACTGCTGAATCATAAGCCGCTTTGCTTCTTTCTATGGCTTTCTCATATTCTTCTTTTGTTTTATCTAGAAGTTCATTTGCTTTGCCGGCAATTTCGTCACGCGTCTCTTTACCGCTCTTGGGTGCGTACAAAATTCCTAAGGCCGCACCAATCAAGCCGCCAATCAATAAACCTGCGAATAAATCACTATTATTTTCTGACATAAAACACCCCCTGAATTAATAAATATCTAAAGTTCATGACCAATAATATTTCCATCTAAAAGTTTACGAGACTATTTGTTCCTTTCGTCTATATCTCGGACTTCCAGTAGCCGTGGATACTACAATTCTCGACTATAGTAATTTTGCCTCCCGCTTCTTTCAAATAGAAACATGCTGCCGGATATACACCCAATGGCGCAAGCGCCATTCGGGCAACAAATTTATCATTCTGATAAGCGTCTATGAAACGAATGTAGTGCTTTTCTTCCATAGGGTGCATTACCTTGCCAATTCTTACAATTACTTCCATACAACTGGATTCAGGGATAAGGCTGCAACTCTTATTAACAGTTATAGCAGGAACGTGTTTGACCTCAGCTTCAGGACTCTTTTGGATGGATTCTTTAAAAATTGTATCATTTTGCAAAAATTTATCTTTTTCCGCACCGCAGACCGGACATGCGTCCGGCAGATTGTTGAATACAATATGTCCGCAAACCTGGCAAATATAGATTTTCATAAGTACCTCCTCGAGTTTCTTTTTTTTATTTCATTAATTTATGATCACCATCCTACGTCGCTTCGCTCCTAGGATAATTCGACCAACAAGCTTCAATGCACTTCCACCGTTTTGCGGGATAGTTCGACTAATGCTTCAAGCTTCATTTCATTTGCTCTCAGCAAGTCTCACTATGTTTCTGAACCTTGGGTCTCATTAATTTTCTTCTTTAAGCTACAAATTAAAGTAAGAGATAAATGAAAACAATACTGATTAATTGTAAGTGGAATGATAGGTAATGCCTACTATTGCTCTAAAAAACAAAAAAATTACAAATGGAGCGCTTTTGCCTGTCTGGGAGGTTTTCCGGCGGCCAAATTCGGATGAGGATTTGAGCACCCTGATCTGTTTGTTGTTTTTCAGTTCTTTTCACGTCATGAAGATTGATGCTTCAGGCATCTGAATTGTCTTCAGACCTTTTACCCAGGACAGAACGGATGACAGTTGTATTTTTCAAGTAAAGCAATCGTCTCAACTTGCAAGAAAAAAAATTTTTCGGTAAGCTAATTAAGAAGAACATCATCATTCGTAACTTAAGAATGATAGTCTTTCTCATCAGACAGGGAGATTTATAACAGTGATTCACTCAAAAAATTTGCCCCTCAGAGAGATCCAGGCCGCTGTTTTGCGTAAACAAGACAGACCTCTCAAAATCGAGAAACTCATTATGGATGGTCCACAGGATATGGAGGTGCTCATAAGAACAGTTGCTTCCGGAGTTTGTCATACGGATATCGGCATGGTTCATCACTGGGAAGCAACCGACGAACCGCTGGTTTTGGGGCATGAAGGGGCAGGCGTCGTCGAATTGACCGGGAAAAAAGTAAAGGCAGTCCGGCCCGGCGATCATGTCGTTTTGTCTTATCAATCTTGCGGCACATGCCGCTCGTGCAAAAGCGGACAGCCGACAAAATGCCGCCGCTTTTATGAATTAAATTTCGGCTTCCAGCGTCCGGATGGCAGCAATGCCCTTGAACTCAGCGGCGTACGCGGGCATTTCTTCGGCCAATCTTCATTTTCTTCCCACATTCTGGCAACCGAACGCAACATAGTCAAGGTTTCCAAAAAACTACCGCTGAAAGTTCTGGCTCCGCTGGGTTGCGGAATTCAAACCGGAGCAGGCACGGTCATGAACATGCTCAATGTCCGGAAGGGTGAAAGCATTGCCGTTTTCGGTACGGGGGCTGTGGGCTTGGCGGCCGTCATGGCGGCTCACGTTGTTGGAGCCAATCCGATTATCGGAGTTGATATTATGCCGTCCCGGCTTAAACTGGCGAGGGAACTGGGTGCTACGCATGTCATTAACAGTCGTATAGCTGACGTAGCAGCAGGCATTAACAAGATTATCAGGGTCGGCGTTGATTACGTACTGGAAATTACCGGCAACCCTCAGATGCTGCGGTTTGCGACAGAGGTAATAAAAAAACGAGGCACAGCTGCTTTTTTTACCGGCGATGGTGTTCCCGACTTTGTGCCCAGGGGAATAAAGGCCGTGGCAGTAGTCGAGGGTGATTCAGTGCCGCAAATATTTATCCCGAAACTGATCAAATTATACCAATCGGGCAAATTTCCTTTTGATCGTCTTTTGAAGTTTTATGATTTTAAGGATATCAACAAGGCGATGAAAGATTCCATAAGCGGCAGGACCATCAAGCCGGTGCTGCTCATGCCATAAAAATCTTTTACAAGATATTTCAAAAACCGTATGAAATCATACGAGAGTTTCCCTACCAATAAGCTATAGATCATTTACTATTGTTTTGATCACCTTCATAGAAGCGGGAACAGAATAATTGCCAGTAAAAAAGTGAGTAGATCTGTATCACAAAAATACTTGTTACACGCCGGAACCCCAGGGTTATGTAGACTATCCAGCCCTTTTGCCAACCTGCGCAATCACGGGTATGAACCCCAAAGCAAGCTTTGGAAACAGGTTCCGCAGCAAGCTGCGGGGCATTAAACCCTCCGCTGTGCGGGATTGTTCAACTTACCAATTCCGCTACGCTTCGCTTTCGGAATTGGAGTTTCAACAATAATCATTAATATAAATCCAATATAATTTTTAACATTCAAATTTTCAGCAATCTCGGCTTGATGTATTCTCCGAAATATGTGATATCATAAAAAGTCATACATTTATATCTGCTGTCTCAGGAGATTAGGCCATGGCTGAATCCCTTCGCATAATCATTTTGGAAGATAACCCTGCTGATGCAGATTTGGTGCAGTTTGAACTTCAGGAAGCAGGCCTGGCCTTTTCAGCAAAAGTAGTTATGACTGAAAATGATTTTGTTCACGAGTTGCAGGATTATTCTCCCGATCTCATCCTTTCCGACTACGACCTTCCCGAATATAATGGATCCTTGGCTCTTGCCGAAGCCAGAAAAATTTGTCCAGATACCCCTTTTATTCTGGTAACCGGCGCTGTCGGTGAAGATCGTGCCATTGAAATTCTCACTCAAGGGGCCAAGGATTACGTCCTGAAAAACCGGCTCCAGCAGCGGCTTGTGCCGGCTGTTCGAAGAGCTCTGGCGGAAGCGGAAGAACAAAAATCGCGCAAAAAAGCGGAAGAGGAACTCCGCGAAACGCACATAAGCCTGGAAAGCCAGATTGAGGAGAGAACTGCGGAACTTAAAAAACAAGTAGAACACCGCAGCCGGATAGAAGCATCCCTACTCAAATACAACGAGCGGCTGGAGATATTATCAAACACGGCCAGTCAACTGCTGGAGAGCGATAAACCTCAACAACTTGTGGAAGAACTGTGCAGGAAAGTGATGAACTTCCTCGATTGCGACGTATTTTTTAACTTTATTGTTGACGATTCGGCGGGACAGTTGCACTTAAACGCCTGCGCTGGTATTCCACCTGAAACGGCGCATGAAATCGAGTGGCTGGACTTCGGCGTGGCCGTATGCGGATGTGTGGCGCAAGGGGGATTAAGGATTGTTGCCGAGAATATTCCGGCGACGTCGGATGTGCGGACGGAGCTGGTAAAATCATTCGGCATCAAAGCCTATGCCTGCCATCCGCTGATGGAGCAAAACAGAGTAATCGGAACATTATCTTTCGGCACACGCACCAGAATAAATTTTAGCGATGATGATCTGGCGATGATGAAATCCGTTGCCGATCAAGTCGCCATAGCCATAGCCCGTGTCAGATCGGAAGAAAAGCTTAAGGCAATAACTGAGCGTTTTGAAATGGCGCAGCAGGCGGCCGAAGTAGGCACCTGGGACTGGGATATTGTCACCGGACGTATCGAATGGTCAGACCAGATGTTTAATCTTTTCCGGCTTGATCCACTGGAAAACGCTGCATCCTTCGAGTCGTGGAAGAGCATCATACATCTTCAGGACGCCGAAATAGCAGGCATCCGGATTGATGAGGCATTGCGTCAGAAGACAACTCTTAACAGCGATTACCGTATTGTGCTGCCGGACGGCCAGATACGCTGGATAAACGCAGTGGGAGAAGGCAAATACGACGAGCAAGGCAGGCCAATCCAGATGATCGGTATCTGCATGGACATCACCGACAGTAAAAAAGCCGAGGATGAACTGCGCGAAAGTGAAACGCGTTTCCGGACAATGGCTAACTCCATCCCGCAACTTGCATGGATTGCCAGAGCCGACGGCTTCATCTTCTGGTACAATCAGCGCTGGTACGATTATACCGGCACAACGCCCGAGCAGATGGAGGGCTGGGGTTGGCAAAGCTTACATGACCCGAAGGTTTTGCCAGAGGTCATGGTGAAGTGGAAGACAGCTATCGCGACGGGTGAGCCTTTCGATATGGAGTTCCCGTTGCTGGGCGCTGACAAAATTTTCCGTCCATTCCTGACACGGATACAGCCTTTAAAAAATGAACAAGGTCATGTTATTCAATGGTTCGGTACAAATACAGACTTAAGTGAATACAAGCAGGCTGAAGAGGAGCTTGCCTTGCATGAAAGGGAGTTTCGCCTGCTGGCCGAGTCGATGCCCCAAATTGTCTGGACCACTCGGGTAGATGGCTGGAACACTTATTTCAATCAAAGATGGGTAGAATATACCGGACTAACACTGGAAGAGAGCTATGGCCATGGCTGGAACAAGCCATTCCACCCGGATGACCAGCAGCGGTCTTGGGATGCCTGGCAGAATGCAGTCCTGCACAATGCCCCCTACTTGCTTCAGTGTCGGCTTCGCCGGGCTGATGGGATTTATCGGTGGTGGCTGATTCACGGTGTGCCTGTTTTAGACGAGAATGGAAATATCATTAAATGGTATGGTACTTGTACCGACATCAACGATTTGAAGCAGACCGAGGATGCGTTGCGCGAAAATGAGCGATTTCTGAGTGAAACCCAGGAAGTTGCCCGATTGGGGGGATGGAAAGCAAACCCGGAAAGCAATCTCCTGATGTGGACTGAAGGCGTTAATCGCCTTCTCGATGCGCCACTGGATTACAAGCCCGACATTATTGAGGGTCTGAAATTCTATGTTCCGAAATACAGGGCTATCCTCCTTGAACGTTTACTGCACACGCTTAAGACAAACGAGCCTTTTGTAGAAGAATGCGAACTTATCACGATGTCCGGCAGGCATTTTTGGGCTGAAGTTCGAGGTCTTTCATCGGAGAGTGAAGGCGAAGCAACCTACGTCATAGGGACCATAATAGACATCTCGGATCGCAAGATCAGAGAGAATGAACGGGAAAAATACAACCGTGCACTCCAGGTGCTTTCCCGAAGCAGTCAGGTTATGATGCGCGCCACTGACGAACATGCCTACATGGAAGAGATCTGCAAAATTATTATCGAAGACTGCGGCTTCTCTATGGTCTGGATCGGGTTTGCCGAAAATGATAAGGATAAAACGGTACGCCCTGTCGCCTTCAGTGGTTTTGATGAAGGATATATTGAAGCATTGAAGATAAGCTGGGCTGATACTGAACGGGGCCGCGGACCGACAGGTACGGCTATCCGTACGGGCAAACCGACTGCATGCAGAAATATGCTCACGGACCCCCGGTTCAAACCCTGGAGAAAAGAGGCGATCAAACGGGGATATGCATCGTCAATCGTTTTACCGCTGATGGCTGGCGGAAAGCCATTCGGAGCATTGACCATCTACTCAACCGAACCCGAGTCCTTTTCTCAAAATGAAGAGAAGCTGCTTACCGAATTAGCCAATGATCTTTCCTATGGCATCACGGCGATCAGACTGGCGCGGAGCACTGCGGGAAAGCGAGGAACGTTTCCGCGCCATCGCTACCCAACACACCAGATCACATCCTGATGCAAGACCGCGATTTACGCTACCAGCTTGTCATCAACCCGCAACTTGGCCTGACGGAAGCCGATATGCTGGGAAAAACCGACTATGACTTCCTCGAACTAAGAGACGCCGATAAACTCACGGCGACCAAGCGTAAAGTACTGGAAACAGGCGAGTCGGTTTCATTGGAATCATCGCTTCGGAATTCGCGTGGCGAGACCAGAGTTTTTCGAGGGAGCTTATGTCCCGAAGTTTGGTCCGACCGGGCAAGCCGAAGGTATCATCGGATATTTCCGCAACACCACTGAGCGTAAACGGTTCGAGGAAGCGATCATCCGGGCAAAGAAAGAATGGGAGCGGACTTTTGATACGGTTCCGGACCTGATCGCCATTCTCGACAAAGAGCATCGGGTTGTCCGGGTGAATCAAGCGATGGCCCAACGCCTGAGGCTCTCTCCCGATAAATGCATTGGCGCCAGGTGCTATGAAGTCGTCCATGGCCTCTCTTGCCCGCCGGAGTTCTGTCCGCATTCACATACCTGCCGGGATGGCGGAGAGCATGTGGCCGAAGTGCACGAATCGATTCTTGGCGGTGATTTTATGGTGAGCACAACGCCTCTTTGCGATTCTGAGGGACAACTTGTCGGCTCCGTGCACGTGGCGCGCGACATAACAGAGCGCAAAGCCGCGGAAGATCAATTGGCAAAACAGGCGGCGCAACTACAGGAGCGCAAGGCTCAGCTTGAGGAAATCAACAGCGAACTCGAAAGTTTCAGCTACTCTATTTCCCATGACCTTCGCGCGCCCCTTCGGGCCATAGACGGTTTTTCCCGGATAATTCTCAGACAGCAGGGAGATAAATTTGATGAAAAAACAAGGCATCAATTCAATCTGATCAGAAACAATGTCAAGCTTATGGGAGTTTCTGATTGAGGATCTTCTTTCTTTTTCCAGGGTGCAAAAAACCAGTATGAGCATTTCCGTAATTGATATGGACAAACTTGCCCGGGAAGTATGGAATGAAATAAGGACGGCAAATAAGGAACTGAAAATAGAATTCAAGATCAAAAAGATAAATCCCGGATATGGAGATTTGACCCTCATAAGACAAGTGCTGTTCAATCTTTTATCCAATGCCTTTAAATTTACAAAAAATAAAAAGCAAGGCATCATCGAAATGAGCAGTTACATTGAGTCCGGCAAAACTGTCTACTGTATTAAGGATAACGGCGCCGGATTCGATATGGCTCATTACGACAAGCTCTTCGGTGTCTTTCAGCGTCTTCATAGCCATGAGGAATATGAAGGAACAGGCATAGGACTCGCGATTGTCCAGAGGATCGTCAGCAGGCATGGCGGACGGGTCTGGGCCGAATGGAGAAATAGGAAAAGGAGCGACATTCTACTTCACGCTTAATAGCGTTCCGATTGACGATGCGCCGGAACGCCGCCGAAAAAAGAGAAACAGTTGACGGTGAACAAACAGTATATCGGATTACCCCTGTCTGTCTTTTCAAAACCCGGCATAACCAAGGTCAAGCACACGGGTGGCTTGTTCGAAGCTTTCAGAAATCCCAGTGCGGACGGTCATCCTGATTGGTTATTTTTTAAATATATCGGCAAGAAATTTATCCAGTTCAATCCATGATTTTTTATCAGCGTCAGCGTTATACCCTACCGGCATATTAAATTTCTTTGCATATATATCGGCATCGGGATTGGTAAAACTGTGCATTGCGTTAGGATAAGAAATAAACTGAAAATCAGCCCCCGCGTTTTTCATTTCCTGCTTAAACGACTCGATTTGTTCGGGTGTTGTGAACTTATCCGCATCACCATTAAGAATCAGAATTTTTGCCTTAATTACATCAGGCTCGGCAGGTTTTGCCGTAGCAAGGCTTCCATGAAAGCTCGCCACCCCTTTGAGATCAACGCCCAGCCTAGCCATATGCAGCACAACTCCGCCTCCGAAGCAATAACCGATGGCGGCTATCCTTTCCGGGTCAACATTTTTTTGCTTTTTCAGGAATTCCAGAGCCGCCATAAATCTGCCCTCACCTACAGCAGCATTTTTCATAACTTCAGCGGCAAACTTTCCGGCATCGTCAGGGTGATTGGCCTGCTTACCATTTCCATACATATCAAGGGCGAGCGCTGTATAGCCCATTCCGGCTAACATCCGGGCACGTTTGCGGACATATTCATTATGTCCCCACCATTCATGAACGATAAGCACACCCGGCCTTTTGCCTTTAATATTCTCGTCAAAGGCCAGATAACCTTTCATGACCATATTTCCGGCTTTGTATGTGACAACCTTGCCTTTGATCCTGGTTTCGGCAAAAGAAGGAAGACAAAACGATAATATCAGGGATAATATAAGTATGGCAGCGGCCAATACTATAAATGTTCTTTTCATAACTACCTCCTTATAATTAGTATGCCTGTTTTATAGCAATTGATTTGCTGATGTGTATTTTATAAATTTTAGTTCCAGAATCAATGGTGGTTAAATAAATGTAGATTGGCAGGTGAATACTACTAATTGAAAAATCATATTAATTAACAGAAATCGCCCAATATCTTATTGTTTGCGATCGTACACGTATTGCGTGCCCAGCAACACGTCCCACGCGGGCGTGGTGACACCGAAATTATAATCGGCATGGCGGTGATGAATTAGATGATGAGCTGACCAGTGTTTGACCCATGAATATTTAAAATGGATGTGGTGAATGGAGAAGTGGCTCAGGCCGTAAGTGACATAGCCAAAAGTTATCGTTCCGGTGAGTAGAAATGCGCGATCCATGGGCATCAGCAATATAAACATACCTGTCAGTGTCATAAGCACCATTGCGGGCAGGAAGAAAGGCAGGGAATCGTAGCCCATAGGATTCAAGTGATGTGCCTGATGACCTTCCGCCATGATCCGCACTGATCCATGGAAAAGCCAGCGGTGAATGAAGTATTCGAAAAAGCTAAAAATAAACACGCCAAGCGCAACAGTCAGAAAAACCGCAAACGGACTGAGATCATGATAGTGCAAGCCCGCATATATTAACACAATGCCTAACGGAATATCGATAGCGAATTCACCCCAGTAATTAGCGCTGGTCTTCGAGATATTCAAGATAAAACTCAGCACAACATCAAACATGCGCCTGATCATTTGCTTCTGCTGTTTGGGCATTCTACATCCTTGTGAGAAATCAGCATCGTTGCATCATTGCAAAGTCTTATCTAGTCAATATTAGAAGACATGGAAAGAAGAAACGAGCGGAGATTGGTCTTTTTATTTTTGATGCCGAGTTTCATCCGGATATTCTTTCTATGAAAATCTACGGCGGTTGCCGATATATTCAAAAAATCGGTAATCTCTTTTGTCGTTTTTCCTTCTTTGACCAAGGATGTAATTTGAATCTCTCGCGGCGTCAAATCTAAATGTTCTATTGTCAGATTGTGTAAAAAAGGCGAGATGATATCTTTAAGGTGATTTTCCACTATATTTACATAAGCCATCTGATTTTCATTTAATTTAAGTTTTTTCAGTTTATCAATATAGGGCAAAGCGAGTTTTTTTACATTGGTTATAACCTTTTCTTCCATTGCCTTTCTGTCTTCGTCCCTGTGCTGCAATAATACCTTTAAGGCGGTATTGGCCTCTTCCAGACTCTTTGATTTCAACCGCAATTCATTCTCCGCTTTTTTGCGCTCATTACGCTCGGCCAATTCATTAAGCGCGCGTTTGACAGAGGGACCAAGCCGGGAAAGTTTATTTTTCAATACATAATCTGTCGCCCCTTGTTTCAGCAGTTCGATAGCCAATTCCTCGCCTATTGCTCCGGAAACAAATATGAAGGGTATATCGATGGATCTATCCACAGCTATTTTCAGCGCTGCCCGGCCACCAAAGCCGGGAAGAGAATAATCGGCAAGAATCAAATCCGGTGAAAATTCTTCCAGTTCTTTGATATACGCAGACTTGCCGGAAACTCGCCTGGCAATATAATTAAATCCGGCCTGCATTAATTCATCTTCCATTAATTCGGCGTCAGCGGCCATATCTTCCAGAATTAAAATATGTAATTTATCATTCATTGCCTATCACCTCGATCAAAAAGTTTATGACGCTTGTTATTGTGAAACTCCAATTTAATGAGTCCCAAGTTTCAGAAGCAACGCGTGTAACCTAAATAACCTAAAGGTCACTATAGGGTCATCTGCGACTGAAACTGGCTGGACGTAATGAGACTCAAACTTTAAAAGAGAGGCGCATTAAAGTTTGTAAGTCGAATTATCCAATAGCCAAATGCTATTGGAAATTATTCCGCGTGCGAAGCTAAGTGGGACTGAAACCATGCTTCGCAAACGCAATACCCGTGATTATATTTTTATTGCGCTGTGGCGTTCATCCCCATCCAGTATCTAATAATATCTCTTATATAGGCGAAATATTCATCGGCATCCATTGGTTTTACCAGATAGCTGTTAGCGCCAAGTTTATAACTGCTAACCCGGTCACGCTCTTCATTAGACGAGGTAAAAATAACTACCGGCAGAGACTTGGTTCCTTCATTCATTTTTAGCGCCTCCAATACTTCCAGACCATTTATCTTGGGCAACTTTAGATCCAACAAAATTAGTTTTGGCAAAGCGTTGATATTTAAATTTAACCCGCCTGTGGAATTAAAAAAGTATCTTGTCGCTTCTACTCCGTCTCGTAAGATACATACTTTTTTATTGATTTTCAATTCATTGAAAGCGTCCATTATCATTTCTACATCATGTTGATTATCCTCAACTATTACTATATCCGCATTATACATTCTTATCAATCCTTATGAAGGCAGTGTAAAATAAAAAATGGCGCCTTCTTCGACCTTTCCTTCAGCCCAAACACGGCCTCCGTGTCGATGAATTATTCTCTGGACAATAGCCAAACCAACCCCTGTGCCTTCGTAATCATCAGCTCTGTGCAAACGCTGAAAAACTCCAAATAACTTATCATAATACTTCATATCAAAACCGACACCATTATCTTTTATATAATAAATATTTTCATTCCCTTCCCTGATATCCTCCTGTTTCAATATATGCTTTATCTTTAAATTTTGTGTATTTTACAGCATTGGATAAAAGATTGGAATAAACTTGTTTTATTAATGTGCGGTCACCCCGGGCCGGCGGAATGTCTTTGATTTTAAAATCTATCCTTCTATCAGGATTTATGATCTGCAATTCCATCCATACATCATTGACCAATCCTTCCATATCCAACTTAGACATATTTATCTCCATCCGCCCTAAACGGGAGAAGGAGAGCAAATCGTCAATTAACTTACCCATCATTTGTGTATTGCTTCTAATCAAATCAAATTTACGTTTGGCATCATCAGTGAGCTTTTCTCTTTGATCCCGGAGAATCATTCTGGTATATCCGTCAATAGCCCGCAGCGGAGTTCGCAGATCGTGAGAAACGGAGTAACTGAAACTTTCCAACTCTTTATTTGTCACTTCCAGTAATTTTGTCCGCAGTTCGATAAGCTTTTCTATTTCTTTACGTTCTGCTATTTCGGATTGCAGAGCTTCATTAGCTGTCTGTAATTCTTTTGTTCTTTCTTTTACTCGTAATTCTAATTCGTCATGCGCTGTCTTCAACTCTTTCTCTATACGTCTTAATTCTGTTATATCACGGGCCGCCGCAAAAATACCCTGCACTTCTCCGGTCTCGTTTTTATATAAGGAGGCGTTGTATAATACTTCAGTAACTTTTCCGGAAACATTACGGATGGACAGTGGATAATCCCGGACAATTCCTTTTTCAAATACCAGTTTATATCCTTCATCGGCCTTTTCCGGCTCAGTAAAATAAATGGAAAAATTACTGCCGATCAATTCTTCCCTGGACAGTCCGGTGATCAATTCCGTTGATTTGTTGACATCCATAATTTTTCCTTCAGGGCTGATGGTCACTAGAGGATCGATACTTGCTTCAATGAGACTTCGGGCATATAAAAAAGCTCTTTTATCTTCCATCTCATATTGTTTACGGTAATATTTTGCCTGCTGATAACGCCAGATATAAGCGACAATAATTCCAAGAATCAATATGTTGACTATGATAAAAAATATGATCACCCAAAAGCGCGCCGTTAAGGGCACGTATATTTCTTCAGTATCGACTTTAGCAACAAGAAACCACGCAGTATTCGGAACGGCTTTAATTACCGCAAGAACACTTTTTTTACGATAATCTGTCCCATAAACAACACCTTTCCAGCCAAGTACTGCCTTAACGGCCGGTAAAGACAAATCAGTTAACGGATATCTCATCATTAAAGGTATATTATTAATGTGACGCAACTTGTTGAGATACACGATGTCGTTACCGTCACGATGCACAAGCAGTGCTTCACCCGTCTCACTGGGCACAGGCCATAATTTAATCGTAGGGTATAAACGTATATCCGGATCTAGAATAATTATTACAGTACCAACATGCATTGAGTTGTTCTTTTGAAAAATAAAAATCGGTACGGCAATAGATAGATAAACATTGCCGTTTTTGTTATCCTTATAAAAATCGCTAAATACAACACTGTTTTTTCCTACAGCATCATTGATTACATCAGAATGAACCTTGCCAAAATCAAAATCGTACTTATTTAAGGCCAATCTAACTTTCTTTTTTTTATCGAGAAGTAATATGTTTTTATATTGATATGATTTTTGTGTTGCAGAAAGTAATGACAAAACATTTTTTTTTGCTTCCAGAGACGAAGAATTGTTGAAATATTGCATTATATCGGACGCAAATACAGTATTTTTAGAGATAACGGTCGCATCACCGATGCGCTCATTACGCCAATTATTGATTTCCGATACTTTAAGTTCGGCAATCGCAGTAAGTTGCTGACCGGCAGAATTATTGATGTATGTTTTCTGATTTTGATAAATATAATAGCCAAAGAGAATAATTAAAGTGGATGCTGAGAAAAATATCACTACTGCCATAAAGAGAACAATTTTGTTTTTTTGGGGCAGAGGATTTGTCATGCTCGCTTTACTTTCTTATTGTAGTAAGCCTTTATTTATTTTTAGTTATTATAAAGTCAAATTATTTTTAAAACAAGATCCTTGATAAATTTCACTTTGATAAAATCATTTTTATCGATATGATCAACAATGCAATACCGAATATTCTTTCCAATGTTTGATTGGATATATTGATGGCTAATTTAGCACCAATCAAGCCGCCAAATATGAATCCAACGCAGATTAATCCAGCAATGGGGAAATCAACATATCCATGTTTATAATATGTCCATGCGGCAAGTACGCCTATTGGTGGAACTAATAATGCTAGGGTGGTTCCTTGAGCTGTCTTTTGGGAAAGGCCGAAAATAATGACCAAAACCGGCACAACGATAGTTCCACCCCCTATGCCGATTAATCCACTTAAAAAACCGGACAACATTCCCAGCGCAATATATAGTAAAGCCAACGATATGGTCATTTCATTATTCTTGTTTTCTACCACTAGAATGCATCGATATTTTGTTTCTCCAATGATCCCCTCTTCAAAGAAAAAGGCCCTTGATCTAGAATTGGCATAACCCCAAATTAGCTCCTGACAAGCAACACCTGACATTTCACTCTTCTTATAACTTTCTCGACAACGCCGCCCAACAGATTTTTCAAGATGCCTGTTTTCCCGTGCGAAGCAATGACAATCAAATCAACGCCTTTTTCTTCCTGCTCCTTGAGTATCTCTTCATATGGAATTCCTCTTTTTGTATCATAGAGAATTTCTATGCTGGAGTTATTATCGGTAATTTTTTTAGCTTCCTGCTGCAGTTTCTCTTTTGCGTTTTTTATACTGTCTTTAAGAATTTTTTGCACAGTTCCTTCATCCAAACAATAATCAACAGCACATTGTTGAAATCCGTCATCGATGACATGAAAGAGATAAATCTTGGCATTGTTTTGTTTGGCAATGTCTATCGCCTGTTTTAATGCATTATCCGCATAAACTGAAAAATCCGTCGGCACTAATATTTTCTTTGGTGCAAACATAATAAAATCCTCCTTTTTTCTTATAAAATATATGTTTTTATTGAATTTGCCATATGAGTTGTTCTGTAGGTTAGTGGTAGGATAAACCTACCCTTTCAAAATCATGACAAATAACAAAGCAGGACTCTTTTTTTATAAAGCACCGGAGCCGTTTACAACGGCCTTCGGTGTCATAAAAAGAATCTTGATGTCTAACCATAAATTCCACTCACGAATATATTTTAGGTCAAGACGTACCATTTCATTAAAAGTTGTCCTGCTTCTGCCCATGACTTGCCATAGTCCAGTAATGCCGGGTTTGCAGGACAAAAGACGCTGGCGGTGCCAGATATCATAGAGATCGCATTCATAAGGAATAGGCGGGCGCGGGCCGACCAGAGACATATCTCCCATTAAAACATTGATTAATTGCGGAAGTTCATCAAGGCTAGATTTGCGCAAAAAATGACCGATGGGCGTAATGCGCGAATCATTGGTTAGTTTGAAAACGCCGGGTTCCACAGCGGCATTGCTTTGTTCACAAATGTATTTTTTAATATAGTTTTGATGTTGGGCCGAATCGCAATTTGTTTTCATCGATCGGAACTTGAGGAGGGCAAAAGTTTTGCCATTGAAACCGACTCTTTTCTGCTTGAAAAATACGGGTCCGGGGGAAGTGGCTTTGATGGCTGCGGCAATTATAAGAAAAAGAGGAAAAAAGCAAAGCAGTGCCAGTCCACTTCCGGTTACATCAATTACTTTTTTCACTGTCAGGGACAATATTTTGCCTAAATTTCGTTTGGTCAGATCGGGGTATAGATTAATATTAAATGTTTCATCATTAAATGAACCACTGCCGCCCTCTTCCGGGAAAAGATGGAACGAAATTTCAATCTTATGAAGCCAGCAAGGATCGAGTCTTTCGTAGAAGCGGTTATATATTTTATGAATGACTAAATCGATAAAAGCGTCTTGCTCAGCTGTTACTTCCGTGAAAATAATGCCGATAGTGCGATGTTCATGATACCAGCCACGAATATCGATTTCACGCAAAGAGGGAATCAATGCGGTCTTAATGCTCGCGATAGTTTCTTCCTGACAGTATTTGGCCATGAGTTTGGAAATATCTAAAAGTAGCAGGAGAAAAGGTTTTTTTGAACGCTCGGTGCGCATCCTTTCTAACCGCAACGTATGACGAAAATGGGTTTCATCATAGAATGCATGATCGTTTTCATAAGTTCGAAACATCAGCTTCATTAAATGTCCGGAGTTGGCTGATGTATTTTTCTCCAAAACCTTTGCGGGAAGATTCATAATTTTTTTCCTCTTTCAGTAAGTGTTATAATAATCAGTTTCTCCTCAACGAAGGCCAGTATCCACAATCGTGCGGCGGCATTATGCAACAACATTGTAAGCAGCAGGATCAAGCGGCGATCCCGCGGTAAATATACGTGCGGCCAATTCCCTGTCCAGCATCAAAATGCCTTCTTTGGATGTTTCCACCATCGCCAGTTCGCGGGAAACTTTTTCCGTATTTTTTTCTTCTTCAATCTGCTCGTTTAAAAACCAGGAAAGCAGCGGCTCGGAGGTATAATCATTCTCTTCGCGTGAAATTTTGGTTATACTTTTAATTTTCTCTGTAATAAATTTTTCATGCTCATAGGCATCCTGCCAGGCCTCCAGCGGTTTTTTCCATGTTGTTTTGATCTGCTTTAAGTCCAGAAGTTTTACCACACCGCCTCTGTCGAGAATGTGATCATAAAACTTCATGGCGTGGATCATTTCCTCATGCGCTTGACAACGCATCCAGTGGGCCATGCCGTCAAGATTCTGCGCGTGGAAATAAGCGGTCATTGATAAATAGATGTAGAACGATTCCATTTCATGTTTGATCTGTTCATTCATAGCGTTTCTTATTTTTTCTCCAATCATCTCCCACACCTTCCTTTCTTAACTTTAATCAGATTATTCTTTTATTTCTTTAGCCTAATATACAGAGTAGCTTTGATAATAATTTTATATTAACAAACTCTACAATTTATCCACCGCCCCATTCTAACTGATAATAATCTGCCAATGTTTTTATGACATTTCTTCGACATTTTGTTCATTATATTTCGGCGGTGATTGCAAAAGGCCGGCAATACGTGTTTTGTATTCAATAGCAGGAAAATCATTCTTCAGAAAATGTCCAACTAATTTATCTATACGAAACTGCAACTGCTGCCATTCTTGATCCGTTGTATTCTGATTCATAAATATCCTCCTTTAATTCGTTATTATTTTAAGTTAACTTCCAAATAATCATTTAAGCACTGTAATCGTTCTTTTTCAGTTAAATTGAATACTGCATAGTTCGTACATTCCTCGCAGCTTATGGCGGAGGGCTTTTATTGATCCCAATGTGCCAATTTTGCGGCAATTTGAGCAACATGTTTACCTTGGTATCTTGCCGCCTGCAGTTCATTTTCGCTAGGCATTCTTTCGCCTTTACCACCAGCAATGGTTGAGGCGCCATAAGGCGATGAACCGGTGATTTCATCAATGCGCATTTGCCCGCCAAAAGCATAAGGTAAACCTACGATGATCATTCCTTGATGAAGTAGTGTAATATGGAAACTGAGGATGGTCGATTCCTGGCCGCCATGCTGTGTCGCCGAGCTGGTAAAGACGCTTCCTACTTTGCCGACAAGAAGTCCCTTGGCCCAAAGCCCTCCGGTGGAATCGAGAAATTGACGCATCTGACCGCACATGTTGCCGAAACGCGTCGGTGTACCGAATATAATTGCATCAGCAGAAACCAGATCATCCGCGGTGCAAACATTGATATGAGCAGTTTTCTTTTGAAAGTCCAGTGCGCCCATCTTTTTCAAAACGTCATCGGGCAAAGTCTCCGGAACACGATACATTTTTACTTCGGCGCCTTTGACCTGTTTTACACCTTCAGCTACGGCTTCAGCCATTTTGTATATGTGACCATACATTGAGTAATAAACTACTAAGACATTCATATTTCCATTCTCCTTTTTTAAATCTTTCATTTTAAATTAGACGACGATTATTTTTAATGTCATTCTTTCTTGCAGACTTAATTTTTTGATTGCAAATTAACGGAAGAGATGAGCGAAAACAATACTGATTAATTGTAAGGAGAATAGTAGGTAATGCCTACCACTGCTCTGAAAGATAAAAATCTTGCATCTGGGATTAAATGACAAAATATTTTTAGGCTTTGGAGATATATAAATTAACAAAAAGTTCCCGAAGAATGTTTGCCTATAATTATAAAGAGATTTGCTCTGCACCACATGCTACTTGTGCAGCTTCTTTTTAAATTGTTCCGTCAATGCCGGAACAATCTGAAACAAATCACCCACAATTCCATAATTGGCAACATTGAAAATCGGCGCATCAGGATTCTTATTTATGGCGACAATTATTTTGGATGTCTTCATGCCGGCCAGATGTTGTATTTGACCGGAAATGCCGCAGGCAATATAAAGATCGGGACGCACCGTGCGGCCGGTCTGTCCTACCTGATGGGCATAAGATATCCATCCCGCATCCACCGCGCCGCGCGACGATCCCACCGCGCCGCCTAATACTTCAGCCAATTTGCGGATCGTCTCGAAACCGGCCGGACCACCCACACCTCGTCCACCTGATATAATTATTCGGGCATCAGCCAGATTAATCTCATCTTTTTCCAGGATGGAATCTATTACATGCGCCGTAATTTGCTCAGCACTCATGGCCGCTTTGATAGGAATGATCTGTCCCTGACGACTGGAATCGGCAATGGGTATCTCAAATACGCGATAGCGCACGGTGGCCATCTGCGGACGATGATTAGGACAAATAATTGTAGCCATGATATTGCCGCCAAATGCCGGACGAGTCTGCAGTAATAATCCTTTCTCAGGATCAATATCAAGGCCGGTGCAATCAGCAGTAAGACCCGTGTAGAGAACCGAAGCTATCGAACCGGCGAGATCGCGGCCGCGAGTACTTGCGCCCAGCAGGAATATCTCCGGTTTATACTCACGGATCAAGCTAATCAGCGTGCTCGCATACGGCGCTGTGGTGTAAGCGGCAAGGCTTTCGTCATCGACTAAAAAAACACGATCTGCTCCGAAAGAAATGGCTTCTTTTGCAATATGTTCCACGTTATTTCCCAGCACACACGCGGTGAGGGCAACTTTACGCAGATCGGCCAGCTTTCGGCCTTGTCCAAGCATCTCTATGGAAATGTTTCCTGTCCTCCCATGGAACTGTTCCATCCAGACCCACACCCCGCTGTATTCCGCCAGGTTCAAAGTGGCATCTCGCGGACGAGCGTCCGGCAGATTGAGCGCATGCACCGGACACGCAAGCAGGCAAGCTCCGCAGGCCGTACATTTATCATTAACCACTGCCAGATCATCCACCAGACTAAGCGCTCCCAAAGGGCATGCTTCGACACAACCGCCGCAACCGATGCACTTGTCTTTATCTATTTCCAACAGGGGCATAGTTTCTCCTTAAAGAATTTTTTCCGCGATAATTTTATCAGCGAGCACAGCTGCGGACTGCTCAACACTTTCGGTCTTAATCAACTCCAAAACGCCCTCGCGTTTGGGCGGGCTGGAAATTTTTATCACCTGTGTCGGACTTCCCATCAGGCCTAATTTGGATAAGTCTGCTTCGGGTAAATCGACTGCAGTCCATACCGGAATCCTTAGCCGGGCAGCGCGGCGAATATGAAAAAGTGTGGTTGCGCGCGGCTGATTGATATCTTTCACCACGGTAAGTAGAACGGGCAATTTAGCGGCAAGGATCTCTCTGCCTTCTTCCAGCAGGCGCTCTACTGTAATAGTGTCGGCTTCCGGTTCCATTTTGATAATCTTGAAAACATACGTGAGCTGAGTGATGCCGAGCTGGCTGGCAATGCCCGGGCCTACTTGTCCGGTATCTCCATCAATGGCCTGTTTGCCGCACAGAATAATATCGAATTCCCCAATTTTTTTTATTGCCAGAGCCAAGGTATATGCTGTCGCCCATGAGTCTGAACCGGCAAAGGCGCGATCGGAAAGCTGGATTGCTTCATCAGCCCCCATTCCAATGGCTTCCTTGAGCGCATTAATTGCCTGCGGAGGGCCAAGGGAAATAACGATAACTTTTCCTCCGAATTTTTCTTTAAGACGAATACCTTCTTCAATGGCATACATGTCAAAGGGGTTGATAATGCTGGATATGCCTTCGCGGATTAATGTATTGGTCTCCGGGTTAATTTTAACATCCGCTATCCCCGGCACTTGTTTAATGCAAACAATTATTTTCACCTAAAAACCTCGTTTTATTTATTAATGTTTTGGCAATATAATAGAACTGCCCTCTGATTCTTCGCTCATAATATAGTAACAAATCAAGAGATGTCCATATTATTCACATTTTTTTCTCGCAGATATTCATTTAGATGAAGAACGATCTTGTTTGTCAATGAAGTGTTGGCCATAGTTGTATCGATGTTTTCCGTGGTAGTGACTAGTGTTTATTGCGGCTTGAAGTCTTGCATTTTCGTAACGGTTTGACGATTTGTTTGTTACAGGAAGTAAGAAACGAATTTCCGATTTCCGAATCAGTGATATTGTTGATTGCACCTATAAAGAAACAAACATTATGAATAAATATTTTAATGATTTGCGTTTAAAATATTTAAACTATGACCTGCCTCTCTGAAAACCGATCAAGTTATTAAGTTAGAATATGGGTATATTCCTGGATTCCTTTAAAAACTGGTTCACCCGTAATGCCTCTTGACTTATTTATGAGTTCGGCGAAAACAACTAATGCGATGTGAGGGCCTGACGCGTATACAGAAGCGCGGCCTCGACCCGATTCCGTATCCCGGCCTTCAAGAAGATGTTGCGCAGATGGGTCTTGACGGTCTTGGAGCTTATGAAAAGCTTATCGGCGATCTCTTCATTGGTCATACTGTGGCTGATCAATTCCATAATCTCCATCTCCCGCGGGGAAAGCGTGTCCAGTTTTGCCGAACTCAGGTCGGTGAGAGATTGAATAAGATCTCTCCTCTTTGTGAATTCTTTGAAGACTTCATCGAAAACCCGTGTGGTCATCTCAGCTTCGAGCCAGATCTCTCCCCGAGCGACCACGCGAATGCATTTAATAAGTTGCTCGTTACCCAGTGCGAAGCGAAAAAACCCTCGCACACCTCCCAGCATCATCGCCATAACGTTTTCTTCGTTGAAGCGTATGCCGACGATGATAGTCTTCATGGTAGGGCATTTATCTTTATAGCTGAGGATTCTTCCCAAATCCAAGGCCGCCACATCTCGCAAAATGGCCTGTTCAAAGAGGAGAATATCCGGCCGGTGCTTGACCATTTGCTCCATGAAGGCAATGACCTGTTCTGCCTCGCTCTCGAGATCTTTGATGATGATAGTGCTGATGAGTCTGGTATCTTTCTCCCTGTGCAGGCGATTTATAAGTTGTTGTAAAAACTTTTCATCATGAGTAACTACAGCCAGTTTGATCATCTTCAACCTCCGGGTAATATTCATATTGCCGGTATGCCGTCGGCGAAACTCAATCCACAGAAAATGCTATAGCTTAAAGTAGATCGTTTTGTATACGCATAAAGTAGTATTCAAAGAATGTCAACTATTAATTTTTTGACGAATCTTTAAATTATGCTGCATTCATATATCACTAAATATATTTCTATTATTGGGGTATTAGTTCGGCTTATGCCGCCGGGTCATTTTCAAAAAAATAATCGAGACCGGGAATGGACAGGACAATAGGGTGTATTTTAATCTGCCAAAAGTTACGATGCTAACTCTTAAAGGGTTACTATTAATTCTCAGTGATGAAACCAAGAGTGACTTTGTAAAGTCACCAATTCCGCTTATTCAAAAATTAGTGTGCGCGTTTTGTGCACAAAATACGTTAATTGGGTTTGATTTGGTGAAATGTAGAAAAAGGGATTCCGATGTAAATATCGAAAACCATCAATATTTATGGTAAGCTGCGAAGGATTTTAATCCACCGTCAACGGATTAATAATCCGTTGATCTTAATTTTATCTAGATGTTATCTATTAGTTAAGATTGATATATAAAAAGAATAAAGGGAAAAATATGAAAATGTGGACAAAATAAAAACAGGCTTCCTTGCGGAAGCCCTTGTACATGGTGGTGCTGGCAGTCTAGCCCGAACCACTCTCCATACCAAATTCCCTGTTTATCAGGGAATTTACAGGGAATTTTGTTTTTCTACTGTCGAAATATAAAAAGTGGCGACGATATGATGCATCATTACAGTGGGTTACAAAGAAAATTCCCTACTCAACACAGCAAGGAATTTTCTTAACATATCAGGGAATTTAAATCACGGAACAGGGAATGATCAGACGAGATCAGGGATCACTTCTCCTCAGGAAGAAGTCGCTTGTTTGTTTCACCTACATATCCTCAGCCTCATGGAATAAATAAAATTGAAGATTACTATTCGTAAGCTTGTTTTTTTAATGAATAGATTTTTCCCTCTTATTTAAGCTGATAGCCTTTTTCCCGAAATAATCTCAGACAGGTATTGGCGACAATATTGTCATAAAGAATGCCCTTATTTTTCTCGATTTCTTTCAGGGCGGCTTCAATGCCCAAGGCCGGCCGATAGGGACGGTGGGAAGCCATGGCCTCCACCACATCGGCGACAGTTATAATGCGGGCCTCTATAAAAATGTCATCGCCTTTCAGATTTCTTGGATAGCCTGAACCATTCACCCGTTCGTGGTGTTGGTAAACGATTTGTGCCAGAGGCCAGGGAGATTCCACATCATTCAGCATCTCGTATCCACTCTGGGCGTGTTCTTTAATCAGAGAAGATTCAATGTCTGTCAGTTTCGTAGGCTTGGACAATATTTCAGCGGGTATGGATAATTTCCCTATGTCATGGATGGAACCAGCCATGCGGATTCCTTCAATTTTGTCATGAGGAAGTTTCATCTCAGTGGCAATGGCGCGAGCGAGATCGGCAACCCTCTTCTGGTGACCTGCGGTGTAAGGATCCCTTGCTTCCGATGCCGTGCCCAATACCTGAATCGTTGTTTTAATAGATTTCCGTAAATTTTCTAATGTCTCATTAAGTTTCTCTTCGGCCTGCCTGCGCTCAGAGATATCCTGATAAATTACCTGAGACTGTTTTTTACCGTTCCAAAAGACTTCCTTGCGGAAAACATGGAGATCGCGGATTTCACCATTTTTTCTCACAATCTTTATTTCATATTCCGATGGGACAAACTCGCCCTGTAATCTTTTTTCTTTTCTTAGCAAAAACTCAGCATAACTCTCCGGCGTATAGCGTTCCTTCACGGATATTTTCTTCATCTCCTCAATGCTGTCATAGCCGTATATATCCAGGATAGCCCTGTTGGCATAAATTGTCTCGCCTTCTACGGTTGATATGCGCACGCCCAGCGGGGAATCATCAAGGGAATGGTGGAAGTTACTTTCACTTGCTCGCAGTTCATACTCTATTTGTTTGCGTTCGGTTATATCTCTCCCTTCGCCCAGGATAGATAAAGGTTTTCCATACTCGTCCTGTATGAAACTAAGCGTGCTTTCAATCCATAAAGTCCGGCCGTCTTTACAGCGGCACTCGATTTCCAGTAATATTTTAAAGGAAGGGGGAAGTGTCTGTGCCAAAGCATTAGGCACCACACTTGAAAAAATATCCATAGCTTCATGGAAAGATATTGCCGTTAGGAGTTTATCCAACGGGAGCTGTATAAGCTCCTCTAATGTGTATCCCAATAATTTCTCCACAGACGGGCTGATAAATGTCCATTGTAAGTTTAGATCCATGAGCCACACGTAGTCTTTCATGTGGTCTGCCAGCAGATGGTACTGAGCTTCGCTTTCTTTTAGCGTTTTCTCAATCTTCTTGCGCTCGGTGATGTCCATAAGAGAAGCAACGCTTTTTTTTGTACCCGGTATCATATCGACGGTTAATATTATATTTTTCTGGTAGCCGTCTCTGTGTACAAGTCGAAACTCATAGCTTTTCGCCGGAAGCCCCGGATCTGCCCTCCGCAACTGATGATGGGTGATCATTTTTTCTAAATCACCTTTTTCAATAAATTCCGTCCACTTTCTCTTCCCTTCTACTTCCGCCCGTGTATACCCGGTCAGACTTTCAAATTTATCGTTTGCAAGGGAAATCGTCATATCATCCTCAACGATCAGCATGGTGGTTCCTGTAGTTTCGAAAATGGTCTGATATGTGAGTTCGGAAGTTCGAAGGGCTTCTTCTGCCCGTTTGTGTTCTGCTTCCGATTGTTTCAACTTCTTGATTTTCTGCTTTAGGACGGAATTATCTTCGATTAGTTCTTGATAAGTTTTGGATGGGTCATGCATCTGATTTCCCTGTTTCATTTAATGAGGATGGATAGAAACAAAATGAACAATATACTTGTCGAATTTTGGATCTAAGGCACCGGTTCGTCTCATTTACATAGTGGATGTAAATAAACTTTCACATACATCTGGTTTTTAATATAAATTTATTCCATTCTCTCTTTCTTCATATCAAGCATGTCAAAAAAGGCATCTATCCTTGTTTTAACGAGGGGGAATGAATATGCCCTTGGATCGATACAATCTCCATCAATGACGAGCCAGGGTGTGACATCTTTCAGATGTTCTGCACACATATGGATGGAACTGTAGAGATGACGGCATCCTTTATGGGTAAAGCCGATCGTGCCATCAACATTAAACAGCTTGCCATACTTCTCGTAAATACCGAATTGTACTTCGACGGGGCTGTATGCGGGATTAGATAGCATTTTTTTCGCAAGGCTACGATATGGATCTGAAGGATCAAAGGCATCCCAGAAAATCCAATTGGACATTTCATGCACCAGGTAGGCTCCGCGCTCCTTTTCGATATAATTGATAATGGTGTTGTCATAATAAGGTCTCAAATGGATCCAGACAATTCTGTGGATGCCTTTTGAAATGCCTCCTTTGGCACAGGCAGCCTGCATTTCTTCGTAAAGGGATTTGAAGATGTCCACTGCAGCATCGGTGCCCCAGATGTTGAGCAGGACGACCGAATAATCAAGCATCTGAATGCCCCTGACCAACGGGTAGTTATTTTTTCTTAACTCCATGGCTTTCAAAAACCATTCACGGGCTTCGTTTGAAAGCTGCATTACTTTGTATAGCCTGTCCTCATCGAGTTTCCTGCCAGTCTCCTGTTCGATAAATTTGACCATGGACTTGAGCTGTTTCGCAACATAATCCACGGCATCCCTGTATTGATCAGGATTCATGACCACGCCGCCGAACGGAACATCGATAAAAAATTCCTTCCTCCCGGTAATCTGGGCGGAAAATCGTGCAAGCTTCATTGCAGTATCACATAGTTGAGATGTGGTTACAATAAAGTCCGGCTCCGGGAAAAGATGCTCCAGCATAGCACCCGCGGAACATGTTGCGAAGGAGCAGCTATCCATGCATTGGGTGTGAGATTCCCCCCTTTCCACGAGCACCCGGCTGATTCCCGCTCCGGCGATCCCGGCAGCAGCCATTTCTTCCGTGAATGGGACGATGTCCATCGCCTGGAATATTTCAGTGGGCATAAACAGACTGTGCCATACCACGCATGAATTCGGATCGTACGCTTTCATGAACATGTCTGTTATGCCCCGGCCTCGTTTTTGAGAAGAGCTCAACTCCGATGCCGGTTTCTTGAGCAGCGCGCCTGCCTTCTCCCCCATATCCTTCATGGTGGACTTTTCTTTGTGCTCCTGTGAAAACTTCAGGAAATCTTGCAATTGCTGAGATCGTTTCAATCTATATTCCATATTATCTACGCCTCAATAAAGTCGAGCAATTCAATGAAGGATCGGATTTCCCTCTGCGGTATGTCGCCTGATATATCCCCCTCAATCTTTTTGATGGGGATCTTTTCCTTTTCCAGGGCATCCTTGATAAATTGGTATTCCCAGAAAAGATTATCGCAGCGCTTGGTTGCAAAATAAATGACTGCATCTGCCCTGAATTCACGCACCAGCTTCACAACTATGTCCGGCGTCCGTTCTCCATGACTGCCAGCCATCCGCGCACAAGGGCTCTTGCCCAGATAGCGCCTGCTGATTGCGGTCATGGGTTCAGTATCTGCCTCCATGTTGATTTCAGTATCAAAGTAGCGATAGCCCTGACAGGCGTCCTCACATACAACAATTCCACCGGTGCCGTCGCCTTCAATATATTTAACGATCGAAGGATTATACATGCCCCCGTATAGAAGAACCCGGTATCTAAAATCATTGAATACCCCGGTTTCCCTCATTTCCAGCTCCTGAAGATACGGTTCAAAATACTCATTGAATTTTTCTTTGGGTGTGGACATGCAGATATCAAGGATTTCCTGGACCTGGAAGCCGCTCACGGATGGCTTTTCCCGTTTTCTTAACTCGTAGAGCCGATTTAAAAGTTGCCTGGTCTTATTATATACTTTGATTGAGCGGATCAGTGATTCATCTGATATGTGTTTATTGAATTGCTTCTCGATATCTTTCTTAAATTGATTCAAGGTTTTGCTGAAATATTCAACGGAAAGGTTTGTATTAACGGTTGGCACGGAAAACTGATAGGCAAATTGCGGCTTGACGCTGGCATTCATCTCTACCCAGCCGTCATATAAACGTCTCATGCATTCACAACAGTGCGGAATAATGACCCCATCCATGTAGTCGTATTTACCTTCCAGCGCACCGCCAAAAATGCTGTGAACGAAAGAGCAGAGGCTTCTGCTTAGATATACGTCGTCGTCTTCACACCCGGAACTCTTTCTTATGCCGTAGGTATTAAACCCGGCAGCGTGAAGAATCTCTTCAGGCATATATGTGCAGAACCACCCGATGGAGGGGCCGATATTTTTATAAGGTTCCAAAGTCTGTTTAAATTGACTTAAATTCATTTTTGCACCTTTGATGATTGTTTTTTTCTCAGTTGCCGCCGGAGTCGGCCATCAGATCATGGCCCATATCGGCCAGTACGGTTTCTTCATGATAATCATCGCAGGCACCGATTGCCGCTATTGTCTTATTGTCAATTTGCAGTTTTACGAGGTCGCAGTAGTTTTCCTTCGGCAATTTCTTGGGACATTCATGGTATTCGCATTGAATAACTCTTGAAGTGATTCTGTAGACGTCCTCAAATCCCCTGAAACTGGTAACGATATTTCTTTTCTTGTGGAGCCTGCTTACGATCAGCGCCATGCCAATAGCGCCCATCACATCGTGATACAGAGGTACGATAAGTTCAGGCTCTTCGCCTCCTCTTGCCTCGGCAATGTATTTTTCTAATTCCCGCTTCACCCCTTTGTTCGCAGAAACGCCGCCCTGGAAAACAATAGGGGATCCCAATGTCTTTCTGCTAATTCCCAGAGTGTTGACAAAGTTTTTTGCGCATGCCTTGCAAAGACCGGCAATAATCGTCTCGATCGGGTAGCCTTTGGCTTGGGCATCGATCATACACGAATCCATGAAGACTCCGCACCTGGTCCTGAAGTCTATGGATTTGACCGCTGTCAAGGCACAATCGCCGACTTTCTCAATCGGAATGCCAAGCCTGTTCGCCTGCGCATCCAGCATGGCGCCCGTTCCGGCTCCACACCATTCATTCATCTTCGACTTCTCAGGGATCCCGTTATTTACATATATGACCTTGGAATCCTGCCCGCCTATTTCCAGGATGGTTTGCACGTCCGGGATCTGGTGGATGGTTGCTGCCGCATGGCTATATATTTCGGTCCTGTATGTATCCGCATTCAAAATGGACTTTGCCATCTCTCCGGAGCTGCCTGTAGTTCCCACACCGAGGATGACCGCATTGACCGGAAGCATCTGCTGCAGTTTCATGAAAGATGTTTTAATTGCGTCAAGAACCCGCCCGCGTGTGTAGGTATATACCGTTTCAATGATATTGTCGTATTGGTCGAGAAAAATGACATTTGTTGACACCGAACCGACGTCAACCCCTATAAATCCATGCATTTTACGATTCCAAGCTTTTTCTGTATTTGAAAAAGCCCGCGTCTTCTCGTTTTCGTGGCAGTATTTGTATACAAGAAAATCAAAAGAACTCATCATCTCATCCAGCTTGGTGGCCATTGTTTTAATGTGCTTGTCCAGTTGAAGATCTTTTATGGTAACAGAGAGAGTTAGGTCCGTCTCATTATAGGACAAAGTTACGGATGCATTATCATCATTGGTCAAAACATTTATAGTCTCAGGACTCAAGCAGTGGAAAGAAACCGGAAAGGTATCCAAAACATCCTTGAAAAAACGAATAATCGTTTTCGTATCATTTTCGGACGGCTGAATTGGAGCATTAATAAACATCAATCTGAATCTTTTATTCATCTCAGGAGTAATAATCTGTGGAAACTCGGCAGTAATGAAATTAAATTGCTGCAATAAATTTACCTTCTCATTATTCATGCTTTTAATCTTCCTCTTCGTCAGGATGTCATTAAATCCGAAGGGGATCCTGTAAGTAATGTGGTAGTTATTCATTAGTGCCTCCTTTGCTCCAAATTTGACCAAATTATGCCATTATTTTATGAAAAAGCATAACGTGTATGTCATCAGTATAGCACTAGATATATACTAGTACCTAATTGCCAGCCTTGTTAATGCCACTTATTAATAATCAAATAATTTTAGATAATTATAAAATGAATGTAATCCTGAAGAGATAACTGTCGGACTACTCCATTATTCAGGGCAGGTCATTGTCGCCTCAAGTTGGCCACATTATCTGGCCAGTATTGTTAATTTCTATTTGAAATCTTCAATGTGCTACTTAAACTTGATTTTGACATTTACAGGAAGTAATCCGGATTTTGCAGTAGCAGCATAAAAAAAGATGACGTGGAGCGGCTTATGGGGCCACAGCGGAAATGTTTGCTACTGACTGATCCACCCTATGGCGTTAACATTGTAGGCAAGGGCCAAATAGGCAGTGGCGGCAAAAGGTATTCGCCGATTGTCGGGGATGAAACGACAGAAACAGCCGAAAAAATTTATCGCTTGAGTCAAGAGATCGGCATAAGAAAAGTCATTCTCTGGGGAGAAAATTATTTCACTGACTTTCTACCGCCATCGCCCTGCTGGATTGTATGGGACAAACGAGTCGAAAGTTCATCAAACAACTTTGCCGATTGCGAAATAGCATGGACGAGCTTTACATCTCCTGCCAGAATATATCATCAACTCTGGAACGGCTATACGCGGGAAGGCAAACGTGATGTCGAAGGATTAAAAAGGGTTCACCCAACACAAAAACCTGTCGGCCTCTTTGCCTTCTGTATAAACAATTACTTGAAAGCGGAAGAAATAATTCTCGACCTTTTCCTTGGATCTGGTGCTTCTTTAATTGCTGCCGAACAATTAGGCCGTATCTGCTACGGGATGGAAATAGATCCGGTTTATTATGACGTCATTTGCAAAAGGTGGAGAGACTTTACGGGAAAGAAACCGATTCTCGAACAAAACGGAGATGAACAACATGTAGAACGAAAGATGACTCGGCTATCTCAACGATTGTCTGGTAACCTTTAAGAGCATTCAATTCAATGCCACTTTTGCTTTAAATGCCGGTCCATGAATTGAAAAGCACCTAATATTTTCATTGACAAAACACTTCGCATTTAAATATAGAATCACAGTTATTGTTAAAATCTCTGCTTTTGTAGGTATGATGAAGGTAAATGGACCAAAAGATCAGAAGCGGTTATTACTCCCGCCAGGCCATATTAAGATCTCCAAGGCGATGATCTCGCTGCTGAAGAAAAAAAGTTTTGATGTCATTACTTGGACGGAAATTGCCGAAAAGGCCGGCGTCAATGAGGGCTTGATTTACAAGTATTTTAAAAACAAACGAAATCTACTGCATTATGTTTTGCAGGAATATAATTCGGATTTCCTGAAGATTCTCCGTAAGAATCTTCAGGATGCCGAAGGGACGTTTGATAAGATTAAAACGTTCATCTCTTCAACACTGAGTTACTATCAGGAAACACCGGTCTTTGCAAAGATCCTGATCATTGAAGTACGTAATTTCCCGGCATTTTTTACTAGTGAAACATATGAGCAGCTCAGAGAATATACAAATATCCTGTTGGATATTCTTGAGGAAGGAATAAAATGCGGAGATATCCGTTCGGATATGTCTCCACGTTATATTCGTCAGATGATCAATGGCGCCATTGAACATTTGTGCTTGCCGAAGATAATATTCGGAACCAAAGTAAAAACGAAAGAATATACGGAAGAAATCTGCAAATTAGTTTTTAACGGCATTGAAAAACAAGCAAAGACCGGCAGAAGAAGAAAATCCGCAAAATAACTGAAAGGGGCATATTTATTGGACCCTCGTTTTTGTGGCATCATCACTGTCGCAAACACTCCGATACAGCAGCCCTTTTATATTGGGCATGATTTTTCCAAGGCCTGCTTTCACTTTTAATTTCTTTCACAAAAATACAACTTCCCGTGATGACTTAAATCCACTCAGGGACGAATGGTTGTTAACAAGTCGGGCACATGGGACTATCTGTGTGCATGGTTGCTGATGCGCGACTCATCCACTGCATAAAAGCAGTAAACCAATCCTGCAATTCCATCTGCTTTACCTCCACGCAAAAGTCGGCACATTTTAACCATAAAAAATACTTGACAGCCCAATAAGCAAGTGTTACATACCGACCACAAAAGTAAGTAAGTGTTACATACCTAAGCTCAAGCGAGCTTTTGTGTGGAGGTAAAGAGAATAGAAGACATGGTTTAACCAATCGCCAAGTTTCATAATCACGATCTATCCTGATAATAAGTTTCAAATTCCAAAAGGGGTTTGGATTATGATTTTTGCTTCCTCGGAAAGTGTTCGCGAATGGACCCAAAAAGGGCTATGGGGGACAAAAACCCTGATAGACTACTTCAAGGAGAATGTTGCAAAAACACCCGACATGATCGGCCTCTCCGATCCACTTAACAAAGAGGCACTTTTGGGGCTGAAGCCTGAAAAGCTGACCTTCCGGGAAATCGATCGTGCCGTTGATGCCACAGCCGAAGCTCTGATCACTAAGGGCATCAAGAAAAATGACATCATCATAGTGCAGTTGCCCAACTGCTGGGAACTCGCCATGCTTTATCTGGCCATCACCCGGGCAGGGGCTTTAATATCACCAATGCCCATGCAGTGGCGTCAGGTAGAAATCGAGTATATTGTCGGCTTAACGGAAGCAAAGGCATTCATCACCGTCGAGGAATTTGGCGGCTTCAAACACCGGGAGATGGTTGAAAAACTTCAGCCTAAATTCCCCTCCATTGAAAATATCATCACCTTGACCGAAGTCCGGCAAATGATTAAAGAGAACGTCACCGGAAGGCTGGATGGAATCAAGATCGATGCAAATGATGCCTTCACCCTTTGTTGGTCATCGGGAACCGAAGCGCAGCCGAAAGGATGCCCCCTGAGTCATAACAATTGGCTGTGTGAAGGTATTTTTTCATACGAGTCGGCGCCTATTCAGCCGGGATGTAATTTGATCACAGCCGGCCCACTGGTCAACATGGCCTCCATCGGAACCATCTTTATCCCCTGGTTGATGACGGGTGGGAAGCTTGCCCTCCACCACCCCTTTGATGGTCTAGCCTTCATCATGCAACTTTTGACCGAGGATATCCATTACACACTTCTTGTACCGGCAATCGTCAACGCCATCTTGAAACACCAGAAAGTAGATGACTTCAATTTAAGCAATATGAAGGCCATCACGATCGGCGCTGCCGCTCCATCCTTATGGTCTGTACAGGAACTGAAGAGGCGATGGGGCATTGAATTTGCCAATATTTGGGGACAGAATGAAGGGACAGCCAATGTAGCCGGCCCCAGTGACATTCCTGATCTTGAGATGCGTATTGATCATTTCCCGCAATATGGGAAAACGGGGTCAAAATGGACCATGGTTTCCTCAACATTCAAAAAAAACCTGCATCTGAAGATACTGAATCCCATCAACCATGAGGAGATTACAAAAGTTGGTGACATTGGAGAACTCTGGTACCGCGGTCCTAATGTCATTTCCGGTTACTTTAAAAGGCCGGATCTGACGCAAAAGGCCTTCGACAAGGATGGCTTCTTCAACACCGGCGATCTTTTCCAGATCAAAGATAATGATTGTATCGGATTCTTTGATCGTACCAAGGATATCATTATACGCGGTGGTTTTAACATCAGTGCCCAGGAAGTCGAAAATATGCTTCTCGGTCATCCCAATGTCTTTGATGTTGCCGCTGTCGCCATGCCAGACGAGGCTCGGGGAGAAAAGGTCTGCGTTTATGTTGTCCCCAGAACCGAAGAAAAACCAACCGTTGAAAACATCAAGTCTTTTATGAAGGACAAAGGTATCGCTGTCTACAAAATACCCGAACGTGTCGAGATCATCGTTGCCATCCCCAGAAACTCTGTCGGGAAGATCCTCAAGTCGGTTTTGCGCGAAGATATCAGGAAGAAACTCAGGTCATCATAAGAAAGGAGGAATCATATGAACGTAAAAAACAGTGTTGCCGTTGTGACCGGTGGTGCCTCGGGATTGGGGGAAGCTTGTGTCCGGAACCTGCTCTCCAGTGGCGCAAAAATAGCCATCTTCGATTTTGCGGATGACCGGGGAAAAAAAATTGCCGCCGAGTTGGGCAAGGATGTTATCTTTGCCCAAACGGATGTAGCCGATGACGCAGGTGTCCAGAGAGCCATCAACAAAACCATGGAAACCTTCGGTGCGATTAACATCGCCATCAACTGTGCCGGCGGTGCTGTCCCCATGAAAGTTTTATCCAAGAAAGGGCCCATGCCTCTGGCCGCCTTCAACAAAACCATCCAGATTAATCTTGTCGGCACATTCAATGTCATCAGGCTGGCCGTTGAACAAATGGTCAAAAACCCGCCCAGCACGGATGGAGAAAAAGGCGTCATCATCAATACCTCTTCCGCGGCTGCTTTTGACGGTCAGATCGGTCAGGCGGATTACAGTGCTTCCAAAGGCGGCATTGTGGCCATGACCCTGCCGATCGCCAGGGAGTGCGCGGATTATGGGATTAGGGTGATGACGATAGCCCCGGGACTTTTTGACACACCTTTACTCCATGGCTTGCCGGAAGCGGCACGCGAAGCCTTGGGGAAAATGGTGCCGTTTCCCCAGCGATTGGGACAGCCGGCAGAGTTTGCCTCACTGGTCAGACACATCATCGAAAATCGCATGCTGAATGGTGAAGTGATCAGGCTCGACGGCGCCATTCGGATGGCTGCTAAATAGTGCGTATATCCATAACAAAACATAAATAATAGATGAGGAGATAATTTAATATGCAAAACAAAGATGATATCGTTATTGTCAGTGCCGCAAGGACGCCTTTCAGCAATTTTACCTCGGCCATGGGGGATATCCCCAGTATTGATCTCGGGGTCATGGTCATGAAAGAGGTTGTCAAGCGCACTGGAATCAACCCCGGTGAAATCGATGAAATCAACTACGGCAGTTGTGTTCTAGCGGAGCTTGCCCTGGAAACGGATGTGCCGGCAAGGCAGGCTACTCTCCTGGCAGGATTCCCCGCAGAAAACATCTCTCTTACCCTTGATCGCGCCTGTTGCTCCTCGCTCACTTGTCTACGCCTGGGTTTTCGGGCCATCCGGGCGGGTGAAGCGGAAATCGTCATGACGGTAGGAGCTGAAAATATGTGCAGGACACCCCATTTGGCGCCCGGCTTGCGAAAAGGGATAAGGCTGGGGCATATCCAACTCATAGACGGTCTTTTTGAACTGGGTTACGCCGCCAAGGGATTTAACCCGGTAGCCAAAGATGCGGGGGAAGTTGCCCTGGAGCATGGGGTAACACGGGAGATGCAGGATGCATGGGCGCTGGGAAGCCAAGAGAAATATGCAAAGGCTTTTGCCGCGGGAAAGTACACAATCGGCGAAGAACTTATTCCGGTGATTATTCCTCAGAAAAAAGGGGACCCCATAGTCATTGAAAAGGATGAGTCACCCCGTAAAACCACCATGGAGTCCCTAGCCAAACTACGGCCTATTTATGGAAGCCCGACGGTTACAGCCGGAAATGCGCCACCTCTCAGTGCAGGATCCAGTGCGATATTGTTCATGACGAGGCAGAAAGCAAAGGAGAAAGGCCTGAAACCGATGGCCACGATTGTGGATGCCGTTGCATCGGCGACAGCGCCCAGAGCGATTTCCGAAATTCCAGCCTATACCATTCAGAAGGCTCTGAATAGGTCAGGCCTGACCTTGGATCAGATGGATCTGATTGAGATCAATGAAGCATTCGCCGCCGTTACTCTGACAGCCACAAAAATGCTGGCCAACGATGATGAGCAGAAATGGCAAAAGATTCTGGAAAAGACCAATGTCAATGGAGGTGCCATTGCTATCGGTCATCCCGTGGGCGCGAGTGCCGCCAGAATCACAATGCATTTGGCCTATGAACTTCAGAGACGGGGCGGCGGCTATGGTGTGGCATCCATATGCGGCGGTTTGGCACAAGGTGAAGCGGTTATTCTGCATGTAGATTAAGATATGAAAAAAACGTGAAACACTGATCAGCAGGCAGGGCGTTTCTGCAACACCAACACAAACACAAACAAACAAGAAAGGATTTCTTCATGCCGAGAAAGATATTCATTCAGGAGCATCATATATTTCGTGAAAGCTTCCGTAAATTTTTGGAAAAAGAAGTCGTTCCTTTTCTCGAAAAATGGGAACACGACGGAATCGTGCCCAAAGATATATGGAGAAAGATGGGCGAGAATGGATTTCTCTGTCCGTGGCTGGAGGAGAAATACGGCGGATCAAAAGCTGGTTACGAGTATTCCATAGTCATCAACGAGGAGTTGTCCTATGTAGGCGCAACCGGCCTTCTTGCCGGTCTTCACAGCGACATTGTCGTTCCTTATCTTCATAGTTTCGGTAATGAAGAACAGAAAAATCGCTGGCTTCCGGGATGTGCCTCGGGAAATATCATTACAGCCATTGCCATGACGGAACCGGGAACCGGGTCAGACCTGGCGGCCATCCGGGCAACCGCTATAAGAGATGGCAACGACTATATCATCAACGGACAGAAAACATTTATTTCCAATGGAATAAACTGTGACCTCGTCATTGTCGCCGTCAAAACGGATACCAAGGCGGAACCTCCTTTCAAGGGTATCAGTCTCATTTGTGTGGAAAACGGCACACCGGGATTTGAAAAAGGCCGTAACCTCGACAAAATGGGATTTCACAGTCAGGATACGGCAGAGTTGAACTTTATAGACTGCCGTGTACCCGTGGCGAATCTTCTGGGTAAAGAAGGTCAAGGATTTTCCTTTCTGATGAAGAAGCTCCAGGGAGAGAGACTCTTGGCCTCCATCATGGCGCAATCCATGGCCGAGGCGATGCTGCAGATGACAATTAAATATTCGCGTGAAAGGACTATTTTCGGGAAACCCATCAGTTCTTTCCAGCATAACACATTCAAGATTGTCGAAATGGCGACGGAAATAGAACTGGGCAGAACATTTCTTGACAACCTTATTTGCGAATACATTGCCGGCGAGGATATTGTCATGAAGGTGTCCATGGCCAAGGCCTGGATACCGGAAATGGCAAATCGCGTTGCTTACCATTGCGTCCAGTTGCACGGGGGCTACGGATACATGGAAGAATATCCCATATGCCGTTTTGCCCGCGATGTAAGAGTCATTCCTATTTTTGCGGGAACGACGGAAGTCATGAAAGCCATTGTCGGAAAGATGATGGGGTTGTAATTTCAAAATTATCTTAAGGAGACGAACAATGACCGATCAGATATTTAGTTTAAAAAAAGAAGACAATATGGGTATTGTAACATTCAATGTGTTCGGCGATGCCATGAATACGTGGACGGAAGCAGCGGTGGTAAGTTTTCGTAAGCTGCTAGTGGAGATCGAAAAAGAAAAAGGCCTCTCCGGCGCTATTATTATTTCCGGAAAGTCTGACAATTTTTGTGCAGGAGCCAACCTAAAAATGGTGGCTGATATGACGGAGGCTGATGAAGTCCGGCAATTGCTCAACACTCTTCAAGACTCTTTCAATCGCTGGAACGACCTTAAAATTCCCACTGTGGCAGCAATCAATGGCGTCTGTGCAGGGGGTGGACTGGAACTAACGTTGGTTTGTACAGCCAGGATATCGACCGATGCCAAGTCATCGCTTATCGGCCTTCCCGAATGTAACGTCGGCCTTTTTCCAGGAGGTGGAGGCACACAGCGGCTGCCGCGTTTGATAGGTTACCCGGCCATGGAGTTGATTCTCAGAGGAAGCCTTATCTCGGCGCTCAAGGCTCATGAACTGGGTATTATCGACCGGCTGGTGCCTGCCGGCGGGAACCTGCTTGACGCCGCGAAAATATTGCTACAGGAGATCATTTCGGATAAAGCTGATTTGAAGAGACCTGTACAGGACCTCTCCCAGATCGACGCCGTTGCCGATATGGCCCGCCAGGGCGTTCTCAAAATGACCAAAGGGCGGGAACTTCCCGGACCCATGCTGGCCATCAAGTCCATTCAGGAAGGGCTCAAAATCCCATTGAAGGAAGGATTAGAGCTTGAAAAAAAATACTTTATCCAGACGGCCCTCTCCCCAGAGGCAAAAGGCAGTATTAATACCTTCTTCATCAAGACTATGACGGATAAACCGAAAGGGATGATGTCCAAAGGCTTTACACCAAAGCCAATCCGTAAGGTAGCAGTACTGGGATTCGGTACTATGGGGCGAGGCATAATCATTGATGTGCTACGTAATATGCAAATTCCCGTAATCGTCAAAGACTTTCCGGAAACGTTTGAAGCAGGCAAGGCATTTGTTAGAAAGATTCTGGACGGCATGGCCGAAAAGAAACGCCTCGCGAACCCGGTTGATCAGCTCATGGGACGGCTGACTACAACCGCCGACTACAGCGCTGAGTTTAAAGACGTGGATCTGGTGGTCGAAGCCGTTTTCGAAGATATCAAAGTAAAAGAGCAGACCTACCGGGAGCTCTGCCTGGCCGTTCGGGATGATTGCCTGATCGCCAGCAATACCTCCTCCCTTTTAGTCACAGCCATGTCCCGCTTTGTAACTCATCCAGAGCGATTTGGCGGAACCCACTTCTTTTCACCCGTCTGGCTGATGCAACTGGTTGAAGTCGTTCAGGCTGAAGCTACAAGCCGGGAAACAGTTGATAATCTCCTTAATTTTTCCGCTGCTATTCGCAAGCGCCCGATTGTCTGCCGGGATAATCCAGGGTTTGTCGTCAATGCACTGCTCATGCCCTATTTTCTAGGCGTTTTAAACTATCTAGAGGCGGGAAATCCTATCGAAAAGATCGACGGCGCCATGTTAAGCTTTGGCATGCCCGTAGGGCCGATTCGCCTCATCGATGAAGTCGGGATTGACATCCCATACAAAGTACTCGTAGGCATGGGTATCCGGCAGGATACGTTGAATCAGGTAGTGACCTCGGGCCGCCTTGGTCTTAAAAAATCCGGGAAGGGCTTCTTTTTGAAAGACGGGACCGTGGATCCTGAAGTTCTGAAACTTATTGCCCATAAAGCACCGCAGGCGGCTACGGTCGAGGAAATTCAGACTGGTGTCCTGACTGCCATGGTCAAGGTAGGGAAGGATCTTATGGAAAGGCATATTGTGGATGATCCCAGAATGATTGATGTGGGAATGATCTGGGGTACCGGATTTCCTGCTGATAAGGGAGGTCCCATGAAGTGGGCGGATCTTACCGGCCTTAGCTATAAGCTTTACGGTAAAAACTTTTATTAAATCGAATTGGAAAGGAGAAACTCCATGAATTTTGATCTGTCTGATGAGCATAAAATGTTGAAGGACATGGCTTATAAGTTTGCAGTAAACGAAATTGCGCCCATATCTTTTGATTGTGATAAAGAGGAAAAGTATACTCCTGATATACGCAAGAAGGCTGCTGAACAGGGTCTTGTGGCGGCGTGGGTGCCGGAAGCCTATGGAGGGGCGGGTGTCGGTATTATGGGCAATGCTATCATTACCGAGGAACTCTCTCGAGTGGATATGGGGATCGGCTTGAACATTGTGGCAGCTTCATTCGGATGTGAGGCGATTTTTTATTTCGGTTCGGAGGAGCAAAAAAAGAAATATCTGCCACGTGTCTGTAGTGGTGAATGGGTTTCCGCAGGGGCTTTTACTGAACCCAATGCCGGCACCGATGTTTCCGGTTACAAAACCAGGGCGGTGAAGGATGGAAAAGATTTTGTCATTACAGGCAACAAAATGTTTATCACCAACGGAACCGTTTGCGATTTCATGGTGGTGCAATGCATCAGCAAGCCCGAAGAAAAAAAACACAACAGCTTCAGCCAAATCATTGTCCCGGCCGATGCAAAAGGTGTCATCCGTAATAAGCTGCATGGAAAGATGGGTATCCGGGCGAGCGATACAGCTGAGATTACTTTTGAGGATGTTCGTGTTCCGCAGGAAAACCTGATTGGAAAAGAAGGCCGTGGATTTCATCAGTTGATGCATTTTTTCGACATTACGAGAATCATGGTTTCCTGTCAGGCCATTGGACTTTCTCAGGCCTGTCTGGAAGCAGCGGCCAAGTACGCCAAGGAGAGAACATCCTTCGGAGCGCCCATCGGCAGTTATCAAATGACCATGGCCAAACTCACAGAGATGGCTATTAAAATTGAATCCCTCAGAACGCTTACCCACAAGGCAGCCTGGCTCGTAGACGCAGGTAAACCGGACTTCCATCTGGCCGCCATGTGTAAGTATCTGGGAGGACAGACAGCCGTCTTTTGCGCCAATGCAGCTGTCGAAATACATGGGGGATACGGCTATATGGATGAATATACCGTTCAGAAATGGTATCGGGACGCCAAGATTCTTGAACTCTATGAGGGGACAAAAGAAGCGGAGATCATGACGCTTGGACGTGTGCTGCAAATGTAAGATAAATTTTATCAAAAAAATATCGAGCCGGCAAGGAAGAGGCGACGCAGGTATATAGCTATTACGTAGAGTTTTCATAAACAGATAAATAATGATATCTTATTAAGAAAAGGATCAACTATCCGTATAAACCCTAGCCTGCTAAGTTTCATCCAGGCCGGCAATATACAACATTTTCTTGTGTTCAAATGGAGTTGCCATGTCAGGTGCACTTGATGGACTCAAAATACTTGATTTTACGACATTGCTGCCAGGTCCCTATGCGTCCATGTGCCTTGCCGATATGGGAGCTGAAGTGTTGAGAATTGTTTCCGGCTCACGGCCAGATTTGGGAGATTTTTTGCCACCCTTTGTTCAGGGAACCGATATCTCAGCAGGATCGGCATTTTTGGGAAGGAATAAACGCTGTATCACCTTGAATCTGAAGGATCCCAGAGCCTTAAGGATCATTCATCAGCTTATTTCTGAACATGGATTTGATATCATCATCGAACAGTTCCGGCCCGGTGTCGTAGCAAAGTTAAACATTGCCTACGAAAACCTGAAAGTCATAAAACCGGATATTATCTATTGCTCCATCACAGGTTACGGCCAGGATGGCCCCATGGCGACACGGGCGGGCCATGACATCAACTATATCGCCCGTTCAGGGATCGCGTCTTATTCAGGTAAAAAAGAGCAAGGTCCCAGCCTGATGGGGATGCAAATCGCCGATGTGGCCTCTGGTTCCAATAATGCGATTATCGGCATTTTAGCTGCCGTGATCTCCCGGAACGCCACAGGAAAAGGGCAGTCCATTGATATCTCCATGACCGATGGCATGATCGCCTTCAATACTATTTTCGGCGCAACCTATCTGGTAGATGGAATAGAACACGAGCCCGAGAAAACTGTTCTTAATGGCGGTTCCCTTTACGATTATTATGAAACCAGAGATGGTAAATACCTCAGCTTCGGGGGCCTCGAACCGCAATTTTTCGCCAATTTTTGTCAGACGCTCAAACGGCCGGACCTGATACCGGAGGGCATGGCGCCAAGAAATCTTGATGCTGTGAAAGCGGACGTCCGCGCTATTATAAAGAAAAAAACAAAAGAGGAATGGTGTGAGCTCTTCAAAGTCACTGATGCCTGTGTAGAACCTGTGATGACATTGAAGGAGGTTCTTGAGGATTCGCTGGCTAAGGAGCGAGGCATGATTGTGGAGCTGCCGGTTGTAAACGGTACAATGGTCAAACAGATCGCCAATCCTATCAAGTTTTCGGATACAAAGCAGGCGTATAAAAGCGCCGGAGTGACTGCATCAACAGGAAACCATACGAAAGAGATCTTCCGGGAATTGGGATATACCGAAGACGAGATAAAGGCATTTGAAGAGACAGGGCTATTCAATTAAAAAGTCCCATGCCTGCCCTTGCCGCTTTTAAACGATTTTGCACCGTTTATCGTCTCACCGCTGGTGATGACGGCTATTCCATGATTGAACTCATTGTTCATAGCCTCGTTTAGGCTTAAATCCAAACCCTGATAAACAGAGAGCCGATCGTGGCGCAAGCAGTTCTGGGGGAATTGGGCAATCTCACGCGCTAGAAGGTAGGCTTCCTTTAAACAGCAATTATCGGCAACAACCTTGCTCACAAGACCCATTTGTAACGCCTCATCGGGATAAACAGCTCTTCCCGTAAGGATCATGTCCAACGCACGGCCCATACCGACAATGCGGGCTAATCTTACCGTGCCGCCGTCTATAAGAGGAACACCGAACCTCCGGCAGAATACCCCGAAGACGGCCCCCTTTTCCGCAACTCTTAGGTCGCACCAAAGGGCCAACTCAAATCCCCCGGCAACAGCGTAACCGGAAACGGCGGCAATAACGGGCTTGCTTAAAAATAGCCGCGAAGGTCCCATAGGGGCCGACCCGATGGGTTCCAGACGGTTGTGCGTACCTTCAGCTAAAGCCTTCAAGTCTGCGCCGGCGCAAAAATTACCGCCTTCGCCATGAAGAATGGCCACGGATAGCTCATCATCCCGTTCAAATTCTAGGAAGGCCTCATAGAGCCTCTGTGCCGTTTCCAGATCGACGGCATTTCTGACGACGGGCCTGTTGATCGTTACTGTGTAAATATCGCCGTCTTTTCGTGTTTTCACTTTCATCTGATGCCCTTTCCTTATCGTTTCTGCTGTCCCCGTTCAAGTTCCTCTGTATACCTTGCCTTGAGTGTCAACATCTATCCTTCATCATTGACATAATATGTAATTCTGAATTTCCTGGTCATCTATAATTTGTCTTGTAACGGTATGAACAGCATAGTCAGATGCAGTGTGCCCACCTCCAGAATTTTCGCTGTCTTCATAAAATTTAGTAAATCCAGTTTCTGGTATAATTAGCTCTGTTTTGAAATAGCTTCCAAATGACAAAACGCCCGTTGTTAATTTCATATCTATAATTTTTATTTGAGTGACCTGCCCTCAATACTTATACTACATGTTATGTTAGAGTTCAGCAGTTTTTTGATTATTTCCGATTGAAAGGTTGAATATTTACGGAGATTGACGGATTGAGGATTACAGGAAATAAGAAATTATTTAACCAACCCATATCAATATTAACTTTTATTAGTTAGTTAATATTAGCCCGGTAAGTCCAATCCTATGCGCACGCGCTTTTCCGCCCATTCGAAATACGTCTCGATGACGTAAAGGGCTTCCTGTATTTTGGAATAAACGGGGAATCCCGCCTTTCGCAGTGCCTTAAAGGTTGAAATTCTGACGCGCTCTGCCTCGAGATCATTTTCCAAAAAGCATGACAGGATGGGGATCACCGGTTTCTTGATCTGTTCGGCCATTTGCAGGATAGTATCGGCGCTGTTTTTTACATTAAGAAATATCTCCGCATGCATAATGTATTCAACGGAAAAATAGGGAACGATCACGTCAATGCCGTCGTCTTCGTTGAGGGCTTTCATGGTGTGCAACATAACGTTGAGGTCGAAGCCGAATGCCCCGAGATCAACAGGATTTGTGGTCGAGGTGTTGACCCCCATGATCTTTTCACCGATCATTTGCTGCGTGCGCGTACTCAATTCGGGAAGCTCGACCCCCGAGGTAACGGCCAGGTCGCTGAACAGAACCGAAATGCCGCCTCCGGCGCCAAGAAAACCCACGCGCCTCCCCCGCGGGAACTTTTTAGCCGTGCCCAGCATCGCCAGATCCATCAGCTCTTCAAAAGTGTCTACCAGAAGCCCCCCATACTGCCGCACAGCCGCGGCCCAGATCGTATAATTGCTTGCCATGGCGCCCGTGTGACTTGCTGCCGCCTTTGATCCCAGTTCTGTTTTGCCGCCTTTAAGAATAATCACGGGCTTTTTGGCCGTCGCCCTCCTGAGCGTTTTGAGAAATTGATGCGCATCCTTGATATCTTCTACATAACAGGCGACGAGACGGATCTTGTCGTCATCCGCCAGATACTCCAGATAATCTTCCAGTCGAAGATCAATCTGGTTTCCAAAGGAGACGACCTTGTTCAGCCAGATTCCTCTTGTTGTCGCCATGGATACAAAACTGGATGTAATTCCCCCTGATTGTCCGAGGAAGGCAATGGTACCCGGCTGCTCTTGCGCCTTGGTGAGCCTGAAAGAAAGTTTCGACTCGAAACATTGAACGCCGATGCAATTGGGGCCGACGATCCGGAGATGACCTTTCCGGGCTTCCCGGACCAGATCATTCTCCAACCTCAGGTTTCCCGTTTCTCCAAAACCTGAAGTGAAGAAATGAATGAATTTGATCCCTTTGCGGACGGCCGCTTTGACAATGTCAATAGACTGCTCGACAGGCGCGGCAACCAGGGCAAAATCGACGGGTCCTGGGAGATCATCGATAGACGCATAGGTCTTGACACCGCAAACTTCAGCGCGACGCGGGTTAACGGGATAGAGAGCGCCGGCAAAACCGTTTGCCTGCAGGATCTGGAAATAGGGCAGCTTCCCTCCGCCAAGATTGTCAGACGCACCGATGACGGCCACACTTTCGGGATAAAATAACAGATCGAGATTCATTGTATTCTTCCTTCATATCTCCAATCGTAAATCATTGGTCATGCTCATTTCCTACGCCTTATGATTCTGATCGCATGGCATGCTTTTCAAAACCAACAGGCTAGCATACTTAAAGAAGAAGTTGGGTTTATCGTGCAGCAGCAGATACTATTCTATTTTAAAAGTTCTTTTAAAATAGAGGAACAGTGCCTAGGTATTTCTTATCCTTGCAAACATTTGTCTTTTAACTAGTGCTATCTTACATTTTTGAAGAAACATTGCAAGAGAAAATAGAAAAAATGGGTA
Source organism: uncultured delta proteobacterium (assembly GCA_963710575.1). Classification (GTDB taxonomy): domain Bacteria; phylum Desulfobacterota; class Syntrophia; order Syntrophales; family Smithellaceae; genus Smithella. Next base: position 21,436 of record CAVQAL010000003.1, on the reverse strand, counting down.
ATGGGCAAGAGGCGATAGGTTGGAGGTCAAGGTTCAGGGTTCAAAGTTCACGGGCGAGATGGCGACTCATATCCTTCCATCTTTCAAGAAGCTAGAATTGTGTTTATTACGGATTGAAAGAAAGTATATATGTAAAAAATCATAAATACTGACTTACAGGAAGTTATCAATAGCCTTGACACTCATTGTAAGGTCAAGTTCTGTTTATAGCATCTTAAAGAAACCAATTTCACCGGTTTCAGAATCTTTGATTATGTTTTCTATCTTGAGCTTGCCAGAATCAATCGCTAGCGGTTCGTCTAGGGAATATGCATAGAATGGCGGGATACCTCTGGCAGCATATTCGAGCGTTCGATAAACGTAATTAAAAAACGATCCAGTATATCGATAGCGACGGATACATCCGTCAACTTGTTCCCGAATCTCATTATCGTACCCCTTCCAACGAGAGAGGGATGATGAATGTTCTATCCATTCGTCGATAGTATATCCTACAAGTTTCATAACTTCTTGCTTTGCAGAAAGATTACCATGTTGGGCAAGGCGTACTAAGTGTATGCTAATAATGTCCCATATTCGTCTATCTGCTCGACTAACAGAAACGACAAACACATATAACTTGTTCCGATAAGAATTTAAAATGGCATCAACCTCGTCTTGGTTCTGATATGCAAAGCTTTTTGCTGGCTTACGTTTTGGAACCCAGCGCCATTGATGCTTTTTTTGTAATGCGTGGGTAACTCTGTCCCAATCAATATTACCTATTTCGTTTCTGACATATTTCTGGATGAAATAGTAACATGATGGTGCATGCTTTAAAATCCAAGAACTATTAAACGTTTCTGGGTGTTTTCGTGACAATAATATATTAATATGTTTTATTGTGGTCTCGAAATTCATTTTTTTCATGAAGAACCTTTCTTCAGCCTCGTCCGAATTTTTGAAAGTTCCTTCGTTTAAAAGAAATTGTATCGATAATAATAGATATTAATTCTATTTCAAACTAATTTTAGTTAATGAAGGAATAAAACTGAAGATTAGCGGTTGAAAGAGGGTAAAAAAACGATGGTCACAGGCCCAGCTTGTGCGCGTCCTGTGGGACGGCAGGTTATGATTATCTTTCTGAACTTTTCTTTATCTTCTTTATGTAAGTATGGTTGCAACAGTCGAAACCAGTTCCAATTGTCTTTGATCTTTCAAATTCCCATAAACCTTTATTCATCTTAGCCACTACCAAATCTGCTGCACACGAGTATTTACATAGGTCTTCCATCTTAAGATTTCTAAATGTTGATGCGACAGGACAATATTGGATCTTGAATTCTATCCTATTGCTTGTTTCTTCCACTAAAATTAGATCATAGATTGGTCCTATTGTGAAAAAATTCTTTTTTAATGTTTTCTTAAAACTGTCGAATTCAAAAGCAGCTTTTGATCGGGGTACTAGAATTCCCATACCCAGAGCAGCCGTCTTTGTTACTAACTTGCCGGTTAGTCTTACCGCATTCTGCTTGCCAATCAGCAATCTGAGGAAATGAACAAGCAAGATGAAGGGAATTGTGAATACATATCCGAAAAATGTAGAGACGAATCGAGCAGTTCTAGTCATTTTGCACCTATTGGGATTTGTAAAGATTTATCATTTATTTCCGAAATGTTTTCATATGCATCTGATATATATCTTGTTTAAAGTATTCCATATTAAAAAGGAGTAAATACCTTTTGTGCTGTTAATCCAGTAATATTCCGCCCAAAATGTATCCTGCCGCAATAAGCACCTGGGTCAGCAATATTAACAAGACATTCTTCTTCATGGCATCCAGGAATATCTCCATATCGTCATACCGGAATGAGCCTTTTATTACATGGACAGCAATGGGCAGAGTAAGCAGAGATAGAAGTGTGAATACGGGCATATAATGGTAAGTTACCGCCCAGATGATCCAGATATACACTAGCAGAGTATACAGTGAGAAAAAATATGCGGCTCTTTTCTTACCGATAACAATGGGCAGCGTCCGTCTGTTCACAGTCATGTCCGCTTCAACGTCTGGAAATTCGTTCAATAAAAGCAGATTATGCACCAGAAAATATGACGGCATTGATGCGATGAAAGTAGTAAGAGTATATTCGCCGGTATGAACAAAATAAGCGCCCATAACAGGCAGAATACCCAATCCCAGACCAGGTGACCATTCTGGATAACCCATTTTCAGTATAAGAGGAGTATAAAAGACAATCAGAAGCATGGCTAACACCAGCAACGGTAAAAGCATCCAACCAGTTTTCATTATGAAGAACACGGCTATTGGGACAAGTAACACAAAGCAGGCAATACCAAGCCAAAGACTCTGTTGAATTGTCAGCAAACCGCTCGGCACGGCACCGCTGCCACCACTGAAAGGGGTTCGACTGGTTTTATAATCAAGACCGCTACGGGCATCGAAATAATCGTTAAAAATATTTACAGCAGCATGGGCAATCAGCAAACCGAATGTGGCGAGTATAGCATACCAAATGTTGAAGGGTGAACCGAAGCGTATCGATTCATACCAGGCGACGGCAGAACCGAGAATGCCCAGTATCAAAGCTAAAATCAGAAAAGGAACACGAATAACTGTTACAATGCCTTTGAATGTCATTTAATTTCCTACCATCTTTTATATGATGTCGTTCCAAATATTCTTTAACAAAGTACTCATTCCCCTGACAAGCAAATAATTAGGAACCGCCTCATTGATTACGAATTAAAAGAAAGCATATTAGACAAGGTTGACGATTTGTGGATTACAGGAAGTAAGAAATGAATTTCCGATTTACGAACCGATGGAATTATTTCTTACACCTTGTGTTCTTATACTTTGTCATTTGCTATAAAATAGCATCATAAAATGCTAAGGTAAACTGGAAGAGTGAATCTGTATTTCACCTGATGCCAAAGAGCATGTTTTGTAGATTAGATCCTCTTCTCATTGCTTTGTTCAATAACTCGTACGGTATCATAAACCTTCTCACATGGGAATGAGTTTGCACTTGCAAGGTTGATTCGGACAGAGCTTTTTACCGGTGTAAATATTTATAATTATTATAGGAGGCAAATTAATAGGTCAGTAACGGTTCTGGGGATAGATATCGCCAAACAGAAATTCGATGTAGCACTACTTGCAGATGGGAAGATAAAAAATAAAACCTGTAGGAATTCAACAGAAGGTTTCGAGACCTTAAAAGTCTGGCTGGAGAAGCAGGGAATTCAAAAGGTTCATGCCTGTCTGAAAGCAACTGGAAATTACGGTGAAGATTTGGCTGTTTTTCTTCATAAAGCTGGTCACACGGTCAGCATTGTCAATCCGGCCCGCATCAAAGGATTTGCTCAGAGTGAACTTGTTCGTACCAAGACGGATAAACTTGACGCGGGAGTCATTGCACGCTTCTGTTTAGCTATGAAACCAGAGCTCTGGTAAGAAGAGTTGACAGTCTAATCGATATGCGTAGCCAGGAGAAGAATCGAATTGGTACGGCGCATGAATCTGTCATCGTTTTGATCAAAGAACATATCATTTATTTAGATCAGGAAATTGAAAAAATAAGAAAACAAATTGCTGATCTCATAAAACGGAATCCGCATCTTAAACAACGGAAGGATTTACTGGATTCTATCCCAGGACTTGGTAAGGTGACAGTTCCTCACCTTCTGGCAGAGTTAGATAACCTTGATAAATTTACCCATGTTCGGGAAATGGTCGCCTTCATCGGACTCGCGCCAAAGGAAACGATCTCGGGATCATCTATTAAAGGCAAACCCAGACTGTGCAAAATCGGAAATGCAAGACTCAGAAAAGCTTTGTATATGCCGGCGCTGATATCGATTCAGTGCAATCCTGTTATGATTGCTTTTTATAATCGACTGAAAGAAAAAGGTAAAAATGGCAAAGTTATTGTCTGTGCAATAATGCGGAAATTGGTTCACGTTATATTTGGAGTCTTGAAATCCGGCAAAAAGTACGATCCAAATTATAAGCCAACTTTTGCTTGACAAGAACGGTATCTACTAATCCATAGTATTGTGCAGTCGTTTGAATTGAGGATTACTGGTTGAAAGGTACAATGTGCGGATCAGCGGTGGCTGAAAGCCGTCCGCTGGAGCATTTTGTTCGGTGCGCGTCATTCATTTTTTCATATTCTTCTTTGCTGTCTTAACGAAGCGTCCGAATGCCCTGTCCTTTTTACGTTTCTCCAAGTAGGACATCTCATAGTGCTCAGACTCTTTCCTGAGTTTCATATAATTAGAATACCGCTCTTCATTCAACTCGCCTTGTGTGATTGCCTTAAGAACTGCACAGTCTGGCTCCTGAGTATGGCTGCAATCGGTATAGCGACAATCCATGGAAAGTTCAATAATATCTTCAAATCCTTTGTTTATCCCGTCACTGGCGCCCAGAATTCCTAGTTCTCTCATTCCAGGTGTATCAATGAATATCATGCCTCTATTAAGATGAGTTGTCGACGTGCTGTTGTGTGGGTGCCTTCTCCTGTTCCACTGACAGCTTTTGTGTCAAGGGCATTCCGGCCAATCAGACGGTTGATCAGTGTGCTCTTGCCGACTCCTGATGACCCAAGCAGGCAATATGTTCGCCCTAACATTAATACCTGTTGGAATTCGTCAAATCCGGAGCCAGTTATGTTGCTGAGGGCAATAACCCTGGTCGTTATGCCAGCCTGTTTAATAGCAGCAAGCTTCTGTTGCAGTTCATCGTGGGAGATCAAGCCCGTCTTGGCAAGAATGACAATCGGCTCAACATTACCGTCAGCTGCCATTACTAAATACCGACTCATTCTCGGTAGATTAAAGTCGAAGTGACATGACTGGACAATGAAAGCAATGTCAATGTTGGCTGCAATCATCTGGTGGTCCAATTCTACGCCAGCACGCTTGCGGCGTAAAAACGTCCTTCGCGGAAAGACTCCATGGATGATTGCCGAGGTGCCGTCATTGCGATACTGCACGGTGACCCAATCGCCGACACATGGCAGTTCAACCGAGGACTCAACATGAAAATAGAACTTCCCTGCAAGTTCAGCTGGAATCTCTCTGAGCTCATCCCTGATAAGGTACGAGTTGCGGTCAACTGCTGACACACGAGCAATGCCTTGATCCTCGTGGCGCATGTCATCGACATGTGCTTCAAACCAGGGGTCAAAACCTAGATCAATTAATTTCATCATAACTTGTCACCGAACAATTAATATACGAACGTCGCTTTTTTCGATAAACTTGAATATAAATTTAGCACATATTCTTTTTTTTCAAAAAGAAAAACATTCAGCATTATTGATTACGGATTGAAAGCTAGCATACATGACAAGGATAAATATGTATTTCTTTCAGGAAGTAAGACATTTTAGACAAGTACGCTTAAACCGGATTAAGACTTGTATTCTTTAGTTTCCACGAAATGTAATCTTTCAGTTTCTTAATAGCTTCGTCGGGCGTGTTGACGAATTCAACACCCTCCTCATAAGATTCATCATCATAAATTATTTTAATCCATTTTACTTTTCCCATGACTGTTATCATCTGGTGCACAGTCTTTAATGTAATGTCTATCCTGAGAAGGGTATTAACGGGTAACAGAATATGAGCATGAATTCTGGCGCCGGATACGGAAATATCTTTACTGCTGTCATAGATGACTTTTTCTTTAGGAAGATGTTGTCCTCCGGAGACGACGATTATGGTAACCTCGTTATCCTCCTCCTTCAGTCTTGGCGCTCTTCTTTTTTCGTCCATAACGATTTATTCCTCATTTCTTACTCTGGAACCATCGTTTTTCACCCATAACTTCAAACCATGCTTATTCATGATTGAACTATAAGAATTTCGGTTTTATATGTCAATGAAATATAGACCACAAAATATGGAGCGATTTTTGTTTATTACTAATTGAAATCTAGCATATTCGTTGAGGTTGACGTTTTTGTGGATTACAGGAAGTAGTTAATATAAGACATGCTACTCAATGGGACACAGCAACCTCGATTTCTGATCAAATATGTTGACCGACGAAAACACCGAACAGAGAAAATAGCGGATAATGAGGTATTAACATGCTTGAGGCGGGTTTCTCCGGTCAACTCATTCGGTAGGAAGTGCGCCAACTGCGCCCTTCTGAGCGCAGTTAGCAGAAAGATACTCCAGAGAGAGAATTTCATGGTGGGCCAGGGCAGAATTGAACTGCCGACACTCGGATTTTCAGTCTAATCAATATCGTATCAGTTATAATCACAAACCATCATTTATCATTTAAAATCAAGCATTTTATCTCTTGACATATATTACTGAATATTACGTAATATCACTTATCATGTTAGCTATAGGTTAGCAGAAATATTTTCAGGGACAAATATTATGAATCAAAAAATGGTTGGTAAACGTATCAATATCCCCAAGTATCAGGGAATTTATTATAGAGAATCTTCCAAACGCAGACATTTAGGTAAGTCAGACAGATGTTTTGATATTTGCTATCGAGATGGTAAGGGTAAACTAATCTGGGAAAAAATAGGATGGATGAGCGAAGGATATAATGCGGCAGTTGCCGCTCAACTTAGAGCGGAACGGATGCAAACAGTTCGGCATGGAGATGAATTGCCAAGGGATAAAGAGGCAGAAATCACATTGGGTGAGGTATGGAAATATTATAATGAATGGCTGGATACGGGAAAAAAAGATGCTGTCACAGACCGTAGCTACTACAAAAAACACATAGAGCCGGTATTTGCAGATCATGTTCTATCAAAAATTACGCCTTTGATCTTGAAAGATTAAAAAAAGATCTAGTTGTCAAAAATTGGTTCCAGTAGTTAAAATTGGCTCCAGCTACGGTAAAACATGTTCTTGTGCTGATAAGACAGTTAATCAATAAGGCAATATTGTGGAATATGTGGCATGGTGAAAACCCTATCAAAAAAGTTAAACTGCCAAAACTGAATAATCGTCGCGAACGTTTCTTATCAAGAGAAGAAGCACAAATACTCTTAAATGAACTTGAAAAAGTGAGTTCTCAGCTTTACAATATTGCTCTTATAAGTCTACATACGGGTATGCGGGCAGGAGAAATATTTGCGCTTAAATGGGGACACATAGATATAGATAATGGAATGATACATATTGCTGATCCCAAGAGTGGCCATGCTCGGAAGGCATTTATGACAAACACAATTAAGGAGATGTTTAAAACCCTTGATGACGAGCAATCTAGCAGATTGATGATAACAAATCTGAGGAGGTTGATGACGGCAAATCTGAAAAGTTTGTATTTGAATCAAGAGTTAATGACTAAAATAGACCATGTTAGTCATGCATTTTGGCACGCCGTTGATAGACTTGGTTTTAATAAAGGTATTACAGACCCTCGTCAGAAAGTTACATTTCATACCTTACGCCATACATTTGCAAGTTGGTTGGCAATGCAGGGAACACCAATTTTGACAATAAAAGAATTACTAGGTCATCAGAGTTTAGCCATGACGGAAAGATATAGTCATCTTAACTCCGGATCATAAAAGGGATGCAGTGGAAGGCTTTGAAAGGATGTTTATGGAAAAAGATTTGTCACCTAATTTAAAATATAAAGGCAGACCAAAATGAAAGAAGAAGGAATTGATAAAGGCTTCATTCAATTTGTAAATTCTATATTTAATTTTAACAATGAAAAAGCAGCAGAATTCATGTGTAAAGAATTGATAAAATTAAATGTTGAGTCCCAAACAAGTAATTCTAAAAAAACAAAAATTCCCGATTCCGAAGAATCATTTTATAATTTGCTTTTAAAGTTTATAAGAGTTTCAACGGACAAAATAAACTATGATTCAATTGATGAATTTTTAAGTAAATTTTATAAATTAAATTATTCCTACATTCAGCAAGATCAACTCAACAAAAGTATCATTAAAACGGTAATACTTTGTTCAAAAAAGAAAAAGCCTTATAATTCACAATCACTTGTTGATTTGAAGCAATTGATAAATTTATTTGAATCATATGGAGGCATAATAATTACAGCCCATGCACAAGTAGATAAACAAGGGAACATGAAACCGCAAGATAAATTAATATTTGCGTTATTCACTGAAAGATTTGTTAAAATTCACTCTGCTATATGTGCGTTAAAGGAAATTGCACATGTGAGATCAAATAATAATTTCAAACCCGACCCGCAATTAATCTCCAGCATTGCAAAAATTGTAGTGTTTTCTGCTGCCCACTTAAATATAACAACTATAAACGGAAGCTTTATTCTTAATCCGATCTTACAAGATCTTGCTGCAACTTCTCAAGGTTTGGAAAACATAAAAAAAAGATGGAAACCAATGGATGAATTAAAAAAAGAAGCTGCCGAACTCGCAGATAAATTATGGTCAGAAAGTAATGAGCAATTACACGATGAAATGGCAAAACATATTTATGAAAAAATAAAACAAAATCATGTTGAACTGATAAAAGATACTGAGGGTAAATTTTCTACTTCTAAGAAATTTGATGAATTAAGTCATTCTGAAAAACTAAAAAAGATTAAAATATTAGCGGAAAAATCTTTGATCGGAACTATAAGAATGGCAATTATTCCTGTTGCAGAAAAATATAATCGTGTCTGGGGAACTAAAGGTATAAAAAGAAAATAATTCAGCTCAATAGATAGCAGCACATTTTTATCTACAATAAAATTGTATACTCTATTACCATTGCAGTAGCTTAAATAAGTAAAACGCAGACTCCTGCGCTTATCATTAGCTAAATTGTTGAGAATCCATCTCAAGTAGCTACCAAGCTATTGTTCAGGTATCAGCCGTTATCATTTTAAAAATCACAGCTATCCTCAGTAATAGCTATATCCGAAGATAAAGATAGCTTCGATCAGCTATCAATAGCTTCTCCATTAATTTTCCGGTAGTCACTACAGCTGTGGTTCAGCTATTCGCGCGTTTCTTAAAGCTGATGATGGACAGCTAAGATTTTTATTTTTGGCTACAGCTGATGCCATAGGACAGCTAGCCGATTTCAATCCATACAACAGTAACAGTAGCTGTAACAGTAGCTATAGCAATAGCTGTAACAGGTAGCTATCAATTCCCGCCCTTCTCTTTCTTAACCAATGTGGCAATGGTTATTTTTTCGGAGCCATACTTGTTTCTTATTTTGTCCATAGCCTTGTCAATTTGCTTATTTTTATCGGCTTGAACATTTCCCTGCATCGGATCAAAAAGTGACAACTGATCAGATGAACCGTCTTCATGAAATCCCGAGATGCTTATTCCGATTAATCTTACCGGAAGGGACTTATTCCAATTTTGCTCAAGCAGACTGCAACCGGCCTGGTATATTTCTTTGGTGATACATGTTGCAGGAATCGTTGTTTGCCTGGTGACAGAATGAAAATCAGAATACTTCAGCTTTATATGGACAGTGCGCCCTTTCTTCCCTTGTCCTCTTGCAGTCATGCCAATATCATCGGCAAGCTCCATCAGAACAATTTTGCCTTTTCAATATCTGTAATATCTTCAGACAGTGTTTTTTCTCGTCCGATTGATTTAACATCATCATCCACGCGAGCAAGAACAGGTGAATTGTCTATTCCATTGGCATGCTGGTAAATTTCAATCCCACCTTTACCAAAAGTTTTGACAATAAGATTTTCTTTGGACTTAGCAAGATCACCTATTGTCTTTATTCCCATATGGTTCAGCTTTTCAGCTGTTTTAGCGCCAACACCATACATTTCTTTCACCGGAAGCGGCCAGAGCTTTATTGGAATGTCCTTTTCCCATAGTTCTGTGATGCCGAGAGGCTTCTTCATTTCAGCTGCCATTTTTGCCAGGAACTTGTTTTCAGCTATTCCAATTGAACACCAAAGCCCAAGACTGTCTTTTATTTCATTCATTATTCGTTGTGCAGCAACTACAGGTTTGCCGAACAGTCCTTCACTCCCTGTCATATCAAGCCATGCCTCATCAATGCTGTTTTGTTCCAGAGCAGGAGTATAATTAGATAGTAAGTCCATAACCTCTTCTGATTTCTGCCCATAGAAATGATGATCTGGCGGAACCAACGGTTAATTTAGGGCAAAGTTTCAAAGCTTCATGAAGAACCATTGCAGTCTTTACACCAAATGATCTTGCCTCATAATTTGCCGCGAGAATAATTCCTGTACGCTTCTTTGGATCACCGGCAACAGCTGCTGGTATTCCGACAAGAGAATCATTTCTTGTCATTTCACAGCTGATAAAAAAGGCATTCATGTCAACAAGAAATATAACTTTTTGCGTAGGACACCTCTCTCAGTAAAACATGTTATTGATTTTTGATCATTCTCCAAGTTATTGAAAGTATTATAACAGATGCCTCATATTAATAAATAATTAAAAATGTTCTTGACAATAGAACATATGTTCTATTATAGTGCAAACCATGGAAACCAAACGCACCATAAAATCAGTAACGCAAAAGTTAGCCGATTTCAGCCGCAACCGCCATCGTATGCCGACTTATGAGGAGATGCTTACTTTACTTTCCGTCCGGTCAAAGAGCGTTGTCCATTTCTGGATGAACAAACTCTTACAGGAAGGGATTCTGGAAAAAGACAAATCAGGACACCTGACGTTTATAAACCCGTTTGTCGGTGTCCCTTTAGCCGGAGAAGTATCAGCAGGATTTCCCTCACCGGCAGAAGAAGAATTGCGCGATGTAATCTCCTTTGACGAGTACCTGATCACAAAACAGGAGGAGTCATTTCTGCTGAAGGTTGACGGAGATTCCATGATCGGCGCCGGGATAATGCCGGATGATTTGGTGCTTGTCGAACGTGGCAGAGAACCGAAAACAGGAGACATCGTAATTGCCGAAGTGGATGGTGCCTGGACAATGAAGTATTTTCACAAGAAGGGCAAAGAGGTTTACCTGGAAGCAGCCAACCCGAAATACCCCAGGATTAAACCTGTAGCCGAATTGCGTCTTGGCGGCGTTGTTACGGCAGTCGTCAGGAAATATCACACATAGCGTATCGGTCTAATAATCAATAAATAAAAAGCAAAGGATAACTACAATGCAGGCAGAAATTACTTTTTCCGAAAATGCGGCAGGAACAAAAGTGGCAGACATAGTTAAAATATTTCAGGCCATAAAACCGATCAAGAAATTTCAGCGGTTCATCGAGGAAAGTGACTGGGATGAACGCCTTATGGGATATGAAAAATACATGAACTGGTTTTCCTATGGAGTCATTATCGCATCAGCTTTTTTCTTTATCCCCGTCTGCATATCCATTTTCAGCCGTTAAAACTTTTACACACAATGAAGCTGTTACTTCTTTATGAGCGATCAATTATTCAGTCTGCATTCCTGGCCGCGTGCTATTGCTCATATCGACGGTGACGCTTTTTTCACTTCCTGCGAAGAAGCAATTCATCCTGAACTTAAAGGCAAGGCTCTGATTACCGGAGGTGAACGAGGTATTGTTGCCTGTGCCAGCTATCCTGCCAAGAAATTAGGCATCAAACGTGGTGTTCCTCTGCATGAAGCGAGAAAAATCTGTCCGGCATTAATTATCCTTCCTTCCGATTATGAAACCTACAGCTTATTTTCACGGCGAATGTTCAGCATTATGCGGCGCTTTACCCCCGATGTGGAAGAATATTCCATTGATGAAGCCTTTGCCGATATTACCGGTATGCGTCGTGCTTTACGTTCATCCTATGAAGAAATTATCTTCAAGATGAAAAAGGAGATTGAAAGAGAACTGGGTATAACTGTTTCGGTGGGATTGAGTATTACCAAAGTGTTGGCCAAAGTCGCTTCCAAACATCAAAAACCAGCAGGGATAACAATAATAAAAGGAAGAGATATTGCTGATTATCTATGTAATCTTCCAGTAGAGAAAGTCTGGGGTATCGGCAATGCCACAACCAACTATCTGGCAAAGATGCACATTCACTACGCTTTAGAGTTTGCTCAATTACCGGAAAAGAAAGTAAGAGAAAAATTTACCAAACCGGGAGTGGAAATCTGGCAGGAGTTGCGCGGAGAATCGGTTTATCCTGTAACACCGGAAGAAAAAAGCTCTTATGCCTCAATCAGCAAAACAAAAACATTTGCGCCGCCAACTTCCAATGCCGAATATCTGTTCGCTCATCTCATGCGGAATATGGAATCGGCATGTATCAAGGCCAGACGCTATTCATTGGCACCAAATAAAATAGTTATCTTTCTCAAGAAAAATGATTTCAATACAGTCGGCAGTGAAGCAAAACTATCCCGTCCCTGCGCTTTCCCACTTGAATTTACAGGTATCATTCATGATCTTTTTGATTCCTGCTATTGTCCGAAAGATATTTACCGCGCTACCGGAGTTGTCCTGCTCGATCTGGAGCCTGATATAAACATTCAATACTCTCTTTTTGATAATCCCCTGCAAGCGGAAAAGATAAGAGACCTCTATGATGTGGCGGATGAATTAGGCAGAAAATTTGGCAAACACACTTTGCATCTGGGAAGTTCTCATCCAATTGATAAACTGGGTAAAGGCCGTAGAGGAACTCCCACTGTCAGGGAACAAACTCAACTTAAAGGAGAAACACAACGGCGTCATTTAGGTTTGCCGCTATTGCACGTAAAAACATAATTGAATATTAATGAGGCCATCAGACATTACCAAAATATTTTTTGAATGTTACACCTACAAACAAAGGATTTTGAAAAGTCTTGACGGTGTGAATTACCGTTTGAAATGTGCATAAGAAAGGCAGAGCCATTTCTGACCCTGCCTTTCACTCACAGATCAAAAAGATAGTGTGTTCAACTTCTCGTCCTCCTACCTTCCATGTTCTTCACCTCTGCCTCCATGTCCTCGAGACTGTTGATTCGATCCACCCTTGTTTTGCTGTTGTCTCTGTTGCATTTGAAATTGTTGATGTTTCTGAACTTCAGGTTTTTGTTGGTATAGCGTTTGTCTTTGTTGTCTGAGGATCTGTCTCTGCTGTTGAGGTTTAGGTGTATAACCCTGAACACCCCAAGTTCTTTGATTGCCCCAAGATCGATTACTTTGCCAATTCTTCCAGTTCTGTTGAAATTGTGAATGAGGCATTGGTTGATAATTCCAAATGTGACCGTGCCAATTGTGATTCAGATAGTGTCCTCTCCAATATGGGTCTACGTCATAATAAAAACTTGGAACACTATCGAAATAAGCCCAGCCACGATCATAATACGGTGAACGATACCAGCGACCTTCCCACGGACGCCACCAGAAACCATTCCAGAAAAAAATGTCTACGCCTACACTAGGAGCAACATAAACACCATTGGTATCTGGTAATGCAACTACGTCCGGTGGTGCTTCAAATGTAATAGGTGGTGGCAACGGTATAGAAATTCCAACACTCACATCTACCCCTGCCAGTGTCGTGATAGGGAAAATACTTACCAACGCTAAAACGATTGTTCCAAAAAGCAACTTTTTCATTTTGTTACCTCCCTTATCGGACTACTATGCTACGTAATACCGAAAGCAGTGACTTATTTATTGACCATGTTTTTCATTGTATATTTGTTTACTGGCTGCGTTTTCCTGCTGATTTAAAGTCTTCTGTTCCTGCTTGGTGATATGTCCACCATTTTGTGATGCCATATCACGTTCTTCCTGTCTGATCTGACGGTCTTCTTTGTGTAATTGACCGGCCTGCTTCTTAGTTAATTCCCCTTTTTTCACACCTTGATTAATGCGGCGATTTTGATTCTTCAGTCTCTTATTGACTTGGGTACGACGCGGATGATCTTTTTGCCACTCAGTTTCAGCCTGAGCAGATGGAAGACTGACTAAGAAAAAAACAGCCATGAGTAAAGTAATTCCTACAATTTTCATATAACGTTTCATATTCATTTCTCCTTTCTTACAAGATATTAATTTTAATGATTGAAGCATAAGAATGCTTTATCTTACCTTCTTTCATCATTTCTGAGAAAAGTATCAGCAACAAATATGCCAATTAAATATTAGTAATAATTCCGCTGAAAATAGCTTCTTATAGGATAAGAGCATAATTGATATTATGTTTAAATGAGTATTATTTCCCCACCAAATGGAGATTTATTCCTCTTTGAAAAATAATAACATCTACACATATGATATTTTATTGATTACCAAGTGTAAGGTTGAATAATTTTCGAGACGGAAGAATTAAAGACTACAGGAAGTAAGACATTTTAGACAAGTACCGCTTAAACCGGATTAAGACTTGTATTCTTTAGTTTCCACGAAATGTAATCTTTCAGTTTCTTAATAGCTTCGTCGGCGTGTTGACGAATTCAACACCCTCCTCATAAGATTCATATATAATTATTTTAATCCATTTTACTTTTCCCATGACTGTTATCATCTGGTGCACAGTCTTTAATGTAATGTCTATCCTGAGAAGGGTATTAACGGGTAACAGAATATGAGCATGAATTCTTGCGCCGGATACGGAATATCTTTTACTGCTGTCATAGATGACTTTTTCTTTAGGAAGATGTTGTCCTCCGGAGACGACGATTATGGTAACCTCGTTATCCTCCTCCTTCAGTCTTGGCGCTCTTCTTTTTTAGTCCATAACGATTTATTCCTCATTTCTTACTCTTGGAACCATCGTTTTTCACCCATAACTTCAAACCATGCTTATTCATGATTGAACTATAAGAATTTCGGTTTTATATGTCAATGAAATATAGCCACAAAATATGGAGCGATTTTTGTTTATTACTAATTGAAATCTAGCATATTCGTTGAGGTTGACGTTTTTGTGGATTACAGGAAGTAGTTAATATAAGACATGCTACTCAATGGGACACAGCAACCTCGATTTCTGATCAAATATGTTACCGACGAAAACACCGAACAGAGAAAATAGCGGATAATGAGGTATAGCCTGCTTGAGGCGGGTTTCTGCGGTCAACTCATTCGGTAGGAAGTGCGCCAACTGCGCCCTTCTGAGCGCAGTTAGCAGAAAGATACTCCAGAGAACAAGAATTTCATGGTGGGCCAGGCAGAATTGAACTGCCGACACTCGGATTTTCAGTCGGGAAAAGCCATACAACAGAACCTAAGCAAGTAACAATAATAAGACAAATTAAAAACTATAACAAACATTTACACCGAAAAGCTTCCGCAGATAGTTCACCTTTTTTAACGATGATTACTTATGGTTTTTAACAATTATGGCAAAATTATGGCAAAACTTTTTGATATTAAATGTCCGAAGCATGGCGTTTATATAACTGAGGCAAAAAATATTTTGGATCGTGCCGGCTTCCGGGGAAGGACTGACTTGAGAGCAACATTTCGATTTGGGCTTACATAAACAGAACGGAATTCAACAGCGCCTGTGATATGATATCATATATTATATGAGATATTTGACACATGTAAAAAAGCCACGATAAAAAACAATAAGTCGCAGATTAGACAGGAGCACAGTATGGCCAGTTCCTTGAGATGGAATCGGCCTTTTATTTTTAGAGTAATCTGGACGTTTGGGACACTTGAGAAGCATTAAATCAAAATTTAAAAATAAAGGAGATAAAAATGAAAGATGAAAAAGTAGTTCGAGCATTAACCGATCTGGGCAATTCGGAAAGGTTTTTGGAAAAGCATTGTAACGATGTTAAATTTTGTAAACAACTAAAAAAATGGTTTATTTACAATCAGGGTTTATGGGTAATGGATGCTAATTCGATTTTATATGAAAAGGCCAAAATTACTGTGGAGCACTCGCATCAGAAGCCGGATTGGCGAACGAAGAACTCAAAAAATCAATAATTGAACACGCGAAAAATTGGATCCTTGTCAAGGATTAAGGCAATGCTAAAGTTAGCGGAGATGGCACCGGAGATTCAAATTCATCATAACGATCTGGATGCCAATCCTATGCTTTTGCATTGTCGGAATGGTGTGGTCGATCTCGTCACCGGGGAAATCAATACACACAATAGAAAATACTTAATTACGAAAACCAACCGGTATAACCTATGACCCTGAAAAATCTGCCTGCCCGCTTTGGCTAAATTTTATTAAAAAGATTATGAACAATGATGAAGAAATGGTCAAGTATTTAAAAAAAATATTCGGCTATGCGCTCACGGCTTTACCGTCAAAAGGTCATTTTTCTTTCTGGTCGGTACTGGGCTGCAACGGAAATCCACACTCCTGGAAAAATCCGAAGGGTAATGGGAGATTATGCAAAAAATTCGCCGGCACAATCATTATTGAGTAAGTCAATCGTCTAATATTAGAAGCGACATTGCCCGATTAACAGGAGCACGCCTGGTTACCGCCGTAGAAATCGGTGACGATAAGAGACTCGACGAGGCGCTTGTTAAACAGATTACGGGCGGTGATCCGGTTACGTCGAGATTTTTATATAAAGATTTTTTTTGAGCATAGTCCGACTTATAAAATTTTTATAGCGGCCAATTATAATCCCGACATCCGGGGAATTGATCCCGGGATTTGGCGCCGAATCAGGGTGATTCCTTTCAGCGTCATTATTCCGGATAGCGAAATTGATAAAGACTTTCGCCAAAAATTAGATGATGAACTTTCCGGTATCCTAAAATGGTGCATTGAGGGATGTTTACTTTGGAAACAAGAAGGACTGAGCTTGCCGGAAGCCGTTGCTGAAGCTATTGATAATTACAGAAAAACATCAGACGTTATCGGACAATTTCTCGAATTATTGTTTTATACTCATATAGTATGAATTAGGAAACTTCTGTCAAAGATTTAAATTTATTACACGAACTAAACTTGGAGCAAAGACAACGGCCAAGACCCTATCAAAAAAAGGACAATTGGTCTGCAAATGAAAATCAAGGCTAATCATACCCGGTAAAAGTGGAGCTGTTAGGTATTGGAAGGACTTGGCATCAAGGAACCAGATAAAACTGATTGAAAAAGAAAGAAAAGATTATTGAAAGTGCAGTTATAAATTCGGCAATCCACTAACACTTAAGCAAGACAAAATAAATTATTTGACCATCTTTGTTAAGAGATCGGTTTTTTATTGGGTAATAATAGGTGATAGATATGGATGGTTAATAGTTAAAAATTTATTTCAGGCATTTTAGAGTGAAAGCCGTTCCTGCGTTTGTAGGCAGCTTTTTTATTTCAAAAGATAAGGAGGTACAGCATTTATGAAGGTTTAAAAGACAAGATTTATAAAATTGGAAGTGATGCGGTGGCGAACCGATCCGAAATACTTGGGGTCGGTTTTTTTGTATCTGCAAAATACCGGCCACCGAAATGTGTTCATCCTTTGTAAAGGGTGAACTAAACCGCAAAAACGCAGGATGCTGCGTTTTTAAACAAAAAATAGGAGATTTATTATATGAAAAAAAGATGTAACATGTCAGAGAATGTTGATGAAACAGTCGGTGCCCGGGCAATTAACAAGCAAGGCAACATGACCGATGAGCCTCAAACGAGGAGCATCTTCACATGAAACTGCTTGGAGACTCTGCGCCCCTCAAGGCTAGTATATTTGAAGGTTTCCGACGAAAAAGGCCAGTTCTTTGGCGACATGGATCTGGAAAATAAGATGACAGACTTCCTTGACCAGTCGAAAACATTGGCAAAGAGACGTTTCCGCAGAAGCGATAAAGCAACTGATGTCACGAGATAGTTGATGTATCAAAAGCCTATCATGGGCAGATTAACCTGGCAACGAGCGTTACGAACGGTATTCTCGTCAAGCACCAGATCAGGCTGGGGAACATGTTCCTGTTCCAAAAGCGTCTTCTTCGGAAAAGTAATCCTGAGAAGAACTGGGTAGAATGGTTCTCTGAAACTTACGGTTCCAGTAACCTGCGTTCTGCTCAGGACTATATGAAATTGGCAGATACGCCTAACATCATTCGCTATGCGGTCTTCGGAAAGGAACGGCTGATAGAAATTCTGAGGGCAACTCCTTCCTTTACGTCAAGCGATGATCCCATCGGGGCATTTCTTGCCAAGTATGAGTTTTACCTTCACCCTGAAGATGAAACTTCCATGGACGATTGGCGGTCGAATATTGATACAGCAATAGCCATGGAGAAGATCAAGCAGGTTGAAAAGAAGGAAGATATTGAGCTGGGACTGAATTTTGCCCAGGTTAAAAAGTTGATCGATGGCAATGCTCCGGTTAATTCCAAGATTATCAGTGATTTGGTGATCGTCAAGGAAACCGGCGGCAATCCTGACGAGTACATTGAGACAAGTGTTCTCGGCAAAGGAAGTAAAAACATCCAGATTGAGCGAACGGAAAAGAAGGAATCCGTTCAACGGATCTCGAAGATGCTGAAAGAACTGGTTGAATTTTACACGAAGGATGCCGGTGCTCTTTCCGAAGTCAATGTGACTGCCATTAATGATCTTCAGATGTCAATTGAGGCGTTAATTAAATTGACCAATAAATAACAGGTGCCCTTTAAAATCAAGGGTGTGACATTAACAAGGGTGTCTCTGGTCGAGGGTTAACTTTATCAGGGGCACCCTTTAAAATAAGGAGATATTCATGAAAATTTATATCAGCAGTATATCCGTTGATATTGTAAGAAAATATAAAAAGCTTTTTCCAGGATATTATAATCAATGTTCTGAGAAGCTTTGCCGTTCTGGATAATGATGTTGCCCTGTTGTGCAAGAGGTTCCGTCAGCATATCGGAGGCCTGATTTTAGATTCAGGGACATGGACGCAGAATCAGGCACCATCAGCAGTAGCGGCAAATATAACGGTCGAGAAATATATAGCCTATCTGCGCACTGCCGCCAAGTATTTTGACTTCTATTTCAACTTCGACTCAAATTTCGAACCGGACGGTTTTGAGGAAAACTACGCCAATCAGCTTAAAATCGAAGCAAGCGGGTTTTGTCCGGTAC
The DNA here is from genome assembly GCA_963710575.1 of uncultured delta proteobacterium. Lineage (GTDB taxonomy): Bacteria > Desulfobacterota > Syntrophia > Syntrophales > Smithellaceae > Smithella. The sequence continues at coordinate 2,492 of CAVQAL010000003.1, read as the reverse complement.
CGGTGGTTCATGACATTGAAGGGAAAGAGATTCAAACGTACATTGACAGAAATTATCCCCGTGTTGCTCTTGGTTCTAAACAAATAAAGACCTTGGCAACCCTGCAAAAAGTAATGTTGAATTTGCAGGCACAGGCATCAAGGTGCACCTCTCCGGTCAGACGAGCTTTGATCTTCTCGCCAATGCACCTTATCCATTCCTGTGACATGCCATGTGGGCAAGAGAAGGTGGTTGGGGCAAAATCAGATACTCGAACCCTCTCAAAGAGGGCGAGAATAAAACAGACCGCATTTATTTGGAGGACTACCCGACGGATCCGAGTGAAGGAATAGCTTTTTCAAAATATCATTACCGTAAGGAATTGGAGGCATACCTTTTGGACACCTTCAAACTTAAATACGATGATTTTAATCGGCAAAGACAGGTCGATCAATAAGCAATTGGTTTACACGTATTATTCGTCCAGTTGGAAAGAATTATTAGCCCAGATTTGCAAAAAGAAGGGTTTTGATACCGAAAAATAATTAAATTGGGACACCGGCTAAGGCGCGACCTGAGCGAAATAGCTTTGGAATAAAAGCGCAGGAAGAGGGGTTTTTGAAAGGAGGTATAAGAATATGAGATGATAATGATGTAGTTCAATACAATTTAGGCAAGTACGGTTTAAGGGGTTGTTTCGGTGGGGCGCCCCTTTTTTATTGTCCGTTTACTTTAACAATCAGCGATTTACGCCCGGTCGTCGCTACAACATTGGGAACGAAAAGTTCCCAAAGGTTGGTTTTAAAATGATAGAGTTTAGTTCCAAAGATAAACAGATTTTTGATGACATGAAGCAATGTGTCGAAGATCACGGATTGAAAATTTTGGATGAAAAGAGTGATGATAATATTCTTAGCGGGTTTTCGACGTTTGAATATCCTGGTTACAATATGGGTATCATTTCCTTATAATCCATCAATCAATGTGGCGGAGATATTGTTGATATGCGGATATGCCGACTAAAAATATTCCTGCTCTGCATGAATTGCTAAACGATATGAATGGCAACTTTACATTTAACCATTTATATTGATCGTGAAACAAGAGTCCTTGTTCTAAGATCAGGTTTATATGTGACAGGGTACTTCCTTAATAAGGAAGCCTTCAAGATTCTTTTGGTGCAGAATCTTGGTGTTGGTCATTCTTTCATGCCATTGATTTAGAAGCTTATAGGCACTGATCAATCGCCCAAATCCATCATGGATGAGTTTTATGCAAATAAGGACAAGATGCCGCTGGAATTCTTTGGGCCGGACGGCAAAATCAAAGAGCCAAAGATTCCCTCTGAGCATCCTTTTTCATTCATGCCTGTACAAATATGCCGGCATTCCCCACGCACTCGCATGGAATGACGGAATTAGGCATGCCGGAGTTTCGGATTGATCATCTGGGGTTCGGAGCCAACCAAAACGGCGGACTTATGAATGCTTCTTTTGAGTATTTTAGCAAGCCGCAAAATGCCGGCAAGCTTGATGCCATCAAAAACGGACAGACTGTTAAATTGAGGGACCCTGATCTTAAGCCACCAAGTGACCATCCTGATCCTTATGTTTACTGCTATAGGAGAGTCTATCCGGACTTTGAAATGGTCACACAGGCCTATGACCTTGATGATCCCAATGAGGTTAGCCCAACTACGTGGTTTGTCCAGATTTACGTTGATGGTGATGATTTCGCGCTGACAGATGATTATTACAAGGGCGGCATCAAGTGGTAGTCAAATATTTATAAACCTTAACCTTAAAAAGGGAGAGTGTATTTGCTCTCCCTTTTTATTTATTACTCGTAAAGGAGGAAATATTATGAGTAAAAAAAAGAATAAGCAAAGTAATCAAGTTGTAAAGGATATGAAAAAGTGTTTCAGGTCTTTTCATTTGCCCGTAGATGACGACATTAGTCTGGGCAAACAGTCTTTTTTGTCTCAATTCCGCACTGACCTTCTTTGTGCGAATATAGTGTAACCTATAATAAAATAAATGGATATGTAAGGATTCAGGTTATCTGGATTCTTTCTATCCTCTTGGACGATTTAACGAAGTCATAAAGCTATTGGGTCTTTGTAATTCAAGATTGACCTTGATCGTTTATCAGCAAATCCTGATAGCAAGTATGTGTTACTGGAAACAAATTTGTTTCTTTCTAGTGATCGGCTTCCTGTAGGAGTTTTATAGGTTAATTCATGACATATTAGACATGCCAACATCGGTTTTTTACTTATTGCCGATGTCATGCTTGGAAAAGACCCCGAAGAAGTATGCCGGTTTTGTGGACGGATGTAATGCATTGGAAGAAATCAGAAAAGAGATTCCAATTGAAGCAGCAAAAATAATTTTAAAGGATATGGAATCCGTTTTGCATGATTTTGGAATATCTATTAGTGATGAAGATCGTTTTGAAGAAGGTTTCTTTGTCAATTTCGCCAAACAAAAGCACATCGTTGCAGTCAAAGGCAT
>CAVQAL010000002.1:0-81192 GCA_963710575.1 uncultured delta proteobacterium | reverse complement strand
TGAGCATTTTTTATCATCCTGGCCGTGTAACGGGGACAGGCGTCCGCGTCAATTATTTTGACTGAAGTCAGGAGATTGATATCTTCCGAGGATTCGTTAATCTTCACGGATCGCCGTTTCATTTTCTTGCCGGTGATTGCGGCCACTTCCCGTGCTATGCCGATCATGCTCAAACAATCAGAGCGATTAGGAGTAACACCTACATTTAAAACAGTGTCTTCTATATTCAAAGCTGCCTCCAGCGGCAAACCCAGCGGCAAATCTGATGGCAAATGCATAATTCCCGATGCATCGTCGCCTACTTCCAGTTCAGCTTCGGAACATAACATACCGTCTGATTTCTCACCGCGTAATACAGATGACTTGATTGTGTATCCGCCGGGAATTACCGCCCCTACTTTGGCCAGAGGAACAATATCACCAGGGGCAATATTTTTAGCGCCGCAGACAACAGGATAATTGTCCGATCCATCGCTGACGCTGCATAAAGAGAGACGGTCTGCAGAAGGATGAGGTTTTACGGATAATATTTTAGCGACGACAACGCCGCTGAACTGCGGACGAATAGTTTTGATCTCGTCCACTTCCAGACCGGCCATTGTCAGCTCATGAGCGAGCTGTGCCGCCGTTAGTTCTATATCAACATAATCTTTAAGCCATTTGAGACTGACCAGCATAAAGAAAAGGCTCTCCTAAAATTGTTTAAGGAATCTTATATCGTTTTCAAAAAATAACCGGATATCGGAAATGCCATATTTTAGCATGGCAATACGTTCCAAACCGAGGCCGAAAGCAAAGCCTGAATATTCCTCGGAGTCATAATTCACATTTTGGAATACGGCCGGATCAACCATTCCTGAACCTAATATTTCCAGCCAGCCGCTCTGTCCGCAAACCCGGCAGCCGCGTCCGCCGCACATGACACAGCGAATATCTACTTCAGCCGAGGGTTCCGTAAAAGGGAAAAAACTGGGACGAAACCGCAACGTGGTGCCTTTTCCAAAAATATTTTTTAGAAAAGCAGTTAAAATGCCTTTGAGGTCGCCAAAGCTGACGCCTTTATCCACCAGCAATCCTTCTATTTGATGAAACATCGGAGTATGAGACACATCTGAATCACGCCGGTAAACTTTTCCCGGCGATAAAATCCGCAGCGGAGGTTGAATTTTTTCCATAATCCTCACCTGCACCGGCGAGGTATGCGTGCGCAAAACGATATTGTCTTCTATATAAAACGTATCCTGCATGTCCCTTGCGGGATGATCCTTGGGAATGTTAAGAGCTTCAAAATTATAATAATCAAGCTCGACTTCCGGCCCTTCCACTACGGAAAAACCAAAAGAAGCAAAGATGGCGCATATTTCCCTGCGGACCTGAATTACAGGATGTATCCGGCCACACTTAACCGCGCTCCCCGGCAAAGTGACATCTATCTTTTCCTTCAGCAAGACGTCTTCTTTTTTGCGAATTGTCTGCCGTTGCAGCGCTTCTTCAATTTTGTTGTTAAGTAAATTTTTCAGTTCATTGCTGCGTTTCCCGAATAAAGGTTTTTCGGCATCGGGAACTTGAGCAATGTTTCTCAAAAGACCGGTTAAAAGCCCTTTCCGACCGATATATTTCGTTCTGATAAGTAGAAATTGATCTTCGGTTTTTGCCGTTTCCAGTTCGGCAAGAGCGCTTTCTTCCAGTTGTTGAAGCTCACTAATCATGCCGCCTGCTTGCCTTTAGCCGTTGCAACAACCTGGGCGAATCCTTGAGGATCATTGACAGCAAGTTCCGCCAAAATTTTACGATCTAATTCAATGCCTGTTTTCTTCATGCCATCAATTAACCGACTGTAAGATATATTGTTGAGACTGGCAGCAGCATTAATGCGCGCAATCCAAAGTTGGCGAAATTCTCTTTTTCTTGCGCGACGATCACGAAAAGCGTACTTCATCGCCTTGTTTACGGCTTCAGTGGCTGTCCTGAGCAGACGGCTGCGTGCACCAAAGAAACCCTTGGCCATTTTTAATATCTTCCTTCTTTTTTTGCGGGCATTCATGCCCCTCTTTATCCTAGACATTTTCTCTTTTCTCCTAATTGATAACGAATATAATCATCCTATCCCCTATAGATAAGGAATAAGTCTCTTAATGGCTTTATGGTTTGCCGAATCAACAATAGCAGATCTTCTTAAGGTTCTTTTTCGCTTTGTCGTTTTCTTTGTGAGGATGTGACTGGCAAAAGCCTTGCTGCGCTTCACTTTGCCCTTTGCTGTAAGCGAAAAGCGTTTCGCCGCTCCTCTGTGAGTTTTTAATTTTGGCATGAGATTATTTTTTTCTCCTTATTATTTTTTGGGTGAAACTATCATCACCATGTTCCGGCCCTCAAGCCTGGGTTCTTGATCAATAACACCATCCGTGACTAATTCACTTTTTATTCTCTCCATCAACCTGCTGCCTATTTCGGTAAAAGCAATTTCCCGTCCCCTGAACATCATGGATACTTTTACTTTATCATGATTTTTCAAAAACTTCTTAATATGATTAAGCTTAACCTGCACATCATGTTCTTCTGTTTTTGGCTTTAATTTAATTTCCTTAACTTGAATGATCGTCTGGCTCTTTTTGGCATCATGGAGTTTTTTGCTCTGCTTGTAACGATATTTACCGTAATCCATTATCTTACAGACAGGCGGCTCAGTAGAGGATGATACTTCCACCAGATCCAAACCGGTTCCTTCTGCCTTGGCTAGGGCTTCTTCCAATGTAATTACACCTAACTGTTCCCCTTCTTCGGTAATTACCCGCACAGTGGCCGACTTTATTTCCCTATTTATTCTTAGATCCTTTACTATGTGTCACCTCCTGAAACTATATAGTTTACAAAACAAGTTTATTGTTTTTTTTCACATATTTCCTGCAATAAAGCAATAAATTCGTCAACAGGCAGAGAACCTAGATTCTGACCATCACGTGTTCGTGGAGCAACTGACAGGGCTTCCACTTCTTTATCTCCTATGACCAGCATATAAGGAATTTTTTGCATTTGCGCCTGACGAATTTTATAACCTAACTTCTCATTATCAAAATATTTCTCACAACGAATGCCTGATTCAATCAATTTATTATAAACTTTCTCGGCATAAGGTATATGTTTATCCGTGACTGTCAATACAACGCATTGAGTAGGCGAAAGCCAGACCGGAAATGCTCCGGCGTAATGCTCGATAAGAACACCCATAAAACGTTCGACAGCGCCAAGTATCACCCGATGCAACATAACCGGACGGTGTTTTTCCCCATCCGCGCCAATGTAACTCAAATCAAATCTTTCCGGCAGTGTAAAATCGCATTGAATCGTCGCACACTGCCACTTTCTTTTCAACGCATCTTTTAATTTAAAATCAATCTTTGGTCCGTAGAAAGCCCCATCACCAGCATTCACTTCATAACTTATTTTGTTATCCTTAAGAGCGCCCTCTAAGGCTTCGGTAGCCAGTTCCCAATCATTGTCAGAACCAATGGAATTTTCCGGCCTGGTGCTTAACTCCACCTCATATTCAAATCCGAAAATTCCCATAGCATAATTGACAAAATCTGCAATAGCGCGAATTTCCGAATTTAACTGCTCCGGGGTGCAAAGTATATGTGCATCATCCTGTGTAAATTGTCTTACCCGCATCAAACCATGCAAAACGCCCGTTTTCTCGTGGCGATGAACCGTACCTAGCTCAAAATAGCGCAGAGGTAAATCACGGTAACTTCTGATTTTTGATTTATAGATCAACATATGTGAAAGACAATTCATCGGTTTGATGCCGTAAACTTGTTCATCCACCTCGGTAAAATACATATTGTCGCGATAGTGATCGAAATGACCGGATTTTTTCCACAGATCAACCTTGAGAATCTGAGGTCCCATAACCATATCATAGCCGCGCTTCAAATGTTCTTTTCTTTCCCATTCCTCAATCAGGTAACGCAACATCATGCCTTTGGGATGAAAGATAATCAAACCGGGCCCGGCCTCTTCGTTTACCTGGAAAAGATCAAGTTCCCTGCCCAAACGACGATGGTCTCTTTTCTTCGCTTCTTCCAGTAAATTTAAATAATCAGCCAACTCGTTTTCATTGGCAAATCCGGTACCGTAAATACGCTGCAACATTTTATTTTTTTCGCTGCCGCGCCAGTATGCACCGGCAACACTCAAAAGCTTGAAGGCTTTAATCACGCCTGTCGAAGGTATGTGCGGTCCGCGGCATAAATCAATATAATCACCCTGTTTATAAAGACTGACCTCTGTAACATCGTCGGGCAAATCATTAATCAATTCTACCTTGTAGTTTTCATCTCGTTCTGTAAACAATTTCACCGCGTTTTCGCGTGAGATATCTTCACGGATAAAAGGATAATCAAATGCTATAATTTCCTTCATGCGTTTTTCTATTTTGGGAAAATCATCGACAGTGAAAGGTTCTTTATATTCAAAATCGTAGTAAAACCCATCTTCAATGGACGGGCCAATACTTACCTTAGCACCTTTAAAAACTTCCTGAACGGCTTGAGCCATTACATGAGATATGCTGTGGCGCAATATGGATAAACCTTCGCCGGAGGATATGTCGATTAAACCAAGTGTGGAATCTTCCTTCAGGATATAGCTCAAATCTACAGCTGTCCGATTCATTTTAACTGCTACTGTATATGCCAAGGCTTCTCTTTTCCAGGCTCCGACGGCTTCAGCGACAGTAATACCCGCTTTACAAGACAGTTCTTTATTGTCAGGGAAAATAATTTTTATATCCATAATATTATTAAACACATAAATTGCTTAAAATTCATTTTAAAAGGGCATCACTATTTTGCTGATGCCCTTAAAGTATTTACACTTGCGACATACTTTTATATCAAAAAATGGTAGGCAAGCAGGGATTTGAACCCTGGACATCCACCGCGTCAGGATGGCGCTCTCCCCCTGAGCTACTTGCCTATAAATCATTAAGCTTTTTAAAGCTTTTTGAATTTCGGTCAATTAGCAGTAAAATGTAGCGGTGTCAAGCTAAATATCTTATTTATTAGCCTATTTTTAGGCGGTTCGATTGATATATTTTACACCCTTAATTATGTAAATTAATCCTGAAATAATAGTAAATATTGCCGTCATCCAGGAAAGACTTATAATCCAATTGTAACTTATTATCTTATATGTAAAGGTCTTTAAAAGTAAGGCAAAAAAAATTGTCGCAATTTGCAAAGTGGTTGTAATTTTACTGACAAATACCGGTTTAATTTCATAGGCTACAGACATCATAGACAGGATCATTATACCGAGTAAAATCATAAAATCCCTGCTGATAACAATTACTGCAAGCCAACTGGGAATCAAACTAAAAATGGCTAAGGCAATGAAGCTTGTTGATAAAAGTATTTTATCTGCTAACGGATCTAAAAAAGAACCCAATTTGGTTTGTTTGTTTAACAAACGTGCCAAGGCGCCGTCCAAAGCATCAGTTAAACCGGCAATAACAAAAACAATCAACGCTTTGCTGTACGACCCTTGAATTAGGAATATTACTATGACAGGAACTAGAATAATTCGTAATAAAGATAAAAAATTGGGTATGTTCATTTTAAGTTTTATTTTGGAATTTTTTCTATTTTTTAATTTAATTCAAATTGTTGTTTTTTTATCTTATCGCACTCCAATTAGGCGAGTTGTAAATATACTTTTCTATCCACGCAAATTTGGGCCATCTGGAAGAGTTTTCATTACTTTATTGACGACTTCCTCAATTACAGCTTCCAAAGTTTCATAGGATTTTCTTTCCAGCCCTTTATGGGTAAAATCAAAATTTCTGCTGGTAGATTCGCTTTGGGCCTTCCATAGGACTTCACCAGTCTGAGTACTGCGCAATTCACAATTAATAGTTATTGTTATGGGAGAATAAAATAATTTCTCCGGCTTACTGCCTTCGATTAAAGTGCAATACAGTCCTGCATCCGCTCCTACTAAATTTTTTAATGTTTGGGGAGTAACGGTGGTCGCATTTTCCTTGGTTCCATTGCCAGATAAAGTCTCCAGCTTTTTGTCGATCAGATCCAATGGCAGCTTGGGATAGCCTTTAAAATAGAGTTCTTCGAACAGTCTGGCGCGTAATAATTGAGAAGTTTTGCCATCATTAATAGTTTTATTTTCCACCGGAAGCACTGCAATAATCCTTGTCGAATTCTGATCATAATTTGGATTCAATACATACGGCGACTTGGTGGAACATCCGTTTATAATTAAGCTCATGATAATCAGTAAATATAGATGGAAATCAAAAATCTTCAAGGTTTCTCCTCTTTTGTTTTTACTCATTGCTGCTCATTTTCTTTAGTTTTTCAATTTCTTCTTTAATGATTCGTTCAGCAATTTCAGGGATTACTTCTCTGGCAATTCTTTCGGCGATTTCTGTTGCCCGTTGCATAATTTCTTTATCAAGGTTATTTGCCGTTTGAGTATCTTCGATCACATCCACAAGAGCATGTATCTCATTTTTATTTCTAGTGTTATTTTCATATCCGCGGCCGTCAATCACAATAACTTCCTGATTATTTCCACTGCTTGATTCTTCGTACACATCTGTCAAATCATGAATATTTGGATGTTTTGTTTCTATGGAATCTGGGCTCATGCTTATCTCCCTCAAATCATTTTGCCAATTAAAAAATAAACCAATGATTTAATTTTGTTATCATAGTATATAAAATGGTTCAAGAAATATATGATAAATTGTATTTATTCAGACTTTGATTTATTTAGTAATGTATTGATGCGGTGTTTATTGTGAAACTCCAATTTTGAAAGAGAAGCGCAGCGGAATTGGTAAATTGAACAATCCCGCGAAGCGGAGGGTTTAATACCTCGTAGCTTGCTGCGGAATCTGTTTCCAAAGCTTGCTTTGGGGGTCATACCCGTGATTAAATATTTTTATAGTTGACATCTTCAGGGTGTTTCAGGTTTAATAGCCAAGATAAAAAATATTATCTTAAATGAGAATATGAAATGATGAAACGTATATTAATTACCGGCGGCGCGGGATTTTTAGGTTCCCATCTTTGTGAACGATTGTTGCGGGAAGGCAACGACATCATTTGTCTGGATAATTTTTTTACCGGCAGCAAAGAAAATATTGCTCCCCTTCTGAACGTTCCTCATTTTGAATTAATTCGTCATGACATTATTAATCCGGTCTATCTGGAGGTCGATGAAATATACAATCTGGCCTGTCCGGCTTCACCGGTCCATTATCAGTTCAATCCGATTAAAACCATTAAAACTAACGTCATGGGAGTGATAAACGTTTTAGGCATTGCCAAAAGAACAAAAGCAAAAGTGCTTCAGGCTTCCACATCGGAAATTTACGGCGATCCCGAAGTACATCCGCAAAATGAATCCTATTGGGGTAAAGTTAATCCCATTGGAATTCGCAGCTGTTATGATGAAGGGAAAAGAGCTGCCGAATGCCTGATGATGGACTACCGCCGCCAAAATTCCGTCAATACAAAAATAGTGCGAATTTTTAATACCTATGGGCCACGCATGGCAATCAACGACGGTCGTGTGGTAAGCAATTTTATCATTCAAGCCCTGCAAGGTAAAAAGATTACTGTTTATGGAGACGGTTCGCATACCAGATCGTTTTGTCACGCAGATGATCTGATTGAAGGGTTAATCCTGATGATGAACTCCGCCGATGAATTTTATGGCCCGGTGAATATCGGTAACCCCGGAGAATTTACCATTCTGGAATTGGCTCAATTAATCATTAAATTAACAAAAAGTAACTCTAAAATAGAATTTCAGCCGCTACCGGCGGACGACCCTGCTCAACGCAAACCGGATATAACTCTCGCCAAAAAGAAGATTGGTTGGAGTCCCAAGATAGGTTTGGAAGAAGGATTAACAAGTACAATCAAATATTTTCGTGACGTTTTAAAAATCTCATAATCAGCGGAGGCAATCCAAAGCAAAATGAAATTTAAGAAAAAAATCCTTTGTATCGGGGCGGGCTATGTCGGAGGCCCTTCCATGGCCATGATTGCCTATAAATGTCCTGATTGCCGCATTACTGTCGTGGATACAAATCCTGATCGCATTGACGCTTGGAATTCGCCGGAACTTCCAGTTTATGAACCGGGACTCGATAAAATTGTCAAAAAAACCCGCGGTAAAAATTTATTCTTTGCCAAAGATATTGAAAACCAGATAAAAGAAAATGACATCATTTTTGTCAGCGTCAATACTCCCACTAAAACTTACGGCGCCGGAGCCGATATGGCTGCCGATTTACAGTACTGGGAAAAAACGGCACGGAAAATTCTGAAACACTCCCGGTCATCAAAAATCGTAATCGAAAAAAGCACTCTGCCTGTAAAAACAGCTTTGGCTATGGAAAAAATTCTATCTTCGGCAAAAGGCAAGATTAAATTTGAGGTTCTTTCTAATCCGGAATTTATGGCGGAAGGTACGGCTATCAGTGATCTGGAAAACCCTGACCGCGTTCTCATCGGTTCCCACGAAACAAAAAGCGGATTGAAAGCCCGCGCGGAATTAACAGGAATCTATGCCCGGTGGATTCCCCTGGAAAAAATAATTACCTCTAATATCTGGAGCAGTGAACTATCCAAATTGGTCGCTAATGCTTTTTTAGCTCAGCGGGTATCATCCATTAATTCCATTTCTGCTCTTTGTGAAAAAACCGATGCCGATATTTCCGAAGTAGCCAAAGCCGTGGGAATGGACAGCAGAATTGGCGATAAGTTTCTTAAGGCCGGCATTGGTTTTGGCGGATCGTGCTTCAAAAAGGATATTTTAAATCTTGTTTATCTTTGCAACTACTATGGGTTGCAGGAAGTTTCTGCTTACTGGGAAAGCGTCGTCAGGATTAATGAATACCAGCAAGAACGTTTTATCGCGAATATTCTCAACAGTATGTTCAGCACATTGGCCGGGAAAAAAATATGTATCATGGGTTTTGCTTTTAAAGCCAATACCGGCGACACCAGAGAAAGTCCGGCAATTTATATTTCACAAAAACTGATCGCGGAACACGCTGAATTAATTATTTCCGATCCGAAGGCACTAAAAAATGCGGCTATCGATCTTGAAGGTATCAAAGGAAATGTAAAATATATTGAAGATCCTTACCGGGCTGCCGCCGGATGCCACGCTCTGGTCATACTTACCGATTGGGATTTATACCAAAAGCTTGATTTTCAAAAAATATATAACTCCATGGTCAAACCGGCATTTCTTTTTGATGGCCGTAATATTATTGATCATAAGAAATGTTTTGCCATCGGTTTTAATGTTTATCCTATCGGCAAACCAGCCTTGAGTCATTTTAAAAATTAATCCCACTTAGCTTCGCACGTGGGATAATTCGACTTACGTTTCCTATAGTCAACGAGTCTCATTAAAGTCGAAGGCATTTTTTATTAGTTTAATTTCATTTCCGGAAGGTAACATTGTTACAGCCACGACATCAAATCGTGCGTCGGCGTCATCAATTTTTTTCTGCTGCAAGTACCACAATGCCAGATGGGACATCTTCTTTTGCTTTCTTATTCCCACCGCTTGTTCCGGATAGCCCAATTCGCCGGACTTTCTGGTCTTAACTTCGATAAAAACAATTTCGTCTTTATCTCGCGCAACAATGTCTATTTCTCCCAAAATGCAGCGAAAATTTATGTCGCAAATCCTGTAACCGTTTTTTTTTAGAAAAGCAGCCGCTATTTTTTCACCTTCTTTTCCTGTCGTAATTTTCGCCGTATCTTTCATTTTTAAATATTGAATTCAAGAGTGGTTTGGTTTAAATTTTTAACATGAAATGATTTACGATGAATTTTACACATACCGAATTGTTTAATGGCGCCACAGTGCTCCTTGGTTCCATACCCCTTATTTTGCAGGAAATTGTATTGCGGAAATTGGCGATGATAGATTTCCATAATCCGGTCGCGGGATACTTTGGCAATAATTGAGGCTGCAGCGATAGAAATACTGCGAGAGTCTCCCTTTACCAATGGTTTTTGCGGTGTGAGGAGAGGAATACAATGAAGACCGTCTATTAAAAGAAAATCGGGAGAAGTCGAAAGTTCAAGAACTGCTTCGCGCATAGCCTGAAGAGTAGCTTTCAGGATATTAAAGTGATCAATTATATCCGCATCGACAACTCCCATGCCGATTGCCACAGCATCACTCTTTATTATTTCATAGAGCTCTTCTCTTTTGCGGGCTGAAAGTTGCTTGGAGTCGTTGATTTCAGCATTTACATAATCAGGCGGAAAAATTACGGCCGCGGCCACGACTGGCCCGGCCAGCGGTCCCCTGCCCGCTTCATCAATGCCAGCAATAAATTGATAGCCTTCTTGATAGGCAATTTTTTCAAAAGTATCCATCGAAAAAATGAAGGGAAAATTCCTTCCCTTTTTTTGCAAGTCGGCTATCCCAAGCCGGGAATTGAAACTAAATTATTTTGAATTTAATACAACTATTTATTATTGTTTTGCCGCTTCCTTAATCCTTGCTTTTTTGCCTCTCAGGTTTCTCAGATAGTAGAGACGGGATCTGCGCACCTTTCCTTTGCTAACCACTTCAATCTGGTCAATGATTGGCGAGTGCAAAGGAAATGTCCTTTCTACACCAACACCATAAGAAATTTTTCTCACTGTAAAATTGGCCCGGCTGTTACCGCGTCTTTTACGGATTACAACTCCTTCAAAAGCTTGAATTCTCTGCTTTTGGCCTTCAATGATGCGCACATGTACTTTTACCGTATCACCCGTTTTGAAACCGGGAATATCTCCTCTCATGTATTCTTTTTCAATCATTTCTATAACATTCATTTATATTTCCTCCTGCAATTCTCGCAATATATAATACACTTTAAACATTCATGACTCTATCTAAAACAATCGCTACTGCCGAACGTACTGCAAGGTGATTATAATCGCCTTGACCTCTTATCGGCTCTAACCGGTAATCTGCCGTGTTTGCCACTTCAGCTGCAATACCTGATCCTGTGCCGAAAATAAGTAAATAAGGCAAATCACTTCTTTGCAGCATCTCTCTCAATTCAGTAAATTTTAGAAGATCCCCTTCAAAATTCGCGCCGGTAACGATTGTTCGCGGGAAACATCCTGTTTCCCGCGCAATATCAGTAAATACGTTCGGTAAGCTTTCCTTTGTCCGGATTAATTCAAAAGCGGCTTGCCGAAATTTATTGTAATTTGCTCCGTAACCTTCCCGCCAATGGCTGATAATTTCTTCCGCCCGATTTCGCTGTTCCAATATAGGATTTACTATATAAAATCCTTGAACTCCGTATGTTTTGGCAAGTCTGGCAATATCGTGAATGTCCATATTGGCAATGGCTGTAGTTATGATCTTGCCTTCTTTATTATACACCGGATAATGTAAAAGAACTATGTAAAGCATTTATGCTTTTCCGTTTAGGATTAAATTGTCCTAATTAATAAGGGGAAATCCATACATTATAAACTTCTCAAAATCAAGACTTTATATCTCTTCTGACTTAATTTTCTCCAAAATATTTTTTTCTTCGCCTGAAAGTTTGATTTTTTTCAGTAAATCCGGCCGGCGCTGATTTGTTCTTTTCAGCGATTCGCGCTTATGCCAGAGTTCAATCTGCGCATGATTCCCGGAAAGTAAAACCTCGGGCACAACCCAGCCCTTATATTCGGCAGGCCGGGTATATTGAGGGTATTCCAAAAGATTATGTGAAAAAGATTCACCAATCGTTGATTCGGGATTTCCCAAAACATCGGGAATAAGACGGGAAACAGCATCAATTAAAACTAAAGCAGCCACTTCCCCTCCAGTTAAAATGTAATCACCAATGGATATTTCTCGGTCAACTAAATATTCTCTTATCCTCTCATCAACGCCTTCATAACGGCCGCAAATGATTATTATCTGTTTTTTCTCTGCTAGCTGGGCGGCAATTTTTTGGTCAAAAGTTTCTCCCTGCGGTGTCATCAGCACTACCAGTGAATCATCCTCGGGGTTTCTGATTGCTGCCAGCGCCTTTTCCACGGGTTCTACTTTCATGACCATCCCGCAACCGCCGCCATAAGGAGCGTCATCAGTCATTTTATGCTTATCATCCGCCCAATTGCGTATATCGTGCAGGGAAATGTTTAAGAGACCTTTTTCTTGTGCTTTCTTTAGCAGGCTGAAATTAAGGGGGGACGCAAACATCTCGGGAAAAATGGAAAGGACGTCAAATTTGATCACTTTTACAGCCCTTCCAGCAATCTTACCGTCATAACACGACGATTTACGTCTATATTCCGGATTACTTCGGCAATAGCAGGGAGAAGTATTTCTCTTTCCCCCTTACATACATAAATATCATTGCTGCCAGTGGGGAAAACGGATTCTATTTTACCGATACATTTACCTTCTTCAGTGTAAACGTCAAGTCCGATAATATCCCGCCAGTAATATTCTCCCTCCGGCAATTCCTCCAGCATATCTTCCGGCAAAAATACTTTACAACCAACTAATGCCTGTGCTGATTTTACATTAGATATATCTTCTAATTCGACAAACAAAATTTTTCCGGACACATCAATTTTTCTGAGGCCAAAACGATCTTTTTGCCCGGAATTGTTCTCAATATAAACAAATTTAAGTTTGTCAAGAGTATTTTTTGTCTCCACATAACATAAAACTTTCAGACAACCATGGAGACCGCGAGTTTTTACAATCTCCCCGATTACAAAGAGATTCATTATTTGCCTATTCAATAATTTCTAAAACGGCCCTTTTGTGAGCCTTCGCCGAAGCCGCGCTTAAAATCATCCGGATAGCCTTGGCCGTTCTTCCTTGCTTTCCTATTACTTTACCCAAATCTTCTTTTGCCACACGCAATTCAATTACGGATGTTTGTTCTCCGATGATTTCAGTTACTTCAACCTTATCCGGAATGTCCACCAAAGCCTGAGCTATATACTTGATCAACTCCTTCATAGCCATAACCTCCACTGATTTTGATTAATTTTTTAGAAATCATTTTATCAATTATAATTTCAACGCTTGAACGTTATGTGGACACATAAAAAATTTCAGTTATTCTGCCCTTATAAAATGATCAAAACCATAAAGCTGTTTTATTTGATTCTGGCTTCAATACCTTTTGTTTTCAACAGATTAGATACCGTCAGGGTTGCTTTGGCGCCCTTGGACAGCCAGTCGCGAACCCGATCTTCTTTCACTATAATTTCCGCTGGATTTTTTTTCGGATCGTAATTACCTAAAATTTCCAAAAACTTTCCATCGCGGGGAGAATCGGTATCCGCTGCCACAATACGATAAAAAGGTTTGCTTCTCGCACCTATACGAGTCAGTCTAATTCTAACAGCCATTGATTTTAAATAATACCTCCTTAAAATAATAATTTTTTTACATTTTTTTTTCTATCATAGTTTATTCTATTTTAAAAGGGAAAATTCCGCATCAACGATTTAATACCATCCTTTTGATTAAATTTTTTCATCATTTTCTTAATTTCTGCATAATTTTTCAATAAACGGTTCACATCTTGAACGGAGGTTCCACTGCCCAAGGCAATTCTTTTGCGTCGGCGGCCATCAATGATCAGATAGTTATAGCGCTCTTTTTTTGTCATAGAATCAATTATTGCGGTCACTTTAATCAATTCTTTATCATCAGGGTCCATATCTTTGAGCGCTTTCATTTTCCCCAACCCCGGAATCATACCTAAAATATCTTTCATTGATCCCATTTTTTTAATTTGCGTCAATTGGTTACGGAAATCTTCCAATGAAAAATTATTTTTTTTGATGCTCTTTTGCAGTTCCAGCGCCGTTTTTTCATCGATATTAGCCTGCGCCTTTTCCACCAAAGTCAGGATATCGCCCATGCCCAGAATGCGAGAGGCCATTCTTTCCGGATGAAATACTTCCAGATTATCGATTTTTTCGCCAATACCTACAAACTTTATCGGTTTTCCAATGACTGATTTAAGAGAGAGCGCCGCGCCGCCGCGCGCATCTCCATCCATTTTCGTCATAATGACGCCATCGATACCGATAATTTCATTGAATTTGCTGCCGACATTGACGGCATCCTGTCCCGTCATCGCATCAGCTACATAAATAATTTCCGCTGGATTGACTTTTTCTTTAATTTGTTTTAGTTCTTCCATCAAAAGATCATCGATGTGCAATCTTCCCGCAGTATCAATAATGATTACTTCATATCCATTTCTTCTGGCTTGTTCGACTGCCTGAACGCAAATTTCTACAGGGTCTTTTAAACCATTATCCTCAAAGACACCCGCATTGATCTGTTTTCCCAATACGGCCAGCTGCTCAATAGCGGCAGGACGGTAGACGTCAGCAGATACGAGGTAAACCTTCTTTTGTTCTTTGGACAACAAAAGTCCCAATTTTGCGGCAGTTGTTGTTTTTCCACAGCCTTGTAAACCGATAAGCATGATTGGAGCTGGAATCCGGGAACCGAACTTAATGTTGGCGCTGACTCCTCCCATAAGATCAACCAGACGGTCATGGACTATTTTTACCATTTGCTGGCCGGGAGTAATACTTTCAAGAACTTCTTTGCCGATTGCCCGCGTACGGACGTCTTCGATAAAATCTTTAGCTACTTTGAAATTAACATCGGCCTCTAAAAGCGCCATGCGGATTTCTTTGAGCGAGGCATTGACATTTTCCTCATTTAAAATTCCGCGTCCCTTTAGTTTTTTAAAGATATTTTCCAATTTTTCCGATAGATTTTCAAACATAATTTACGGCCCTGATATATTATTTAGTTTTTCTTTGTTTCCCTATTGATGCTTTTGATAATGCAATTTGTTCCTGTTTCCCGTGAAATTTTTTGCGCGGCCTCATCGGCTTTAGCTTTATTGTCGAAACCGGAAACAATCACGCGATACAAGGTGCCCTTTCCTTTGAGATCAACTTCAATCACTTGCGACATAAAACCTAATGACGCTATTTTTTTACTCATTTTATTCGCCGTAGTTTTATCCTTTAAAGAAGCGGCTTGAATTTTAAATTTCTGCTTATTGGAGGCGATAATCGATTCAATTTCTTTTTCTTTGGATTCGCCCTTCTCCTTGGTTTTCTCATTTGCCGGCGCTATCGTCGTCGTGTTAGCGTCTCTATTAAAGTTGCCAGTAATAGCTTCCTCTCCTTTCTGAGACGGCAATAATACCTGCTGTTTTTCCGAAAACTGCTGTTCTTTTAGAGCGCCTTTTTTACTGGTCAAGGCATTATAAAATGTCAGATCAATATTTTCCTGGTTCTGGGTTTGCGGTTGACTTTGCCCGTTCTTACTATCCGGTGTGCTTTGGGCAATCCTGATATTAGCCGGCCGCCATACCAACGCTAATATTTTTTGAGGGAACTCGGAAATTTTATCCGGATAAGTATCGATATTTTTTCCAACATCAACGCCAAATAAAAAAGCCGTACATAAAAGAACGGCCATTCCAAAAACGATGATGATTAATCCCGCCTTTCCCACTTTCAATTCAAAGTTCTTAATATTTCCGGAAGCCATTTATTCTACTTTAAATATATTTTAATCACGGGTATGAAATCCCAAAGCAAGCTTTGGAAACATATTCCGCAGCAAGCTGCGTGGTTATACCCTCCGCTTTGGCGGGATTGTTCAACTTAGCAATTCCGCTGTGCTTCGCTTTCGGAATTGGAGTTTCACGAATAAATCAAGAGTATAAACCCCACATTGCTTCGCCTGTTCGGTACTCCGCTTCGCTTCGCTACCAGATATTGTAGAAATTCATTATCCTACGTCGCTACGCTCCTAGGATAATTCCACTTACGCTTCGAACTTCGCTGCACTCGTTCTCAGCGAGTGTCATTACATCTTTTCCGGTGCGCTTACACCTAAAATATTCAAAGCATTTTGCAAGACAATCCTGATTGCTCCAATCAGGAACAGCCGCGCCGCAGTTAACCGATTATTTTCCGAAATTACCTTATTCTTATTATAATAGCTATGAAAAATTCCGGCTAATTCATTCAGATAAAAAGTGATGCGGTGCGGTTCTAAAGATTTGGCGGCGCCGTAAATAGTTTCCGGATAACGCACCAGCAATTTGATCAAAGTTTTTTCTTCCGGTTCATTCAAGACGGAAAGGTCGATATCTTCATAACGCGGCAGGGTTATGCCGCGTTCCTGCGCCATTCTCACAATGCTGCAAATCCGCGCATGGGCATATTGCACATAATAAACCGGATTTTCACTGGATTGTTTTTTGGCCAATTCCAGATCAAAATCCAGATGACTGTCGGAACGGCGCATGAGAAAATTGTAGCGGGCGGCGTCTTTGCCCACTTCATCGAGGACTTCCCGCAAGGTCACAAATTCACCGGAACGCGTGGACATGGCCACGGGAGTGCCACTCCGAAGTAAATTTACTAGTTGCACCAGAATAATTTTTAAAGAATCTTTATCGTAGCCCAGAGCCTGAATTCCCGCCCAGAGACGCGGCATATAGCCGTGATGATCCGCGCCCCAGATATCGATGACCATTTCAAAATCACGGGAAAATTTATTTTGATGATAGGCAATGTCGGCGGCAAAATAAGTCGGTTCGCCGTTTTTGCGGATAACAACCCTGTCTTTCTCATCGCCAAAATCAGTGGTTTTAAACCACAAGGTTTCCCCATCGGAATAAGTAAACCCCTGCTCCTGCAATTTGGTCAAGAGTTTAGCCACGCCGTTATTTTTATACAATTCTTTTTCGCTGAAATATTCGTCAAAGACGACTCCAAAATCCTTTAAGTCAACTTTAATTTCTTCCAGAATGGCCTGCCCGGCAATCGAAGTAAAATAGCTGATAGTTTCTTCTTCGTTGGAATGGAGATATTGATCCCCTTCCTTCTTAATAACACCACCGGCAATATCCTTGATGTAATCTCCGCGATAGCATGTTTCGGGAAATTCGATTTGCTCGCCCAGTAATTCCCGGTAACGCAACAGCACGGATTTGCCTAAATTATTCATCTGATTGCCGGCGTCATTGATGTAATATTCTTTGGAAATCCTATATCCGGCTGTTGTCAGTAAATTAGTAATTACGTCGCCGACAACCGCGCCGCGGGCATGACCGATATGCAAAGGTCCGGTGGGATTGGCGCTGACAAATTCCACCTGCACTTTTTTGCCGCCGCCTATATCAAGACAGCCGTACTGTTCTTGTTGTTCATCAATATTCCGGAGGGCTTCATGCCAAGTACTGTCTTTCATAAAAAAATTAATAAAACCAGGGCCAGCTATTTGCGTTTTTTCAATAATGTTTTCCGGATCGGATAGATTTGCCTGAATGATTTGCGCAATCTTGCGCGGATTTTGTTTCGCCTGTGACGCCAGAATCAGCGCGGCATTGGCGGCGTAATCCCCATGCTCAGGATTGCCGGGGGCTTCCACTTCCAGGTAAGGCAAAGTAACTTCGGGCAACTGACCATTTTGGACAGAAATATTTAAAGCGTTTTCCAGCAGTTTGGTAATTTTATTTTTCATGATTAAGCCGATACCTTCTTATAAAAAAATGACAAGCGGCTTTAAATATCATTTGCTGCTTGTCACTGCAAGTTGAACTATTATTTATTTTTTAATGAGACCCAAACTTCAGAAACATAGTGCATAACCTAAATAACCTGAAGGTTGCGCGGGGTCATCTGCGACTGAAGTTTGCCAGTCGAATTATATTAGCGGTTAACCCTGCTGGTCTTTTTTAACCGCCGCGTCGATATCCTGATCTTTAATGGACAGATCGCGGGAATAGTCGGGGCAATGAACAAATCCCTGCGCGTCCGTGGCGACGCTGAAACGTTTTTGGCAATTGCCGCGCCAGGCGCATATCGCGCAATATTTTTTCTCGCTACCCATAAGCAAGTCCCCAGATTAAATCAACATTAATAAATTTTGCACAGTAAAATTATTTAGTAACTCGGCGCGAATCTTTATAAAGATATCGGCGCCATGTCAAGAAATTTTGTTTTATATCTTTTCTCTTCAAATCTATTGAATACGGTTGTCCTTCCAGTAAATCATATACTTATTTTTCGAATGCTGTGTAGTGGTATCCGATGCCTCAACTGTATCGGAACCAGTACCATAGTTAGCCGCACTTGTGGAAACATAAACATTATATTTTCCGCCATAAGGGTTAATGGAAATAACCGGCCCGGAGGGTATGCCCAAGCCAATATTCTCCGATCTGCTGCCATTAATCAAACCCGCTCCGGTTTGATAATCGATGATATATAGCTTAGCGGTGCCATTCTGGCCACAGGGAATGGTGTCCGGTGTATAGGTTGTAAAATAGAGTTTTTGATCATAGTTGACAGGCGCAGACATAATTTTTTCTCCACTGCCGCCGAGAGTAATATACCATCCATGATAAGTAGTTGAGTTGGGATCATATATTGCTGATGCTGAAGAGATGTCCATCAAGTCAGTGATCTTATAAGTTGAACTTCTGTCACTATCTTTAATAGCATAAACTCTTTCGTAACCAGTCGTGGCAGAGGGATCGGTTTTATCTCCCGTACCGACATATATCCAAATGTTTCCGGATGCATCAGTTGTTGCGGAAGCCGACATAAATACGGCATTGTTAATGCCGGCAGATGCATTCATTGATATACAAACAGATAAAATCATATTTATGATTATAAGGATTATAAAATTTCTTTTGTTGAACATAAATCCACCTCCTTATTAATTAATGATTATTATACAACAAACTACCCGTCCAATTGGCAGTATTGCAAGTTGTGCCATCTTTTTGCAAACAAAATTTAAATCGCCAGACGTTGCCTCCCAGATCACCGATATATGCTGTATCCATAAAACCGTCATTATCGGAATCCAACCCCAGCGGTTCGGCAACAAGATTATAAACCATCAGCGGATTAGTCGTACTCGATGTTGCTGTGCCGTACGTATATTTCCATAAAATGGTCCCATTGCTGGCGTCAACCACATAAAATCCTTTTCCTCGCGTGTCGCTGCATGTTCCGCCGCCCGCGCAATTGGTTCCAGAATAACCTCCTCCGATAAGTCCTACCCATTTTTCAATATTATTGATCCTGACCCGCCAGAAAAACATCCGGCTCCAGGACTGACCGAGGTAAGCGGCATCGGAAGCTGAGAGGCCACTTGTGCCCCCTAAGCGCCATTGAAAAGTTGGTACCGCTGTTGTATTGGTAATATCAAGCGCATAATAACCGCAATAATTGTTATAGGTTGAAGAATATAAATTGTTAGAGCTGAATCCGGACTCGCAACCCGTGGATGAACTCCAGAGATTCGACGCTCCACCGCGCCCTTCACTCATAACCATTATCGTTTTCCATTCCGTATTGGAGGTATTAGATATTTTTGATGTCGCATCGATAGTGGTTGCCGTATGTGATGCGAATGATTCCGACGGCCACCCCCCTTTCAGCCATATTTCCGCGGCGCCTATCGGACCATCCACAAAATACGTGTGACTAAGTGATGTGGGATGAGAGGGGTGAGTCATTAATGAAAGTCGGGAAAGTAAATTGGGAGGAATAAAACTCCATGCCTCTGAACCGTCATATGTCTTGAATGCGTGCAATTGGCCGTCATTGGCGCCGACGACGACAATTCGAGTCCCGGTGGCATCTGAGGTTCTCGAGTGGTTGCTCGTGTAAGCTTCATAAGCTGAATTAGGCGGTTTGTTTAAATCCGCATTATCATAAAAATTAGAATTAGGCGTCGGGATGACCACCGGCGAAGTATGGAGTATATCGCCTAATTTCCAATTTTTGTATGCGTTACCCGTGGTGTAGTTATAATCCCCCCGGCGAATAAATTTTACAATATTGTTTTTTGTAGCGTCATCGGCAGCGCCAAAAATAGCGTCGGTTAGATTAGTATTAGTCGATGTAAATAGCTGCAGGGTGTTGGATGTGCCATTTGTCGTGTATATTTTTCTGGGACTGCTTACGCCATCGTCTATCACATTCTGTAAAACGGCGCCGGCATCCCAGTCAGCCGTTGCGTTAATTGCGCCTGAGGTATCGGCCGCTAAACCAAATCGTTTTAAATGGCCCGCCCAGAAAGGATCGGTGGTGAACGGTTCAAACGAAGCCTCGTAAAGGTAATTTTCACTGGTAGTCCGCTGTGCCTGAATGGAAGCATGAGTGAAGGAATATGACGCTTCCTTGATGGTGCTGATCGCGCTTTTCAGCGCCGACGTCAATGCGTTCGCATCACCCGCGATAAAAGCGTAACCGGAAAGACTAATATAACCCGGATCGTTATATGTGGCTTGAAAACCACTGGTCGAAGTGCCGCAATCGGAATTTGTTATCGTGGATGAGTCCGTCTGGCCGCTGGTAATCCCGGAGGGGAAGCAGGCGGTGGCGTTTGTAGATAAATTACAGCAGGCCGAGGTAACGGCTGGAGTTGCCGTACAGCCTAAAGGAATATTGTAGAGGGTTTGTGGTCTGGTCGGGTAGTTGGCCACCAGGGGATTGTCCGTTCCGCCATAAAAAGCCATCCAGTTAAGAGTGTTTTGCAAATAGGCCGGCATTTGGGAGCCGAAACCCACGACAAATACTTTATAGCCGGCATCGGCCAATTGTTTTGTCGCGGCCACTACTTCTCTCCGGCGTGCATACATTTTCGACTGGCAATCCGATCCATTGCCGCTGCAGGCATAAGTATCGGATCCATCCGTCAGTACAATAACAAATTTTTGCCGGCAGGCGCCGTAAGTGTCTGCCGCTTTATGCGCGTCTAAATATAATTTTGCTTCTTTTAAAGCCCCCGCCAGCGGTGTGCCGCCGGTGGCAGACTCGCCGACGATACAATTGCCGGAAGTGCAACCGGTAACCGTCGAAGCGCAACTGGTGGAATTTCCGCAATAGGTTAATTGGTAAGAGGTTTGACTGTTAGAACCAAGAGCGCTGATCGTGTCAATAAGCGTATTACAGCCGCTGGTATAACTAGTGCTCTCATCAGCCGAGCAATTGTAATAGCGCATATAGCCGATTCTGATGCCCAAACTTGTGGCGTCGTTAATATCAATGGTGCCACTAGCATCGTCATCTAAAATAGAAAAGAGCGCTCTTTTGGCGATGGCCAGTTTGCTGCAATCCTTTTGACAGTCGCCCTGGGACGTATCGTTACAAAAACCGTTAACCATATCGCATTTGTTGGTGGCGCATTGATTGGTGCAATTAGTGACTGGAACCTTGACACATTCCATTTTGACAATTGCATAAGGTGGCACAACCGGAGGGGGTATGCGGACTTGAAGAACTATAATATTGGCAGAACCCGCCACTGCAACTGAACTTGCTGCAGTCGGTAGTGCAACCTGAGTAGCAGTGCCATTGCAGTAACCTCCTGAACAAGAGGTACCCGACTTGCTCCCCGTGCACTTCGAAGTATTAGGCTTGCACGTTGCATCAGCAGCATATTTATAAGTGCTGCCGTAGGTGCCTACACAATTAACGGCTGTCTGCGGTGCAGCTTCCATCATGTCCATAAGTATAGGTGGTGCTGCCAGTGCCGTGACAGTTCACCGTATCCGGAGTGCAGGTGGAATCATGGCTGTAAACAAAAGTTGTATCGGTTGGATTATTGCATAATGTCGTATTGCCGACGCACGATGTATCGGCCCCGTAGGGGTAAGCAGTCCCCGCAGGATTCTGAGCCATACTGCCGGATAAATCCAGGACAATAAGAGCATCGGGGAGATAGTTGACAAGGGTCTCCTGTTCATCGCCCGCCGGTGTATCAGCCCCTGCGTTCACTGACGAAAAAACGGCGATAACTACGTTTATGATTACAGCCAAGACAAATAAGTTTTTCTTGTTCAACATAAGCTCTCCTCCCTGATTTAACAGAACGGTTTATTACTTTTACCTTACAGGCTCCTTCAATCCGGTGGCGGGATATTGGGCGCAACCATAGCCGGTGGAGGCGATATCCCAATAGAAATTGTCGCCGATGAGCCATAATTAGAGTCTTTGCCGGTAATATCGGTATTGTAAATGAAGGCCTTATAATTCGTACCCTGACCGCCGCCGCCCACGGGTGCTTGGACGTAAGTGTTCTTAGCGTTTTGGACAGTATAACAGGTAGAAGGATCATTTGTGGAATCAACCTGAAAGCACGAAGAAGGAGTAGTGGAAGAATAAGTATTAACCAGGTCGGTAGGACTCAAGCTCGACGCATATATTGCATGCACACCGGCTTCCGCCGCGGACAAAGCTTTACGCTCCCCTGTCAATCTCGAACTAATCATCAGATCTCCCGAAATCATCGTCAGCGCGAAAAAGCCGATAGCCGTTAAGATAAGTATGGCCATGATCGCGAAAATCAAAACAAAACCCTGATCGGAGCTGCTCGTTCTTTTTATTAATTTAAGGACTAAACGCATGATTCTTCACCAAAACATCGGTTGTATAAGTCATTATTCTTGATTTATGTGTAAGTCTGTCCGTATATTTCGTATTGGCAACAATCGTAATGCGAATACGCCGGATATTTTTTATTGATGCTGTGGGAACCGTGCCGGTATTATCAGCGAGATTATTGCCGGAGGCATCAAAGTATTGAAACAATGCCGGGCATGTCCCGTTAATATTTGCCGCGCATGTACATGTCCCGTTAGTATATGCTGAGCATGTCCCGTTTACAACCGTTGTTGCTGAGTCGGTGGTACCGCCTAAGAGAGGGGTGTCACCGGAACAACTGGCATTTCTGGTAATAGTATCTGCGCCGTTATAAGAATACTCTATATATTCATTTGGCGAATCGCCAATCACAGCAGGGTAAACGGTGGGATTAGTAAGATCCATGGCGACAAGGATTGTATTGGCTGTGGCTGTTTGAATGCCCTTTTTTGTCGGATCGAGCGATATGCTAATGGATGCACAATTGGTGGGAATTGTGCTCCAGAGAGTTGTGGACATGGTCGGATTATACGATGCCATACGAATTTCCATAGCCATCAGATCAAGAACAGACCGTGTGTCTTGCTGAGTTACAACTTTCCGGCCGACGCTGACCGAAGAGCTCTGCGCCAGATTAATAATCGCATAAACAGCCGTCATAATAAGCAACCCGACAGCCACGGAGATAATTAATTCGACTAAAGAAAAACCGTTTTTTTTCATATTCATCTTAAAAGGTTCCCGCGGCGCTAATAAGCTTGAGATACAAGCATACTACTTTTTATACCATTAACACTTCCCGGCCAGGTAACCTGCACATTAACCGGCCAGGTGTTGTTTACGAGGACATTTGCCTGGGCATTTATAGTAAAAGTGATATTATCTTCTGTGATTTTATAAGTGCTGGTCCAGGGGGGAACCGTCCCATTACAGGTACAGGGAGTTATTCCATTACAGTTACAGGAAATTGAGGCATTCGTTCCCACCATAAAATTATTTTCATACGTTTCCAATTCCCTTTGCAGAATTCCCTCTGCCCGCCCCAGGTAATCAGATTTGCCGGCTCCCCGCCAGGCAAGCGACTGCATAGACATAAGACTGATCACGGCTATAGCAGTCAAAAGCAAGGCGATGATACATTCCATAAAGGTAATGCCTTTTTTATTATATAAAATGAATACCGTCTTCAATTAGTGGTTATCCTTCCCATTGCATTAGTAGTAATGGCTATTTGTGAATTTAGTATATTTTTCAATGTGACCGTTCCCGCAGAACATGTACCCCGGGTTTGAAAAGTTACAGTGCCGCTATTGCCGCCACTGTAACTTTGACTTAATATGCTGATTCCGCTTCCGAAATCACTAAGTTTCTTTGTTACATCATAAGTGCCGCCTTTAATTTCATAACTATTATTATTAATATCAAATGTAACTGTGTAATTAACATTTTCCGCCACGGCTCTTTGTTTGGCCAGTTTCATGCCTTCCGCTAAAGCTCCTGCCGCTTCACGAAGATTTGTCCTCTGCCGAAAAGAAGTAAACATCGAGGGGAAGATTGTCAAAAGAACGGCAATAATGCTGACAACAATAAGCATTTCTACCAGGGTAAAACCTTTAACGCCACGATCTTTACGATTTACTCTGAAAATTGCCATTTTAAAACCCCATTCCTTTAAATCCTGTTTTTACACCCCGCATTTCAATTTAATATCTCATAAACAATAAACGTGTAAAGCCCTCCCCCCAGAAAAGATAAGCAACCGCAGCGGCTGATAAAAACGGTCCGAAAGGAACCGCGTATTTCATATCCTGTTTTTTAATAATCATCGCCGTAAGGCCAACTATTGCCCCGGAAAAAGAACTGAATAATAGAATAAACATCAAAGATTTCCATCCCAGAAACCCGCCGATCATGGCCAGTAATTTTATGTCGCCGCCGCCCATTCCTTCCCGCTTGGAGATCAATTCATAAACAAAGGCAATCGTAAAAAGCACGCCGCCGCCGATTAATAAACCCAATAGAACCTCTAACCAGGGAATCTTCACTAAAAAAATTGCTGCCAGAGAAAATATAGGTATTCCCGGCAAAGTAATAATATCGGGAATTATCTGATGATCCAAGTCAATGAATGTAATAACAATTAAAACCGCAGTAAAAAAGAAAAATACCAGGAATTTTAATGTAAGGCCAAACTTTAAAAATAATAACAGAGCAAGCACCGCTGTAATTAGTTCCACCAGCGGATAACGCCAGGAAATCTTTCCACCGCAATCCCGGCATTTGCCGCGCAGAAGGATAAAACTGATTAAGGGAATATTATCGCAATTACGGATGGGATGATGACAATAAGGACATTGGGAACGTGGCTTCACGATCGAGGTTTCAGCCGGCAGGCGAAAAATACAAACATTCAAAAAACTGCCGATAGCCGCACCAAAAATGAAAACAAAACAATTCAAAAACATAGACTTATTTCCAATCTATTTTCTTATTTTGTTGTTTTGGTTTTATGGCAGGATTGCTGGACGACTCTGATGTTGCCCGGCAGTTCTGCCACCTTATCCCGCATCGAAGACTTAGGTCAGTAACTTTGCGTCCCGCCTTTTCAGGAGGTTTGCCTTTCTCAAGCTTTGATTATATTTTAAGACAAAAAATAACCAAAGTCAAGAGATATTATTAATAAAATAACCTCCATTTATATATGATGATTTTAAAATCTATCCGTCTTTTCTCCCCCAATCATATTTTATCTCACTGCCATGCGCAGGCAGCCGAAACTCATCGGGATTATTATAATTATATACTTCTGTCGGTGTATTGATAACTATGGCTTCTTCTTCGGAAATACATTTGAATCCGTGATAAACAAAAGCGGGAATATGCACCATAACAGGATTATGACAACCAGCGAATATTTCGTTAATTTCGCCAAAAGTGGCCGAATCTTTACGGCTGTCGTAAAGGACTATCTTCATCATCCCTTTAACTACTGCCATATTATCAGCCTGTTTTTTGTGATAGTGCCAGCCTTTGACAACTCCCGGATATGCTGTGGTCATATAAACCTGACCAAATTTTTTAAAAAAAGTATCGTCAGCGCGCATGATTTCCATTAACCGGCCGCGCTCATCGGGGATGACTTTCAGTTTTTTTACTATTACGCCATCAATCATATCTTGTTCGCTCCCGTTTTCTCCACCATATTTCCGGCGGATTGCAAAGATTCAAAAGTTCCGGCATCAGACCACCAGCCGTCCAGTACATCCCATTGCATCTTTCCTTCTCTAATGTAAAAATTATTCACATCGGTAATCTCCAGTTCGCCGCGCTGTGAAGGCTGCAGTGACCTGATAAATTCAAAGACACGGTAATCATACATATAAATGCCGATTACAGCATAGTTGGAAGCAGGATTGGCCGGTTTTTCTTCCACACGAATAATGGTTTTCCCTTCAAAAACAGGCACGCCGAATCTTTGCGGATCAGACACTTCTTTCAGCAATATGCGGGCGCCTTCTTTTTGTTTACGGAATTCATCTGCCGCCGTTCTGATATTGCCTTCAATAATATTATCTCCTAAAACCACGGCAATCTTGTCACGGTCTGCAAAATGTTCGGCAAGACTCAACGCTGCGGCAATACCGCCTTCCCCCTGCTGATAAGTATAATTGATGTGTTTAAGGCCAAAGTCTTTGCCGTTTTCCAGCAGGCGTAAAAAATCGCCGGCATTATTACCGCCGGTGACAATTAATATTTCTTCAATTCCAGCATTAACCAGAATTCTGATGGGATAATAAATCATCGGCTCGTTATAAACCGGCAGTAAATGTTTGTTGGTCACTTTGGTCAGGGGAAAAAGCCTGCTGCCCAATCCTCCGGCGAGAACAACTCCTTTCATGATAGCTCCTTCAGTCGCATTTAGTTTGAACACTTGTAATTGTTTTTTCTTATCACATCTGAAGGCTTATCGACAATAAATTTCTTTGCATCTTAAAAGGTAATGAGGTATTTATTTTTTATGAATGACGAATATTATATGAAACTGGCTATTGCGCTTGCCCGTAAAGGACGCGGTTATGTCAGCCCCAATCCTCTGGTTGGCGCCGTCATCGTTAAAAACGGCCGGATCATCGGTCAGGGTTACCATCAGCATTTCGGCGGAAATCACGCCGAAATCAACGCGCTGAAAAACGCCGCTGAAGACGTGGCCGGTTCAACCCTATATGTTACTTTAGAACCATGTTGCCATGAAGGCAAAACGCCTCCCTGCATAGACAGCCTTATCAAACATAAAATTGCCCGTGTTGTTATCGGCACAATTGATTCCAATCCTCTTGTTTCCTGCCAAGGGATTAACTATCTGCAAAGCAGCGGCATCGAAGTTAAAACCGGCGTTCTGGGAAATGACTGCCGTAAACTCAACGAAGTATTTTTCCATTTTATGGAAACAGGCTTGCCTTTTGTCACCATAAAATATGCCCAGACATTGGATGGCCGCATAGCGACAGCGACGGGAGAATCCCAATGGATAAGCTCGGAGGCTTCCTCAAAATTTACTCATCAACTCAGAGCGGCACACGATGCCATATTAGTCGGTGCGGGAACTGTGATCAAAGACAATCCCGAACTCACGGTGCGTCTTGTCCGTGGCCGCAATCCTCTGCGCGTCATTGTTGATTCCGAATTAAATATTCCCCGGCAATCCAAGATTTTTCAAAACATCTCTTCAACCCCGACACTTATTGCAACATCTAAAAACGCATCTGATTCCCGATTTCAGCGCCTTGCCGGTTCAGGAGCCGAAATAATAAACATCAAAGCCGATAAAAAGGGAAATGTTGATTTGAAAAAATTATTTAAAATACTTGCCGGAAGAAATATATCTTCTGTCTTAATCGAAGGCGGCGCCCAAATCATCACTTCCACCTTGAAGAATAACCTGGCCAACCGCATGGTGACAATCATTGCGCCGAAAATTATTGGCAGTGGAATCGAAGCGGTGGGCGACCTCAACATCAGAAAACTGAGCTCAGCAAAAAAATTACTTATCCAGAAGGTGTTACGGCGCGGTGATGATATTATCGTCGACAGCCGTTTAAATTAATTTGTAAATTATATTCTTCAGTTATACATTTATTATTTAAGCTCATATATAATTCTTACACGACCCATCAAAGAAGTAACAATGCTAGCCTTGGAAAGCAGCTTTTCGTGCTGTATTAAAAGCGTGCCGGCATTTGTTGTACCCCTAGGTTGAAAAATGATTTTATCAGATGCAAAAGTCGGATCTTCAATAATCTTTATCGAGGTGTCAGCCTTACCAATATTTTTTATTGAAGACACGTTTGTCCAATTAGAAGGTGATGTTTCTTTTTGTATAGTGTAATTATTGTTTTCAATGTTCAGTACGATTCGATAATGTACATTTTCAGCAACTGCCATTTGCTTGCATAATTGAATGTCCCCTGATATCTCCTGCGCCGCTTCCTTTAAATTAGTATTGCCCCTGTATTTGGCAAAGTTCGGTATGGCAATTGTACATAGAATACTTAATATTACGATGACAATCAAAAGTTCAACCAAACTGAAAGCTTTAGCGGCTGATTTTACTTTCATTACACGCTCCAGTTTTATTCAAACCTGTTTATGCAACTAAAGGTAATTTTTAAGCCATTCTAAAAGTATTTCTATATCTCCTAAAATTAAACTTCCGATTATTTTTTTATGATTATTTATCAATACAAAATTAGGGTCAATTTACTGTTTGTATTAATCTTGAAAAATTTACTTGTTTTCTCAATCATATTTTTGCATTTTTTTCATCTTTTTTTATAAACTAGTTAAGTTGAATAGTCGTCTAATTTATATTATCAATCAGATTTTGCGCGGCCTTGATGCCATCCAACGCGGAACTGATAATCCCGCCGGCATATCCGGCTCCTTCCCCGCAGGGATAAATGCCGCCGACACTTTCACTTTGACCGTCACTGCGGCGGCAAATACGCAAAGGCGAAGAAGTTCTGGTCTCCACTCCAATTAAGTGGGCATCCTCGGTAATAAATCCGGGCATTTTTTTATTGAATTCCCTGATGCCGCGCCTTAAAGAATCGGTTACAAATTCCGGCAATACCTCATCCAGCGCCGCAGGCTTTACGCCGGGAAGAAAACTTGTCCGTCCGATAATACCGGCAGGTTTTCCCTGCAAAAAATCAATCATCTTCTGCGTCGGAGCTTGATAATTACTTCCTCCGGAAAGAAAAGCTTTTTTCTCCCACATTTGACGAAAATTCAGACCTTCGAGTGGTTGTCCGTGAGGCGCAAAGTCATCCCCATGGACATTGACCACTATGGCGCTGTTGGCAAATTCGCCGGAGCGTTTGGCATTGCTCATGCCATTGGTTATCACAAGACCGGCAAACGCTCCGCAGCCGATAACTGAGCCGCCCGGGCACATGCAAAAAGTATATACAGAACGATTTAAACCGGGAATCGCAGCCGTTACGAAATATTCCGCTGGCGGCAATTGAGGATGATTATGCCACTTACCGTACTGGATGGAATTTATTAATTCCTGAGGATGCTCCACACGCAAACCCATGGCAAAAGGTTTGGCCTCCATTTTAATGCCACGCTCAAAAAGTTTCCAATAAGTATCATCGGCGCTCTGTCCAATTGCTAATATAACATGGTTAGTTTTAATCTCTTCTTTTTCATTAACAATCAATGCACTGATAGTCTCTCGTAAAGTTACAAAATCAGTCACCTGTGCTGAAAATTTAATTTCGCAGCCCATCGCAATAAGTTTTTTTCGCAGGTTAACGATTACTTTCCGGAGCAGATCAGTGCCGATGTGCGGTTTGGTATCAGTAATAATTGTTTGAGGCGCGCCCATTTCCACTAAAATTTTTTTTACCCAGAAGGAATAAGGATTCTTTGTCCGGCTCGTCAGCTTTCCATCGGAAAATGTTCCCGCTCCTCCTTCACCGAAAAGAATATTGCTTTGAGGGTTAAGAATCCCTTTCTCCCAAAATTCCTGCACATCTTTTGTTCGTTTTTCTACGGGTGAACCTCTTTCCAGCAGCAATAAGGGCAACCCTCGTATAGCAAGGACATAAGCGGCAAAAAGACCGGCCGGACCGCTGCCGATAACTGCGACGGGAAGCTTCGGTTGGTAAACTGATAAAAGCGGCGGAATCTCCGATTCATCTTTATGAGCCGGCAATTGCAATACTTCGTTAAATTCATCGGGTAATCTAGTGTCTTCGGAAACACTGATTCTAAGCGCATAAACAAAATGAGGCGGTTTATGGCGGCGGGCATCTAATGCTTTTCTAATAATTTCTATGGCGGCAATATCGTTAATGGATATATCCAGAATTGCCGCAACTTTTGTCGCCAGCAATTCCTCGCCCTCGCCTAAGGATAATTTAATTCCGTCAAGGGGTACAATTTTCATCATTTCTCCATTGCAAAATACCGGCAAATATTATAACTTTCCCAAAATTTCATAATTAACAGGTATTTTATCATGTCGTGGTACGTCGTTCATACAAGAAGCCGCCATGAATACAAGGCAAACACGGGCCTCATTCAAAAGAATTTAACGACTTTTCTACCCGAGATAGAGTCGTGGAGCAAGCAAAAAGACAGAAAGAAGAAAATCTTTACCCCCCTTTTTCCCGGATACATTTTCGCCGAAGTCTTTTCGTTAGACAATGAAACAAAGTTAGCCATTTTAAAAACAGCCGGCGTGGTGCGTATTTTAGGAAAAAAAGAGAATTCCGAACCAGTGCCTGTGCCGGACAATAAAATCGATGCTATCAGGCGCTTTGTAAGCACAAAAACGGAAATTTTTACCATACAATTTCCCCGGGAGGGTGAACCGGCGCGCATAATTGACGGACCCTTTGCCGGAATAGAAGGGACTGTCGTCAGAAGCGACATCGAAAAGGAGCTTTTTGTTGTTTCTATAGATCTTTTGCAAAGATCTGTGGCGATTAAATTAAAAGGGTTTCAAATCAGTAAACTTTAATGAGACTCCAATGTGACAAGCGAAGCGCAGTCAGATTGGTAAGTCGAATTATCCCGCGAAACGAAGTGAAGTGGGATTAATGACACCTCTTTTCTCTTAACGTAGTGAACTGAAACTTGTTAGTCGAATTATCCCGCGAAGCAGAGGGTAATGAGACTCAGGTATTGCAAGTAAAGCGCAGCAAGACCTGTTAGTCGAATTAGTGAGTCCCAAGTTTCAGAAGCGTAGCGCATACTTTGAAAGGCATCTACGACTGAAATTTTTTGGACGAACTATCCCGTATGCGAAGCACATAGGGATATCTCAGGAGCAAAGGAAAGCAGATTTGTGGTCTCATGCTCATGATCTTAAAAAACTTGACTTTCTGACAATTATACGCAAAATAGCGTCCACTGATTAATTTTTTTTGGGGTTTGATTTTGAAGGGATCAATTAAAATTAATAAAGAAATTTGTAAAGAATGCCTGCTGTGTATTCACTTTTGCCCTAAAGGTCATATTATGCCTGCAAAGGAATATAATGCCCAGGGCTATCGTCCCGTCCGCATAGACGAGGAAAAGGAGTGCAACGGTTGCGCTATCTGCGCCACGATGTGCCCGGAAGTAGCTATAGAGGTTTACCGTGAATAAAGTATTGATGTCCGGGAATAATATAATTGGTGAGGCGGCGATACGTGCCGGATGCCGTTTTTATGCGGGCTATCCGATTACGCCGCAGAATGAACTTACCGAATATATGGCCGAACATATGCGCAAAGCCGAGGGTGGAGTATTCATTCAATCGGAAAGTGAAATAGCCGCAATTAATATGATTGCCGGCGCCAGCGCAACCGGCATGAGAGCAATGACTTCATCTTCCAGTCCCGGTATTTCTTTGAAGCAGGAAGGGATTTCTTCCATGGCCGCTTGTGAGCTTCCCGGCATTATTGTCAATATTATGCGAGGCGGCCCGGGACTAGGCAATATTCGTCCATCACAAGGAGATTATTTTCAAGCCACCCGCGGCGGCGGCCACGGAGACTATCGCACAATTGTTTTAGCGCCGGCAACCTGTCAGGAGTTGGCTGATTTAACGATGGACGGGTTTGATCTTGCCGATAAATATCGTACGCCGGTGATGATTCTGGCCGACGGAATGATGGGGCAAATGATGGAACCAGTCGTTTTCAAAAAACCCAAACCCCGTCAATACAATGAAAAATTCATGCTCAGAGGCGCAGGTACAGGCAAAAGCAAGTTTATTCGCGGCCTGCTTCTCGATCCCATAGACAGTGAAGAACATAACTGGAAATTAGCGCGTAAATATGAAGTTATTACCAAAAAAGAAACTCTGTATGAAGAACATAAGACGGACGACGCCGAATTGGTTATTGTTGCCTATGGCACAGCCGCAAGAATTGCTAAAGGCGCCATCAAGCGTCTGCGCGATCAAGGAAAGAAGGTAGGTCTTTTCCGTCCGATCACTCTTTGGCCTTTCCCGGAATTAAAACTGCGCGCCTTGTCGGCGAAAATTAAACATTTTCTTGTTTTTGAAATGAGCACCGGCCAAATGCTCGATGATGTGAGACTGGCTTTGCAGGGCTATGCTGGCATCGAATTTCACGGCCGCCCGGGCGGTGCCGTGCCTACACCTGCGGAACTGGCCAATGTTATTGCGCGGCTTTACGACAAGAATGATTAATTGTTTTGCAGCAAATTAAAAGGTAATAAATATATGGCAAAAACAGTTTTTAACCGGCCTAAAAGCTTAAAAGAAAATATCTTCCATTACTGCCCCGGCTGCGGACACAGTATTGTTCATCGGCTCGTTGCTGAAGTTATTGACGAGATGGATATAAGAGGCATTACTATCGGCGTCCCGCCGGCAGGTTGTGCTGTTCTGGCCTATAATTACTTTGATGTTGATATGATTGAGGCGCCGCATGGACGCGGTCCCGCAATGGCCTCGGCCATAAAACGCTCTCTTCCCGATCGTGTTGTTTTTTCTTATCAGGGAGACGGCGATCTGGCCGCAATCGGCATCGCCGAGAGTTTTCATGCCGCCAACCGCGGTGAGAATATAACCGTTATATTTATCAATAACGCTGTTTACGGAATGACCGGCGGACAAATGGCCCCAACAACCATGCTGAATCAAAAAACAACAACCAGTCCAATGGGCCGTGACAAATTGCTGGACGGTTATCCTGTCAAGGTAAGCGAAATCTTTTCCCAACTCGGTGGCTCAACATACATTGAAAGGTGCATGGTGAATTCTCCGGCAGGTGTAAATAAAACCAAGAAAGCAATCCGTAAAGCTTTTCAATGCCAAATTGATGGACTCGGCTTTTCCATGGTTGAAATTCTCTCTTTATGTCCGACCAACTGGAAGATGTCGTCTGTTGATTCCTGTAAATGGATTGATGAAGTAATGAGCAAGGAATTTCCTCCCGGCGTCTATAAAGAAAATATTACCGCGGCGAAGAAAACTGCGGAGGCCACATAATGATTGTTAAAACTATTTTCTCCGGATTCGGCGGTCAGGGAGTTTTAATGATGGGGGTTAGCCTGGCCAACAGCGCCATGAACCAGGGCTTTCATGTAACCTACCTTCCCGCTTACGGGGCGGAAATGAGAGGCGGAACGGCCAATTGTACTGTAGCGGTAGGCGATGAGGAAATTGCCTCGCCTGTTGCTTCGGAGCCGAATTATCTAATCGTTATGAACTCCCCTTCCCTTTTTACTTTTCAAAACAAAGTCACTTCGGGAGGTACAATCTTTTTAAATTCGTCGATTATCAATGATCGCCCCAACCGCAACGATGTCAAAATCGTCTGTGTTCCCTGTGCCGACATAGCACATGAGCTGGGTAACAGCCGGGTTGCCAATATTATCATGATGGGAGCATTTATAAAAATATCAGGCGTGGTTTCTCCTGATATTTATTTAAAGAGTCTGGAATCGATCATGGGCAGCAAGAAAAAGTCCCTTGCGGAAATTAACCGCAAAGCTTTTGCCGCCGGATTCGATTATGTTAAAGATTAATTAAGGATAACTTTTATGTCTGTAAAACAAATTTCCGTTCTGTTGGGTAACGTGCCCGGTTCTTTTGCCAAACTTATCCATATTCTGGACTCGGAAGATATAAGTACAAAAGCCGTATCCGCCGCCAGTATCGCTGAAGACAGCAGGGTTCGTCTTGTAGTTAATGATCCTGACCGCGCTGCCGCGCTTCTAGAAAGCTACAATTTAAATTTTGAAGTCACTCCTGTTTTAGCGGCTGAAGTTCCCTTACACGCCGGCGGCATTAATGCTATATTAAAACCACTGGCCAAAGCGGAGATTAATATTCTTTATCTCTACACAACAATCAACCGTATCGGAAAAGAGACCATCGTTATTATTGGCGTTGACAAGTTGGAAGAAGCTAAAGAAATACTCACGGAAAACTGGATCCACTTAATAGACGATGAAATTTATTCCATTCCTTAGGCTTCGTTAAACAGACCATGCCTGTTTCCGCTGACAAAGAAAGAACTATCGCCGCTAGAATGATGGAGTTGGGGGTAGCGGAAAGCGAATTTGAGGAATCCTTCATCCGCTCATCCGGTCCAGGAGGACAAAAAGTCAATAAAAGTTCTTCCTGTGTTTATCTTGTTCATATTCCAACCGGCCTTTCAGTCAAATGCCAGCAAGAAAGATCTCAATCACTAAATCGTTTTCTGGCCCGAAGATTACTTTTGGATAAGATTGAATTGCGGCAAAAAGGTTTTATTGCTCAAGAAAAAAAAAGCTGGAAAAAATTCGTCGTCAAAAAAGAAAACGCAGCAGAAGAGCAAAAGAGAAAATCCTCACAGCCAAACATCAGCAAGCAGAAAAAAAAGTTTTACGTGGGAAGGTTTTTGTTGAAGAAGAATGAAGATAAATAAAAAAAGTGTCACCGACCTCTACGCTTCGCTCCTGGGATAATTCGACTTACGCTTCAAACTTCATCCCGACTCGTCGGGCTTCGTTTTCAGCGAGTCTCATTAAAAAGGGAGAGAAAGTCGATGTACGCTCCCCCTCCCTATAATAATAGCACTAACTTTTTAGCCAAGATACTTCAAAAGTGGATTGGCGTATAGCATGATCAAAGCAATAACCAGCGCGTAAATAGCCAGAGACTCGATCATGGCCAAACCGACCATCATGGTCAGAAGAATTTTACCCTGAGCTTCCGGGTTTCTGCCAACGGCGTTCGTTGCGCCATTCAAACCGGCGCCCATACCGTTACCTGTTCCGATTGTACCAAAAGCAATGGCAAGACCAGCTGCTATTAAAGAGCAACCGATTATAATTGCTTTCGTGTAATCAACTGATCCTCCGGGCGCTGCAGCCGCTTCAGGAGCCGCAAAAACAAAAGGAGCACTAACTATTACCATTACCATCGCCAACAATACATACATTAAACTTTTTTTCATTTAAACTCTCCTTCAATAATTTATATATTATTTTCAAAGCCCTTTATTAAATATTATTTACACCTCCTTTTTTTAAAATTAACTCTCTGGGCTTTTCTGCGTTATTTTTAAAGGTGCGCGAGCTAATTGTCAAGAAAAATTTGCAATATTAACCAATAACTTGATTTTATTCTTCAGGCAGGGTAAAATTTACTTTATGAAAAAACTAAATAGCGAAGAAAAAAAAATTGCTTGCCTCATCCAGGGAGATATTCCCCTGGTAAAATCTCCTTTTGAGGAAATGGGCGTATCCTGCGGTATTCCCGCAGCTGAAATTATAAATATTTCTCAATCATTTCTTGAAAAAAGAATTATGCGCAAGTTCGGCGCTATCTTACGCCATCAAAAAGCAGGCTACAGAAAAAACGCACTGGTGGTGTGGTCAGTGCCCGCGGCACAGACAGAAAAAAAGGAGAATATGTTCGCTTCATTTTCCTTTTATTTCTCACTGCTACGAAAGGAAACCGGCTTTGAGAGAAAAATATAACATTTTTACCATGCTTCATTCCAAAGATGAAAACATTTTATCACTTGTCAAAAGATATGGCAACCGCAACAGATATTCAATGATTATCTCATATTGGAGAGCATTCAGGAATACAAAAAAATATCTCCGGAGTATTTTTAATGAACAAAACCAGGTCAGATTATTTTGCTCAAAGCACGCCAAGTTATCGCCGGAGGTGTCAACACTCCTGTGCGCGCGTGGAAAGCGGTTGGCGGCAAGCCTGTTTTTGCGATCCATGCAAAAGGCAGCAAAATTTATGATGCTATCCGGCAACGAATATATTGACTATGTTCTTTCATGGGGACCAATGATTTTAGGACACGCCCATCCGAAAGTTATCGCTGCAATATGTGACACAGCAAAGAAAGGGACAAGTTTCGGCGCGCCAACTCAGGTTGAAACGCAAATGGCAAATTTAATCTCTGAGGCCATTCCTTCAATAGAACTTTTACGGATGACCAGTTCCGGTACGGAAGCGACGATGACGGCAATCCGACTGGCGCGAGGCTTTACCGGAAGGAATTTGATTGCAAAATTTGACGGCTGCTATCACGGCCATACCGATTCACTTTTGATTAAAGCCGGATCAGGCATAGCGACTTTCGGCATACCGGGTTCTCCGGGAATTCCCGCCGAACTTGCCAAGCTGACATTGAGCTTACCGTATAATGATATGGACGCACTCCAAAAACAATAAAACGCTACGGCTCGCAGCTGGCGGCAATTATTGTTGAACCGGTGGCAGGCAATATGGGAGTTATTCCACCTAGGGGTGGATTTTTAGAAAAGCTCAGCGAACTTACTACAAAATACGGTATAGTTTTAATCTTTGACGAAGTGATCACGGGGTTTCGTTTTACCTTCGGCGGCTATCAAAATTTGATAGGAGTAAAGCCTGACTTGACTTGTTTGGGTAAAATCATCGGCGGGGGAATGCCAGTTGGCGCAATCGGCGGCAAAAGAGAAATCATGGAAAAGCTTGCCCCTACCGGAGACATCTATCAAGCGGGAACTCTTTCCGGAAATCCCTTGGCAATGAGCGCAGGCTTAACCACCCTTGATATCATTAAAACAAAAAAATATTCTTTTTCCGCACTGGATGACAAAACCAATCAGCTCTGCCAGCAGATAGAAAGCCTGTTTACAACCAAAGGCATTGCTGTTTGTATAAACCGCGTCCATTCGATGTTCACTATATTTTTCCAGCAAGGTCCCGTTTACGATTTAAACACTGCACAAAAATCAGATACGACGCTATTTGCCCGCTTTTTCCATGGCATGTTGAAAAGAGGCGTTTGGCTGGCGCCATCGCAATTTGAAGCAGGATTTTTATCTTTTGCTCACACGGATAGAGATATAGACAAGACAATTGATGCGTGCTCAAAAACATTGAAAAATCTGTGACCAGCACATTGACAAGTGTCAATCAATCCTGTAATAGTTTTCTCTATATTCTTAAATTGTCCTAAAATAATTAATTAGGAAGCGAATTATGAAAAAAACTTTGACAGCTCAATCTTTTTTTGCCGGGAAAAATAAAATCGCCATTATCGGCCTTGGATATGTTGGTTTACCTTTAGCGGCGCACTTATCGCGGCATTTTAAGGTGATCGGTTTTGATATCAGCGAAGCCAACGTGCAGAATTAAAAAAAGGACACGACCGTACTATGGAGTTGTCCGATGCTGAATTAAAAAAAGCAAAAATCCAGTTTACGTCTAAACCTACGGATCTTTCCTCATGTAAGCTTTTCATCGTCGCCGTTCCCACACCGGTCGACCATTTTCATGTTCCCGATCTTGGCGCGATGGAAAATGCATCGGCCATTATCGGCAGGCAAATGTCTTCAGGTTCATGCGTTGTCTATGAATCCACCGTTTATCCGGGGGTAACTGAAGATGTTTGTGTTCCCATTCTGGAGCGCGAATCCAAATTGAAATTCGGCAGAGATTTTACCGTGGGTTATTCTCCCGAACGCATCAATCCCGGCGATAAAGTCCATACGGTCAGCAACACGGTTAAAATCATCTCCGCCTCTGACGCGGCCACACTGAATTTGCTTGAAAGCATTTACAGTGCGGTTGTCAAAGTCAGCTTGCATCGGGCTTCGTCAATAAAAGTTGCCGAAGCGGCCAAGGTTATTGAAAATACGCAGCGCGATATTAATATCGCGCTGATGAATGAACTCGCCATTATTTTTAACAAAATGGGTATCGACACTCTGGAAGTTTTAGAGGCGGCAGGAACAAAATGGAATTTTCTTTCCTTCCGGCCCGGTCTTGTCGGCGGTCATTGCATTGGCGTTGATCCTTATTATCTTACTTATAAGGCGGAAAGTATCGGCTACCGCCCGGAAGTCATTCTCGCCGGCCGCAGAATCAATGATAATATGGGCAAGTATGTAGCAGAGCGAGCCATTAAGATGATGATTGCCGCTGATATTCAGGTGCGTAAAGCTCGTGTGGCTGTTCTGGGTCTATCATTCAAAGAAAACGTCCCCGATTTGCGCAACACACGCGTTATCGATATTATTAATGAACTGAAGGATTACGGCGTAGAGGTTTTAGCCCATGATCCCCTGGCCGATCCTGAAGAAGCACGTCAACACTACAACATTGAACTTGTTTCGCTGAAAGACATTAAAGATGTTGATGCTGTTGTTTTAGCGGTAGCACACCGCAATTATCAGGAAATGGGCATTGGGCGTATAGCCGGCCTCTGTCGCAAAGGTCATCCGATTTTACTCGATATCAAGGCCATTTTTGAACCGGAAACAGCAATTTCAACAGGAATTAATTATTGGCGTTTATAATATTTACGCTTCATAAGGAGATACAATGAAAAAAGCTTTTCTTACCGGCATTACCGGACAAGACGGCTCTTATTTAGCAGAGTTTTTGTTAAATAAAGGATATGAAGTTCACGGTTTGATCCGCCGATCGAGCTCTTTCAATACTGAGCGCATCGATCACCTTTACCATGACTTCCATACGCCGGACACAAGATTATTTCTGCATTACGGTGATTTGAGTGTTTCCGGTCAGCTTATGGATTTGCTTCATTCTATACAGCCTGACGAAATTTACCATCTCGGAGCTCAAAGTCACGTGCGCGTGAGTTTTGACATGCCCGAATATACCGGCGATGTTACCGGATTAGGAACTTTGAGAATCTTAGAGGCAATACGCAAGACCGGCATTAAAACTAAATTTTATCAGGCATCATCGAGCGAAATGTTCGGAGCTGCATCGCCACCACAGAGTGAAAACACTATATTTCAACCGCGCAGTCCTTATGCCGCCGCTAAAGTTTATGCTTATTATATTGTGCAAAATTATCGTGATGCATACGGCATTTTCGCTACTAATGGTATTCTTTTCAATCATGAATCACCGCGGCGCGGAGAAACGTTTGTTACTCGAAAAATCACCCGGGCCGCAACACAAATCAAACTAGGATTAAAAAACAAACTCTATCTTGGGGAATCTGGAAGCTAAAAGAGACTGGGGGTTTGCAGGAGATTTTGTAGAAGCCATGTGGCTGATGCTGCAACAGGATAAACCGGATGATTTTGTAATCGCCACTGGCGAAACTCATTCAGTGCGCGAATTTACAGAAAAAGTTTTCAGTAAGCTCGATCTGGACTATAATAAATATGTTTCTGTTGATCCCCGCTATTTCCGTCCGACTGAAGTTGATGTTCTACTGGGAGACGCCTCCAAAGCAAAAAAAGCCCTCGGCTGGAAGCCGAAGGTCACTTTTGATGCCCTCATTGACATGATGATCGCGACCGACATGGAACTGGCCAAAAAAGAAAAAACCCTAGTGGATGCAGGTTTTTCCTGTAACAATAGCAGAACGTCTTACTTAAATTGAAATAAGAGGATTGTGCTGTGCTGAAAAACAAACGATATAACTGTCACCGGCGGCAAAGGCTTTTTGGGAAGCCATCTATTAAAGAAATTAAAAGATAGCGGCTGTCATCATATTAAAATTGCCGATCGTCCCGAATATGATTTGACGGATATTGCCGATATTCGCCGGATGTATGAAGAAACCAAGCCCCAAATCGTTATTCACCTTGCCGCCAAAGTTGGCGGTATCGGCTTTAATCAGGAAAAACCCGCCGAACTTTTTTACGATAATTTAATCATGGGTACGCAATTGCTCCATGAAGCCTATCTCCGAAATATTGAAAAATTTGTTGCTTTGGGAACAATTTGTGCTTACCCCAAATTTACTTCCGTACCGTTTAAAGAAGAAGATATCTGGAATGGCTATCCGGAAGAAACCAACGCTCCTTATGGATTGGCCAAAAAAATGATGCTGGTGCAGTCGCAAGCTTATCGCCAGCAATACGGTTTCAATTCCATTTTTTTACTTCCGGTAAACCTTTACGGTCCGGGAGATAATTTCGATCCCCGATCTTCCCATGTTATTCCCGCATTAATCAAAAAATGTTTTGATGCCATTGATGCCCATGATGATAAAATTGAGGTTTGGGGGACAGGTTCAGCCACTCGGGAATTTTTTTATGTGGAAGATGCCGCCGAAGCTATTTGTATGGCTACGGATGCTTATAATAAAAGCGAACCGGTAAACATAGGCGCGGGTTTTGAAATATCGATCAAAGAGCTTACAGAACTGATTGCTAAACTTACTGGTTTTCAAGGGAAAATTACTTGGGATAAATCCAAGCCTGACGGGCAGCCCCGCCGAATGCTTGACACAACTAAAGCATTAAAAGAATTCATGTTTACTGCCAAAACTAATTTGAACCACGGGACTTATAAAAACAATTGAATGGTATAAAGAAAATCGTCATTTAATTAAATAATGAACGCCGGTCATATTTTTAATTGACTTGCCTTTTCATTCATGTTAAGGAGCGCACGAAAGTGGATAATGAAACCCGAAAGTATGCCATGCAAATGGCTTTTGCCAGCACCATAGGCATTGCCATGGTTATGGCGATTTTTGGTTGCCTTTTACTGGGAGTTTATTTAGATCGTAAATTTGACTCCGGCCATGTTTTCAGTGTTATTTTTTTATTTATAGGAATTGCGGCCGGATTTCGTAATATATATGTTTTGATTAAAAAAAATTTCACGGATGAAGAACAAATTATAAAGAGTTTAAAAAGTGAACCTCATCGTCAAAGACCCGCTCCAAAAAAGAATTGAATTTGCTAATTGGATTATTTTGGCAATTCTTTTTATTCCTGCATCTGATTTTCGCCCCTTTTAAATTTTCCTTAGGTATACTTCTGGGTGGTTTCATCAGTATTCTCAATTTTTATTGGATGGAACGCGGTTTGCGCGGTATTTTTACTAATACTGCGGGTAATGTTAATGGCCCGGTTATGGTCAAGTATTATATTCGCCTGGCGCTGACCGCTGTTGTTTTATATTTCCTGATTGCCAATCACACAGTAAATGTCATTGGATTACTTATCGGACTTTCCGTGGTCGTAATCAATATATTTATCACTTTGATTATCGCCCTATGGCAAAAAAAAAATTTATTGAGGAGGTTAGTTAGAGTATGCATCCGCTACTTTTCTTAGAAAATCATTATGTTCCTGAACAAGTCACGTATACATTGTTTATTTTTGTCCTTTTGGTCTCTGCTTTCATTATTGGCCACGAGACGTTTGGCTGTTTATCCCGGTAAGGCTCAAAATGTAATGGAAGTGATTATTGGCGGCTTTGACGGTCTGCTTAATGAAATCATGGGACATAACGGCAGAAAATTTTTTCCGCTCTGATTGCGACCTTGGGACTATTTATTCTTACCTCTAATCTTATAGGTATAATACCCGGTTTTGAATCTCCGACTGCCAATATTAATACTAATGCGGCTATGGCCATTGTTGTTTTTCTCTCCACGCACGTTGTTGGAGTTAAGAATCATGGATTAAAATACTTCAAACAGTTTATGGGACCT
The DNA here is from genome assembly GCA_963710575.1 of uncultured delta proteobacterium. GTDB lineage: Bacteria > Desulfobacterota > Syntrophia > Syntrophales > Smithellaceae > Smithella. The sequence continues at coordinate 39,719 of CAVQAL010000002.1, read as the reverse complement.
GTTTGGTGGCTCATACCTCTTATGCTGCCCATTGAAGTTATCAGCCATATATCACGACCGCTTTCTTTGACTTTCCGGTTGTTCGGCAATATCAAAGGCGAAGATATCGTTCTTCTGGTTGTTCTTTTTCTGGTCCCATAGTTTGTTCCACTTCCCGTTTTCATACTGATGATTTTTACATCTTTGGTTCAAACGCTTGTTTTTATGCTTCTGGCCATGATGTATATTGCGGGAGCCATGGAAGAAGGCCATTAATTTTGCACGGCTTAAGAAAATTATAAATTTAGATTGCAACGGGAAATTTTGATAATCAGTAAATCAGGATTTCCCGTTGCTATTTATCATTATTTTGAGCGCTTTCATATTTTTCTTAAATTTCCATATTAAAATAAATTAACTTATATTTTTGTATTCAAATATAAAAAGATGCCATTTGATGCTTGACGATTAAATTCAATCGTAATATTTATCATCATCCTATAAATATTATTTTTCTTAGTGGAGCCCATTCTTACAGGAGCCAGAAGCTCCCAATATAACGCGACCTCCCGCGAATAACAGCGCATCTCCTCCCGGCTGAAGCCGAAGGATTCCAAGTCGCGGGATTGAACCATTCGGGATTTTTTATGAATAGTTTGGGAATTAATATCGGCTCCTCCAGTGTTAAAGTCAGCATGCTGAAGAAAAATAATATTTTATGGAGTGATGTAGAACCTCATGAAGGCAACTTTCTTCAAACACTCGAAAAAGTTTTATCATCCCACAATATACCAACTGATACTAAAGCTCTGGCCACCGGCACCGAGGGTCGGCATCTCTTAAATATAAACAGCGTAATTGAGCCTCTTTGTATCGAAGAGGCGCTCCAACATCTTAATTATGAGGTTGATGCTGTAGTTTCCCTTGGTGGCGAAGATCTCGTTGTTTATACCATCGATAAAAATAACAAAATAATAACTAGTTTTTCAGGAAATAAATGCGCTTCAGGCACCGGCGAATTTTTTAAACAACAGCTTGCCCGGATGAATATGCGCCTCGATGATATTAATGCGATTCACGAACAAAGCCAAGTGTTAAAGCTTTCTTCGCGCTGTTCCGTATTTATGAAAAGTGACTGCACCCATCGCTTGAATAAAGGCGAGGCTAATAAGGGCGACATCATCCTGTCATTGTCCGATGTAATGGCCGCTAAAGTGATTGACTTTATCAAAAGGGCGAAGATAACAAAGGGCAAGGTACTTCTTGTCGGCGGAGTCACACAAAATCAGTATCTTGTCCGCTTTATCCGGGAGCGGATGCCGGAAATTAAATTCATAATTCCTGATCAGGCTCCGTATTTTGAGGCTTACGGGGCAGCGCTTATGGCCAAAATTCAGGAAGTATATTACCATTCCCTAAACAATCTTTTCAAGAAACACTCGGTTCAATTTAAGCGATTTAAAAGCCTAAAAACGGCGGAAGGCAAAGTAACCTATCTCCCCTCCAAGAAAGCTAAAGTTATGGCGGGAAGAGAATATATCCTTGGCGTTGACGGCGGATCAACCACAACCAAAGCCTGCTTAATTGATATAGAAACAAACGAAATTACGGCGTCTTTCTATGGCCGCACACATGGCGACCCTGTTGCGGCGCTTAAGAATTGCTTCATTGAAATGCAAAAACAAATCAAAAAAGATACAGGCAACGGTAAAATTAACATAACGCTTGCCGCAACAACAGGATCATCGCGAGAGCTTCTCGGCGTTTTTTTGGAAACTCCGGCTGTATATAATGAAATCATTGCTCATGCCGTCGGTACCACTTTTTATAACGATAATATTGATACGATATTTGAAATCGGTGGACAGGATGCTAAATATGTTTTTCTGAAAAATAAAGTTCCTATAGACTATGCCATGAATGAAGCCTGTTCTGCCGGAACAGGCTCGTTTTTGGAAGAATCGGCAAAGGGCGATTTGAATATTGCCCATGCCTGGGAAATCGGCGATATTGCTCTTAAGGCAAAAGAGCCGCTAAAATTCGGCGAACATTGTTCTGCGTTTATCAATTCTGACGTCCGCAATGCCATTCAACAAGGCGCTTCCCGCGAAGATATTACGGCCGGAATCGTTGTCTCTATTGTTTCCAATTATCTAAACAGGGTTGTCGGCAACAGGACCATCGGCAACAATATCGTCTTGCAGGGGGGAGTAGCCAAAAACAAAGCGGTACCCTTGGCTTTTGCCATGCTGCTCAATAAAGATATTCTTGTTCCTCCCGATCCTGAACTCATGGGTTGTTTTGGCGTTGGTTTACTGGCCCCCAAAAAGCTTTCCGAAGGATTTCTAACCAAGACCCGTTATGATCTTGATCAAATTCTTGCCACCGAACATTACCTATGAGAAGGAATTTCAGTGCAAGGCCTGCGATAACTTTTGCCCGATCCGCATTCTCAGCGTAAATAACAGTAAATATATGTTCGGCGGCAGATGTAATAAATATGCCAATATCAGAAAGAAAAAAGTGGTTATTGAGACTGAAGTATCCGACTATATCGAACAGCGCAATAATCTTCTCTTTGAAAAATGTGCCCCTGATTCCGATAATTTTATCAAGAAAAAAAATTTCATTGTCGGAATTCCCCGCTGTTTTTCTCTTTACACCCTTTGGCCGCTCTACTCCTGGTTTTTTCATTCTTTAGGGGTTGAGACTGTTGTTTCGAAAAACATATCGCCAGAGGGAACGGCGCGAGTGGAAAGCGCCTATTGTTTTCCGGCAGAAATCGCCCATGGAGCTGTTCAGGATATATTCAACCGCAATCCGGATTACATCTTCCTGCCGCATTTTAAAGATATGGAAAGTTATGAAAAAGATTCTCCGGCAAATTTCTGTCCCATCACTCAAAGTTTGCCTTATTATATCAAGAAGGCCTTCCCGGAAATTCCGGAGGATAAATATTTAGCTCCGGTGGTCAGTTTTATGTACGGCATAGAAAAGGCCGGCGAGTCCTTTATTAAGGTGGGCTTTAAACTTGGATTTACCGAGAGTGAATCTAAAAGAGCTTTTGCGATTGCTTATAGCAAACAAATGGAATATTTTACAAAGTCAGCCGATCTTGGTAAAAACGCATTAGCCGAAGCGCGGAGGGCCAAAAAACCGGTTATTGCCATCATGGGGCGTCCTTATAATGCTTTTACTACTGATGCCAACATGGATATTCCGAAAAAGTTTACAACCGGCGGCTATACAGTTATTCCTTTTGATATCCTTCCATTTAACGGAGAATCGATCTATCCTAATATGTACTGGTATTACGGTCAGCAGAATATGAAGGCCAGCGTACTTTTAAAAAATGAAGATAATATTTACGTCACTTATATTTCCAATTTTTCCTGCGCGCCTGATTCTTTCCTGCTGCATTATCTGAAATGGATAATGGGTACAAAGCCTTTTTTAATTCTCGAACTGGATTCACACACGGCCGATGCCGGCGTGGATACGCGCATTGAAGCATTTCTTGACATTATCGAAGGATATCGATCAAAGTTTAAAGATATTCGAGAAGAGAGATACGACAATGGTCTGCGCTTTATTAATAATCGGAATGAAGATATTCATATTAAGAATACCCTTAACGAAGAAAAGATTCCTATTAAAAACAACCCGCGGGTTAAAGTTCTCCTCTCCAGCATGGGCAGGCTATCGGCGGAACTATTAGCGGCAATTTCCAGATCGTTCGGAATTAACACGGAAGCAATGCCCATTCCGGATATATATACCCTGCAACTGGCAAGGAATCATGCTTCGGGCAAAGAGTGCGTGCCTTCACACCTTGTCCTGGGCAGTGTCCTTAAATATTTTTCTTCCGATAAATACCGCAAAGACGAAATCTATCTTTTGTTTGTTCCCACAACAACCGGACCATGCCGTACGGGTCAGTATTTCGTTTTTTTTGAAAATATTTTTAAAGATTTGCGGATAGAAAACATCGTTATTTTTTCTTTGGATTCAGACAACTCCTATAATGAACTGGGCCCTGAATTTTCCAAATATGCGTGGTGGGGGTTTACTATCGGCGATTATATGAAAGACCTGGAAACAGCCTTGAACACTTGTGCCGCCAATCCGGCAAAAGCGATGACAGATTATGATAAACTCTGGCAAAGGATGATCAGCGTCGCCGAACAGGATATTACCAAAGTCCTTCCCGTTTTAAAGGAAATATCCGGAGATGTTGCGAATATTCCTCTAAAGAAAAAAATGGATAAATGCCCAAAGATTCTCATTGTCGGCGAGATATATGTACGCCGCGACGATTTTGCAACCCATGAATTGATTCAGCACTTCAGTAAGCGTGGAATTATTGCCAAGGTATCGAGTGTTACTGAATGGGTTTACTATTGCGATTATGTCCGGCATTATGAACTAAAAAAAAGACTGAGTATGCTTCCTTGGCACCGTCGGGTTTTGGCTAAGGAATCTATGGATTTAATCAACTGGAACATTGAACATGTTTACAAGCACAGTGTGGAAAAAAATGTACGCGAAGCACTCACTTCTACCGGTTTGATACCTGATTCTCCTCATGATATGCAGGAAATAATGAAAAATACCGAAAAACATTTTGTAAGCCCAGAGCTTTATTCGGAAATAAGTATATCGAGCGGTGTTGCCGCCACGGCAATGACGGACGGGTACTCCGGCATTGTGAATATTTCGCCTTTTTCGTGCCTCATCGGACGAGTGATCGAAGGGGTGTTGACCCCGTGGGCCAGAGAACAAAAATATCCTATGATATCAATTGAAATTGACGGCAATATCTTGTCTCCCAATATCCTTAACAAACTGGAAATATTCATGCTCAACGTGCTGAGATTCAAGGGTAACGATGATGTAAACACAATGATAGAACAATAATCATGAAGAAAGACATGACAGGAATCATTTTAGCCGGCAGTAATAAACGGAATCAGCCTAATTGATAATATTTTATCCGCTATACTTGAACCTATCTTCTCGCCGGTATCGGCTGGACCCATTTTTTATTGTCCCCGTCATAATACCATTTATCAGGAAAGCCGCGGCGGCGGATAAAAGTAGGGGCCTCTGCCCAGTGTAGAAGTCCTTTATAAGCATCGTGAATTTTATGGAAGCTTGCGGCCTGGCCGCCGGCATCAGGATGGTGAATCTTTACCTGCTGCCGGTAAGCATTTTTTATAATTTTGCTTAATTCATTGGAATGAAGATCAGTTTTTTTTATTTCCAGATAATTCAAGATTTCCATTTTTATAGTTGGAATTCTAATTAATTTGGGACGCTGAGAGCCATCTATAATAGTGTGGCGGGTTGCCAGTTTTAAAACATGCTGGGATGCCAGATAGTTTTTGTTAGTCCGCTTTGACTCCGCCCACCAGGCGTTGCCCAAAGCATTGGTCATTATACTGAAATCCGCGGCAGGATTATTTCCTGCTGTGCGTTTACTTACATAACGGAATATTTCTTTGATCCCATGAGGAACAATATCCAGAATAATCATAGTGTCGGAAAAATAAAAAGTCGCATAACGCGTATTTAATGCCTGAAGCAAGCCGTTCCTCATATTCAGTTTCTGCCGTAGATGCTGACGGCATTTTACAGAACAATAACGGCGGTTTTTAATATCTTTAGTTGCGCCGCAGGAAAGACAATAATTTTTATTTTCATTAGCGGAAGGTTTACTTTTTATTAACATCTTTTATTGCCAAATAGCCCTTCGCCAGCGCTTTATTAACATGCAGTACGCCTTTATTCATATCTTTCATTGGATAATCCGGCGTAATGACCGGCAGCATATCAGCTTCCAATTGAGTTTTTATGACTGAACCGACCGGCACATAGCGGCCATCGGCAACTTTAACACCCATTAAAATAACCCCCGGCTCAATGACGCAATTTTTTCCCACAAAAGATTTAAACACTAACGCTTTCATTCCGACAAACGTATCATCCATAACCACGGCCGGTCCGTGAATCTGCACCTGATGCGCCAATGAAACACGATTGCCCACATAAACCGCGTATTTTTTGTCGTCAACCTCCATCAAATTCTTTTCCACCGGCTTGCCATTTAGTTCCGTTTCCAACGCGTGGATCACAACACCATCCTGTATATTAGTGTCATCGCCCACATAAAGCGGCTGACCTTCATCACCGCGAACACATGCTGTTGGCGCAACCATCACATTGTTGCCCAGAATAACATTGCCGATCACCGCCGCCAGCGGATGAACATAGGTATTAGAGCCGATCACCGGCTCGGATACGTTTGCGCTGAAATCTGTTTTTACATTTTTCTCAATCATTTTTTGCCTCCGCTATTTTATATTTTGATCAAGGTCGTTAATTTTTAACCGAGCTGAATTTTATTTTCTGTTTTTCCTTTTGCAACAGTTCCCGCCATAGTTGCCCTACCCTCTTTTCAGTTTCAGGAATGCCGCCATCATTATTGATTACAATATCGGCCAGTGCAATTTTTTCGCTGATCGGCATCTGACTTTTCAATCTTTTCCCAGCCTCTTCTTTGCTTATCCCATTGCGAGCCATCAAACGGCTGACCTGTTCTTCCGGCACGATGAGAACCAATATTGTCAGATCAAAAAGATGTTGCATGTTGCCTTCAAACAGAAGAGGAATATCAGACAGAACAATAGCGTGTTTTTCTTTTTTGCCGATTTTCTCCAATAGCATATGCCACTCTTGATAAACAAAAGGATGAACAATTTTGTCGAGCTCTATTAGTTTCTTTTTGTCGGCAAATACAATATTTCCCAGTTTAACGCGGTCTATCTTATTATCCGGCCGGAGAATTCCTTCACCGAATTGATTGACAACTTCTCTCCATGCAGGCTTTTCCGGTTCCTGCACTTCGTGAGCAAGCCCGTCGAAATCAATCAAATGGGCTCCATGTTTCGCAAACATTTCTGCCACAGTTGATTTTCCACTGGCAATGCCGCCCGTTAATCCAACATTCAACATAATTTATTTCTTATTTAAGTTATAGATAATACGCAAACCATCCAGCGTCAGCATCTCTTCAATTTTATCAATACTCTTTGTCTCCTGCGCTACAATCCGGGCCAAACCTCCCGTGGCAATCACAAGCGGATTGGTTTTCACTTCCGCTTTCATCCGGTTAACAATACCATCCACGAGACCGGCGTAACCATACATAATACCCGCCTGCATAGCGCTTATCGTATCTTTCGTGATTATCGTTTTGGGTTTGCTGAATTCTACTCGCGGCAATTTTGAAGCCTTTTCAAAAAGCGCTTCGCTGGAAATCACAATACCCGGGGCGATACAGCCGCCCATATACTCTCCTTTGGGAGAAACATAATCAAAAGTGGTTGCGGTGCCGAAGTCAACAATAATGGATTCTTTATGATACTTGTAGTAAGCAGCAACAGCGTTGACAATTCTGTCCGCACCAACTTCTTTAGGGTTATCATAAAAAATAGGCATCCCCGTTTTAATTCCGGGGCCGACGATAAGAGGTTTGATGCCAAAATACTTGATACAGAGAGGCTCCAGAATATTCAGCATGGGCGGCACTACACAGGAAATAATAATATCCGTGACTGCTTTGATCTCTTTAGCTTTCATCCTGCTGGATTGATATAAATTATAAATTAGCACACCGTATTCATCAATGGTATGATCAATCTCCGTCCGGATACGCCAATCGTGCTGCAAAGATTCCCCATCAAAAAGCCCCAGGACAGTATTCGTGTTGCCAACATCAATGACTAAAAGCATATCTCTTGCCCCTTTATTATTGTTGCGTCTCCTGCTGATACTTTAACTTCTTTATTATCCGCTGTCAGAAGAATCAGTGAACCATCTTCATCAAGGCCAATGGCCTTGCCGCTCACCGCTTCTTCCTGAAACTTTACCTGAACCATCTCGCCGATCATCGGCGACAGGCTCAACCATCTTTCTTTGATCGGGTTAAATCCATTTTGCAGCAGCTGCTTATACCATTTTGCCAGATTTTCATACAGGCTAATTATCAATTCCAAACGGGAATTTTCCCTGCCGGTTTCCATGGCCAAAGAAGTTGCCAAATTGCACAATTCTTTTGGAAATTCATTATAACTAATATTCACATTAATGCCAATGCCCAATACAATAAAATCAACCTCTCCGGCGACGGTTTTCACTTGAGACAAAATACCGCACACTTTTTTCCCGTTAATCAAAACATCATTGGGCCATTTTAGTTTAATCCTGTCAGGACAATAATTCTCCAATACTTCTGCCGCAGCAACACCTGCTAATATTGATATTTGAGAAACTTTGGCCGGCTCTATTTGCGGCCTTAAAATAATCGAAGTGTAAATGTTACTGCCCGCCGGTGAATGCCAGACCCGCTGCATGCGGCCTTTGCCTGTGCTCTGGCTCTCGGCAATCAGCGCCGCTCCTTCCGGAGCACCGGCCAACCCCAAACGAAACGCCTCATCATTCGTCGAATCGATTTCTTTATAATAATGAATTTGATGGCCAAAAAACTTTCCGGCAAGGCTTTTCTGTAGGGATTCTTGATTCAAGTTCATAGATTTTTTGTAGCGTGGAAAAAGCAGAGAGTTTCCGCCATCAAGCATAATTAATTGGTGGATGCATAGTGCTTAACATAAAAATCACAAGTCATCCACCCTACTGTATAACTTTTAATGATATATCCGCAGCACGGACAGAATGGGTAAGTTCGCCTATGGAAATCAAATCAACGCCGGTGGCGGCGATTTCGGAAACACGCTGCAAGCTCACGTTGCCGGAGGCTTCCAGAAGCGCGCGTCCGGCCACAAAATCCACCGCTTTCTTCATTGCCTGAACAGTCATATTATCCAGCATGATGATATCAACACCGCATTTCAGGGCTTCTTTTACTTCCCGCATGTTTTTCGTTTCCACTTCTATTTTCAAGGTGTGCCGCAGTCGTTTTCTTTGCGCCATGACAGCGGCGGTAATACCGCCAGCAGCTTCAATATGATTATCCTTAATGAGCACGCCGTCATAGAGACCTATGCGATGATTGCAGCCGCCGCCCATACGCACCGCCATCTTATCCAGAACGCGCAGGCCGGGCATGGTTTTGCGCGTATCGAGAATTTTTGCTTTTGTGCCGCGTACAGCTTTCACATATTTCGCTGTCAAGCGTTGCAATTCCTGACATCCGCTGAAACAGATTCAGTGCAACGCGTTCGGCCTGTAAAATACTGGATAAACTGCCGAAGATTTCGGCAATGACATCGCCTTTCTTTGCCCGATATCCGTCATTAATTAATTTATTAATCTTGATATTTTTATCGAGAAGTTTAAACGTTTCGGCAAAAACATCAATTCCGGCAATGACAAAATCATCTTTGGCAATCGCCTGCGCCCTGCCCTTCTTTTTGTGGCCGACGGTGGCCTGTGTGGTGATATCGCCTGTGCCGATGTCTTCGGCCAGAGCGTTTTCAATGATATTTCTGATTTGTTTTTCCATCACACGGCAATCTCTTTCAGTTTCTTCAGCGCGGCCTCGAGAGCGGTGAATTTTTCCTGGAAATCTTTTAATTTATCTTCTTCTTTTTTAATGGCGGCCTCCGCAGCCTTTTCGCGAAAGTCGCGATTGGACAGTTTCTTCAATGACTGATTCAAATCTTTTTCTATCCTCGCCATTTCCTTATCCAGACGCGTTTTTTCGCCCGCAATATCTACAATGCCTGTAACTGGAACAAATATCCGCGTTAAACCGACAATTCCCGTAGCGACTCCTTTGGGCTCCACTAAATCTACATCCGCAGTCAATTCCTCCAAATTAGCCATGTTGATTATATAGTCTTTACCGGCTTCAATTGCATTCTTCAATTTCATATCGGGAGCTGAAATCAAAACTTTCAATTTGCTTGAAGGCGGTATTCGCATTTCCCCGCGGATATTGCGAATGCTGGTAATAATATCCATGAGAAGCTCCATTTCCTTTTTGGCCGCGGCATCTTCCCAGCTCTCCACAGGTTGAGGGAATGAACTGACCATGATGGAATTTTTATCGCTTCCGTTTAGTGTCTGCCAGAGTTCTTCAGTGACAAAAGGCATAAAGGGATGCAAAAGCTGCAGCATTGTTTTAAATACTTCGCGCAAAGTCCGCTGGGTAGCCTGTCTTTGTTCCGGTGTTACTTTACCATAAAACACGGGCTTGCTTAATTCCAGATACCAATCGCAGAATTCATGCCATATAAAACGGTAAATGGCGGCTGCGGCATCGTTAAAACGATATTCATCCAGACTGTGGGTGACCTCTCCTATTGCTTCATTTAACTTTGCCTTGATCCACTTGTCCGGCAGTGCATCAGAAGCCGTCAGGGGCATTGATTCATCGAAGTCCACCAGATTGTTAAGCGTCAGCTTGGATGCATTCCAGATTTTATTGACAAAGAATTTGTAGCCTTCGATGCGTTCCGGCGACAGGCGCACGTCGCGTCCCTGCGCGGTGTAAGCGGCCAGCGTGAAACGAAACGCGTCTGTGCCATATTGGTCGATCATCAGAAGAGGATCAATGCTGTTGCCCTTGGACTTGCTCATCTTCTCGCCCTTTTCGTCGCGCACCAGAGCATGCAGGTAAACATCTTTAAAGGGAACGTCTTTCATCACGTAAATGCCCATCATCATCATGCGGGCCACCCAGAAGAAAAGAATATCGAACCCGGTAATTAAGAGTGACGTAGGATAAAATGTTTTGAGAGCTTTAGTTTTATCGGGCCAGCCTAAAGTGGAAAAAGGCCAGAGCGCGGAACTAAACCAGGTATCCAGAACATCCTCATCCTGTTTAAGAGACACACCGCCGCAACCGGGGCACGTGTCGGGATCAACCGTGGCGACAATCACCTTGCCGCAGTCGTCGCAGTACCAGACGGGAATGCGGTGTCCCCACCACAACTGCCGGGAAATACACCAGTCGCGGATATTGTTCATCCAGTCAAAATAAGTTGCCTCCCATGAAGCGGGAACTATCCGTGTTTTTTTCTTGATGACAGCGGCTATCGCCTGCTTGGCCAGAGGTTTGATCTTGACAAACCACTGTTTGGACACCATCGGTTCAATGTCTGTTTTACAGCGGTAGCACTGACCGACATTATGCGCGTATGGTTCGGTGCCGACCATATAACCACCCTTTTCCAGATCGGCCAAAACGTTCTTGCGTGCTTCATAGCGATCCTGTCCTTTATATTTCCCGCCGTGTTCATTGATGATGCCGTGACCGTCCATAATGGAAATTATTTCCAGTTGATGGCGCTGGGCCATGGCAAAATCGTTGGGATCTGAACCCGGGGTGATCTTCACCGCGCCGGAGCCGAAATCCATCGTCACATAGTCATCGGCAATGATCGGTATTTTTTTGTTCATCAAAGGCAGAATCACAAATTTGCCGACTTTATCTTTGTAACGCATATCCACGGGATTAACGGCTACAGCTGTATCACCCAGCATTGTTTCCGGCCGTGTGGTAGCCACCACAATATTTCCGCTGCCATCGGCAAAAGGATAACGGATATTCCAGAGGAAACTCGCGTCCTGCTTGAATTCGACTTCCAGATCGGAAATTGCGGTGTGACAGCGGGGACACCAGTTGACAATATAGTCGCCCTGATAAATCATGTCCTCATTGTAGAGCCGGACAAAAATCTCCCGGACCGCCTTGGACAGGCCTTCGTCCATGGTAAAGCGTTCCCGCTCCCAATCGCAGGAACAGCCTAAACGCTTCAGCTGATTAATAATCACACCGCCGTATTGTTCTTTCCATTCCCAAACACGGGCGATAAATTTTTCACGGCCTAAATCATGTCGGGATAATCCTTCTTTCATCAATTGCTGCTCAACTACATTTTGCGTGGCAATGCCCGCGTGATCCATACCCGGCATCCAGAGCGTATTATAGCCCTGCATCCTTTTGAAGCGGATAATAATATCCTGCAGCGTATTATTCAAAGCATGCCCCATGTGCAGCATTCCGGTTACATTCGGAGGCGGGATGACAATGGAAAAAGCCGTCGCGTCACTGTTATCCTGAGCGTGAAAATATTTATTTTTTAGCCAGTAATCGTATAATCTTTTCTCGGCATCGGCCGGTTCAAACGCCTTGCCTAACTCTTTTGTTGCCATTTGATATTTACTCTCCCCTTTCAATCTAAAAAACCACAGGCATATTGCCCTCCGCTTGCGCGGGATGCCACTGTATGCTTTGCATACAGGATAATTCAACTAACCAATTCCGAGGCGCCTATAGTGACCTTTAGGTTATTCGCTTTCGGAATTGGAATTTCATTAGTTCGTCCGACAAATTTCAGTACGCTTCGCTTCTGAAACTTGGGACTCACTAAAAAAGGGCTTGCGCCCTCTTTTATTTTTTTATTAAAACTTGAGGCGGTAAATAATTCCGCATCAAGAATAATGTCGCAAAACCGCAATCAATTTAATTTTAATTCTTTTTTCAACTTGCGGATAATCAAAAGCGCGTCCACACCGGTTACAGGCTTAAGTGGCGCGAATTCACCAGTCTTAGTATTTTTTGCTTCCATAATTCCCCGTGACGTCACGGCTATAATAGCATTAAAATAAGGCATGTCCGCCGGTACATCGGGAAATAATGATTTTGAATTAACATATCTAGCGGCCAGATCCTTCTCACCGGTCAGCTTTATCAATACATCTTCCAGCATAAGGGCATATTCACCGCGGGATAAAACTTCGCCGGGCTTGAAGTTACCCTTCGGATCATTCTCCAGTCCTCGAACACCGGTTTCCAGGATTCCTTCAATGTCCGTTTTCAAGGGATGATCTGCAATATCTTTCGCCAGCAATTTAACAGGTGCAGGAGGAGGCACCTCTGTTGGAACTTTTTCCATCTCCTTTACATCTGCCGATAATTTTTGCACCTCTTTTAAAGGTTCCTTAGAAGCTTTCGGCGCCGGTTTATTGTAAAGGTCTTTTATTTTTAATTCTTCTATAAATATCGCCGCCGCATCCGCTCTGGTAATGCGTTCTACAAGGGCTATTTTCTTTCCCGCTTCTGTTGCAGGCATGGCAAGCTGAACCTTTTGCAGAAATTTTAACTGCGCGTCGGCATCAGCCATGTGATCGGTTCTAAGTTGTATAACCTTGGCAAACATTTGACCGGCCTGATTAAATTCTAACGCGTCTTTGTATGCCAAACCCATAAAATAATAAGCCGGTGAATATTTGGGATCCGTCACGACGGCTTCATCAAATTGATTTTTTGCCGACTCCAGCCATTTTTGATCTGATTTATTCAAAGTGTGGTAACGAATTTTGGCTACATTAACAAAAAGTTTTTCGTCGGCGTCCTTAGCGTTTTTTAAACCCAGCGCTAAATTCTCCGAGGCCGTGTTGAAATTACTTGTATAAATATTAACCAAGGCCATGCCAGTATAAGCCTTTGAATATTTGGCATCAAGCTGAGTCGCCATTTCAAATTCTCTCTTGGCGTCGGCATACTTTTCCTGATCAAGCAGTTTCAAACCGGTAAATGTATGATGTCCGGGAGTATCCAGTTGGCTCACCGCCACCCTTACCTTTGGACCGCAGGAAGCAAGAGATACGGCGACAGCACAAAATATAAATAGAAAAATTAATGTTTTGATTTTTTCATGCTTCATAATAATTATTTCTTCCCTAAACCGGGTGATATAATTATCTTTAGAACCCATTTAAGTCAAGCAATATTGCACGCCCTATGTTCTTATATTGAGTAACTTTCCTTCCAGAATTTCTTCACCTTTTCATTAATTTTTCCGAAAGAATCCTGTTCAATCCAATTTATTTCCTTATCAGCGGCAAACCAGGTCAATTGCCGCTTGGCGTACTGCCAGGTATCGCGATTGATTAAATCCAAGGCATTTTCCCAACTATATTCTTTGCGTAAAAATCCAATTACTTGTTTATAACCTAATGATTGCAATGGTTTGAGATTATAGTTGTAGCCTCTATCTAAAATATTTTTAACTTCATCCAGGAGCCCATCGGCAATCATTTTTTCAGTTCGCAGGATAATTCTTTGTTTTAAATCACCGCGGTCAAGTTTAAGGCCGATTTTGTAAGTTTTATAAGAACATTCGGCAAAAGAATGTCTTTTTTGTATGGCTGAAATTGATTCTCCTGTTTGCTCTAAAACTTCCAGCGCGCGAATCACCCTTACAGAATCATTAAAGTTTATTTTCCTAGCGGCATCCGCATCCCTTTGTTGCAATAAATTATAAAGATATTCTTTTCCGTGGTGATCACACAATCGGCGATAATGATTCCTGATGTTTTCATCTACTGCCGGCGTCTCAATAATTCCTCGAAGAAGCGCGCGTATATACAGCCCTGTTCCTCCGACAATAAAGACGGGCTTCCCTTTTCTGGCCAAATCGGCAATAATGATCCGCGCCTGTTCGGCAAAAAAGGCGGCATTAAATTCTTCATTGGGATCAACAACATCTATCATGTGATGTTTGACTTTGCTTCTCTGCTCTTGCGAAGGTTTCGCCGTGCCGATATCCAGATATCGGTAAACCTGCAGTGAATCAGCGCTAATAATTTCGCCGCCGAATTCCAAAGCCAGACTGATGGCGAATTCAGTTTTACCCGTAGCAGTGGGAGAATTAATGATTACCAGCGGCACCTTTTCCATCTTCGATTTTTCTACTTCCTTTTGAACATTCTTTCGATTTCGTTTAAGGAAAAATTAATGGTGATGGGACGTCCATGAGGACAGGTAAGATTGAAAGGTGTTTCTTCCAGATCACGGCAAAGAGCGGCGACTTCGTCTGAAGATAGAACGCTATTGGCCTTGATTGCCGCGCGGCAAGCCAACGAAGCCAGTATTTTTTCCTTCTTTTCCTGCAAAGAAGGATTCTGATTTTGTTCTCCCAGTTGATCGGCAATATCAGAAATTATTTCTCTGGCTTGAACTTGCGAAAGGATTGCCGGAAGCGCTTTAACGACAATTGCGTCCCGGCCGAAAATTTCAATTTCCAGCCCGATTTCCCGCAAAAAATCAATATAACCGGAAAACAGTATAATTTGCCCCGGAGTCAAATTGACAATTTCCGGCATAAGAAGTGACTGGCTGATAATTTGCGGCCCCATTGTTTTTTTTAACCGCTCAAGAATTATCCGTTCATGGGCTGCATGCTGATCAAGAAGGAACAGACTGTCATCGCCCGCGAAAACAAGGTAGGTATTGGCAAATTGTCCCAAATATTTTAAACTCGAAAAAGTTATTGTTTCTTTTGCCCCAACGCTGCCGCTATTAAAAGCGGCAACGTTTTCCGCAACCGGGGAGCGCGTCAACAGATCATTGTTAATTGCCTGCTGCATATTTTGTCTCGAAAATAAACCGAAAGATTTAGCCGAAAATTTATCCGCCGAACGCGTGTAGCTCGGAACGGACGTACCCTCTTTAGGCGCCAAACGATAAATGAAACTGCCCTTTGAAGTCTCAGCGCCGGCAAGACTCTGCGCGATTGTTTTGGATACCAGATCATAAACGGCGTGTGAATCTTTAAAGCGAACCTCCATCTTTGCCGGATGAACATTGACATCGACATCTTCCGGCGGCAGATCAAGAAACAGCACGGCGGCAGGATAGCGTCTGGGTTCAATAATCTGACGGTATGCCGACAATACGGCGTGAGTTACACTATTATCGCGGACAAAGCGTTTATTGACAAACAAATATATGCTTTTGGAATTTGATTTGGTGAATTCCGGACGCGAGATGAATCCTGTCAAACTGATATTTTCTTTTTGCGCGTTTATCATAGATGCGATGATTGGAAAAATCTTCACCCATGACCATGGCAATGCGTTCGGAGGCATCCCTGACCTGAGGCGCGGTAAATGCATCGCGTCCATTAATAATAACTTTAAAGCTGATCTCCGGATGGGCCAGGGCCAGACGGGTGATCGCATCCAGACATAAACCCTGTTCCGTGGCTTCTGTTTTTAAAAATTTCCTGCGTGCGGGAACGTTGGCAAATATTCTGGTCACCGATATCTGTGTGCCGGCAGGACAGCCCGCAGGAGCGATTTCCTTTATTTTTCCGGCTTCCAGTGTGGCTCTTGTTCCTTCCAAATCATCCTTCCGCCTTGTTAATAACTCTACCTTGGCAATAGATGCGATGCTCGGCATTGCTTCGCCGCGGAAACCAAACGAAGCTACACTATAAATATCCTCAAAATTATAAATCTTACTGGTGGCATGTCTTTCAAATACCAGAGCCACATCTTCGCGTTCTATTCCCGAACCGTTATCAATTACTTTGATTGACTGGCATCCGCCTTTTTCCAATTCCACCCTGATATCGCTGGCTCCGGCATCAATAGAATTTTCCACCAATTCCTTAACAATGGAAGCCGGCCGCTCCACCACTTCACCGGCAGCTATTTTATTGGCTATTTCCGCGGATAAAATGACAATTCGTTTAGACAATATTTATTCCTTAATTAATTTTTGTCATTCCCCGGCTTGACCAGGAAATCCAGAAATCACATGTTACGACTAATGATATCTATTACCAAGCATCTTTTCAATTATGATATTGTTAATATCAAATCTTTCTTGATTTAACACCATAAAAAAAGCCACAATCACTTAACATTATCGTAACGGTGGCTTTTGGGCAAATTTAATATGCAGTTTAATCCAAAACAATTATTACTTTGCACTGATTTAAAAAAGAAGCGCTCTCAGCCGATGATCTAATCTTTTGGGCATCGGCATTGCTGATGATAACATCAGATTTACCGGCGCCGTTTGTTCTCAGAGCCTTTACCGTTATTGGATTGGCGCCTACGCGCTGATTGCTCTGTGCTATTGTTAGGTCACGCGCATAGCTGCTTATTCCCTGCTTTTCTGCATATTCACGGTCAACATTGGCTAACCCATAAACTTCCCTTCCATCCTCATCAAAGATTCTAGGTAACATTGCCGGACGTGCTTGAATTCCGCGAGCATCTATAACAATGCCGGTGTAAACAACAGGTGCCGATGGAGACGCGAGAATTTTTACAGATGGCGCGGACAATGATTCAGACGGGACTGGCGCAGCAGGCGTCTTTGCCATGGCCAGCGATATAATTATCTTAGCCAATCTGCAGTAAAGAGGCATCCTTAATCTGACTTCGGCTCTGCCATCGGGCAGGTATTGATGATCCAAAACTTCAGCGCCTTTCACTAGACCGCTTACCTGCGTATCAATAACATTACTTCCCACGGTAAAATCTTTTATTGAGGTTACCGAATCAACTTGCACACCTTGGGTGATTTCCAGTAAATTACGCAAGGCATCTACTTGAGCCGCGCGCAGAGCTATCGGACGGGCATTTATTTTGCTCGCCAGTTTTTCGGGCGGAGCGCCGATGCCGACTGCCTCAATATAACCTGCCGACCAGTTAATACTGCCTTGTCCAACTTTATCCACAAAGTCGGATGCGGTGACCTTTTCCTGCTGACAAATACCGATCCCGTTAAAAAAGAGCAATAAACTTAAAGTAAATATTACGTATGTTAATCTTGATTTCATAATATCCCGTTAATAATTTTCGAAGACTGATAGACTTGAAACAAGTTAAATTTCATTAATTATTGCAGTTAAAAATAACAAAATATCCGCCATGTTGCAATAAGAATTAATATCTGCTTTTTATTAATGAAGTGTTTGTTGAGTTCACCTACAACTATTCAGTAGCGGGTAGTATCCGGAATTGAGGATTACCATTTATAATCAAGTTTTTTCTATGAAATTGGTTTCTCCATCTTATTTAAGCTGATAGCCTTTTTTCCGAAATAGTTTAAGACAGGCATCGGCGACAATATCGTCATAGAGAATTCCCTTATTTTTCTCTATTTCTTCAAGAGCTGCCTCAATACCCAAGGTTGGCCGATAGGGACGGTGGGAAGCCATAGCTTCCACAACATCGGCGACAGCCATAATGCGGGCTTCTATAAGAATGTCATCCCCTTTCAGATTTCTGGGATAGCCGGTACCATTCATCCTTTCATGATGTTGGTAAATTATCTTCGCCAGCGGCCAGGGAGATTCCACATCCTTCAGCATTTCGTATCCACTTCGTGAATGTTCTTTAATCAGGAAAAATTCAATCTCTGTCAGTTTGGTAGGTTTGGACAATATCTCCGCGGGTACGGATAACTTCCCGATGTCGTGGATGGAACCTGCCATGCGGATTCCTTCTATAGTGTCATGAGGAAATCCCATCTCCGTGGCAATGGCGCGAGCGAGATCGGCAACCCTCTTCTGGTGACCTGCCGTATAGGGATCTCTGGACTCTACAGCGGATACCAATACCTGAATAGTCGTACCAACGGCCTTCCTGAGGCTTTCAAGAGTCTGTTGAAGTTGTTTCTCGGCATGCTTACGAATAGTAATATCTTCTATCAGTCCTTCAATGTAGAGGACTTTCCCCTGTTCATCCTTGACCATTCGGGCATTGATGACGACCCAAAACTTGCTTCTGTCTTTTTTGTAAAATTCAATCTCAAAACCTTCGACAAAGCCTTTTGCTTCGACGACTTCCAGGAATCTTTTCCGGTCTTTTGGATAAACATAAAGCTGATTTTCCATATCTTTGATAGACTCAATTAATTCCTCAGGTGAGCCATATCCGGCCATTCGGGCAAAAGCAGCATTAGCCGTGATAAACCTGCCCTCTATTGTCGACTGGTAAATGCCTTCAACGGCGTTTTCAAAGATGTTGCGATATTTTAATTCGCTATTCTTAAGCGCTTCCTCCGCCTTCTTGCGCTCGGTGATGTCAATGCCTATGCCAAGAAGATGGTCCTTGCCGCCAATGGCAAGTTTGACCCCAGTCAAAATCATGGGAATAGCATGTCCGCTCTTATTAATAATACTGGCCTCGGTCATGGCGTACCCATTCTTCATCACATAGTTTATGCTATTTATGATATTTGATGTATCGGGTTCTACACTGCCGAACCAGTCAAGCACATACATGCCTTTGAGTTCTTCACTGGAATAGCCTGTTACCTCTTCATTTTGTTGGTTCCAGTGAACTAAATGGCCGGTTTCGTCATAGAAGTAAAGGATGCCCGGAATGCTGTCGAGAATAGCCGTGTTGAACAACTGCACTTTTTTAAGCTCTTCTTCCGTTTTTTTTCGATCGGTGACGTCGCGTACAATTCCTCGAAACCCTATTGGTTTGCCTGATGAATCTTTTTGTAACGATACAGATGCTTCAACGTATTTTTTAGTTCCGTCTTTTCTTATAATCTCCCAATCGAATCCTTCGGTGGGTTCCGCTGTGCTGTAAACTTTGTTAAACACTTGGAAAAGTTTTTTTGAGTTGTCTTTGTCTGTATATTGACGGTTATTCATGCCCATCAATTCTTCGTTGGAGTAGCCAAGAAATCGGCGTAATGAATCGTTGAAAAAAGTAAAGTTACCGGTAAAATCAACCTCAAAATAACCTTCCTGAATGTCTTCAAGAATAGATCGATATTTCTTCTCGCTCTGACGCAGTGCTTTTTCCATCTGATTGCGGGCAGTAATATCAATACCTACCCCAACGAAAAAATTACCATCCCTATCTTCCCAAGATACTGGTCGGCCATGCCATTCCACTAAGTAGATCCGACCTGATCTGCTTATAATCCGGTTTTTGTTGACAGTTGACTTTCCTTCTCGGATAATATTCTGAAAGACCTCGGCGAGCTTTAGGCGGTCTTCTTCCGGTACAAACGTTGTTAGGTAATCAGCCCCTTTTATCTCCTCTTTGGTATATTCGAGGGTTTCCAATAACGATTGGTTCATCATCAGGGTTTGCCCGTCAGAACCAATTGCCACGATGAATGCAGGAGAAGTGTCAATAAGCGACTGTCTGAATTTTTTCTCTCTACGCAAGCGATCCTCACTCTCCCACAGTTCTTTCTCCACCTTCTCTCGCTCGCGCAGGTTTACATTATCCTGCGCTCCGGCATTATTTTTATGCGTTTCATCACTCTTCTTTTTCATTTTACTTTTCCTTAAAACGAGGCCGTTTGCGTGACAAAATTTTCAGCTAAAGTTTTTGTTGGATTATGGTTACGTAGTATAAAAATATATTAAGAATGATTTTCTGTCAAAAGAAATAATGACCACAAAACGAGGGGCGTGAATTCTGTTTATTACAGATTGAAAGAAAGCACGTCCATGGAAAATCTTAAATGCATACTTTCAGGAAGAAATGCTTGCTGAGTTCACTATATGTCAAGGCAAGACAAATATCTCATCAAAACATGCTTTAGTGGACAGAACTGCTGCCTTTTCGATGGACTCTAATTCATTAGCTATTATTTTGTTTCTTTGATATAAGTTCTGCATTCAGAATATATATTAAAATAAGTGAGTTGAAGAAGGGGAAAAAATGAAAAAAGAAGATTGCATACTCTTTAGTGGCGGAGCTCAGGGGGCGGAAGCGGAATTTGGCGCGAATGCGGAGAGCTTCGGGATTGAAGAAGTAAATTTTACATTTAACGGACATTCCATCATCCGTAAAAGGGGATTACGTGTCCTTAATCACGAAGAACTGAAAAATGGCGATGTGAGTCTGGAATATGTGTCCAAATTAATGAATCGCCGTTACACTGATAATGAGACTTTTCGCAAGATCCTCCAAAGCATCTGGTATCAGATTAACAACGGTCAGGAAACTTTTGTAATCGGCGAAATACTCGACGATAAGACCGTCAAAGGCGGCACCGGATGGGGCGCCGAATTCAGCAAAATATGCAACAAACCATTGCATGTTTTTGATCAAAAGAAAAACAATTGGTTCACCTGGAATAAATTGGAATGGGTTAAATGTAAAAAAGGAGACGCGCCTGTTATAAGCCATGTCCATTTCACCGGAACAGGAACCCGTTTCCTTGAAGAAAACGGTAAGAAAGCCATCAAGGAATTATTCGTAAGATCTTTTTCGCAATCACAGGTTTAATACCACAAAGCAAGCTTCGGGGTATTAAACCCTCCGCTGTGCGGGATTGTTCAACTTACTAATTCCGCTTCGCTTCGCTTTCGGAATTAGAGTTTCAACAATAAATTGCTGATAAATGCTGAAAATTGAAATCAGATTATCCGAGCTTTCCACTGCCTATTGGTGGAAAGCTTTTTTATCCACGACCACCCTCTTCTGCAAAATAAATATTATGCTTGCATATTCATGCAGCACACAATATTATATATGTCATATTTAATCCACTTAGGTGTTCTTGGGAGGTTTCGATATGAACGTAAAAGGTACCGTTTATCTTACAGGAAAGACTACCGTCATCGAAGCTTTTGGCGAGGAACGCTGGAATGCCTTTATGGCCAAGTTAGCGGCAAAGGATAAATTCTTCAGCAATGTGATCATGTCCGTCACCCCCATTCCGGTGGAGAAATTCATCTTTTTTCTTGACGAGATGATTAAGGAATTCTTCAACAACGACAAAAATTCATATTTGATATTTGGGAAGGTAGCCGCCAAATTTGTTCTATCAGCCGGGTGGCCTGTACCACTCTTATGTGCTAACAAAGGATATAAAGCAGTTCGTCGAGTCCGGCCTGCCTAAACTCTGGTCGACCTTATTATGACGATGGTGCAGTTACCGCGCGGTTTGAGAACAACATCGTTCATCTCAAAATCACCGGACTTACAATCAAAAATTTTAACTTTGAGACCCTTACTATGAGTTTCTTTCAGCAGGCTCTTAAAGTTTTCGGAAAGAAAACTGTTGTGAAACGGGTCAGGAGTCTTTCATCGGGCGATAACGATATTTATTTCCAGTTTGAACTAAAAGACTCTTGATTACAAAATATATAGTGTTTAATCTACCATAGGCATTCTTGGGAGGTTTCAATATGAACGTAAAAGGCACTGTTTTTATCACAGGAAAGACTGCCATCATTTCCGTTTTTGGCGAGGAACGCTGGAATTCCTTTATGGCCAAATTGGCGGAGCAGGACAATTTTTTCAGCAAGATGATTATGTCCGTTACCCCCATTCCGGTGGAAAAATTCATCCTTTTTCTTGACGAGATGTGTAAGGAATTTTTCAACAACGACAGAATGACGTACTTGACGTTTGGAAAGCAAGCAGCTCAATTTGCCCTGTCATCGGAAGGTCCGTATAAATCTTATCTGCTCACCAAGGATACAAAGCAGTATGTCGAAACGATACTGCCTAAGCTCTGGTCGACCTATTTTGACGAAGGCATACCTGTCACACGGTACGAGAACAATGTGGCTCATCTCAAAGTTACCGGACTTCACATCAAACATCTTTATTTCGAATACCTTATTATGGGTTTCTTTCAGAAGGCCATCAAAATGTTCGGGAAGAAAAGTGTCGCGAAAAAGATCCGGAGTCTTTCATCGGGCGATGCTGATATTTATTACCAGTTTGAACTAAAGGACTCTTGATTACAAAAAATGTGCGGTACCGATATTTATCGGGCATGAATTCAGTAGCGAGCGAATACTAAATAATATCATTCCTTATAAATCAAAAATTCTTTGCGGCTTGCCGGGTTAACTTATGAGTCAAGACGAATTAATTTTATAGCTTGCAATTTTTCAGATAATCCTGCAGCGCCAGTTGCCAGGGCTGCATTGTTTTTCCCGTCGTTTCAATAAACTTCTGCATACTCAAAACGCTATAAGCCGGACGCATAGCTTGTCTTTGAAGCTGATCGGATTTAATGGGTGTCACCTCAACATCGTCTAAACCGGATTCCTGCAAAATCTTTACCGCAAACTGATACCAGTTACAACTACCCCTATTGGTTACATGAAAAATTCCCTGAGCATTTTGTTCAATAAGCAAATCCGCCGCCGCCGCCAAATCTTTTGCATAGGTAGGCGATCCTACTTGATCATCGACGACTGTTAGTTTGTTTTTAGTCTTCGCTTTATCCAAAATAGTCTGCACAAAGTTTTTCCCCTTCAGCACCGTATAACCAGGAAGTACGGATGAGTATATAGTTATTAGAGAGAGACCGGAGGTAGCGCTCTCCTGCCATTTTGGAAGCCCCATAAGTATTGATGGGATTGCATTGATGATCTTCTTTGTAGGGTTGTTTGGCCGCGCCGTCAAAAACATAGTCCGTGCTGAAATGAATGATGCGGATATTTTTATTCCGGCAGGCTTCTGCAATATTTTTCACCGCCTCGGCATTGACGGCAAAGCATTCGTCTTTTGCCGTTTCACATCCGTCAACATTGGTATAAGCGGCTGCATTGATAACGATGTCCGGTTCTATACCCTTGATCGCCTTTTCACAATCGCTTGCGGAAACAATATCAATTTCTTCTTTATCCATCCCCACAACTTCATGTTCCGCAGAAAGTTTTAAAAGAAGGTCGCTACCCAGCATTCCTTTATGTCCCAGCAGTAATATTTTCATTTTCAGTATTTAACCTCCTTTAAAAACAAACCGCAGGCCGGCGCGGTAACACCCGCAATGTTTCTGTTTCTGGATTCGATAATCGCCTTCATTTCTTCCGGTTCCCGTTTGCCACGGCCAACTTCAACTAAAGTGCCGATAATGTTTCTTACCATGTACTTCAGAAAACCGTGAGATTCCACTTTTATTTCAATAAGCCCTTCATCACCGGTTTTTATTTCTATATCTACAATTGTCCGCACGCGGTCTTTCACATCCGTTCCGGTGGCGCAAAAACAGGAAAAATCGTGCGTGCCGATTAATAATTTGGCCGCTTTTTTCATTTTTATGGAATCAAGGGGAAAGCGAATATGCCAGAAATAGTTTCTTCCCAGAGCCGGACGCAGGCGTTGATTGCATATTTTATAGACATAAATTTTGCTTTTGACATCACGCAAAGCGTTAAATTCATCCGCCAACCTCTTCCAATTCCTTAACAACAATATCCGGCGGCAACACGCTGTTCATTCCCATGAATATTTTATTGACCGGCAATTTTGTTGAACATCTAAAACTGCCTACTTGATTTAAGGCATGCACTCCGGCATCTGTCCTGCCGGAACCGATAACAGCAACTTTTTGTCCGGTAATGAGTTTAATCGCCTCTTCCAGCAGTTGCTGAATGGATGTGCCGTTTACCTGCCTTTGCCAGCCGCAATAAGCTGTGCCGTCATATTCCACAATTATTTTAAAGTTGCGCATTTTATTCCTTATTACTTTTTTCGCTTACAAATTTATTAGGTTTATTAAAAAAAATAAAGAAGAAGTTTTATATACTCTTATCTTTTCCCATAATTTCCTCGATAATTTTTATCATTTTTTCTTGCCAGTTTTTCGTAAACACGCTAGTATTGCCCCGAATCAAAAATATTCCCGTTTAACATTAAACACTTAGTAATTATCAAAGCTAAATTTGCAGAAAAATATGACATTAATATCGATTAAGTAAATGGAGAAAACCTATGAGTGACGACTTAGAAAAAAATACAACGCAGGGAAAAATAAACGACTTTGAGAAAAAAAGCCAGGCATTGAAGTTAATGGGCGGCGAAAAACAGATTAATAAACAACATGACTCCAATAAACTTACCGCCCGCGAGCGTCTGGATTTATTTTTTGATGAAGGAACTTTTCAGGAAGTTCAGCTTTTTGTTCAGCACCGCTCTACCCTCTTCGGTCTGGACAAAAAAGAAATTCCGTCCGACGGCGTTATTACTGGCTTTGGTAAAGTCAATGGACGAACTGTCTTTGCCGCGGCTCAGGATTTCACCTCCTCCGGCGGAAGTCTTGGTGAAATGCACGCGAAGAAAATATGGAAAGTGATGGACATGGCCATCGCCGCGCAAAAACCTTTTGTGGCAATGAATGATTCCGGCGGCGCGCGTATTCAGGAAGGCGTTCCTTCGCTCGAAGGATACGGCGGAATTTTTTACCGCAATACTATTGCTTCCGGTTATATTCCGCAGATAACGGCCATCATGGGACCGACAGCTGGAGGCGCTGTTTACTCCCCTGCCCTTGCCGACTGGGTCTTTATGGTTAAAGAAAGTTCTTATATGTACATTACAGGGCCGGAGGTCATCAAAGCGGTAATCGGTGAAGAAGTTACACATGGTGAACTGGGCGGAGCGGTTGCTCACGCTACAAAAAGCGGCGTCTGCCATTTTGTCACGGAAAACGATGCCGACTGTATAAAAAAAATTAAAACGCTGCTCTCCTACGTGCCGGATAGCTGCCACTCCCCCCTGCCTTTGGCTGATTGCACAGACAGCGCGGAGCGAATTGGCGAAGAGTTGGACACAATTATTCCGGATAAGGGCAACCGCGCATACGATATGAAAAAAATTATCAAGTTCATTGCCGATAACGGTGAAATGTTTGAACCGTCCGAACTATGGGCGCAAAATATCATCGTCGCTTTCATACGCATTATGGGAAAACCGGTGGGTGTAATTGCCAATAACCCCCGTTTTGCCGCCGGTATTCTGGATGTGAACGCATCCGATAAGGCAGCCCGCTTTATTCGCTTCTGCGATTCTTTTAATATTCCTCTTTTGACTTTAACCGACGTACCCGGATACATGCCGGGCACCAATCAGGAATGGGCGGGCATCATTCGCCACGGCGCGAAACTTCTCCACGCCTATTCGGAAGCGACAGTGCCTAAGATAACTGTTATTACCCGCAAAGCTTACGGCGGAGCATATATCGGCATGTGCAGCAAACAATTAGGCGCAGATTATGTAATGGCTTGGCCGACCGCTGAAATCGCCGTCATGGGAGCGGAAGGCGCCTGCAACATTATCTATCGCAATGAAATCTCCGCCGCGGCTGACCCCGCGGCCAAGAGAACGGAACTAGTCGCCGCTTATGAAGAACAATTCAATAATCCATACTTCGCAGCATCATTGGGTATTATCGAAGAAATTATCGCCCCGCGCGACACGCGAAAAAAAGTTATCGCTCTTTTAGAGGCTTTGAAAGACAAAAAAGAATCGAGGCTGACAAAGAAACATAACAACATTCCTCTCTAATGTTTTGGGGTGGACGTGTGTACAACTTACTTGCGGATGCAATTGTTCTGCTTCATTTTCTGTTTATTGTATTCGTAATCGCCGGCGGTTTGCTGGTAATCCGTTGGCCGCAAATGGCTTTTGCACACCTCCCTGCGGCAGTATGGGGAGCCGTCGTGGAAATCTTCGGCTGGATTTGCCCCCTGACACCGCTCGAAAATCATTTCCGCGATCTTGCGGGAGATGCTTCCTATAGCGGAGACTTTATCTCTCGATATCTGCTTCCGGTAATCTATCCCGAAAATCTAACAACGAATTCCCAACACGTTCTTGGCGGATTGGTTATATTTATAAATATTATCTTTTACACCATGGCTATACTAAAAAACATAAAAAGCGCACAATAAAAAAGTTAGTCTTTCTTTTCTTCATGCGGTTTTTTAATTCTTTTCTTCCTCCGATATTGTAACATACCAGTATTATATCTTACGGAAAAAAAATTATTGACTTACAAATGGAACTTCCCTATATTTCCTGCGCAATAAAGTGAGGTGACGAAATGACGGTAAATGGTGATCGCATAAAAATTAATGAACCGAATATTGTTCATGAAAATATCGATGGTGAAACGGTTATTTTGAATCTGGATTCCGGTAATTATTACAGTATCGTGGATGTCGGAGCCGATATCTGGAACTATATCGAAAAAGGTGCTCCCATAAGTGAGATTTTGCCGTTAATCCGTGAGAATTATGAATGCTTCCAGGGAGACGAGGAAAACGCGGTCAATTCATTTATAAAACAACTCCACCAGGAAGGGCTTGTTATTCCCATAGATGACAAATTGAACGCTTCACTTTTGCCGCAGAACTGGAAGGAGCAAATAACGGCAAAAGAAAGCAAAGCGGTTTTTAATGCTCCTGTATTGAATAAATACACTGATATGCAGGATTTGCTGCTTTTGGATCCGATCCATGAAGTGGATGCTACGGGGTGGCCATCCATCAAACCGATACCATGATCGAAATTTGACACTTTATCAAACTGAATGAATACGATAAACCCCGCAGATTTTTATTTAGCCACACCCCATCAGGAACTTCTCCTGAAAGCAGCACTGTTTTCAGGAGAAGATGCGCTTGAGGCCTGGAGCAAATGGCGTGACGCAGTTGACTGGGAGGGGCATCTAGAATCAGGTTCTTTCCGTTTACTGCCCCTGCTTTATAACAATCTGCATAAGCATGGCGTCGATGATTCTGCCATGGGAAAACTGAAAGGGATTTATCGCCAGGCCTGGAGTAAAAATCAAACCCTGTTTCATGAAATGGCGAAAGTTATCGAATTTCTCCAAAACGCCGGCATTAAGACAATGCTGCTCAAAGGCGCATCTTTATCACTTCTTTATTATAAAAATAACGGCTCCCGGCCCATGGCCGACATAGATGTTCTTGTGCCGTTGAAACAAGCGCGTCTGGCTAATGAATTACTGCAAAAGGCAGGATGGACATCACCTCTCCCTTTAACTGACCTCGATTTGATTTACGGTCATGCCATTCAATTGCGTAACCGCTTGGACAAAGAATTCGATCTCCATTGGAGGCCATTTAATGGTTGCCAGGATGAGTATGAAAAAGATTTCTGGGATGGCGCAATACCTGTAAAAATGGCAAATGTAAATTCTTTGTCGCCCAATCCTACGGATATGCTATTTCATGTGATCATTCATGGCGTGGCCTGGAATCCCGTTCCGCCAATCCGCTGGATTGCCGACGCGATAACACTAATCAACTCGGATGATTTCGCCATCGATTGGCAACGATTAATTAATACGGCTCAAAAGCATCACTTAAACCTGCGATTAAAAAAAGGACTGCAATATTTGCATGACAACTTTCACTCTTTAATACCGCCAGTTGCAATGAATGCCATAATAAATCTTCCCGTGTCTTCTCTGGAAAAGATTGAATATCGTTTTATAATTAGTAACCGGGATAATGAAAGCAGCAGCCCCTTTGCCGCGTTTTGCTGCCATCTTTGTCGATTCCACAGACTTAATGCAGGGAAAAGCATCTTTCCTGTGTTTAAATTTTCCAGATCGCTGCAATGGAGAACGAATGCACGGAATAACTATGATCTGTTTTACAAAGGTTTTCGGATTGCCGTAAATATGTTCCTCTCCAGGCCTTTTCAAGTGCGCCACCGCTAATTTTTTATTTTATAAGGGTAACTGATTTATGTACAAGCCACAAAAAAGCGAAATTGAGCAGCAGGTTTTCTTCCGTAAGAGTTATGACCGATTTCTCCAGGCAAAAAACGCCGCAGGTGAAATAAATTTTTATTATCGCATCGCCGATACGACCGTGTGTTTGAAATTCGCGGGAGATCGGCTTGTTCCTTATCTCACGCCGGCATTGAATCATCTCCGTTTGACCGATGTTTCCGCAGCCGACCTCACAATTTGCGTCTGGGACAGCGACTCTACAAATGTAGAAATGATTCCCCCTCCCTGCACAAAAGATTGTTTCACCGACCGGGGCGACATTTGGGGTTTCAATAGCCGCCGTATAAAAGCGGCTTTTCATTGGATCGAATGTTCCGTCAATCTCATGGATCTTGAGAAAAAAACCGGGATTTACTGGGTGCAAACAGCAAAGACATTGCCTTACTGGGTCATAGCTTCTCCGTTGCGGACACTCTTCCATTGGTGGATGGAGAGGAATGGATGCCAGCTTATGCATGCTGCCGCAGTAGGCACAGAAAACGGAGCAGTGCTTATTACAGGTAAAGGAGGAGTCGGCAAATCAACAGCGGCTTTATCCTGTCTGCAGGCGGGCCTTTTCTACATTGCCGACGACTACGTTATAACAAAATTGGAGCCCTCACCAACTGTTGTCAGCCTTTACAGCACCGCGAAGCTGAATGCCGATCATGTGGCCCATTTTCCTGGTCTTTCCAAATATGTTAATAATACTGAAAAATTGGATCAGGAAAAAGCGGTTATTTTTCTAAATCACGGCCTCGGTCAAAAATTAGTATCGGAAATGCCCCTTAAAGCCATCTTAACGCCCCAAATTGCCGACCATCGGGATTCCAGTATAAAATCTGTTTCACGATGGGACATTCAAAGGGCAATGTCATTTACAACCATGTCACAACTCCCCTATGTCGGCCATCATACTCATAACTATATAAGCCAATTAGCATCAGCACTGCCGCATTATATTCTGGAGGTTGGAAAAGATTTTACAAAAATACCCGTATCAATATCTGATTTCTTATCAGACCTTGGCGCTGCCCCACCCATACAGAATATTGAACCATGGAGTTCCTTTCAAAAAGAGGAAAGACCCTTGGTAAGCGTAATCATTCCGGTCTTCAATGGTGAGGATTTTATCAGAGAAGCTATTGAAAACGTGTTGTCGCAGAAATATCCTGCACTGGAAATAATCATTATTAATGATGGTTCAACGGATGGAACAGAGGCGATAATCAAACAGCTTCCTGTCGATATTCGTTACTTTACTCAAGACAACAACGGTCCTTCTGCCGCTCGAAATAAAGGAATCCGTGATGCATCTGGAGAATTTATTACTTTTCTGGATGCTGATGATTTATGGCCTGAGAACAATCTGAATATCATGGTTGATGAAATTCTCCGAAACCCTGATATGGAGGTTATTCGTGGATACGCCCAGCTAATGGAGTTCAATAAGGCAAGCGGTTGTTATGATTATGTCGGTAATCCCAAGGAATCGTTTCCACACTATATTGGGGCAGCCATCTATCGAAAATCGGCATTCGAAAAAGTAGGGCTTTTTGATCCTATGCTAAGATTCGGTGAGGATTCAGACTGGTTCCTCCGCGCAGGTGAAATGAAGTTGAATATAAAACGACTCGAAGAAACTTCATTGTATGTGCGAAGACACGAGGGGAATATGACGGAAGGAAAAACCTTACTTGAATTAAACGCTTTGAAAGTATTTAGGAAATCTCTCGAACGACGAAGAATGCAAGGACAAGTTGAAATTTGAAACCATTGGTCAGTGTCATCATACCCGTTTTTAACGGAGAAATATTTCTGGAAGACGCAATAAAAAGTGTTTTGAACCAGAATTACGATAATTTGGAATGTATTGTAGTAGATGACGGATCGATTGACGGCAGTGCGGCTATTGCTAAAAAGCATGAACGGATTATCTATCTGCATCAAGAGCATAAGAATGTGGCGACAGCCAGAAACCTTGGGATACAGAAAGCGTCAGGAGAGTATTTGGCATTTCTCGATGCCGATGATGTCTGGGATATCAATAAACTGGAAACACAGATAAATTATATGGAGGAAAATCCGGATATCGACTATTCTATAACCAAACACAGTTTATTTCTGGCTGAAGGGTTAAAGGATTTTCCTCAATGGATTAGAGCGCATCATTCTGAGGAAGAAACAATCGCCTATATTCCCAGTTCTCTGGTTGTTCGTAGATATGCTTTTGAGATCGTGGGAGATTTTGATGAAGGTTATCAGATTTCCGACGACAGCGACTGGTTTTTAAGAGCCAGGGATGCAGGCATCAAACTGGGAATTGTTGATAAGAACCTGCTTCATAAGCGCGTGCATTCCCAATGCCTGACGAGTCAAACCAATGTGATAAAGAAAGAATTAATGAAATCGATCAGAGCTTCCCTGTGGCGGGCAAAGCTGTCCGGCAATGTTAGCGATGAGGACTTTGTTGCAATATTAAAATCCGCTGTTAAAGAAAACAGGCTTAATATAATTCCCGGCAAAGATTTGCTTAAAATCTGTGAAAGGGCAAAGTCTGTAAATGCTTCAGGGAATATGACGGATATTGACATATTAGAAAATATCAATAATTTATTGGAAGAAATTAAAAGAAGAAGATTAACGTTGTAGATATTTATTTTCTAAAACCTACTCCTAATCGTCCTCTGCGCCGCAATAAACCTCTTTAGAAGCCAATATTTTATTGACACACAAGACCAAAATTACTATGTTTTCCTATGCAGCAATCCCTTATCAAAAAATGGAGATGTTACTGAACAGGAATAGTCATCTGTACAAGCTGTTCCGATTGAAGCGATGGTAATTATTTATGAATAATATATCCCTAATCAGCGTAATCATACCTGTTTACAATGGCGATAAATATCTTACTGAGGCCATTGAAAGCGTACTTTCACAAACCGATTTTGAGATTGAGGTTATCGTTGTCAATGATGGGTCTACCGACGATACGGCGAAGGTTGTCGAAAATTTTGGTTCCTCTGTTCGGTATTGTTACCAGATAAACGCGGGACCTGGATCCGCACGGAACAAAGGTATCGCATTAGCGATGGGCGATTTTATTTCCTTTCTCGACGCGGACGATCTTTGGATCCCAGACAAGATGAAGCAACAATGGATGGCATTTGAAGCGGATCCGTATCTGGATATGGCCTTTGGTCATATCCAGCAATTTTATAGTCCGGAATTGACTCAAGCAGAGAAAGATCGAATAAATATTCCTGTTGCAATCTTGCCGGGACATCATGCAAGTACAATGCTCATTAAAAAGAAATCTTTTTTACGTGTCGGTTTATTTAAGAAAGAATTCGGAGAATTTATTGACTGGTATGCGAGAGCGACGGAATTGAATCTGAAGAGTATCATGTTGCCGAATATTCTGGTAAAGCGGCGCATTCACAAGATGAATCTCGGGATTTCTCAGCGTGACCAGAGATCAGGATATGTTCATGTTCTGAAGGCCGCTTTGGACCGCCGCCGTGCCGGAAAATAATATTTTACAAAATTCATTTTTCTTAGCGCAGGATTTTGGATGATTTTGCCCCTACAAAACAAAAAACAGGATCTTTTATTGGAAAATTCTCTTGATTCAATTGCTATCGAACTTACTACACGATGCAATCTACACTGTAAAATGTGCAGTTTCCGGAAACGTCAAGGCAAAGATCCATCCTATGAAAAAGTTTTATCTGTTCTGGATGAGGCATATACTCTGGGAACCCGGCGCTTTGATCCATGGGGCACGGAGCTCTTCATGAGAGATGATATGGTTGATATCCTTGCCTACACTGAACGGATCGGATTTCGCGAACTCTATGTCGTATCCAACGGCGTTTTGTTAAATCGTCTTAAATTATTCGACCGTCTAGCAACGTTGAAGAGTCTTGTAATGATAGTATCCATCGATGGTCCCGAATATATTCATGACGACCTACGGGGTAATGGCATATATACCCTTGCTGTTTCATCACTTCGCGAACTTGTTAGCAGAGGAATAAAAACCAGCATTGCTTCAATTATTATGCGTCCGACCATAGACCATCTGCACAAAATTGTCGATCTGGCTGCAGACTTGAATATCCCGGTCATTTCCATGCAACCTTACGGTCGTGATATTGCAGGACCCGATTGCGATAATTCAATGTTTGAATTCAGACCAAATGAAAAGCAGATTGTTGCAAAGAAATTACAAGACATTTTAAAATATTCAAAACATAAAAACGTTATAATTTACACGGAGAATATGATGAAATATATAGCCTCTTATCTATCCGAAGGAGTAAATCCTTTCCCTCCCCAAGGTTGTCATGTTCCTTCCAAGATGCTGATTGTAGATATTGAGGGCAATACTCAACCTTGCTTTGTAATCGGTAAAAACATGGGTAACGTAAACGAAACGAGTCTTTCCTCAATTTGGCACAGTGATATACATAATCAGTTCATTTTATCGGCACTCGAAAAAAAATGCCCCGGATGTCTGAGATCCTGCAGCGACGTGGAGGGCTATAATAGTATGAGAATAAAGAGAAGCAAGTTCTTCGATGTTATGGATTGGCGGTTGGTTCGTTATATAAAAAAGCGCTCGTATGTATAAAATAATTTTTATGCAAACCGTAAGACAGCATAACGATTTAATTATCTTAATGCAGAATCCAAGAAATAGATATGAGACTCCTTACTAATAATACTGGTAATCGACAAGAGCGAATTGTGGGAAGGGAAGGAAAAGATGAGGCACCGGATATCTAGTAAGACATGGCATAAATTAGAAACGTTGAGCACTCTAATTGTCGCCTCACTTCTTTTATCGGGAGTGGCTGTTTATAATGGTTATCCACTGGTCTACCCTGACACCGGTGGGTACATCGGTTTAAATGGTAATTTTTTGCGGAGTTTTTTCTATAATCTTTTTCTTGCACCGGCATTGTGGGCTCACACTCTTTGGCTGGTGGTAGTTCTGCAATCACTCATCGTCGCCCATCTCCTACGTCTGGTTCTCCGTGTGGTTTTCGGGTTGACGTTACCTTTGGCATTACTTGAGGTAACGATCCCTCTTTGCTTGCTGAGCAATCTTCCCTGGTTTACTGGATTTATCATGCCGGATATTTTTACTTGTGTGCTGATTCTTGCGTTGTTCTTGCTAGTCTTCTGCCTGCAACAGCTTGATTCATGTGAAAAAATATATCTCATCGTTCTGGTCATCATGGCTGTCATGGTGCACTTATCCCACATTCCCCTTGCCTTGGGATTGCTTTCTGTTGGGTGGCTTCTTAAAATGACGATGCGGAAATCAAGCTTTTTGCCCTTCCCCGCTCTGTGCCGGGCAACCATTGCCGTAGCCGTAGCCATTGTTCTTCTTGTTGTCAATGGTTATCTGACATATGGGACTTTAACCATTTCTCCTGGTAGTTATGCTTTTCCTCTGGCGCGGCTAGTGGCAGACGGATCTGCAATCAGGTATCTCCAGACACATTGTCCAGAAGAAAACTATGCACTCTGCGCCTACCTTGACAAGTTACCAGCAGACCAAGATGTATTCCTGTGGTCGGATGACAGCCCCTTCCGGAAGGTTGGATGGATTAGCGGCTATCGCCAAGAAGGGAAAAAAATCGTTGTCGAAACCGTATTGCATTATCCATTCCAAATCGGAAAGTTGACCATGTGGAATACCCTCCGCCAGTTACACATGATAAGCAATAGGTATGGGATTTGTTCCTATCTTGACAAGCCTTATCCTACGGACGCCATTAAAGCGTATTTCCCTGGTGACTTTGACGCCTATGCACATTCAAGACAAAGTCAAAACACGCTGGGCCTCAGTGGTTTCAATCGTCTGCACCGGCTAGTAATTATGCTGTGCCTGCCGCTGGCAGCGGCAGTGCTGTTTTATTACTTGAAACGCCGACGGTTCCTTCCTGTATTGTTACTAGCCTCACTAACTGGCGCTTATGGACTGAACGCCTTTATATCTGCTGCTTTGTCTGGACCGCATAACCGGTATGGCAGTCGTCTCATTTGGCTACTGCCTTTCTTTTGTCTGGCCTCTGTCATAGATGTAATCCAAAACCGCAAGAGACAGACATGATCGAGGGCGGCAATACAGTGGACATGGCAACCGCACGCCTTTATTTTCTTGACATGCAAGAATGAAATTTTTATGGTTCAACGATGAACAAGCAATATCTTAATTAAACTGTGCAGTCTTTTGTAAAATTGCTGTCAACGTTAAAGTGACTGTAATCAATTATGTATTGAGCATGCTGGTAATGTTCCATAAAACTGGAGAAAAAAATGATTAACCTCGTAATTGTAGTCCCCTGTTATAATGAACAGGAAGTATTGACGGAAACAGCAAACAGACTTCAGGTTAAACTTGCAGAACTTCAGCGAGAAAAACTCGTTTCACGAAACAGTCGAATAATGTTTGTTGATGATGGTTCCAAGGATTCTACATGGAATATAATACAGACATTACATAAAGTTCAGCCGGATTATTTCTCCGGCATAAAACTTTCAAAAAACCGCGGACATCAAAATGCTTTGTTGTGCGGATTAATGACCGCCAAGAAATATGCTGACGCAGTTATTTCACTTGATGCAGATTTACAGGATGATGTTAACGTCATAGATAAAATGGTCTATGATTTTTTATCAGGGAACGAAATAGTATACGGAGTCCGAGCTGACAGGAGAATAGACAGTGCTTTTAAAAAAATAATGGCACAAGGATTCTATAAAGTAATAAAAATTCTGGGAGCCGACATCGTTTATAACCATGCCGATTATCGGCTTATGGGGAAAAAAGCTCTTGACGCGCTTGCAGGTTTTACAGAGGTAAATCTTTTTTTGAGAGGCATGGTTCCTTTACTGGGGTTTAATACTTCTACTGTAGAATATAAGCGTGCGGAACGTTTTGCGGGAGAAAGTAAATATTCCTTGAATAAAATGCTGTCTTTTGCCTTTGAGGGAATTACATCATTGTCTATACGTCCAGTAAACATTATTACCACTTTGGGCATTTTTATTGCCGCTGTTAGTATTGGAATACTGGTTTATTGTATAATAGGAAAAATTTCAGGATATACTGAATTCGGTTGGGCAAGTATTATTGCCTCAATTTGGGCAATTGGCGGACTTAACCTGTTTGCGATTGGCATAATAGGTGAATATGCAGCAAAGACGTATCTTGAAAGCAAACACCGTCCAAGGTATATCATTGAAA
Source organism: uncultured delta proteobacterium (assembly GCA_963710575.1). GTDB lineage: Bacteria > Desulfobacterota > Syntrophia > Syntrophales > Smithellaceae > Smithella. Next base: position 4,182 of record CAVQAL010000002.1, on the reverse strand, counting down.
AAGCTTTAATTACCGATTTTAAGGAAAAATGAAAATACTTGAGATATCACCGCGTGCTAGAAAGTTCCTGACAGTTTTGTGTGCAATAGGTGCAACAGGATGTCTTTTTTTGATGCTGCCTTCAGTTCGACAGTTCATTGTATATTTTGCTGAATGGATTTTTCATGATGATTTTTCCGATGGCTTCTGGATGGGGAAAATATTGCATTTATCAGTTTTTTGTTTCTTCGTATTCTCTTCTTTTTTTTGCATTTCATTTGTGACAAATAATTTTGTTTTCAAAGATAGTGTGGGTTTTCTGTCTCGTATCACACGGTTTTCTATCAAATGGTTTATCCCCTATTTTTTGCTTTTTATATTCCTATTCGGAATCAGAGTATATTATATATCTCAAAAAGAAGGGTTACATGTTGATGAAGGACTATCGTGTAGCATATCGTCTTATAATGAATACGGATATTCTCGTAACTATGAAACGAAACATGCTTATACTGGACAAGAACTAAAAGAAATAACCTATTGGGATAATGATTCTGTTCTGAATGCGTTTGGTGATGTTGGCAGGTTATACAAAGATAACAGAGATTCGTCGCATACCAATTTGTATTATTCTGTGCTTAGACTCTGGTTTGCCGGGGTTCGCACCGGAGATTTAAAAACAATAATAAACCGCGGTTGCGGTCTTAATCTTTTATTTTTTTCTATTTCGTTTGTACTTATGTATTTGCTGGCAAAAAAGCTATTTAATAATGATTTGCTTGTTTTTTTAACATTATTTCTTGCCTTTATCAATACCGGAAGTATTTCCAATACGCTTTATCTTCGTACGTACCAGTTACAGGAAGCCTGTTTTATTGCCGTCACTTTGTTATTTGTAAAAATTGTCTTCTGTGTGCGCAACAGAGAACAAGTGATGTCATGGAAGAATTATTTTATTTGTGTATTTTGTATCAGTATTGCATTACTTTCCGGCTATTTTGCTGTTTTCTATATTGCATTGCTCGGACTCTTACTGTTGTACACACTATATAAAAATAAACAGACTGCGGCTATTCCATTTTGGATGCTTGTATTTTTGTCTTCATTGGTGTTTGCTAATATTTTATATCCACAATATTTCCATGGTTTTTTCTCTTTTAGAGGTTCCGAGGCATTGAACAAACTTGGAACAAATGCTTTTTTAGAAAACTTTAAGCTCTCTGTAAAAAGCATGGGTTCTACATTAGTATACTATTTATTTTATTTTCCAGTCCTTATTCTTGTTTTAGTTCAGGGGATTTGTTTTTTTATTTTCAAAAATAAATCTATTCAACATGATGAACTTCCTTTTTTCCTTTTTATTGGTGTTTTCATTTGGTGTTGTATTATTATGTTCTTTGCCGCATTTAAAGGTTTACGGTATATGATGCCGTCTTTTCCTCTGTTGATGCTCGGTCTTGTATTTTATTTTGATTTCACTGTTCGGAACGGAAAGTCATTCTTTGTTGCCTTATATGCCGTTATTTTCATTTTAGGCGTTGTGTTTGCGAACTGGAACCGGAAACAACATGAACTGTCATACTCAAAAATTGAAAATATATATCCCGGAAAAGGAAAATCCTATGTTTTTAATAAATACCCGGAAATTCCTGTCGCGATTGTTAATAATGTATTGTGGGAATACGCCTCATTAATTCCTTATTTGAATGACAAACAGGTATATTATTTTTTTGATACTGTTTCCGATACAAGTTATTTTTTCGCAAAAACAGCTCCGCATTATCTGGTGATTGAGGATAAAAGTCTTAAAAAGCTTGAATATCAAATTCCAGAGGATATCAAACGTATAGCTTCTGTTCCTCCTTTTACCATCTTCTCCTTTCATTGAAGAAGAATTTAAAATTAAATTAGTTATTAATGGGTTTATGGAAAATCAGCCTTATTTATCAGTCATTATTCCAGCCTATAACGAAGAAAAGACTATTAGCGCGACGCTTTTAGCAGTAGACCAATATCTTCAAAAGCAAAATTTTGAATCTGAAATTTTGCTGGTTTCTGATGGTTCAACGGATAAAACAGTGGAAATAGTCACCGATTTTCAAAAAAGCATCAAAAATTTGCGTTTGATCGATAATAAAGAAAATCATGGCAAGGGCTGGGCGGTGCGGCGGGGGTGCTCGAAGCTAAAGGGCAGGTAAGGCTTTTTATGGATGCTGACAATGCTACCACGGTTGAACATTTTGATAAAATGAAAACTTATTTTGTTGGGGGAGCAAAGGTGGTAATAGGTTCCCGTGAAGATAGAGATGCAAAAGGAGCAAAACAGGCAGTGCCTCAATCTTTTATAAAACGATTATTAGGTGATTTGGGAAATTGTTTGATTCAAATATTTGCTGTCTGCGGCATTTGGGACACACAATGCGGTTTTAAAGCTTTTAGCGCTGAAATTGCTGAAAATGTTTTTACTAAAACTAAAATTGATCATTGGGGTTTTGATATTGAAGCCTTGGCTCTTGCAAAAAAATTAAAATACAAAATTGAAATTATTCCGGTTTATTGGATAAATAATCCTCATAGCCGCGTTAGTATTAAAGGTTATTTGATGACATTTAAAGAGTTGCTTCAGGTGTGGTGGTGGTTAGTAATCGATGCTTACAAAATAAAGGTTAAAAAGTAAAACGAATTTGAATTGATTCTTGTTATAATTGTAAAATGGTGTAGTAAGTTCAGTTGATAAAAGGGTTAAGTCTTCGCAAAACAACTGCTCTGCCCAAAATAACAAATATTTTATCCAGTTCCGGACCATGAGTCTTTCCGGTTAGAGCCGCCCGAATGGGCATGAATAATTCCTTGCCTTTCGCTCCTGTTTTTTCTTTAACATGTTTTATCGCCGCGGAATAAAGACTATGGGGATCATCATCATGAATATCCAGATATTCAGTAAAAACTTTTACAACACTTTGCGCATTATCTTTTTTTAGAATTTCTCCGGCTTCGGCGGTAAGTTTGTATTTATCATCAAAAAATATGCTTATATGACTGCCAACTTCCGCAAGAGTTGTTAATTCAACTTTTACAAGTTCTATTATCTTCTGGAACCATTCTGAATTAATCATATCATTTTTCAATCCTGACTTTTCCAAAAATGGTTTAAGCCGCTCTATTAAATCTTCTATTTTGATGTTTCTGAATGTAGATGGCATTTAACCAGTGGAGTTTTTCTTCATCAAATATTGCACCGCTTTTGGAGGCGCGTTCCAATGCAAAACCGCCAACCATTTCCTCACGGGACAATACTTCCCGGCCATCCGTAAAAGAACTTCCCAAAAGACCAAGATAATTAATAAGGGCTTCCGGTAAAATTCCCTGTTTGCGGAATTCACCCACAGAGACAGAGCCATGTCGTTTGCTGAGTTTGGCGCGGTCTTTTCCCAGAATCAATGAATGATGCGCGAAGGTTGGCGGTACAAAATCGAAAGCTCGGTAAAGCATTATCTGCAATGCGGTATTGGATAATATGATCTTCACCGCGTATTACATGCGTAATACCCATAAGGTGATCATCTATAACAGCGGCGAAATTATAGGCGGGCATGCCATTGGAACGGACAATGATGAAATCGCCGATGGCTTCACCTTCGAACTTCATCGCCCCACGGATTAAGTCTTCAAATTCAATTATTTGTGGCTTAACCTTAAAGCGAAATGAAGGTTTTCTGCCTTCGTTTTCCCGTTTTTTTCTCTCTTCCTCCGTAAGATTTCTGCATTTGCCCATGTAGCCCGGCATACGTTTGCTCAATATCAAAGCCTGACGCTCTTCTTCCAGTTCTTCCTCAGAACAGTAGCAGGGATAAACCAAATCAGCATCTATAAGCATCTGAAGATGTTTTTTGTATATATCCAAACGTTCACTCTGCTTGTAAGGACCGTAAGAGCCATTTTTCTGGAATTTTTAACCCAATTCAGTCCCAGCCAGTTCAAGTCATTAAGCAAATTTACTTGATAATACAAGGCACTGCGTGATTCGTCCGTATCTTCAATGCGCAGGATAAAAGCGCCGCCATAATGACGGGCAAACATCCAGTTAAAAAGTGCTGTGCGCGCATTGCCGACATGAAGTTCTCCTGTGGGCGACGGCGCAAATCTTACTCTAGGCTTTGGAGCCATCATTTTTCCTTTCTGTTACCGTAGCTGTAGCAAATG
>CAVQAL010000001.1:0-21411 GCA_963710575.1 uncultured delta proteobacterium | reverse complement strand
AATTGTTTTGACGAATGGGGAAATTATTGAGGGGCAAATAATAGGTGTTTATGATGATGTGCTAAAGATTCGTTCAAAAGATGGTAAAATTTTCTCATATTCTTTTATGAAAAGTCGAGGAATACATAACAGAATAAAAATATAAACCGGAATAAGGCGTTCGCAAAAGCAAGGGCAGCAAGGGCATTCTGAAAAAAAAAGGAATAAATCGTTATGGCCGAAAAAAGAAAATCGCCAAGACTAAAAGAGGAGAATGAGATTACCATAACTGTAGTTTCAGGAAGGCACAATCTTTCCAAAGAAGTCATGTATAATCGCAGCAAAGTATCTCTTCTTCCGGAGCCAGAATTCAGGCCCATCTGTTTTTACCCGTTGATACCTTTTCAAGATAGACATTACATTAAGAACGTGCACCAGATCATAACAGTCATGGGAAAAGTAAATGGATTAAAATCATTTATGATGGTGAATCTTATGAGGAGGGTGTCGAATTCGTCAACACGCCGGATGAAGCTATTAAGAAACTGAAAGATTACATTTCGTGGAAACAAAAGTTTAATAATCTTAATCCGGTCTAAGCACGCTTGTCTAAAATTTCTTTTTTCCCGTAACATTGTTTTTCTTATTTTTCCAGTTCATACAATATTTCAATAGGAAATAATCAAAATTTGAACTCCGATTTAACATGTGATACAATTTAAAACAATTTTTATCTAATATATGTGCTACATGTTACAGGGTGAATTATTCTTCCTGACTTATAAAGCATCCATAGGGCACATTCATGAATTATACAAATAATGGACTAAACGATAAAAAGACCGGAAGGATGAAAAGCACAGAAATATCCTCGCCTACAGATATTAAACAGATATCCCGCATCATCTCGGCCCTCAATCTGATTAAGATGAACATCGGAATGTACCCGGCCGGCCACGCCAGTATAGATAAAAGTGTTGAGCTGGCCTACACACTCATCCAGACCTACCTTCAAGGAAGATCGGAAATGATCATTGGTGTTGCCGATAAAACGCTCATGCTCAATGAAAATGTGCTGGATAAAAATAATAATACTTTTCGGGAATATGCCCACACCCTCAATATTTTTCGTGTTATTTTCCTCAGACTGAAGCATACCGTAACCAGGAACGATTTATTCCTGTTCAGCAAAATCTTGTCTTCCAAAACTTCCGATATACGAAATATGGGTAAGCTGGAAAATCTCCTCGCCCGTTCGTCTATCAACGGTATTCAGGTAAAGACCATCGATGCCGACGATTTTCAACTGACGGATGAAAAGAAGACCCGGAATAAAATGAGGGATGAGGATTTCTGGTCGAAATTCATTTCCCAAATGGCATTTCATGTCTCGATGACGGGATTGGAAAATTCCTATGCCACGAAGTCGGCCAACCCTGATCTCCCGAAAACCATTCAGACACTCAATGATAACAGGCAATATTGGCAGCAGGCGGTCGCAAGTTACGAAAACATGATCCAGGATTATTTATACGAAATTCAAACAAGCAGGCAGGTGAGTGCGGAGAAATACAAAGTACTTGCCAAGGTTGCTAATCTGATCAATAATTTTCACCCTGACTTAAAAGAACAACTTCTGGAGGTGGCGGAAAGGCAGCTTTCCCTCCAACCGGAAACGGCACTCGTCCGGGAGAACCTGAGATGTTTCCCCGAGGAGATGCTTCTAGGAATCATTCACTTAGCAAACGAAAAGAAAAGACAAATTTCCCCTGCCCTTATTACACTTCTGCAAAAGTTGTCGGCAATCGAAAAAGAAGACGATTCCAATCAACGGGGTGACAGGCAGAATATGACATCCTCAGAAATGGTAAAACTCCTGAAAAGGGAGGACTATGAAGAATATGTCCCCGAAAAGTACGATCAAATGCTCAAAAAGCTGTCCAGGATATCTTCGACGACCGATGATATCGATGTCAAAGAAGATGCATTTAACCTTTCAGCATATCTGGAGACCATAGATGATGAACACATCGATTTCCGCCTCTGCAAATTGGTACTTATCTTGATGGACGAAGAGAACGATGAAGAGAATTATCTCGCCTATTCAACAAGATTATCCTTTGTTATTCCGGATCTACTAAAGAAGGGACAATTTTCATTTCTGATCAGCGTTATCGAAACCCTTCGCCGCCATGGGCAGAAAAACGGCTCAGAAAAAATCCGTCGCCAAGCATTGCCTGTTTTATCTATTTTTAAGGATCCCGACACCATTTCCAGATATATCACCCCGTTCATCCTGGACGGGAAAGACACTTCGGAGTTGGCAAAATTTCTTGTCATGAGCGGCGTACAGAATATCCCCTGGCTCTTTGACCTCTACCTGGACCCTGAGACAACGACTTCTGATACGCTCATGGATATTATCAAGGGATTTGGCAGTAACATCGTGGATGAGGCCTCTAAAAGAATGGGAAACCAAACACCACTTAAGGCAATCCGTCTCTTGTCATTATTACGGGATGCAGGCAATCACAGCTCCATTCCACTCTTGAAGGAACTATATGAATGTGACGACTGGAATGTCAAGAAGGAAGTCCTGGACATTCTTTTTCTGTTCAAGGATTCAGGGGTCATCGATATGTTGCGGAAAAGCATCCATTCCTCGAACCGCGATGATGTTCTGCAAGCGGTGAGCCTGACCTGCCTTTATGAAGTCAGAGAACTGATGGGCGAGATGATGTCTCTTCTGAAAACATTTTACATCCGTGAAGAGGATGCCATTCTGAATGAATGGATTGTACGGCAACTTGCAGGGACAGGAAATCCATGGACGGTACCTTACATGGAAACAATCATGTCAGTCAGGCTTACCCTGTCTCCCCAACGACTCTTCCGTATGAAGGAAATCCTTTATGAATCCCTGGAACATTTTCCCCGAAAGGCTGTACAATCACTTTTGGAAAGAGGTTCAAAATCGTGGAACAGAAGAATCAGGGCAAACTGCTTAAAGATCATGAGGCAAAAGGAATCATGATATGGCCGATATAAATAATCAGAAGAATATCGGCGGGATCATCACCCAGTTGACCGTGGCCATCCAGAACGCCGGCATGTACCCCGACAACCATCCGCAGGTCATTTCCCATGCCCAGGAAGCCTTTGCCCTCCTAGATATTTTACTCAAAAATGAGCGAAAAATCACCATCCTCCTGATCGGTGATTATGTCAGCGTAGACAACAAACCCCTGCTCATTCCCGGTTTTCATGAAGCCGCCTTTGTCAGGTTCATGAAGAAAAATGGCGTCGAATGGATATCTTTCTTAAGAGGTCTGCCTTTTGCTCAACTTAAGGAGTTGATCCGAAGTTTTGCCTCTTCGGGAAGTTCATTCATGGACTCGACGCAATATATCAAGCTAGGCAAAATTAAGCTCAAGGAGAGCGATAAAATACGTACGGCGGATAAGTCTGATCTCGAAGCATCCGGCAATGATACAGCGAATATTCTGGACCTCCGGTTCCAGTCAAAGGAACAGATGATACAGAGAATCTATCAAAGTTGCCGTGATGAAAACAACATCGATCTCAACATGGTGGATCAAATCGTTGCTGACCTCATGGTAATTATCTGCGAATCAAATCCACTCAAACTTCTCGCGGAAATTAAATCGAACGACGAGTATACTTTCACCCACTCATCCAATGTGGCGATTCTCGCCATATCCTTGGCGGAGCGTCTTGGTTTCAATGGACATTACCTCAATAAAATCGGGATTGCAGCCTTACTTCACGACGTGGGAAAGACAACGACCCCTGATGATATTTTGTTAAAGGAGGGCCCTTTGACCGACGAGGAACGGACTGTTATGGAAGAACATACCACCAAGGGAGCCATGTACCTGATGAAATTGAAAGGGGTAAACAATCTGGCCGTTCTTGCCGCCATGGAGCACCACATCAAATATGACGGCAGCGGCTATCCAAGGATCAAGGGAGGCTGGGAACCAAATATCGTCAGCCAGATCATCGCCATCGCTGATGTCTATGATGCCTTGCGATCGATACGCCCATACCGGGAACCGATGTCCCAGGATCAAATCATCAGGATTCTGACCGATGAAAGCGGTACAACATTCAACCCTTATATTGTCGAATGCTTTTTGAAACTTATTCAGCAATAGCAACTTTCACAATAACGAAACATGACACATAGAGGCTAAAGAACCAAGGCTTTTCGTATCAAAAGGGATGTGTACGGCATTGTGCTGAACTATCTCTTGGTGGAGGCGGCGGGAATTGAACCCGCGTCCGAAAACCTTCCGCTGCAGCTTCTACGTACGTAGCCTTCGTTTTAGAACCTTCACGCTGGATTGCTCCCTAAGGCCGGATCGCCCCGCGCTATCCTGTAAGTATTCGCCGCCCTCCCCCAGGCAAGAAGTTTGGCTATCCTGTCTTAATGACGTTCTAGTCCAGCCAACAGGAGAACCGGGTAGAACGTTAGCCGTCTAAGCGGCTAAAGCGTAATCGTAGTTTTCTGCGATTATATGTTTCCTACCTGTTTAACGAGGCCTGTAGGAACCTCGGTACGCTTCTACAACTTCAAATGTCCCCGTCGAAACCGTGACGCCCCCCTTTAAATTTGATTTGTTTATAATATAAACACTTACCAATCTTTTGTCAAAGGAAAGATTTCTTGATTTTATGCTCTGATGATCTGATAACTCGCAGGGACACTCACGGTTCAATGCGGTCAAAAGCTGGACTTATGCGCTTTCTTTTTCTTTTTTCTTTACCGATAATCGTGTCTGCCTTTTTCGGGCTGCTTCCTCATTGCGATGCCTGTCTTCATCCGTCTCGAGTACCAGCGGCGGCAGGTTTATCGGCCGTCTATTATCATCCAATGCAACATACGTCAGATACGCTGAACCTGTATGACGTACCTGTCCTGTAATCGGATTTTCCGCCTCCACCCGAACACCGACTTCCATGGATGTTTTACCGACAAAGTTGACAGACGCCTTAAGAATTAATAAATCGCCCATATAAACAGGATAATGAAAATCTATTCTGTCAATGGATGCCGTAACCACATGTGCCCTTGCATGACGGGTTGCCGCAACACCTCCTGCGGTATCAATCAGTTTCATAATGTCGCCGCCATGAACATTTCCCGCCGGATTTGTGCTTTCCGGATTCATCACTTGCCCCATAATCACTCTGGTTTCGCTGATTTTTTTCCCTTCCATATCACTCATCCCCGGACTATTTATTCGTTATTATTTTTTAGACTTTAATAAGTTTGGATTTAAAATCCCGGGCCAGCGTGCGGCGTTCTTCACGTTCTTTAATATCCTGACGGCGGTCATACAACTTTTTACCTTTGCCGATGCCGATCTCCACTTTCACCATGCCATTTTTAAAATAGAGTTTCAGTGGAATTAGCGCCAAGCCTTTTTCCCTTGATTGCCCGTAGAGTTTCCTAATCTCCCGTTTATGTAGAAGTAGTTTGCGCGGCCGCAGAGGCTCATGATTGAAGCGGTTGCCGTGATCGTAATGACTGATGTGCATCTCGCGCAGATAAACTTCATCATCTTTGACGACGGCGTAACTGTCTTTGAGATTGGCCTTTCCGGCGCGCAGCGCTTTGACTTCTGTTCCGGATAAGACCATACCGGCTTCATACGTATCGCCGATATCATAATTGAGGCGAGCGGTCTTGTTGGATGCAATCAGTTTTTGTGCCGTATTTTCTTTTGCCATAATTTAATTTTACATTAAAATGAGGTTAATGCCATTTATTTTTTCCCTGCCGGTTTCACCGGCGGGATAATTCGACTAACGCTTCGAACTTCGCTGCACTCGTTCTACCACGGCGCTGTGCGCCTGGTATAATTCGTCCAGCAAGCTTCAGTGTACTTTGTTTCTGAAGCTTGGGTCTCATTATCAGCGAGTCTCATTACTTCTGCGGCAGCAAATAGTCCGGCTTTACGTGACTCATTGCCTTGTAAATATTATCGCGGATTTCTTTATTATCCCGCTCCAGTTCATTCAAAAGATTCTTAATGTAAACCCTCTTCGATGTTTTACTGGTCGGACAATCGTTTTTCACGGCAAGAAATTGTCGTTCCCTGCTGTATTTTTTCACCAGTTCTTCCCGCAAATAAGCAAGTGGTCGAATGATATGCAATTTACCCTTGAATATGCTCTGATTGGGCATCATTGTGCTGATTTCCCTTCCATAAAACATATTAATTAGTAGTGTTTCGATAATATCGTCACGATGATGAGCGAAAGCTATTTTATTACAGCCTTCCGCATCAGCTATTTCAAAAATCCTTTTGCGCCTAAGCCGTGAACATAAAAAACAGGGATTTTTTTTATTAAAATCGGAGTGCGCCAGATTGCCAATATCTGTTTTTTCCATCACATAACGGTAATTGTTTTCCCGAAAATATTTTTCCAGTGCTTCATATGCCTTATATTCTGGATCGAAACCCATGTCGATATTGACAACGATAAAAGAAAACCGGGGAATAAAAATCATTGGTGAATCGAGCAAATCCAACAGAGCAAAACTATCCGCTCCTCCGGAGACGCCGATCAACACCCGATCTCCCTCTTCGATCATTTTATAATCCAGCACGGCTTTTTCCAGCCATTTTTTTAAATGCAGGAAAAGTTTTGTGTTTTTATCTTTTTTAATCGCATCCATATTCATTATTTTTATTTTTCCCTAAAGTCTTCTTACGTCTTATACCATTTCTAAATCAAAGATGATATTGAGCCGACAACGACGCCAACAAAAATAGCTCTTTGATTTAGAATTGGTACTATTTATCCGACTTCGCTGCAGGAATCAAGACACTTCGATTATCATCTTGAAATCAGGAAGACTCTCTGTTATAGGTTGGGGCAAAGCAAAAAAGGAGGTTTTTTATGCCGGAAATTATCAATATTCATGCCAGAGAAATACTGGACTCCAGGGGAAATCCAACAGTCGAAGCCGAAGTTACAACCATTGCAGGTATTACTGCAAGGGCGGCTGTTCCCTCAGGTGCTTCCACCGGCGAGCATGAAATGCTGGAATTACGTGACGGTAACAAGAAAAGATACAATGGGAAAGGTGTTGAAACGGCCGTAAAAAATATTCTCTATAAAATCGGGCCGGAAATCATCGGTATGGACTGCCGCAGACAACGCGATATCGACTTTGCCATGATCGAACTGGATGGAACCGAAAATAAAGGAAAGTTAGGCGCCAACTCGATTCTCGCCGTATCCATGGCTTGCGCCAAAGCAGGCGCGGAGATCTCCGGCCTGCCGCTTTACCGTTACTTGGGTGGCGTTAATGCTAATGTTCTGCCGATTCCGCAGTCCAATATTTTAAACGGCGGCCAGCATGCTGACAACAATGTTGATATTCAGGAATTCATGATCATGCCCGTGGGTGCACCCAATTTCAAGGAAGGCATTCGCATGAACGCGGAAGTTTTTCATGCTTTGAAATCAGTGCTCAAAGGCAAGGGTTATAACACCGCCGTCGGCGATGAAGGCGGATTTGCCCCGAATTTGAAATCAAACGAAGAAGCCCTGTCTCTCATTATGACGGCAATTGAAAAAGCAAACTACAAGCCCGGCAAAGATATCATGATAGCCTTGGATTCAGCCGCCAGTTCGTTTTATGAAAAAGGCAAATATATTCTGGCGGCGGAAAAGAAACCCCAGAAATCGGCTGAAGAAATGGTTAAATTCTATGCTGATCTTGTCGCCAAATACCCGATTATTTCGATTGAAGATGGTCTGGCGGAAGATGACTGGGCAGGCTGGAAACTGTTAACCGATGAACTGGGCAGCAAGATTCAGATTGTCGGCGATGACATTTTCGTGACCAACATCAAACGTCTGGAGCGAGGTATTGAAATGGGTGTCGCTAATTCCGTTTTAATTAAACTAAATCAAATCGGCACACTGACAGAAACACTCAACACCATGGAACGCGCTAAAGAAGCAAGCTACACCTGCGTTGTCTCCCACCGCTCCGGCGAGACGGAAGATACCTTCATGGCAGACATCACTGTTGCCACCAATTGTGGGCAGATCAAAAGCGGTTCACTTTCCCGCACCGAAAGACTGGCTAAATACAATCAATTGATTCGCATTGAAGAAGAATTAGGCGACGCAGCCAACTACCGCGGTAAAGAGGCATTTTACAGCATCAAAGCACCGGCTAAAGCAGGCAAGAAAAAATCACGGGTATGAACCCTCCGCTTCGCGGGATTGTTCAACTTACCAATTCCGTTGCGTCGAAGATGACCTTCAGGTTACTACGCTTTCGGAATTGGAGTTTCAACAATAACCAACATTACTATTAACTAATAGGGCTGGCCTTTTCTCAAAGGTCAGCCCTATTTATTTTAAACTTCATTCAGCCGGCACTATTCTCTCAATTGTTAAAATAATAGTTAAAAATATCTAGAGCAATTTGAATAGACGGCGGCGCAAAACTTCCATTTCCGCTCTGTTTTCGTTTAGGGCATAAGAAACTTCTTTCTTTTCTTTCTTTTCGCTTTTTTCATCTTTTATTGCGTTTATAAGCCCTGCCTCTTCAAGGAATATAATAACATTCTGATAATTCGATTGAGAGAGCGCTTCCGGCCGTAAAACTTCGCCCTTCCGATACATCCTGTCTCCCAGTGTCCTGATTTTTTTTAACCAATCCTTTTTTGTTTGCGGATTTTTCTTCAGATATAAGCAACTTCTCATGACGATCCAGAACGATTCCAGATAATTGTGAATCAAATCGGCAAAAGGTTTCAGTTTTTTGCTGCCCCTTCCTTTTATTTCTATCCAAACCTGACCATCGCATTCTATGGACGTAATCATTTTTCTGTCATATAAATAAGCCAGCACTTCATTGATTTCTTCGGCGTCATCCTTGGTTTCATCAAAAATAAATTCGTTCCACAAAAGTTTCTTGAGAAACTTATAATCTCCCGTAATCCGGCTAAGCGGCGTTGAATCTTCACTGCTTTTCAGCATGGAAGTAGCCACAAAACTAAGAGGTACAAAAAAATGTAAAATGTTGTTTTTATAATATTCCAAATTGAGTCTTTTTTCTTCTTTCAATGAATAAACCACTTCCTGCATTTCTTCGTCTTCATCTTCCTGGGCTTCAATTTTGGAAATAAATCCCGACTGCACAAAAATGTTCAGGGCATCGGTTATCGCTTTCTCCCGGGAGGCAAATGTCTCGGCAAACTTAACCTTCTTCATAGACAGATATTCATAAAATTCATTTAAAATATTCAACAACTCATTGTAAGATATTCCCCTACGGTCATGACTCAAAATTACGGCAGCGACAAGAGAAAAAGGCGTGACCACGGATACTTTATTAATTTCCAGAACTATTTCATAGCCTATTTTCCGATAAAGGCTTTGCCGTTCATCCAGAGTCATTTGATCTATTTGCTTTTCCTGCGCCTCCAGATATGACTTCATGATAATCGGTTCACCAACGTTTAAATAAACACGGCCATACCGTTTGCGTAATATTTTACTGGTTTTTATTATATCCGCGGTATTTTCGGGAGTTTTGGACGCTCCGGAAAGCTCTTTAAGATATGACTTTTCCTCAACCACCCGGTCATAGCCAATGTAAACCGGAATGGCAGCGAAATTATCGCAATACTTTTCCTGATAGGCTTGAATAATCATGGAAAGAAGACCATACTTGGGCATGACCATTTTCCCTGTACGGCTGCGTCCTCCTTCAATAAAAAATTCCAGAGGCAATCCTTCTTTCAAGAGTATCGCTAAATACTTGGTAAATACTTCGGCATAAATTTTGTCGCCTTTGAAGCTCCTTCGTAGGAAAAAAGCCCCTGATTTGCGAAAAATGTAACCCATTGGGCCAAAGGTCATATTGCTACCGGCGGCAATAAAAGGAAGCTGAATATTGTTAACATACAAAACATAAGAAAATAAAAGATAATCAATATGACTGCGATGACAGGGAATAATAACAAAAGGCATTTTTTTGGAAATATTTCTTATCTTGGCCATGCCCTCTAAATCAATCGACAAACCATCGTAAATGTTGTTCCATAACCAGTTGAGCACTTTTCGCAGAATGTCTATAAACGTTTCATTATAATCGGCGGCAATTTCATAAAGATCACGGCGGGCCTCTTTTACAACAGCGGCCTTGTCTTTATTTTCTTTCGCCGCATAATCATCAATAAACTTTCTCAGGGATTCGTCGCTCAAAACCATCCCTATTAGTTCTTCCCGGGATTTCAAAGCCGGTCCAACCACAGTGTTTTTTTCTTTTTCAATACGGTCGATTAATTCTCCGCGCAGTTCGTGAATAATCGATGCCTTAGAAATACCGTTACTTTTATTTAAATATTCGGATAATTTGATCGGTTCCGCGGGAATAACAAAAGCATTGCCGGAATAACGTATAAACGTAATTAAACGGCGCAAAGATCCGGTATGTTCCGTTTGTCCAAAAAGAATATTAATCAGGCTTTCATCTTCTTTTTCACGCCTTCGCCCATAAGCAACTAAAACAGGCACAATAAAGATGGGGAAATCAACTTTATTTTGCACATTAATCAAACTGGCCATCGCACTTTCTGCGGATCTGTTTTCAATGAATTCCGATTCACCCAAATGAATAACAACGCTCTTCTTCTCATTAACTGTTCTTTCGAGATAGGCTAATTTACCCATCCAGGCTTTCTGTTCTTTCCCGAAACGGCGCATAAAAGAAGACCAGAGAAACTTCATCATTTGGGGTAATGGCTGCCAGAGGGACATATTCATCCCGTGGCAAAACACGGGTTCGGGAAGTCCTTTGCGCTCAACAAGTTCAGAAATGATCAGGCTGTTGAGTTCACTCCTTTGATTTAAAGCATAAACGACAACTCCTTCCGACGAAAGTTTTTTTATAGCGTCAACATATTCATCGGCAATGGAAACACGTGAAAGAAATGTCTTTGCCAGACGTAACTGCAAAAAGTCTTGCCCAGGGTAAAGACGTCCAGAGTAATATTCTTTATCTTGATTCGGTTTATCTGAATTCATTTTTTCTTTCATTATTGATGTCCTCCGTTGAAAAAACGGTAAGATGATGGATCGTCTAAATTTTATGCTTGGTATAATTTAAAAATTTGTCTACGGTCATGATTATTTCCGCGGGTCTGATCCGGCTTTTGGGGGACAAAGGCTAGTCTTCTTCATTTTGAAATTCGCCGGGAAAACGTTTAATCATATAATCATTTACATACGTCCGCACTTCAAGAGCCGTATTAAAAGAAAGGGCTTTTTCCAGCAATAATTTGGATTCTTTCACCGTTGATTCTCTTATAATTTTTTTAATCCGCGGGATGGCCAGATGGTTCATGCTTAATTCATCCAATTCCATTCCCAGGAGAATCAATGCGCACAGGGGGTCGCCGGCCATTTCACCGCACATCGCCGTAGGAATCTTTGCCTCATGAGCGGCATCCACGACTCTCTTTATCAATCTCAAAACAGCCGGATGTAAGGGTTCATACATATAAGTCAGACGTTCATTCGCTCGGTCAATAGCCAGAGAATACTGGATTAAATCATTTGTGCCGATACTGAAAAAATCCACCTCACGCGCTAGTTTATCGGCAATGATAACCGCGGCAGGCACTTCAATCATCGCGCCTATTTCCATCTTTGAAGCAATTTCTATCCCCTGCGCCAAAAGCTCCTGACGTGTTTCTTCCAGCAGCCTCTTCGCTTCGCGAATTTCTTCCACACTCGAAATCATCGGAAAAAGAATTTTTGTCTTTCCAAACGCGCTGGCACGCCAGATGGCTCTTAGCTGCGTTTTGAATATTTCCACTTCCTTCAGGCAAAAACGAATCGCCCTCATTCCCATCTGCGGATTCAATTCCTTGCTTTGCTTCTGGTAGTTGGGGAATTTATCACCACCCAAATCAAACGTGCGTATGGTTGACCACGATAAATTCTTTTCAGTAACCACCTGCCGGTAATTATTGAAATGGTCGTCTTCCGTCGGCAATTGTTCCCGATAAATATATAAAAATTCCGTCCGGTAAAGCCCGATGTTCTCCGCGCCGTGAACAATTGCTGAAGGAATTTCTTCGATAAATTCTATGTTGCATCCTATTTGCACATTGTAATTATCGAGCGTCACGGCAGGCAGTTTTGCATATTTAAGATACTCGTCTCTGGCGGCGTCATAATGACGTTTCTTTTCTTCGTATCTTTTGAGCATATCGGGATAGGGATTGATCACAACCAGACCGGACGTGCCGTCGACGATAATCTCATCGCCGGTCAGGACAGAGCGGGTGATATTATCCAGTCCGACGACGGCCGGCAATTCCATTGACCGGGCAACAATAGCCGTATGCGACGTGCGGCCGCCGCTGTCAGTGGCAAAACCGAAGATTTTATCCAGCTTCATCTGAGCCGTATCGGCCGGAGACAGATCGTGGGAAACGATGATCACGCCGTCCTGGCCGGCTTCCCAGACGTTTTCCTGCTTTTCACCGGATAAATTGCGCAGTACCCGCTGAACCACATACTGCACATCGCTGACGCGGCTGCTTATGTAGGCATCTTCAACGCCCTCAAATATATTTTTATAATGATCCAGCGTCATGCGCAAAGCCCATTCCGCGTTTACTTGTGATTTGCGTATATATTTAATTGTGCGATTGGTGAATACTTTGTCTTTTAAAATTAAAACATGAACGTCAATCACATAAAGCGGTTCGGTAACCTTTGCTTTTTTGAGGTTTTTCTGAATTTCCAACAGTTGATGTTCCGAATCTTTTAAGGCTTTTTCAAAGCGATCAATTTCTTTGGGAATCAGAGAAGCGTCATTAAGTTTATAAAAAGCAATCTTGCTGTCCAGAGGGTCAAAACGGTAAACCCTGCCAATAGCAACGCCGGGAGAAACACCGACGCCTTTGAGAACAAATGTTTTCTTGGTCTGATCAGCGCTCATTTTATTGATTAATCTTCTCCAAATTTATTTTCGATAAGCTTTTCCAATTCCTCTATCGCGTTAAAAGCATCAACTCCATCGGCTTTTATCGTTAACTCTCCACCATTGGGACAGGCAAGAGTAAGTATATCCAGAATACTTCTGCCGTTAACAGTTTGGCCGTTATGTTCGATATAAATTCCTGATTTGAACTGCTGCGCCACTTTCACAAAGTTTGCCGCTGCCCGCGCATGCATTCCCAGTTTATTCTTTAGTTTTAAAGTTTTGGTTTCTATCAATTAATAAGTCCCGTCCATGAAATGAGAAAAAATATCACAATCGCTCCATAAATAATATAAATTTGTGACAAACCTTTTTTAATCAATAAAAAGCAAAACAAAACAACTGCCATTGCCATTAATTTCATAATAAAGCCATATGTTTTTATAAAAGGCCAATTCCCTTCATTCGACAGCAGGACAACCGCCCCGGCCAGTATCGTTAAAGAAAGCCAGCGAATTTTTACGGCAACACGGGGCAAATCCAAAGAGCGGATAAATTCAAAACCATTCTTTCCCTGCCGGTAACCTTCGATAAAACCCTTTAACCTTATCCAAAAATGAGCCGGTGTATAGATTATCAAAAAAGCAACAGGAGCAAGTATCAACCCCATATAGGCTAAAATAACGGCAACAATCGAAGCAAAAGGCCTTAGTGCGCCCCAAAAAAAAATGTCGCCTATAGCGGCATAAGATCCCATCAAACTTTGTTTAATCGGAGGGATATCCAAGGCGTCACCCTTACCGGCCTGTTCTTCTTCCAAACGAGCAACGGAACCGATTACCGATGCAGAAAAGTAGGGATTGGTATTAAACATTTGCAAGTGCATGGTCAGCATTCTTTCCGAATCCCTTTGTTGCAAACGCAATTCCTGGATAAGGGGAATTATCGCCATGGTAAAACCCAAGTTTTGCATCCGCCGGAAATTAAGTGTTGCGTGGATAAAAAAAGACCTCAGAAAAATTTTCATTAAAGTCGTTTTTTTCACTTTTTTGCTGCCTCAAAAACAAATAACTACATATTTTTAATAACTTTTATATATGGGTCGTCTAATTAACATAAAAAATTGGTGAAGTCAATTAATGAAGGTACAAGTAAGACGTTGTATATTTTAGCTTATTTGTCGACAGAACTGCCAAAAAGGATTAGCTCTGGAGAAATTATAATTTATAACCTATCTCCGGCGTTAGCTTAGTCCTGCCCTTGACAAAAACACCACTGCCTCTGGCAATCTCCCTGTTTTCCGCGTCGTAGAGAACAGACTCCGCCAGATATTGAGTCTTTGTGGAATTAACGACTTTACCAATAGCTTTAATGACGCCTTGATCAACAGGCCGGAGAAGATAAATATTGAAACTTACCGTCAACACAAAAACATCTTCGACCAGTGAATTGACGGCAAAAAAAGCCGCGTTATCCAGCGCCAGAAAATACATGGCGCCGTGCAACGCGCCTGCTGCATGAAAAAGTTCTTGCTTAACGGGTAATGTAATTTCGGCCTGCCCCTGGCTGATTTCCACACGCGCGCCGGCCAGTTTTACAATCGGCGCCGAATGCATCATATTTTCCAGTTTCCGGTAATGCTCATTTTTTAACATCTATAATACTCCTAATAATTTGTAGTAGAATGATTAACTATCATCAGGAACATTAGCAATAGCAAAGATTAGCTAAAAATAAAACCATTCCCTTTATTCCTTCATCCGCCTCAAATCTTTCCTAAATGCTTAATTATATATTCTTGTAATGCACCCCTTGCTTTTAGGAATCCATTGACAATTTTGTTCAAATCCGAAAGTAATAGTAACTTCTTTCTATTATCAAATTTTTTTAAACTTTCTTTCATTATAATTAAATCATAATATTTTTCCTCATTAGTTAAATCGATTGCTATATATGGTGCACCCAAATGAATAAAGAATGTTCTGTGCTTCTCTAAATCATCATACCAAGTAGCATTCAGATCATCTTTCAAAACAATATTCTTAAATTCATTATTTATTTGTTTGTGGCTTATTTTGCTATTTGTGAGTTTATATATTTCCATCAAAAATTGTCGCATCAAATCAAGACAAGATTTTAATTCAAATATAAGCGAGTCTAAATCAATAATTAAATTATATTTAAGTTCATCGTCGAGTAATAAAGCACGTCCTTGATGTTCATTCCAGTAATCATCTTCTTTATCTCTCTCTTTTATTATGTCCCATAATGCATTACATTGCTTGTTAATACTTTCAATTATGCGGGGCATCATATTTAATTTTGTTGATATATATAGTGCTAATTCTGAAAGTTTTTTTTGAGATTTTCGTATTGTATTCTCAGGAATGGTTTTATGAATAGAATTCCATATAGGCAACACCCACGGATCGCCTCCAATTTCACCAATATGTCTCCATCGTTTAATCATTTTTTGTGTCTCCAGTTATTTGTTAACTAAAAAGATAAATTACTAAAAAGTAGAAAACTTATTAAATATACTCGTAAATTGTTTTATCTTCAAACGGTTTTTTTGAAAATAGGTAATTGATTTGATAAATGCCATATGGCTGTGATAAACAGCGTCCATGAGTAAGAAGATTCTTTTGATCAACCCCTGGATTCACGATTTCGCTGCTTATGATTTTTGGCTGAAACCTCTGGGACTATTATATTTAGGAGGTCTTTTACGCCAAAACGGCCACCAGATTAATTTTATTGATTGCCTTGACCCTTATCATCCGGCAATGCTCAAAGAAGGTCACAAACGGCCGCAGCGCCATTCTTCCGGCCGGGGCAAATTCTTCCGGCAGGTTATTCCCAAGCCTGACAGCCTGAAAATGATCTCAAAAAATTATTGCCGCTATGGGATTACACCGGAAATATTTCGCGAAGATTTAAAGAACCATCAGGATGCGGACATCGTTTTAATCACTTCGATGATGACTTACTGGTATCCCGGAGTTTTTGAAGCGATTAAAATAATCAAAGAAGTAATGCCTTCCATTCCCATTGTGCTGGGCGGCAAATATGCGACTCTCTGCTACGATCATGCTACAAAATATTCCGGCGCTGATTTTGTAATTGCAGGCGCGGGAGAAAAACCAGTCCTTCAGTTGCTAAAGGATTTATTTGGTGAAAAACCTTCCTTTATGCCCGATAGCGAAAACCTTGATTCCCTGCCCTACCCCGCTTTCGACTTAATCCGCAAAATTGACCAACTACCGATCACCACTTCGCGCGGCTGTCCGTATCGCTGCAGTTACTGCGCTTCGCATATTTTTAATGACAAATTCCGGCGGCGTGATCCGATAAAAGTTGTTGACGAAATCGAACACTGGCAAAAAAAATCCGGCGTGAAGAATTTTAGTTTTTATGATGACGCCCTACTTGTTAATTCCCAAGAAATGATTATTCCCCTGCTGCACGAAATCCGAAAAAGAAATTTATCCTGCCAGTTCCACTGCCCTAACGGATTGCATCTTCGGGAAATAGACAAAGAGTTAAGTCAATTACTCTACAATTCGGGATTTAAGACAATTCGCTTCGGCTTTGAAACAGCGGATTTCCAAAGGCAGAAGCAAACGGGAGGCAAAGTCATCAATGAAGAATTGTTTGAAGGCGTTCGTCATTTAAAAAATGCGGGTTATAAAACCGAAGATATCGGAATCTATCTTCTCTGCGGCCTGCCCGGTCAAAGCGCCACGGAAGTCACCGCCAGCATTGAATTTGTCCGGGAATGCGGCGCCAAGCCGGTGCTGGCCGAATATTCGCCCATTCCGGAAACAAAGATGTGGGCGGAAGCGATGATTGCATCCCCCTTTGACATTCAAGGTGAACCGGTATATCATAACAATTCGTTGCTCCCCTGCCGGAACAATGATTTTAGTTTCGACGTTTATGAAGAATTAAAGAAGGGGCTAAAAAATAATAGGGGACAAAGTAGGCTGTCTTGCATGAATGTTTTAATCTGGGTTAAAAATGTTGCCGTCTTGCTTCTCTCTTTGCTTTTTTTAATTATCGGCATCAATACGTTATGGGGTTCATATATTAAAGAATCCTCTGGAATTCGTCATGTATTTTTTTTCCGCTTCTCTTTTAATTTTAGTTTGTATTGTTGGAATCATATATTTTTTTTCACGCTTCTTTATTAAAAAACAACCAATGGAATTGATAATGATGAAAAAAAACTAATATTGCCCGATTTGTTTTTGCGCTGGCGGCTGTTTTTTTAATTTCCGGCCATTCTTACGGTTTTGATCTGGAAAAGAAGGTTGTTAAAACCAAACTGAAAAACGGCTTGACGGTGCTGATGCTGGAACGTCATTTAAGCCCGACTGTTTCCCTCTATATCCGGCATCGTATCGGCGCGGCGGATGAAACGGACGGCGAATACGGCGCCGCCCATTTTTGTGAACACATGATGTTTAAGGGCACCACAACCATCGGCACCAGAAATTATTCCCTGGAAAAAATAATCTGGATGAGATCGAAAAAACAGGCAACGCCCTGGATAAAGAAAAACGAAAAGGCCAAAAGGCCAATCCAAAAATTATTCAAGGACTTATCCGAAAAATTAAGAAACAACAGATCAAAGCAAAAAATATATTATTCCCAACGAAATTGACCGCCTCTACACGCAAAACGGCGGATTGGATATGAACGCCTCCACCGGCCAGGACATTACTACTTATCAGGTCAGCCTGCCCGCCAACAAAATCGAACTCTGGGCAAGGATTGAATCGGATCGCCTCTCAATCCTGTCTTTCGCGAATTTTACACGGAACGCGATGTGGTGATGGAAGAAAGAAGGCAGCGTGTGGAAGCCGACCCCGACGGTAAATTATACGAACAATTTTTAAGCGCCGCTTATAAAGTGCATCCCTACGGAAGGCCGATACTGGGCTGGACTCAGGATATCATGAATTTAAGTCCGGACGCGGTAAAGAATATCTTTGCCGAATATAGAGCGCCGGAAAGCATTGTGATTGCCGTAGTCGGCGATATCAACCCTCAAGAAACACTACAATTGATCGAAAAATATTTCGGCCGGATTCCTGCGAACAATAAGAGGAAAAATTGGTCCCGCGGAGCCTCCGCAAACCGAAGAAAGAAAAGTGGAAGTGCTGTTCGATTCCAATCCGATGATGATTATCGGCTATCACAAACCCACAGCTCCCGCCTACGATGACTATGTTTTCGATGTTCTGGAAACAATCCTGACTACAGGCAGAACGAGCAGATTATATAATTTACTGGTGACGGAAATGGGGATCGCGGAAAGCGTGAGCGCTTCCAACGGCGTGCCGGCAACAAGATACCCGAACCTTTTTACGATATTCGCCAAGCCCCGTTATCCCCATACAAACAATGAACTGGAAGAAGTTATTCTTCGCGAAATCGAAAAAATTAAAACTCAACCGGTAACGGATATGGAATTGGCCAAAGCTAAAAATCAGTTAAGAATGGATTATATTAAAAATCTTGATTCCAACGGCGAACTTGCCTCCATGTTATCTTATTACGAAGTATTGCTGGGCGATTACAGATATATATCCAATTATTTAAACATCATTGATAAGGTTTCGGCGGAAGATATTCAAAAGGCGGCAAAACTTTATCTGAATAAGGAAAACCGCACGATAGCTGTTTTTAACCACAATAAATAAAAATTAAATAGCAGGCTTATATGACAGACAAAATAATGAACATATCGATTAAATTTTTTACTTTCTTACTACTGACCGTCTTCATAATTACCGGAGGCGCACTTCCCGCAGCAGCAACGTCCAGTTTTCAATTGCCCTCTCCGGACAAAATTAATTATCCGCCGCTGCAATTTAATCTGCCGCAAACTCAACGTGTGGTTCTGGAAAACGGAATCGTGCTCTACATTCTGGAAGATCACGAATTGCCCCTGGTAAATATCAAGGCTCTGATTAAAACCGGAACAATGTATGACCCGGAAAGCAAGGAAGGTGTCGCCGAATTGACCGCCTATGTCATGAGAACCGGCGGAACCAGAAAAATTAAACAGCGCGGAAATCGATTCTCGATTTGATTTCATGGCCGCATCCGCGGCAATTTCCATGTCTATGGAATCGGCTCAGGTTAATTTTTCTGTTTTAAACAAAGACCTTGACCCGGGACTTGATCTGCTGGCGCAAATACTTATCCATCCTGCTTTTGAACAGAATAAATTTGAACTGGCCAAGCAATTAAAGAACGAAGAATTAAGAAGGCTAAAAGACGAACCGCAAAGCCTCGCTTTCCGTGAATTCAACCGCCTTATCTATCGCGAGACCCGCGCGGACGCTTTCCCTCGCATAAATCGCTGGCCAATATTGAACGCGATGATTTAATCAAATTTCACAGCCGGTTTTTTCAGCCCGCCAATATTATGTTTGCCGTCAGCGGAGATATTACCAAAGAAGAAGCTGTAAATAAATTCCACCGGTATTTCGGCGATTGGAAGGCAAACGGTATTCCGGCAGTGTTCCTCCGCCTCCTCAAAAATCAAATGCCGGGGTTTATTTTATTGATAAAGAAATCCTCAATCTACAATTATCAGCGGCCAATTTTCCGCAAGCAAAAATGATCCTGATTTTTATGCTTTTACCGTTCTTGACTTTATTATCGGCAGCGGCGGTTTTCCTTCACGAATTTTCAGCGTCGTGCGCAATAATGAAGGCCTGGCTTACAGCGCGGGAAGCTTTTACCGCCCTAAACCTGCCTACGGAGTTTTTGGCACTTATGCCTTTACAAAAACATCCTCAACCCTGAAAACTCTTTCCCTGCTCAATTCCGTCTTAGAAAATATTCAATCCAATACGATTACAGACAAAGAAATCGATTGGGCTAAAAAATCGATTAAAAATGGTTTTATCTTTTCTTTTGTTACTCCCGAACAAATTGCCTGGCAACAGATGAATATCGAATATGAAAAATTGCCCGCAGATTTTCTGCTTAATTACCGCAATAGAATAGAAGATGTCACCCTTAAAGATTTGAATAAAGTTGCCGTAAAATATCTGGATAAAACAAAAAACGTCGTCTTAATTTTAGGTGACAGCAAGAAGTTTGACGAACCTTCGGACAACAGGCCAGCATATTTTAATAACTCCTGAAGACTAGTTTCTCTTTAAAGGTATATTTTATGATTGATGCAGAAAAATTCAAAAGGGTATGTCAGCGAATCGATTCTTACCGCGAAGCAATGATTGAATTGCAAATTGCTCTTAGCGCCACTCCGGCGGTAGGCCCGGAAAACGGCGGAGACGGGGAATTTTTGAAAGCCAATTTATTAAAAGACCGCCTTATCCAATTGGGTTTTAAAAATTTCCGGCATTATGATGCGCCGGATAATAGAGTTTCTTCCGGCATCCGCCCTAATTTTATCACGACAATAGAAGGTAAAAATAAAAACAGTTTATCTGGATTATTACTCATCTGGATATAGTTCCGCCGGGAGAATTGCGTTCTGGAGCCATGATCCTTACAGCGCTTATGTAAAAGACGGCCATATTTTGGCCGCGGCGTGGAAGACAATCAGCAGGACATGGTCGCCTCCATTTTTGCCGCCAAAGCTCTCATCGATGAGGGATTAATAACGGCTAAATCGATTAATCTTGCCTTTGTCGCCGATGAAGAAACATCGAGCAATATAGGATTGTTCTATATGATCGATTACATGGATAATCTTTTCAACAACGACGATTTGATCGTCGTTCCCGATTCGGGAAATCCTGAAGGATCATTAATTGAAGTCGCCGAAAAAAGCATTCTCTGGCTTTGTTTTAAAACAATGGGAAAGCAATGCCACGGCAGTAATCCGCATTTAGGCAATAATGCCTTTCTGGCGGCATCGCATCTGGTAACAAAATTAGCCAAACTTAAAAAATTATTCCCAATCCGATCCCCTCTTTGATCCGCCGGAAACACTTTTGAACCAACAAAAAAAGAAGCGAATGTCGGAATATCAACACCATTCCCGGAGAAGATGTTTTCTGTATGGACTGCCGTATTCTGCCGGATTATGACTTACAGGATGTCCTGTACGGCAATACAAAAAATTGTTCGTTGAATTGAAAAGAAATTCAAGGTACAAATAGAAATATCGACCGCGCAATACGTGCAATCGGCGAAACCGTCTTCTCCCGACGCACCAGTTGTTAAAGCGCTTACAGAAGCTATTCAAACGGTTTACAATATTAAAACGTTTGCCGGCGGCGTGGGCGCGGAACTGTCACTTCCTATATCCGTAAAAGTAATTACCCGTCGCTGTGTGGTCCAAAACCAACCAGACAGCCCATCAACCGGACGAAAACTGCCCCATTAAGAATATGCTGGGCAATGCCAAAGTTTTTGCCCATCTATTTTCTGCAAGAATAAATTGT